>WGND01000011.1 GCA_016124805.1 Hyphomicrobiales bacterium | reverse complement strand
TGTCGCCCTCGTTCCACAAGGCCGAGAGACCGTAGGGATTGGCGGCAGGCTCTTCCACGACACCATCCGTCATGGGGGCCTCTTCGCCCTCGCCCATCATCGCCGCATCACCACCCATCTCTGAACCGTCAGTCGCGGTGGTCGGATCCGTTGCCATCTCAGTGCCGTCGGCAGGTGCCGGGTCTTCCGCATAGGCTTTGCTCAATGGCAGGGACAGAAACAGCATCACGGCGAAGACCAGCATGATCTGTTCAATGCGGGTGGAGAAACACAACTTATTCATAACTCATCCTCAACTCATGTCAGGCGCGAGGGCCAAAGGAATTATCCGCTCAACGGCGAGCACAGATTTATCGAATATCAGAAAGGCGAAAGGTCACCGGCACGAGGCGATAGGAAGCCACGGCCACGCCATCCTTGATGGTGGGTGCAAATTTCCAGTTCTTGACCGCATGCAGAAGCGCCGCCCGGTCTAGACGTTTGGAGCCGCTGGAGGTTTCAATCTCGCCATCGGAGACATCACCATCCGCTTCGACCAGCAGCTTCAACATCACTGTGCCTTCTTCGCCGCGGCGAATGGAGGCTGAGGGATAAGGCGGCTTGGTATTGCCCCGGCTGAGATCGGAAACCGGTGCGGCTTTCTTCGGCGGGGCCGGCGGCGTATCAGGCACTTCCTTGACCTGCTGCTGCACATTCGTGATCGCCTTGGGCGGCGGCGTCTTGACCGGCGTCAGCTTGATTTCGGGCGGCGGCACGAAGGCCTTGGGGGGTGGCGGAATGGCAGGCGGAGGTGGCGGCGGCTCGGCAAGTTTTGGCGTGCTGTCTTGGATCAGGGCCACCTTGAGCGGCTCCTTGATCACCTCAAGTGCCTTCGTTCCCAGACCGCTTGCCAGCGCCCAGATCAGCAACCCGTGCAGAAGAATAACGGCGCCCAGACCAAGGCCGCGCTTCGTTCCGGGTTGTTCATCAACATAGGCGCTCATTGAAAGCAAACTCCTGAGATTTTAAGCACGTCATACATGATCTTAAATCAACTGCGTGAAGGCGCCGCGATGATAGATAAGTGGCGTCCGTGCAGATCGTTTGTCGATTGTAAGGGCACGACCGATCAGAATTCTATGATCACCGCCCGGAAAAACATTCTCCAGCGCGCACTCCACAACAACGCAGGCATCATCCAGCAAAGGCGCACCTGTAATGCCGGTTGAAAAAGCCGCCTGACCGAAGCGATCCCCTGCCCCGGGTTTGGCAGCAAGGGTGGCAAGCTCATGCTGTGTGGAGGAGAGAATGTTTACACCAAAACATTCCGTCTCTTCGATATGGGCAAGTGTCCGGCTCGCGCGTGCCAGCGAAACCAGCAGGAGCGGTGGGTCGAGCGACAGCGAACAGAACGCGCTGACCGTGGTGCCGACCGGCTGGTCACCATTCAGTGCCGTGATGATCGTGACACCACTGGCAAATTCGCCCATGGCTTCGCGTAAAGCCTTGGGATCAATGTCGGTCGGTATCTGTTCGCGATTTTCCCAGAACATAAAGCTGCCTCAAAAAGGGTCGTCGCCGTAAACGGCAGTATTGGGTTTCTTGACGATATTCTCGGGCGCGCGCCCACAAATGGCCAGCGCTGTCAGCGCATAAATTTCAGCGCTTGTTTTCAGGTCGGCCGGTGCCGGACGCCAGCGGCGCATGCCGGTTGTAACGGCGGGAATGCGCTGCATGTTGAAGACGTTCTGGTCACGCCACATGCTGGAATAAACCGGATTGGCGCGCTGCAATGTTTCCCCTGTGGTCAGCTTCGTTGCATCTGCCACAGCGGCCACAAGCGGCTGCACATCGCTGGCATTGGCTTCAAAGCCGTGACGCACGACAAGCGGTTCAATTTCAAAGTCTTCAATGTCGAGGGTCCGCAGCAGCGCCGTCAATTCATGCTGCACATCGGCGGCCTTCTGTTTCGGCGTCAGACCGGCTTCCAGATAAAGCGCGCAGACTTCGGTGCCCGCGCCAAAGGAAAAGGGAATGCCGCCGCGAATGGAGTCGATCTGCACCTTCGGAATGGAGATGCCCCCTTCTGCTTCATAACGGTGGCGCGTTTCATAGCTGCGCCCCCAATGGTGAAGCGCTTCCAGAACGGCACCAAGGCGGTAGATGGGATTGGGATGGTTGCGGATCTCTTCGGGCACATCAAGGATGGGCGTGAAAACCCCCTGCCCCAAAATCCGGATGCGGAACACCACATAGCCGCACCCCTGCCATGTCAGGCCAAAATCGGTGCCTTCAGCGGCAATGGCAAAATCGGGCGACACGCCGCCATGGTGAAAGAGATAATGGGCGCCAATATCCTTGCCCATATATTGAACGCCACTGCGCTCCTCCATCGGCTCAGGCCCAATCTCACCGGGACAGGCGGTGAGATAGAGCTTGCCGGCAAGTTCGATACCAGCCTTGCGCAAGGCTTTGGCGGCCATCATGAAGCAGGTCATGGGCCCCCGGTCATTTGTGATCGGGTAGCCGTAGAGGACACCATCCTCCAGCCAGCAGTTCAGCCATTCCTTGTTTGCAAGCGTGGCGGCGCGATATTTCATCGGGTCGAGATCGGGATCCCAGGTCGGGCTTTCCGTGTCGAGATGGGCGGTGAAGAGAAGATTTTTACCCTCCGCATGCCCGCCATATTCCCCGATCACATTCAGACGTTCCGGCGTCGCGCCGACACTGCGTGGATTGAAGCCCTCTTTCTCCATCCAGTCGAAAACAAACTGGCTTGCCGCCGCTTCGCTGCGTGACGGGCTGGGAATGTTGCCAAGCTCAAGCGCCAGACTGGTGATTTCGTCGAGGTCGATGGCAGCCCGGATGGCCTCACGCTCTGCTTCGGTGACAGCATAGGGCGCAGGCGCACTGATCGTGAATTCGTCTGACATGTGCCTAGCTCTCCGATGTCGCTGTCGTGTCACCTGCGGGATGCCAGGCCGCGAGAATTTTGTCTGTTGTCGTCAGCACGGCGCAGTTCAAGGCCAATGTCTTGAGACTGGCAATATGAATATCCGCTTCATAGGCCGCACAGGCATCAGCTGGCAGAATGAAATTGAAGTCGCGGTGAAAGCCGTCCCGGACCGTTGAGTCGACACAGCATTCCGTGGTCAGGCCACAGGCAATCAATGTATCTATGCCTTTAGCCCGCAATTGCTCTTCAAAGTCCGTCATGTAGAAGGAACTGTAGCGCGGCTTCTTGATGATCATGTCGCCATCGCTTGGCTGAAGCGCATAGAAGTCCGCGCCGGGCGTGCCGATGCGACAGACGGCACTTTCTGCCTCCGGGTCGCCATTGGCGCGACGCATGCGTTCGGTCCAGACAGGTGAATCCGTTTCCGGCGATGTAAAGAGGCCGACAAAAATAACCGGAATGTTGTTGCCGCGGGCAGCAATCTCAAGCTTCTTGATCTGGGCGATCATCGGTTCAACCGGGCTCAGGTCACAGCCATATTGATCCATGAGGCCCCCAGCTGCAGCAAAATCATACTGCACATCGATAATGCATAGGGCGGTGCGAGGAGAAGACACCCAATCGGGCTGAATGCTCGCAGGCATTAACGCTGACAAAGCCTGAATCACGCATTCACCTCGTACAGCTGGGGAAGATCCGTCTCACTGAAAAACAAGGAAGACATTTCATCATCCGGAAACAACATCATGCCCCTATCAAGACCACATTCTTCTCGTGCTGTCTTGGTCTGCCACGCACAAGAACGGGATGGCACAACCCAAATTGCAGAAGTGGTCAAAATTTCAAGCATGACAGTCACCCGATCTCGCCGGAAACCTAGGACTGCCCGGCTTCGGCAACCGCGAGGCTGGACTCGATTTTGTCCCTGCCCGTCTTGCCTTCAGGCGCGGCGGCCCCGGCACGACGGCGTGGCGGCCGCATAAGCAGCACGGCGATCATGACGCAGAAAGGCACGGCGGCAAAAATCAGAAAGCCGGGAACGAAGCTGCCGAAAAGGTCACGCATATAGCCACCGCCAAAGGGGCCGATTGAAGCAAGTGTCGCAGCGACATTCATGAGCGAGAAAAGTTCCAGATAAGGACCGCGCCCATAGTAATTGAGGATCAGCACACTGGTTGCCAGAAAGGTCATGCCATAACCGATCCCAATGCCCAGCGCATAGATGATGAGGAAGGGCAGCGTTGTGGCATAGCTCAGTGTCACCATCCCGATAACAAGCGACAGCAGCGAAATGACAAGCAGCGATTTGGGCTCAAAGAATTCGCCGATGATGCCACTCCCTGCTCTGGCGCCGGAATTGATCAGGCTTTCCACGCTCAGCATCGCTGCAGCAATGCCGGCGGCCACACCGTTTTGGGTGAGGTGACCCACGGAAAGGGAATTGACCGTGATGCCGCACAGAAGAAACGACACATAGCCCATGGAGATCACATAGAATTGCGGTGTCCGCAGTGCTTCGGCAACCGTCCAGATTTCGTCAGTCACATAGACCTTGCGCACGACTTCAGGTGGCAGGGGCAGCGCCTCCTCAGCGGCCTCTTCATCGGCTTCAGCCTCTGCTTGCGGGTTGGAATGATCGCGCGTGTCTTCGCGCGACGCCAGCATGATGAGCAGACCTGCCACGGCTGTTGCCACCGCCACCATCATCCAGTGCATGCGCCATTCGTTCCACACATCCATGGCCAGAAAATAGATCAACGGGCCGACAATGCCGCCAAGTCCCCCGATGGTGAAATAGATGCCGAAGGCCATGGACTGCCGCTCAAAGACGCGTGCGAGCACATAGGTGCCGGGGACCGTGGCGACGAAGGAGAAACCCGTGCCAACCAGCGTAGTACCGAGCAGATAGAGAAAAACGGAATTGGTTTCATAAAGGGCAAGAAAGCCGACAACGCAGATGACCGTGCCCAGAAAAATCGTGGCGCGCAAACCGAAGCGTCGGATGGTGATGGCGGGCAGGAAGCTGAAAATGCCGCAGGATATGCCAAGAAGCGTGAAGCCGAGACCGGCTGTGGTCCAGTCCCAGCCAAGCTCCGTCACCATGCTCGGCAGAACCACCCCGAGAGATGTGAATGTCGCGGCCGTTATGACAAAGAACATCAGACTGAAAACGCCCAGCATCAGCCAGGGATAGATTTTGCTTGTCGTTGTCACTGCCGCACTCTCCTGGACAAAAGAAGCAGGCGGGCCCGCCAGGGCCCGCCTGTGTTGTTGTTAGAACTTGAACTTGGCCGTCAGACGCCATTCGCGACCCTTGCCGGGCAGCACGCCCGCGTCGGAATAGAGATCTGCCAGCGGCGTGAAGTAGGTTTCGTCAAAGATGTTGTCGACATTCAGGCCAATGGTGATGTCACCCTTGGTGTAGAAGGTCGATGCATTGACGAGTGTATAGGCCGGATATTTTACCGTGTTGTAGAGCTTGCCGGATGTCTCGGTTGTGTAGACAACACCAGCCGTGAAGCCAGCCTGACCCCAGACATGCTCATCCGTGATGTAGTTGCCATAGAGGCTCAACACGGATTCCGGAATGGTGCCATCCTTGTAGTCTGCTCCACGGTTAAGTGTGGAAACGGAGCTGACGCCGAAGACAGCAAACGCACCACCATAATAATCCGCAGGATTGAGACCGACATCTGATGCACGGATGATGTAGTAGGACGTATCGGGTCCCTTGATCATTGTGCGCTGAGAGTTGCCGGCAAAGGTAAAGCTCAGATTGTCAGTCGCCAGATAACGCATTTCCAGCTCGATACCACGACCAAGTGTGGCCGATATTGAGTTCGTGACAGGGTCGAGACGCGTACGAGCCTGTTCGTAAGCGGAGAGCGAACCCGTCAGCGTGCCCTTCAGCAGTTCGAACTTGATACCAGCTTCATTGAGGCTGCCATCAGAGATCCAGTTGTCGCTTGATACGAGGCTGGGAGAAACTTCACCCGCCTGGCCGACTTCCACAGCAGATGTTTCGGCATAGGTATAGTAAGGACGAATGCCCCAAGGCGTCAGCAGCATGATGCTGGCGTTATAGGTGAACTTACCGTCCGTTGCTTTGGACTTCACATTGGTTGCGCAGAAGCAGTAGCTGCCACGATCAACCGTATCGACAGTGTAGTAGTCGTAACGGGCACCGAGCGTGACGTCGACCAGATCGAAGAAGATCATGTCGCTGACACCGAAGATGCCGGAGTCACTCCATTTTGTGGTGACATCATTTTCCCAAAGGAAGCCGCCAACGTCGTCGATCGAAAACGGACTGTCGATGATGTCGGTTGCCGTCGCGCCAACCGTCAGGTCACGACGATCAAGAGCAATGAAGCCGGAGTTGAAGCTTTCCTTGGAGCTGGCATCATAGTAACGGCTGGAAAGGCCGACGCTGTTGGCAAATTTGATCGGCGCGAACTTGGCTTCGAAATCGAAGTCATAGGTCGCACGACCTTCCGTCACCCAGGAATTATAGGTGGCCGGATAACCATAGCTCACGAAGCGGTCATTATTGAGCATGTCATAGAAGGCTTCGAGCTTGATTTTGGAGCCGTCATTCAGTTCTTTGGACATGCTGGCATAGCCCGTGCCCGTATAGGTCTCGGAGAAATCAGCATCGCTGATATAGACCGTCCGGCGATCAAGATGAGCCGTGCCGACACCTGTATCAAGTGTCCAGCGCGCATCAGGACCATAGATGGTGAAGCCGGGAGCCACCAGATAGGCCGTGATGGGTGCGAAGGCACCCCCGAGTTCGTCCTGCGTCAGGCGGCCATTGCCGTCTGTATCGACGATGGTTGTATCCTGGCCGGTAATGTAGGTCCCGTTATCAATCAGGTCCTGCGTCACGCGGTTCCAGCCCGGCGTCTGAACATAGCCGTCGGAATGGTAATACATGCCGCCGAACTCAAGTGACCAACCGCTGTCAAAGTCGAAAGCAGTGGACGCCTGCAGCATCTGGTGTTCGGGGTGAATGCCGCGATAGAAGCTGTCTGAGTCTTCCAGCTCGCCATAAAGATAGACACCACCAACGGCGCTACCGATGGTGATCGGCACACCGATCTCGCCGGAGCCGTTCTTCTTGCCATAGGACCCGACGGTGCCATTGACCTCGCCGGTAACCTGACCGATGAACGTGCCGTCATCCAGCTTGGCGGATTTGGGCTGGAAGTTCAGGAAGCCACCGACCTTGCCGGCGCCGAAATTGGTTGTGGGCGGGCCACGTACAATGTCGACACGCGAGGCAGCGCCGAGCGGTGTCTCATAGGTGCCGCGATTCTCAATGCGCTTGAAGCCGCGGAAATAGGTTTCAGCCAGCGTACCGCGGATATTCACGGCACCGGAGACGCCATAGAAACTTGCGGTCGATGTGCCGGGCGACACGGCCTTGAGATCATCCACTGTCTCGATGCCATATTGCTGGATTGTTTCTTCGTTCATGAAAGTCGCGGCGCGCGGTGTTTCGAGCAGCGGCTTGTTGATGCCGAAGAGAAGATCGGTCGGTTCTTTTTCAAGCAACCCGGCCCGGTCGGATGTCACGACGACTTCATCGGCATATTCGACGGCTGTCGGCTCCGTCGCTCCGTCTGATCCTTCTGTCGCGACCGGCTCCGTGGCGTCTGCCACAACAATCGGCTTCACTGCCTCCTCAGCCAGCACTCCATTCATGGAGAGCGGGCAGAAAAGGATCGCTGCAACAAAAGGCAACCTCACTAGTTTATGCATTGGTAACCCCCTTTTTACATAGCGCCCAGGTGAACGGCTATGTCGGCACGTACTGTGCACTGCAGCAGCAAGAGCTATGCCAGAGGGTTAACACATTGTTATCACTGCATGAATGGGCATTGACGCAATGCGATGTGCAATTTTTAGGTGTCGAATAATGACGTTTTGTCACGCTTGCGGGGGAAATGCATAGCCAATGAACATCGCAAAAGGGCCACCGGGGGAAATAGTCAAGAATGTGTGCGTGTCTGCAACGGCTCCCATTTTCTCCAGCAAACCAAAATATATATTTTTTTGAAACAGCATCTCGAAAGACACGATCTGGCTGTCAAATCCAAAAGCCTATGCGTCTCCCGACAAGTTTGAGTTGAAGCCGTTGGTCAGGCAAACAGGATGCGCCTGCCTCACCAGGCCGAAGAGGTGAAATAAGAGGCAACCCTCTGCAACAATGTTTGGCGATGCGCTTCAAACATACGCAGATGCATTTGCGTTCGTATATTAGACGGGCAAATGAACTGGCGCAGTGGTCCAAGAAGCCGGAAGCTATTGCATCTAGGATCAGCTTCACCATCAATCAGTAATGTGGCATGTGATCATGACAACGAAATTGGCGCTTGAAACCCGCGAGCTGAAACCTGGCTTTGGTGTCGAAGTTCTCGGCACGGATTTGACCACGGCAGATGACGACACGCTGGCAGAAGTCGTGGCGGCCTTTCATCGCCACGGCGCGCTGCTGCTGCGCAATCAGTCGATGATGCCGGCTGATCTGATGTCTTTCATTTCGCTCTTCGGTGAAGCCGAGGATCACACGCAGAAGCAGTTCACCCTTCCCGACTATCCCAAGGTGTTTGTTCTCTCCAACAAGATCGTCGACGGCAAGCCTATCGGTGCACATAATGATGGCGTCGGCTGGCATACCGATTACTCCTATAAGGAGAAGCCGGTGATGAGCACGATGCTTTATGCCGTGGAAGTGCCTGATGAGGGCAGCGACACGCTGCTCGCCGACATGTGCGCGGCCTATGATGCCCTGCCCGATGACACCAAGGCGAAGCTCGACAAACTCGTTCTCCATCACAGCTATCAGCATTTGATGTCGACACGCGACTTCGGTCGCATGGAACTGAGCGACGAACTCAAGGCCGCAAACCCGGATGTCTTTCATCCGCTGATCCGCACGCATCCGGCAGACGGACGCAAGGCCCTTTGGGTCAGCACCGGCACGGTCAAGGAAGTTGTCGGCATGCCCAATCCGGAAGGTCTCGAGCTTGTCGACCAGCTTGTGGAATATCTCACCCAGGATCAGTTCGTCTTCCGCCACAAGTGGCAGGTAGGCGATATATTGATGTGGGACAATCGCTGCACCCTGCATACCGGGACGCTTTATGACGACACGAAGTATGACCGTGTCATGCACCGTCTGTGGGTCAAGGGCGACAAGCCTTTCTGAATTTTTGAAACGGGAAATCGATATGACGAAGACACCGCGCCGTTGGCTCATCACGGGCGTGAGCTCCGGTTTTGGCCGCGCCATCGCCGAAGCGGCCCTGGCTGAAGGCGATATGGTTTTTGGGACGGTTCGCAAATCGGAGGACAAGGTCGCCTTTGAGGAACTCGCCCCTGACCGCGCCATTGGCTGCATGATGGATGTCCGCGATGTCGTCGGCGTCAGCAATGCGGTGAAGATGGCGCAGGGCGATGATGAAGGCATTGACGTGCTGGTCAATAATGCCGGCTATGGCCTGATGGGGGCCATTGAGGAAGTCAGCATGGATGAGGTGCGCCAGCAGATGGGCGTCAATCTGATGGGTCCCATCAATATGATTCAGGCGGTGCTGCCGGATATGCGCAAGCGCAAGAGCGGTCACATCATCAATATCACATCCATTTCCGGGCTTGCGACCTGGCATGGCATGGGCATCTATAGCGCCAGTAAGTTTGCGCTTGAGGCGATCGGCGAAACTCTTGCCGAGGAAGTTAATCCACTCGGTATCAAGGTCACGAATGTTGAGCCCGGCGCCTTCAAGACGGATTTTTCCGGTCGTTCCATTTCGCTCGCCAAGGAACAGATCGAAGACTATGACGCCACCGCCCATGTAGCCGTGAAAATGATGTCTGCCGAAGATCACGAGGAAGCAGGCGATCCCAGAAAAGCCGCGCAGGCAATCCTCGCCATTGTCGCCGCTGAAGAACCGCCCCTGCATCTCATGCTGGGCAAGGATGCCCTCTATTACTTCAACAGGAAAAATGAAGCTCTGATCGCCGAAATCGAAAAATGGAAACCCCTCACCCTCAGCACCGATTTTAGCTGAACAGATACCAGACATGAAAAAGGCCTGAACATTGTTCAGGCCTTTTTGTATCAATCTTGAGAGGGTGGCTTATTGCGGCTTCTCGCCGGCCACCGTCACGCGGAAGCCGGAACGGACCTGCGGGAAATAGTCCCAGATTGCCTGATGCTGCGTGCAGCGATTATCCCAGAAGGCAATCGAGCCGGGCTGCCAGCGGAAACGCACATGGAAATTGGAATTCATGCAGTGCTTGTAGAGAAACTGCAGAATGGCGTCGCTCTCATCCTTGCCCAGTCCGACGATCTTCGTGGTGTAGGATGAATTGACGAAAATCCCCTTCTTGCCGGTCACCGGATGGGTGCGGATCACAGGATGTGTTGAGCATGGGAACCGCTTGTCGGGATCATTGGTGATGGGGCGATAGACATGCTCGCCATCATGAACAGCCGTCAGGCCATCCAGATAATCCTTCATCTTGTCCGAGAGCGCGTCATAGGCGGCATACATGCTGGCAAAGAGTGTGTCGCCGCCAACTTCCGGCACGATCGGCAGATAGAGAATGCTCCCCATGGGCGGGATTTCATTGCAGGTCAGATCAGAATGCCAATTATCCCCGGCAACAAATTTTGAATTCTCATCGGCGTGAATGGCAACAACTTCCGGATGATCGTCCAGACCCTTCACCCCCGTATGAATCACAAGATCGCCGAAGGCACGACCCAGCGCCTTGTGGCTCTCATGGTCCATCTTCTGGTCCCGGAAAAAGATGACCTGATGCTTCATCAGCGCATCATGTATCTGTTCAAACTGCTGGTTGCTCAGAGGTTTCGACAGATCCACGCCAAATATCTCGGCGCCAATGCGCAGGGTCATCGGTTTTACTTCGAGCATATCAGTCGTCATGGGATGAAACCTCACTGGATGCCGATCACGAATCCGGCAGGACAGAATTACGCCTTGTACAGTAGCGATGGCGCGCGAAAAGCTGTTGCACCAACACGTACAAAAATAAGTGCAATTTTACCTGTAGCAATGCACCTGACCAATTAACTGCAATAAACGGGCCTTCTGCCAAGTTTCTGGGAAATAGGGTCCAAGATGCCCCGCGCGTTCCCGCCTAGCCTCTTCTGGTGGCAACTGGGGGTAGAAGTGATGCTGAAGCGCCTGATGAAACCCGCGACCGGCGTTGTGATTGGCTGTGCCATTGGCAACTTCGTCAGCGCCACACCCATGGTGAATTCCGCCTTTGGCGTTTTCCTGCTGCCCATATCCGAGGAATTCAACTGGCCGCGTTCAAGTGTCTCGGCGGTGCTGGGCATCGTGGCCATTGTCGGCTTTCTGTTTTATCCGCTGATCGGGCGGCTGGCAGATCTCTATGGTCCTCGCAAGATTGTCCTGATGGGTAACGTGCTCTTCGCGGCGGCTCTTGCCCTGCTCTATTTCAACAATGGCAGCCTCATCCTTTTCTATGCCCTCTTTGCGCTTGTCGGCCTGACCGCAGCCATTCCAAGCACGGTGCTGTTCAACAAGATCGTCGCGGGCTGGTTTGTGACATCGCGCGGCGCCGCTCTTGGTCTCTCGGCGGGGCTCGGCAATGGCATGGGCGCGACCGTCATGCCGGCTGTGGCGCAGGCCATGATCCTCGAATATGGCTGGCGCGGCGCCTATGCCGGTCTCGGGCTTGTCACGCTCATCATTGGCTTTCCGCTGATGTATGCACTGCTGCGCGATCCGGTAACGCCGGATGGTGACATGGCCGGTGGCATCAGCGCGGAAGACGTCAGCCATTCATTTTCCGAAGCGCGCAAAACGGCGACCTTCTGGAAAATACTTCTTGCCATTGCGCTGGGCGCCGGTTGCATGACCGCCCTTTTCACCCACGTCGTGTCCATGTTGATCGACCGTGGCTACACGCCGGGAGCCGCCACACAGGTTCTTGTCATCTTTGCCCTTGTCACCGTGGTCTGGCAGATTGTGATCGGTTTCCTGCTGGACCGAGTGCAGACACCGCGCCTCGCCGTGCCCTTCTTTCTGGCCGCTCTGGCGGGCCTCATCCTCTTTGTCAGCACGGAGTCATTTCCCTTGCTGCTTCTGGCTGGCGGCCTCATGGGCATTGGCCTCGGCACCGAATATGGCGTGCTGCCCTACTTCACCTCCCGCTATTTCGGGCTCAAGGCCTATGGGGTGATTCTGGGCACCATATACGGCACAATCGTCCTGACACTCGGCTTCACACCCTTTCTCATGGATACCGTTTTCGATGTAACCGGGAGCTATGACCTGGCCGTGATTGCCATTGGTATTGCCCTCATGATCGGGGCGATTCTCCTCTGGACACTGCCGCCCTATAACGGTCTGCGAGATGGCGTGGCGACCGAGATCAACGCGACATGAACGGGAACTGCTGGCATTTGCATCGTTCATACGCTCATTTTTTGAGCAGCCCGCTTTCAGGGGGCATCTATCGGCAACTATTCCGGCGCGGAGCGGCAAGATTTTATGAGTGAGGCGTCCTAGGCTTGTTTCATGCAGAAGAGTGGTTGCCTAAAACGTCAGTTCTATTGCGTCCAAGCCTGAAGTGATGCCCCGGAAAGAATGAGATGAAAAACTTTACCTTCAACGATGAATTTTTTAAGAGCCTGAGCACCTCCACACTGGAGACCGCCAAGGCTGAAACGCTGCCGCCCGCCTGCTACACCAACGAAGAATTCTTCGAGTTTGAAAAGGAAGCTCTCTTCAATCATGAATGGCTCTGCGTGGGTCGCGAAGACTGGGTGAAGGAGCCCGGCGACTATTTCACAGTGACCCATATTGGTGAGCCGCTCATCATTGCCCGGACAAAGACGAATGAGCTGAAAGCCATGTCGGCCGTCTGCCAGCATCGCGCCATGCTGGTGGCGGAAGGTCGAGGCACGGCAAAATCTTTCGTTTGCCCTTATCACCACTGGACCTATGCGCTGGACGGTCGCCTGATCGGCGCCCCGGCCATGGGGGATACCTGCGAATTCAGCCGCGACGACATCCGTCTGCCTGAAATCAAGACCGAAGTCTGGCTGGGTTTCATCTTCATCAATTTTGACGCCGAGGCTGCCCCGCTTGCGCCGCGTCTGGAATCCGTCTCCACAGCCCTTGCCAATTACGATCTTGGCAATGCGGAAGGGCCATTGCCCGACGCCCCATCAAGCTATCCATGGAACTGGAAAGTGATGATGGAAAACAACAATGACGGCTATCATGCGACGCGCCTGCACAAGGGTCCCTTGCATGACTTTATTCCAAGCGAGTTGGCAAGCTTTCCAGATGTGCCCGAAAACAGCGCCGGCTATCTGCGCTTCAACGGAACCTTGCACAAGGACGCCGCCTTCAACGCGCTGCAGAAAGCGGTATTGCCGGTCTTCCCGAAATTGACGGATGAAGACCGCAATCGCGCTGCCTTTGCCAATATCCCTCCGACGCTTTCTCTCGTGCTCACAAGCGACATGGTGATCTATCTGATCCTCCATGCCGAAAGCGCCGGTCGGCATTCCATGACTATCGGCATTCTGGTGGCGCCGGGTGCCATGAAAGAGCCGCTCTTCCAGGAGCGTCTTGACATGAACATGACCGCAGCCATGGAAATCACCGAACAGGATCTGCATGTCGATGAACTGGTACAGGTCGGCCTCAATTCGCGCTTTGCCATTCGCGGGCGCTATTCGTGGCAGGAGCGCGCCCAGACCGATTTGAACAACTGGCTGGTGGCGCGCTATCAGAAGGCATGGGAAAACATGAAAGGCCCGACATCAAAGTCAGGTCATCCGCCATTGCGTATGGTGGAGTGATGTTGCAACTGTCTGACATGGGCTTTCGTGATGCCCGATAAGCCCACCCGCATGCCTGTCATCTTCTGGGGCCATGGCAGCCCCGGCAATGTGATGGAAGATAATCAATATACGCGCCGCTGGGCGGAGATGGGCCGCGAGATCGGCAAGCCGCGCGCCATCATCTGCATCTCGGCGCATTGGTATACACGCGGCATCCGCGTTACCGCCATGGATCACCCGAAGACCATCCATGACTTTAATGGTTTTCCTCAGGCGATGTATGAGATGCGCTATCCGGCACCCGGCGATGCAAAGCTTGCCCGCGAGGTGCAGGAAAAGTTGGCGCCGCTTGAGGTGACGCTTGATGATTCATGGGGTCTGGATCACGGCACCTGGGCAATCCTGAAGGTCGCCTATCCCGATGCCGACGTGCCGGTCATCCAGATCAGCATGGACGCCACCCAGCCGCCCAAATTTCACTATGAAGTCGGCCAGAAGCTGGCCGCCTTCCGTGACGAAGGCGTGCTGATCATTGGCAGCGGCAATATTGTGCACAATCTTGGCATTATGGATTGGCGCCTGCCGCCCGGCGGCTATGACTGGGCGCAGCGCTATGCCGGATATATCCGCAACGCCATTGAAACGGACAAGCCGGAAAATGTGATCGGCTATCTGTCGCCGGGCGAGGATGCACAGCTTGCAGTGCCTTCACCTGATCATTTTCTGCCCCTTCTTTATGTGCTGGGCGCGCGCCTGCCGGGCGACACCGCACGATTTGAAACAAGCACGATTGAATTTGGCTCTCTGGACATGACAACCGTCATTCTGGATGCCGCCTGACATATGAGAATTTGAGACGGCAGTGATTGCGTCTCATTGACCAGGATGATGCTTAGACCAAGCCGCTCGATCCGTATCCTGAGGATGTTTCCATGGTAAACCCATTGAACAAAGTTAAACGCGTTCTTCCTTCCGACACTGGTGGCAAAGATCTCGGCATTTTCCTGCCGATCGCCAATGGCGGCTGGATCCTCTCCGACAAGGCGCCGGAAATTGACGGTTCATACGCCTATAACAAGAAAGCGGCCATGCTCGCGGACCAGCATGGGCTCGATTTCATTATGGCCATGGCAAAATGGCGTGGCTTTGGTGGCCCCCGCGAACATTGGCAGCACTCGGTTGATTCCCAGATCCTGATTGCCGCGCTTGCAGAGGCAACAGAAAATGTTCAGGTCTGGGCCACCGTCCACACCCTGCTTCAGAACCCGGCCGTGACCGCCAAGATGATCTCCACCATCGACCAGATCAGCAATGGCCGCGCGGGTCTCAATGTCGTCACCGGTTCCTACAAGGGTGAGTTCGAGCAGATGGGCGCCTGGCGCGCCGACGTCAATCATGACCAGCGCTATGACCTCGCCACGGAATGGGTCGATATCATCAAGCGTCTCTGGTCCGAACCCTCCGTCACTTATGACGGCAAATATTTCCAGATGGATGATTGCCAGTCAGATCACAAGCCGGTGGCCGATCCCCATCCTTTCCTGGTCTGCGCAGGCACATCCAAGAAAGGCATGCAGTTCACGGTTGAGCAGATGGACGCCATCTTCCTCTCCGGCGGCGATGAGAACGAGCTAAAGGAAAACAGCAACATGGCCAAGCAGATGGCGCGTGATGCAGGTCGCACCATCAAGACCTACACCATGCTCAATCTGGTTATTGGCGACACCGATGAAGAAGCCCAGAAGACGGCGGAATATTATGCCAGTGGTTTCGACGAAGAAGCACTGCACGGCATGATGCGGGCTTATGGTTTCCTCGACAGTGAAATCGGCAAGGAAAATGATTTCACACGCAAGGCGCGTTCCTCCTTCATGTCGGCGCATCGCGTGGGTTCGCCCGACAGCCTTGCGGATCAATGCATCAGCCTGATCGACAATTGTGACCTTGATGGCCTGATGCTGATCTTCCCGGACTATCATGCGGGCATTCCCGTCTTTGCAGACAAGATCATGCCCAAAATCAAATCGGCCTTCCCGTCAAAATCGGTTGTGGCCGAGAATGCCTGAACAGCATGTCGCCTTCACGCTTGATCCGTTGGTGCCGGTGGCTTCGCTGCCGGCGATGATCAGGCCTGAAACGACAGCACTCGTGCTTGTGGACCTTCAGGTGGACTTCATTTCACCTGAAGGTCGCATGGGCCAGTTCGGGATGGATTTCACACCGATCAATGCCGCGCTTGAAAATATCAAAAGGCTCGCGACCGCCGCGCGCAAAGCGGGCGTTCTGCTGGTCTGGCCGCGGGTCATCACCTCGCCTGAAACCGACATGGCGGCGCTGAAGACGCTGGCTCAGCGCAAGGGACGTGGCGAGGGCTCCATTGCGACCTGCCGGAGGGATAGCAAGGGTGCGGATTATTATGGTCTGCGACCTGAGCCCGGCGACGTGGAAATTGAGAAGACCCTGTTTTCGAGTTTTCACGGGACGGAGCTTGATGACCGCCTGAAGGCACGTGGCATTGAGACGCTGATCATGACCGGCTTCACGACGGATTGCTGTGTCGACTGCACGGCACGCGAAGCCTTTCACCGGAATTACAATGTCTTCATCGCGACAGATTCCTGCGCCGCCTATACGCCTGCCCTGCATCTGGGCGCGCTTAACGGGCTGGCAAAAAATGTCGCCCTGCTCACCGATACCCAATCCGTCATGGCAGGCTGGCAGCCCGTCTAGTTTTTGTTTCATGGAGTAATGTGTGACCAGCCCCGCCCTGCAAGTTGATACGCTTATCAAGAATGTTCTGATTGTCTCCATGGATGAAACGCGCCGCATCATTACCGATGGAGCGGTCGCCGTGACCAGTGACAGAATTTCCTTTGTCGGCAAAAGCGCAGACTTACCAAAGGGCACCACGGCCAAACAGGTCATTGACGGTCGCCGCTTTGTGCTGACGCCGGGCTTTGTCAATGGCCATATCCATGTGACCGGCGAACCACTGACGCGCGGCTATATTCCCGATGACACGGGCTTTGAAGAAAATGTCTGGCGCTGGCTTATTCCGCTCTACCAGACGCAGACGCCTGAAGATGAATATCTCTCCGCCCGGCTCGCCGCACTTGAAATGTTGCGCTCCGGTGCAACCTGCTTTCTTGAAGCCGGCACCATTCTCGACATGCAGGCAACGGCTGAGGGACTGAACACGCTCGGCATACGCGGTCGCATAGGCGCCTGGATTGAAGACCGCGCTTTTGATCCGGCAGAAGATCAGAAGAAGAAAACCGATCTTGCCATCCGGAAGCTTCAGGATGAGATGGCGGTCAATTACGGCAACGATCCTCTGATCCGCGCTTGGCCGCTTCTGGTGGGCCACTCGACGGCGACGGATGAGGTCTGGCTTGCCGCCAAGGCGCTGGCAGACAGCAATGGTGGCGCCATCTCCGCCCATATGAGCCCGGCCCAGGTCGATGTGGACTGGTTCATGGAGAATACGGGCAAGCGCCCGATAGAATATCTGGCGGAGCTTGGCGTCCTCGGGAACAATGTCTCACTTACCCATGCTGTTCATCTTGACATGAACGAGGTGAAACTCCTTGCCGAAACAGGCGCCAATATCTGCCACTGCCCCCTCTCCGCCCTCAAAGGCGGCTATGGTGCGACGGCGGTTGGTCTGTTCCCGGAAATGGCAGAGGCTGGCGTGAACATCACGCTGGGCACCGATGGCAACAATAATGGCAATGCATCAGAAATGATGCGCACGATCTATCTCGTTGCGGGTCTCTTTAAGGATGCCCGCGGCAGGCCGGATGTCTTCTCCGCCTATCAGGCACTGGAAATGGCGACATTGGGTGGTGCCCGCGCTATGGGCCTACAGCAGGAAATCGGGTCCATCGAGCTCGGCAAGAAGGCTGATTTTGTCCTTCATGACACGGACCGCCCTGAATGGCGCCCGCTTCACAATGTTGCCAATCAACTGGTCTGGTCGGCCGATGGCCGCGGTGTGCACAGCGTCTGGGTGAACGGCGTTCGGGTGATAGATAATTATCACAGCACTATGATTGACGAGGAAAAGCTTTATGCCGACGCGCAAGTCGCCGGTGAGGCCATCGTCAAGCGCTCGGGCCTGCCTGCCGTCAGCGCCTGGCCTATTGTCTGATCCGTAAAAGGACGATTCATTATTCGTAATATCTAGTACGCCAGAAGACAAGACGCCGGGACAGGCTTGATCCTAAGCTTCAGCCTACCGCAGCCTTCGGACCGCAAGACATTTGGCGCGCTGATGAGTTTCTAATTGAGTGATTTGCAAAGGGGTGCTCCAGATGACAGACAAACAGACTTTGACGCTGAGTTCGATTGACCGAACCTCCACCCCGAAAAACCTGCATGTGCTCAAGGCGACGCCGGAGACCTGCCATTGGGGATATTTCGATGCCGCACTTGCGCCCAAGCTGCGTGTGAAAAGCGGCGATCTTATCCAGGCCGAAGCGCTGACACATCATGCGGGCGATGCACCGGATCTGATGATGGATGACGAGATGAAGGCCCTTTATGCCGCCATCCCTGAGTCCGACCGTAATCCCGGCGTGCATCTGATGACCGGACCGATCTATGTCGAAGATGCCAAGCCCGGCGACATGCTCGAGGTTCGCTATCTGCGCATGAGCCCACGTTTTGCCTATGGGTCCAATCTCGCGGCCAATTGGGGCCATCTCTATAAGGAGTTTGGCGAGAAGGAGCGCGTCACGATTTACCGCATTGATGCGACTTCCAACCAGGCAGAAGCCGTCTATGCCTATGACTATCCCGGTCGATATGAGACGCCGGGCAAAATCACCAACTGTCCCGAATGCGACCGCCACAAGGCGCTGAACGGCGTACGTGTGCCCGTACGCCCGCATCTGGGCACGGCTGGCGTGGCCCCCGACGTAAAGGGCCGCGTCAGCACCATTCCGCCCGGCGCCCATGGCGGCAATATCGACAATTGGCGCATCGGGGCCGGCTCGACCATGTATTACCCCGTGGCTGTTGACGGCGGACTGTTCTCCATCGGCGATCCGCATGTGTCGCAGGGCGATGGCGAAATCAGCGGCACGGCCATTGAGGCGTCGCTGGATGTTCTCTTCCAGATCGTGCTGCGCAAGGATTTCACCTTCCCCTCACCATTGCTCGAGTCGCCGGGTTACTGGATTGTGCATGGCTTTGACGAAGACCTGAATGTGGCCATGAAAAACGCCTCGCTCGACATGCTGAAACTCCTGACTGAGTCCCGCAACATCTCCCGAGACGATGCCTATTCGCTCATGAGTGTTTCGGCGGACTTCACGGTGACGCAGGTTGTCGATGGCCGTCAGGGCGTTCATGTGAAGATCCCCCGGACCATTTTTCCGCTCGACTAGCCTCACTTTGCACCCATCTCTTCAGCTTTTAGTTGAAGGGTATTTCGGCACATCTTTTGCACCGCACCATAACGGAGGGGTGAGGCCTGTGTTCCATTTAGTGTGCGTTGTTGAATTATGAGGCTACCTCAATTGTTGAATGGAAAATCGCTGATCTGTGGACTCCATGATTTTGCTCATGGTGTGAGCGATTGCCTGTTATTTAATCAAAATGCCCTGATGAACATGGGGGCAACGCCGTCGAAGACTTTCAAGCCATGTGACCGCTCATGAAGGCTTGGCGTTTCACCACCGAATCCTATCCCAAGGTTCAGCGTGTGCCGGCATGGCGGGAATATCTCAGCCGCATGTCGCTGGCCTCGCCCACGCTCAAGCCGACCGATGACCTTTACGGCATTGTCTCCTGCATTGAATCCCCACTTGGTATCACCTTTGCCCGCCTGACCTCCGGCCCGCAGGAAATCGGAGCGCTTCAGAACAAGAAGACAGACGGCGTCTGGGTTGCCTGTCTCTTGGAGGGAGCGATGACCGTGCGCGATGGCGCGCGTGATTTCGATGCTCAGGCCGGTGATATTGTCTATGGCGCCATGGGCGTTGACACACGCCTCATCATGCGCAGCAATTTCCGCGCGATCATCGTCCAGATCCCGCGCTCGGCATTCAATCCGCGCCTGCTGACCCCGCTGCCCACAAATGTCATTCATCTTTCAGGGCGCACTGGCGTCGGCCATGTGCTGGGTGGCTTTCTCAATTCGGTCTCCGAAGCGCTGGAAGATCTGAGCGTGGATCAGGTCCGCCCGATTGAAATGGCCCTGCCTGAATTCCTCATCACGGGGCTTTTCCGTCAGGCCGATACGCGCGCGCTCGGCGGCGCAGCCGGTGTGCGGGCCGCCCTGCTCCATCGCATCTGCCAGTCGATAGAGCTGCAGCTCAGCGATCCCGATCTCTCTCTCATGAAAGTTGCCGACGAGCACGGTATCTCGCCACGCTATGTGCAGAAGCTTTTTGAATCGGTGGGCCAGAGCTTTGGCCGCTATATTCGCTTCCGTCGTTTGGAGCGCTGTCGCTATGATCTGGAAAGCCCGGTCCATGGTCAGCTTTCCATTTCCGATATCTGCTTTCGCTGGGGCTTCAATGATGCGGCCTATTTCAGCCGCGCCTTTCGCGAGCATTTTGGTGTGTCACCGCGCGAATACCGCAAGTCGCCCAATATCAGTGCCGAGCAGGAAGGGCCATGGCTCATCAATCGCGGGCGGCCGACCGATCCCAATGCCTCGCGTGAAAGCGAGACAAGCTGGCCCGGTGACATGGACGGTGCCTCGCCACGCGGCATGAATACCGCTGATGGCGAACTGCTTGAGGCCGAGATCCAGAAAATTGATGCGCTGGCAGGTCAGGATGAGCAGCAAAGCTTTGTCATGTCGGAAGAAGGCAAGACCCATCATTTTCTGCCCGTCACGCAGCGCACCGTGCATTGGGGCTATTTCAGCCGTTTCCTGCCGCCTGTGCTGGAGGTGAAGTCGGGTGACTTCGTTACCGTCGAAACCCTCACCCAGCACGCCTATGACGATTATGAGCGCATGATCAAGGATGATCCAGGTGCGGAAAGCGTCTTTCACTGGACCAAGGATCAGAAGAACGTGGATCGCCGTGGCGCGGGCCCGCTCGATGCCTCCACCTATGGCCGCGGTGCCGGTGAAGGCTTTGGTGTGCATATCTGCACCGGTCCGATTGCCATTGAGGGCGCCATGCCCGGCGATGTGGTGGAATTACGCATCCTTGACATCACACCCCGCCCTGCCGCCAGTCGGGAATATGCCGGCCGTACATTCGGCAGCAATGCCGCCACATGGTGGGGGTTCCACTATAGCGAATTGCTGACCCCGCCTGCCCCGCGTGAAGTGGTGACAATCTACGAAGTTGAATCCCAGCACGGCAAACATTGCGCCCATGCAGTTTACAATTTCCGCTGGACCCCACAGACCGACCCTTATGGCGTCGTGCATCCGGTGATCGACTATCCTGGTGTGCCGGTTGACCATTCGACGATCGAAAAAAACTACGATGTGCTGAAGGACATCGAAATTCCGCTGCGACCCCATTTCGGCGTCATCGGTCTGGCACCGGATCATTGGGGCATTGTGGATTCCGTGCCGCCGGCCTATTTCGGCGGCAATCTCGACAACTGGCGTCTGGGCGCAGGCTCGCGCATCTATCTGCCGGTGGCGGTGCCCGGTGGCCTGCTGTCCATTGGTGACCCCCATGCCTCGCAAGGTGATTCCGAGCTTTGCGGCACAGCCATCGAATGCTCGCTCACAGGTGTCTTTGAAATCATTCTGCACAAGAAGGAAGACCTCGATGGTCAGGTCTATGACCTCGACTATCCGCTCATCGAAACGGAAGATGAATGGGTCATCCTTGGATTCAGCCATCCCAACTATCTGAAGGAATTTGGCAAGAACGCGCAGACGGATGTCTACAAACAGTCTTCCATCGATATGGCGATGCGCGATGCCTTCCGGAAAACAAGACGCTTTCTGATGGCGACGCGACATCTCACCGAAGATGAAGCAATCTCACTCATGTCGGTGGCCATTGATTTCGGCATCACACAGGTTGTCGACGGCAACTGGGGCGTTCACGCCGTCATACGTAAATCAATGTTCCTCAAGTGATGCATTGAAGCCTGTCGCCATCGCCTGAAGCACGTCGCGACCGAGGCTTGGACCCGGGACGAGGCATTTCTGCGCGGCTGTCTTTGAGGCGAAACGCAGCGCCTCTTCGAACGAGGCACCCTTCATATCGGCAAAGAGAAAGCCCGCATGAAAGGCATCGCCCGCGCCGGTGGTATCGACGGCCGTGATTTTTTCAGCCGGAATGAAATGCTCGTTCTGGTTTTGATCAAAACCGATGACACCTGTCGGGCCCAGTGTGATGGCACCGCGCCGCAAGCCGAGCTTACGCAGACCGTCGAGCATATCGGTGTGTTTTGATGTGCCGGCGAGTTCCTCTCCCATAGCACGCGGAACAATCGCCGTATCAACCGTCTTGAGCAATTGCAGGCTCTTGGCGTTGAGGACCTCGACATCGGCCAGGCTCGCAATCTCGCGCCGCCTTGCTTCGCCTGCAATCACCAGCGCGGCATCAATTTCATTTCCGTCAAAATAGGCATAGCTGCAGTCCTGCCAGACGCTTTCTGCGACCTCGCCGCTATGTGCAGGATAATTCTCCGGGACAGTGACAAGGATGCAGCGTTCACCCGTCGTCTGGTCGACCAGAATGAAGGCACTTGTGTTGGGCATGCCTGTGGCCGTCTGACAGGCGGTGTCGTCAATGCCCTCGGATTTGAGATGAGCGCGAACCAGACCAGCATTCGCATCGTCACCCGTCATGCCGACATAGCTGATGCGAAGGCCGAGCCGCGCCATGGTCGTGGCGGCATTGACGCATTGCCCACCAATCAACTGACGGGGGGCTGGAAGAAGCAGCTTCCTGTCGGGCGCGATCTCCTGCAAATCAAGACGAATGACAATATCGAGATTATTGATCCCGACACAGAGAACCGTTTTTTCCGACAGTGAAATATCCCTCACCCATGCCCCCGACAATGGAATTCATCGAGACCCTATTCCCGCGTGTAATTGTTCGGGATCACCGGGTCGGGGCCTGCCTTGCCCCAGAGCACAATCTCATTTCCCCAGGGGTCCTGAAAGGCATGATTGAAGCCGTTGAACTCTTTCCAGTAATGGTTGCGCCAGAGAATGGTCGCGCCACGTTCTTCAGCCGCACTCAGGATGCGCTCCGGCGTGTCATCAGCACTGATCAGAACCCAGATGCGGGGCTTGCGGAAGTCGGTTGTCGTCTCACGTGGCCCCACACCGTCCGGTTCAGGATGCGGACGGGCATTGCCGGACTTGTGAATACCGATATGGAAATTGCCGATCTGACTTGGTGTCCCGTCAGGGTTGAGGGCGTTCCCGCCCGGCACCATGCGGTGATAGACGCCATAAGGTCGGGGATCATTTTCCCATCCGAAAACCGCGGCATAGAAGTCGCCGGCGGCGGCGGGATCCTCTGCGGAAAGATCAACAAAAATAAGGGTATTGGGATAGGACACGGGCGATATTCCTGTCTGGCCATGGGAACGCGATAATTGGTCAAAGTATCAGTCGACCTCCGCCATCCATCTTGCAGCCAGACGCCGAATTACTGGAAATTATGGCACTGGTTTCAAAAGCCGGGGCTGGATCAGGCATCCAAGGGCAAATAGCAGAACCAGAAAGGCGGCAGGCCCGTATTGGGGTCATTGGCGAGCCGGGGCCCGTCCCTCTCCGCCCTCACAAGGCGGGCCTGTCCGATGGCGTCGTCTGGGACGAGACTGATCAGATTGCTGAGCCAGTAATCATGGAAGTCCTTGCGCGCGGCATAATCCGGAAAGCCCTGCAAATTGTTCTGGATAAAAAACAGAAGCTGGCAGACAGACTCGCCATGGACGCCTTCAAATTGCCAGAAGTCGTTCTTTGTCCGCCGCATCAGGCCCGCGATCAGAACCCAGGCGGTTGCATTGAAGAGTGAATAATGTAGCGCCAAGGGCCGCAGCATCTCTTCGTTCTGCCAGCCAAGCTTGCCGCATTGCTGACCAAAGCGCAGGCTCGACTCGCGTATCAGCAAGCTGGCCATATCCACTTCGCCAGCGTAAAGGGCAAAGGACATGCGCAGCAGGTGAAGCCATGTCGAAATATTGTTCTTGGCGGTAATACCGGCTTTGCCCTGATCTGATTGAATCAAATATTGATGAAAGTGCCGCATCCAGTCACGGATCGCTGCTTGCTGACCTTCGCTCAGGGCGTTTTCAGACTCCAGAATTTCGCAGATCAGCGGCAGAATCCAGAGATCACGGAAATCAATCAGACCGGGATAGTCGAGCTTGCGCGACATCTGAAAATTGAGCTGGGCATATCGCCCATGCGGGTTCATGCGGGTGTCCGCTGCAACGAACCACTTGTCAAGAATATCGGCTGCCGCCTGTAAGTGATCAGCCCGCTTCAATGCTTTGCCGCTCAGCGCCAATCCCATGGCATGATGCAGACACTCATAAAATGCGGTGCGATCATAGGCGCGACTTTCCGGTGTGCCGATAACCGCAGCGGGATTGGTGACACCATCTTTTTTGAGATAGAGATCACCAATCTTGTGCAAATAGCGCATATGGCTGAAATAGTCCTGCCGGTTCCCGCTCGGTGGGATCATCGTCTTGTCGGTGATGAGGGGTATCGGTTTTTTCAGAATGTCTGTGCTTTCAGCCTCAAGCCATGCCTTTGTTTCTTCGCTGATATGCAGAGAGGGCCCCCGATCTTGAGAGCTGAGATGTGACTTGAGAAGCTGCGCTTCGATCTGTGCGATCTGTTGGCGCAGGCCGAAAAAGCGCGACGTATATCGATGCTCTGAATTGGATTCCGTTTCGGGGTCAGCCCCTGGTTTCAGGCGAAAGACAGGCGCCGCCATCACATAACGCCCTGGCGCCTTGATCTCGAGTGGAGGGACATTATCCCAAAGCGCGGGCTGCCATTCAAGCCAGTCACCGGGTACGTCGAGACGGACAAGAAACTCAGCCTTGTTGCGATTCCCATAGCGCAGGCGCATGTCAAAACGGTCAGGCGCATCGCGATGAAACGCAACCTGGGGTTCTTCTGTGCGGTAGCTGGAAATATCCCCCGTGCTGTCGACCGCATCACTCAGGCGGATCAAGGGCAGAATGGCGTAGAGCGCATCAGGATGCTCATCAATGGCATCGACGAATGCCTGCCATGTTGGCGCGGTGAAAAAGCAGGAGCCATCAAGCGGCAGCACCCATTCGGCTTCCTTGAGGCCGATGTCGAGTGCCAGGTTTCGGGCCTTGTTGGGATGTATCAGAAGCTGTGATTTGTGGCGCGTGATCCATTCAAGCGCGCGCAACTGCTTGGGCGTGCCGATGAAAGATTGTGTCCATTCATAGGGATGGATATCCGGCGGCAAACCGGTCGGATCCAGAAAGACCTGTCCGAAGGCTGTCCGGTCAAACGGAATGATGTGATAGCTGTAACCGGCAGCCTCTATCAGTTCGATGCATTGCGCCTGATAATCATCATCCACAAAATGATTCAGTATCCAGCGCTTCTCGCATCCCGGCAGGTCCGGTTCTTCCTTGAGAATATAGGCAAGGTGGTCCAGCGTGTCGGAGGCGCCGTGGCGCAACGGCAGTGCATTGCCGATGATGCGATAGAGGATAAAGCGACTCGCCATTCTTGTGGATTTCTGTTCTCGGATGTCGGTTAAGTCTTGAATGCGGGCTTGTTCGCCGACCGGATTTTCAATGCACCATCAAAACGGGAACCTTGCAGCGGTTGACCATGGCGGTCGTCGTGCTGCCGATCACAAGATTCCTGATCCGTGAATGGCCATAGGCACCCATCACCAGAAGATCAATATGGTCGGCTTCAATCTGCTGAACAATCACGGCTTCCGGATCGCCAGGCAACACCCGCGCATTGACAACATAGCCGACGGATTCAAGTTTGCCCCGCGCTACATCCAGATTGGCGCGCATCGTCGCTGTGTCGTCTCCCACACTGAGAAGATGACAGCTCAGATTCTTGAGCAGCGGACTGTTGACCAGAAATTCGATGGCTCGCATGGCGCTCTTGCCGCCATCATAGGCGATCAGAAAACTGTTAATGGGCTTGTGGGCCCGCGCGGCTACCAGCACGGGCTTCTTGGAGCTGCGCACGACGCGCTCCAGATTGGAGCCGAGATGAAGCTTGGCAAATTCAGAGGCTTCCCCGCGCTTGCCGATCACGATGAGGGCGGCGTCTTTCTCAAAATCGCTTAAGGCCTCCAGAAGATCGCCATTGCGAAGGCGGACGGTGACATCCGAAACGCCGGCGGACTGGACGACACTCTTGGCATATTCAAGAATGGTTCGGCCTTTTTGCTGAGCCAGTTTGTTGCTCTGCGCATCAAGGTCCGCCAGTTCCTTCAGCAGTTCCGAACTGGCGTTGAATTCCAGATTGCCGCTCAGATCGAGCCTGTTGATCACCTGCCGCCGACCCAGCACATGGGCAATCTCGACACTGCGTTCCATGCGCTCCGCAGCCCAGGCCGTCAGTTCGCAGACTGACTGGGCATAGGCCGAGCCATCGATAAAGGCAAAAATGCCTGACATGAATTCTTCCCCCTAGTGCCCCATAAGGCGCTCAAAGGCGCCCGGTTTGTCGTGTATGGCCAGCTTGTCAACAATCGTTGCGCTCGCCTCATTCATGCCGATCAACTCGACTTCCGTCCCCTCCCGGCGGAATTTCAACACTACTTTGTCGAGTGCGGCCACGCCGGTCAAATCCCAGATATGGGCATGGGTCACATCGATGCGGACCCGCTCCACAGCCTCCTTGAAATCAAAGGATTGGATGAAGTTTTCGCTCGATGCAAAGAAGACCTGGCCCTCGACGAGATAGGACCTCTCCATCTGGTCGGCAGACAGGCTGGAGCTCACCCGGAAGATCTGGGCAACCTTCCAGGCAAAGAACATGCCCGACAGCATGACGCCAATCAGCACACCCAACGCCAGATTATGGGTCACCACCACGGTCACGACCGTGGCAAGCATCACCGTGCTGGAACGGCGCGGATGTTCCCGAAGATTGAGAATGGAGCCCCAGGAAAAGGTGCCAATCGAAACCATGATCATGATGGCGACAAGGGCTGCCATCGGGATGATGCGAACCCAGTCGCCCAGCACAACAATCAGGAAGAGAAGGAAGACGCCGGCCGCAAATGTGGAAAGGCGCCCCCGGCCACCGGATTTGATATTGATGACGGACTGGCCAATCATTGCGCAGCCCGCCATGCCACCCAGAAAGCCGGTCACGATATTGGCCGCACCCTGCCCCATGCATTCGCGATTGCGGTCGCTTGGCGTGTCGGTCAGTTCATCAATGATGGATGCCGTCATCAGCGATTCCAGAAGGCCAACCAGCGCAATGGCCAGCGCGTATGGCGCCACAATTGTCAGTGTTTCGAATGTAAACGGCACGTCAGGCAGCAGGAAAAACGGTAGCGTCGAGGGGAGCTCGCCCATGTCGCCGACCGTGCGCAGATCAAGATGGAAATAGAGCGACACAGATGTCAGCACCAGAATGCAGACCAGCGGTGATGGAACAGCCTTGGTTAGGCGCGGAAAGAGATAGATGATGGCAAGGCCGCCCGCGACCATCACATAGGTCAGATAGGGCACGCCGATGAGCTCGGGAAGCTGCGCCAGAAAAATCAAAATGGCCAGTGCGTTTACAAAACCGGTGATCACGGATTTGGAAACGAAATTCATCAGATTGCCGAGACGGAAATAGCCGGCGACAACCTGCATCATGCCGGCAAGAACCGTCGTCACGAGTAGATATTGCAGACCATAATCCTTGACCAGCGTGACCATCAAAACCGCCGTGGCAGCAGTGGCGGCCGAAATCATGCCGGGTCGCCCGCCAGTGAAGGAAATCATCACGGCAATCGAGAAGGAGGCATAAAGACCGATTTTGGGATCGACGCCTGCAATGATGGAAAAGGCAATCGCTTCGGGAATAAGCGCCAGCGCCACAACAAGGCCAGCGAGCAGGTCGCCGCGAATATTGCTGAACCAGTCTTCGCGAATTTTGGAAGGCAACATGTATTCAGGTCTCCGCGCCGCGTATCAGCGCGGCTTCGTCAGCAGAATGAAGGCAAATGGGGATGCCAGGTGCCTCCTCGCAGACGCACAGCTCACGCGCCTTATGACATATTGAGGCATTGAGGCAAGTCTGGAGGACAATCAGGGCCATAACGGCAGGAAAATGGGCTTGTTTGGCCTATTTGCCGATTTTGAAAGTGGCGCTGGCTTTGGCGACGGGCATGCCGGCCTCATTGCACAATTCAGCCTCGGCAAAGACGATGGAACGCCCGCGATGTTTCACCCAGCCTTCACCAATCAGCGTACCGACATCTGCCCGACCAATGAAACTGGTCTTGAGTTCCAGCGTGACCTGCGGAATGCCGGGCTCGCGATGCGTGAGACGCGTGGCATGGCCACACAGCCCGTCCAGCATCGCCGCAAGAAAACCACCATAGATGCGGCCGCCGCGATTGATGAAATTTTCACCGGCATAGAAGGATGCGCGCACATAGCCGCGCTCGGCGTCGAGTTCGAGAACTTTCTTGCCGAGGGTGCGTGCGGCGGCGGATTCTTCTTCCTGCGACAGGACATCATCGCCTGGATGGGGGTCTTGACTCACGACTGATCTCACATGATGGGGGCAGTTTTGCGCTTATAGTCTTCCGTGCAGTCAACAAACTCCTGCGTCAAAATCTCGAGACCCTTGGCATCACAGACGCGATTGGCCCGATATTCGGCAACTCGTTTTGCCGTGCACGCTTTCAGGTCCGGTTCGAACAGGAAAATGCACACCGCCGGCATGAAGCGTTCCTCGCAGGGCAGCGACAGCATGATCGCCTGCTCTTCGGCAGAGCGTCGATCCCACCACGACTTGGCATTGGCGAGTTCTTCGGCAGAAGATGGCGCAAGGCAAGCCCATGGATTGCTGGCGCGATCACCATCGACAGGCGCTGCCGCATAGGCAACCGAAACGGGCAAAGCCAGTAAAGCCATCAAAAACACACGGAACAGTTTCATGTCGCCCTCCTCTGTTTGAAAAAGGCTGCGGGATACACAGGCATCCCGCAGCATTCAGCGATCAAGTTCAGGCTGTCGCCGTTGCGCTCGGACGCGCCTTCATGCGCTCAAACCAGGCTGCGATATTCTTGTTGTCGGCATTGAGCGGCTGGCCGACCGCCGCTCCGAAATCAAGAACGCAGAACAGCAGAATATCAGCAAGGGTCATGCGCTTTCCGGCAACAAATTCTTTGCCTGCCATCAGCCCATCCAGCCAGGTCAGCTTGTCCTGCGCAATGGCTTTGAGGCCATCGGCAGCTTCGGGAAGGCACCGGAAGCGATCTTTGAAGAGCGGCAGACCCTCTGCGAAGCGGAAGCCATTGGCCAGTGGCTCTGCCACATTCAGGTCGATGCGGCGCGTCCACATGCGGGTTTCAGCGCGCTCTTCCGGGGTCGTGCCAATCAGCGAATTGTCGGGAAATTTCTCATCGAGATATTCACAGATCGCCGTGACTTCGGCAATAACGTCGCCATTGTCGAGTTCAAGGCAGGGCATTTGACCGGCCGCGTTCTTGGAGAGATAGGGTTCGCGGCGGTTGTCGCCCTTCATCAGGTCAACTTCCACGAAAGGCAGGGTAATGCCCTTCTCCGCCATGAACATCTTCACGATACGCGGGTTCGGCCCAATTGAATTATAGAACTTCATGCTTCTCTCCCTGTCGTCATGGTTGACCATGATCTGCTTTTGCGATGTCTGCCGCAGACAATACGCATAAATGGGCAGAATGCAGAGAAAGAAATTGGTCTTCTATTGTTCATAAGACGCGTATTTATGTTCAATCGCGGCGGGTTCGCTCAACACCCAGCATTTTCATCACCACCCGCTCATAGCCCGGTTCGCCTGCCCCGGTCCGAACCTTGTGCATGAAATATTTTTCAAAGGCGACCTTCGCCAGATGCACCCAATAGCCCTGCCCGGCCCAATTTACATTTCGTGGCGGTATTTGCGGCAGCGCGACGAAGGCCACCCCATCATCGCCGAAATCGGCAAGGCAAACGGCATTCCAGGTCGCTTCCGTTTCGGGCTTGTGGCCAGCCAATGCCTTCGACAGATTGGCGGCCACCGCGCTCACCATGGATTCAATCATGTAACCTGTTTTGGGAACCCCCACCGGCACAGGCGTTTTCTCGACAGGCGGGATGGCAACACAGACACCCACGCCATAAACATTGGGATAGGTCGGATTGGCCTGGAACTTGTCGATGAGAACAAAGCCGCGCGGGTTCACCAGACCTTCAATCGGTTTGCCCTCCTCATCAAAGAAGCAGGAAACACCCTTGAAGCCGGGGATCATCATGTTGAGGCGTGAGGGCAGTTCATGGACCTTCTTGACGCTGCCATCCTCATTCATTTCGCTAACAACGACCTTGTCGTCATCAAAATGATCGACCCGGGCATTGGTGATCCATTTGATGTCCCGGTTACGCAGAACCGATTCCAGCAGGCCTTTTGTGTCGCCGACACCGCCAAGTCCCAGATGGCCGATATAGGGCTCCGATGTCACGAAGGTGATGGGCACACGATGACGGATCTTGCGCCTGCGCAGGTCGGTATTGGCGAGCAATGCGAATTCATAGGCCGGACCAAAACAGGAAGCGCCCTGCACCGCGCCCACAACAATGGGGCCAGGATCAGCGCAGAACTGGTCCCATTTTGTGGCAAGTGCCGAAGCGTGATCGACATGGCAGATGGAGTTGCTGTTTTTCCCGGGACCAAAACCCTCAATTTCATCAAAAGCCAGCGCCGGACCGGTCGCGATCACCAGATAATCATAGGTCAGGCGCGTGCCATCATTCAGCAGGAGGGTATTCTGGTCCGGCAGTACCCGTTTGGCGCCTGAGGCGTTGAAGCCGATTTTGAGATTGGCGAATATCTCGGGCAGATGGACTTTGATGTCCTTTGCCTCTCGCCATTTCAGGGCGACCCATGGGTTGGAGGGCACAAAATGGAACCACTCACTGTCGGAAACCACAGTAATATTAGCTCGGTCGCCAAGCTGTTCCTTGATCTCAAAGGCTGCGGACGTGCCACCAATACCGGCACCCAGAACGACGACTGATTTTTTCATGGCGACTTCCTGCGTGTTTCCCACATTTTTTATGTATTTATATATTAGGAAACACTTAAATAAAGTCAAGGCAGCTATTTCTGGTCCAACTGACCAAAATTGACGAACACGTCATTTTTGCCTTGGGTTTGTCGCCCCCGAATATTATGTAGGCCTTGGCTGCAGCCTCATGCTGTCGGTCGGGAGACAGTCATGCCCTATGAGGGGTCCACAAAAACACCGCAGACGACGACGCCCGGCGGACGTATTTTTTACGGCTGGTACATCGTGGCGGCTGTTTTTGTCATTCAGACATTTTCCTGCGGTCTGATTTTTTACAATCTCTCGATCTTCCTCAAAGCCTTTGTCAGTCAGAACGGTTTCTCGGTAACGGCGGCCTCGACCGCCACGGCGTGTTTCTTTCTCTCCGGCGGCATGGCCGGATTGACGGTGGGATGGCTGATCGACCGTTATGATCCCCGTTATGTGATGACGGGCGGCGGCCTGTTGTCCGCGCTGGCCCTTGTCGCGGCAGGCTATGTCGACAGCCTCTGGCAGCTTTATGGCTTCTACATCCTCTTTGGTATCGGCAATGCCGCCATCGCTGTTGTCCCCGGCACCACGCTCGTGGCGCGCTGGTTCAGCCGTCAGCGTTCGCGCGCCATTGCCTTTTCATCAACGGGCCTCTCGCTGGGCGGCATCATCTTCACGCCCATTTCGGTCTATCTGATTGAATGGCTGGGGCTTGGTCAGGCCAGCCAATGGCTTGCCCTCATGCTGATCCTGGGAACGCTGCCGATCGCCTGGATCATGCTGCGCCCGAGCCCTGCATCCATGGGTTTGGCGCCGGACGGCGATCCGCCCCGGCGCAGTGCTGATGGTTCCATCGCGCCGCCAGATGGCATTGCCTATGGCGAGGCGATCCGCAGCCGCTTCTTCATCCTCTTCACCGCCGCCTATGTCTTTTCCATGATGGCGCAGGTCGGCTCGCTGGCCCATCAGTTCCGTCTTGTGGCCACCCGCACCGGTGATGACCACACCGCAGCGCTTGCCATTTCCATTATGGCGGCTGCCAGCATATGCGGTCGTCTGTTTGGTGGCTTCATTCTCTCCCGCATCGAGTCGAAGTCATATCTCATCGGCATTTTCGTGCTGCAGGGCATCTCCTTTACCGGCTTTGCCTTCGCGCAACATCATGTCGCCCTGTTCGTCATATCGGCGATGTTTGGTGCCACAGTGGGCAATATTCAGATGATGATGCCCCTGATGGTGGCTGAGGCCTTTGGCCTCAAAGCCTATGCGCGCATCCTGTCGCTTTCCCAGATGATCATCACCTGCGCCATGGCGGCAGGCCCCGCCCTGCTCGGCTTTCTGTATCAATATGGGGGCGGTTATCACGTGGCCTATCTGGTCATCACGGGCGCATCGGTCATCGGTCTCACGCTTCTGTTCATGGCGGGCGACCCGGCGGCCCTTCTCAAACAGGCCGACCGCGAAGTGCAGCTCTGATCGCATCTCGCATGGATTCCTGCGCGCTGGCTCGCTAGACTGGCCGCTTCCCGGTTCCTCTTGCTTTCGGATCACCAATGAAACTTCCTGTGAATTTCTACAAGCCGCTTTCCATCGGCGCCCCTGCTCCCTTTCGTGAATTGCCCGTTGCGCTTGAGCGCATGATCCATTTCTTTCCGGGTCACAACGAGAAGGTCCGCGCCCGCATTGGTGAGATGATCCCGAAGGTCGATGTGCTGCTGGGCAATCTGGAAGACGCCATTCCGGCCGACGCCAAGGAAGCCGCGCGCGCAGGCTTCATCGCGACGGCCAAGGAACATGACTTCGGCAATACCGGACTCTGGGTGCGCATCAACCCGCTCAACAGTCCCTGGATGCTGGATGACGTGATGGAGATCGTGGCCGAGGTCGGCAACAAGGTCGATGTCATCATGCTGCCCAAGGTCGAGGGCGACTGGGATATCCATTATCTCGACCAGCTGCTTGCGCAGCTTGAGTCACGCTACAAGATCGAAAAGCCGATCCTGATCCACGCCATTCTCGAAACAGCCCAAGGCGTCAAGAATGTCGAGGAGATCGCCGCGGCCAGCCCGCGCATGCATGGCATGAGTCTTGGACCGGCCGATCTGGCTGCCTCGCGCCGCATGAAGACCACCCGAGTCGGTGGCGGTCACCCCTTCTATCGCGTGCTCGAAGATCCCAAGGAAGATGGCAGCCCGCGTATCTCTGCCCAGCAGGATCTCTGGCACTATACCTTTGCCAAAATGGTCGATGCCTGCGTCGCCAATGACATCCGCCCCTTCTATGGCCCCTTTGGCGATATCGCTGATAGCGATGCCTGCGAGCAGCAGTTCCGCAATGCCTATCTGATGGGCTGCGTCGGCGCCTGGACACTTCATCCCAATCAGATCGCCATTGCCAAGCGTGTTTTCAGCCCCGATCCCGATGAGGTGATCTTTGCGGGCAAAATTCTCGAAGCCATGCCCGACGGCACCGGCGTGGCGATGATTGACGGCAAGATGCAGGACGATGCCACCTGGAAGCAGGCCAAGGTGATTTACGACCTCGCCAAAAAAGTGGCTGAGCGTGATCCGGAACTTGCCACAGCCTACGGCTTCTAGTCTGCGCTGCATCTCAAACACAAAAAAGCCCCCGCTTTGCAGCGGGGGCTTTGATGTTTGAGGTGGTTCAGGAAAGCGTGGCCAGTGCCTCGGGCTTGAAGGGCATCAGCTCGCTGAAATTGCCCTCATGCACTTTGCGCGACCAGGCCGGATCAACCAGCAGTGCGCGACCGACAGCGACCATGTCGAATTCATCGGCTTCCATACGCACGAGAAGATTATCAATGCCCGTGGCTTCGGAGGCTTCTCCCATGAAGGAGCCGATGAACTCACCCGACAGGCTGACGCTGCCAACCGTGGTCGTCGGCTTGCCGGTCAACTTCTTTGTCCAGCCGGCCAGATTGAGGTCGGAGCCTTCAAATTCCGGTTCCCAGAAACGGCGCTGCGAGCAATGGAACATGTCCACACCGGCATCTGACAGCGGCTTCAGGAAGGCGCCGAGTTCTTCCGGCGTGTTGGCAAGCTTGGCCGTATAGTCCTGCTGCTTCCACTGCGAGAAACGCAGGATGAGCGGGAAATCGTCACCCGCCTGCTTGCGGACTTCTTCAATCACTTCAACGGCAAAGCGCGTACGCCCCACCATGTCGCCGCCATATTCATCCGTGCGCTCATTGGTGCCGGCCCAGAAAAACTGGTCGATCAGATAGCCATGGGCGCCATGCAGCTCAACGCCATCCATGCCGATTTCGCGGGCATCGCGTGCCGCTTCACCAAAAGCCTTGATCGTGTCCTTGATTTCCTTGGTGGTCATCGGCTCGGATTTCTTGGAGCCGGGCTTCACCAGACCGGAGGGGCCATGGCTTGGCAGATCGTGGTTCGTCGCCTTGCCCGCCACGCGGGTCATGCCGACATGCCAGATCTGGGGCATGATTTTGCCACCGGCGGCATGGACCGTATCGACCACATGCTTCCAGCCCTTGAGCGATTCTTCCCCCCAGAACTGGGGTACATTTGCATCGCCCGTGGCCACAGGCGTGTTGATCGTGGTGCCCTCGGTGATGATGAGGCCACATTCATTCTCCGCGCGGCGGCGGTAATATTCCGCCACATTGGGGCCCGGAATGCCGTTGGGCGACTGCGACCGGGTCATAGGCGCCATCACGATGCGATTTGGCAGGGTCAGCCCGTTAAATGTGAAGGGCCGGAAGAGGGTTTCAACAGATCGGCTCATGGAAGCTCCGCTATTTTTGATTAAGTGAGTTTTGATAGTCGGCATATTGGGTGGTTGGCGCTGAAAGACAATGATTAAGGCATTGACGCCCCTGTTTTCTTCAGTTTGAGGGAGCGAAGGCGGCGCTATCAGCCTGTATCTGCGGGACTTTTATCTTCCGGTGCAGTCCTGCTATACCTCTAGATCAATTTGGTTCAGCTAAAGGCTTGGAGTTGTTTATGCGTCGTGAGGCAAAATTCAGAATCGGCCAGATCGTCAGGCACCGGTTCTATGCCTTTCGGGGTGTGATTTATGACGTTGATCCCACGTTCAACAATACCGAGGAGTGGTGGCAGTCGATCCCCGAAGAGGTGCGCCCGATCAAGGACCAGCCCTATTATCATCTGCTGGCCGAGAATACCGACACTGAATATGTCGCCTATGTCTCCGAACAAAACCTGATTCTTGACGAAACCGGCGAGCCCGTCCGCCACCCGCAGGTCGAGGAAATCTTCGGCCCGCTGAAAAACGGGACCTATGCCCTGCGCCCCGGAAACGCTCATTAGGCCCGCGACATCCCGCTAACGCTGGGCTATTGCCTTGTGCTATGCCCTAGCCTCTTTCCCTTGCTACCTTGAGGGGAAGATGACGGGGAGACGATGACGTGCGGCGCGACAGAAAACCTTATTCCATTCGCAGGCTGATTGATGGCTATGTGGGGCTCTACACGCGCCATTTCCTGCTCCCGGCTTTCGACGCCATCGGGCCGGGTATTGATGTCACCAATCCGCGCAATATCGAAGTCTGGGGTGGCGGCATCCGTGCTGGCAGCCATCTCCATATTCATGCCGCCCGCGCCAATATGGTTCGGCTGGCGACGTGGTTCACGGGCGAGCGCGAGGGACGCATCACCATTGGTGACTATGTTCTGATTTCACCCGGGACGCATATCGTCTCGTCCGATTCAATTACAATTGGGTCCAACACGATGATCGCCAGCAACTGCTATATTTCGGATAGCGACTGGCATGACACCTATGACCGGACAGCCGAGCTGGACAAGCACGCGCCGATCATCATCGGGGAAAATGTCTGGCTGGGTGTGAAGGTCATCATCGGCAAGGGCGTGACCATCGGCGATAACACTATCATCGGTGCCGGCGCGGTCGTGACGCGAAGCCTGCCGGCCAACTGCATTGCGGCTGGTAACCCGGCCGTCGTGGTGCGCAAGCTGGACCCGGAGAAACCCTTCCGGCGTCGCCAGGAATTATTTGCAAATCCCGAGAAGCTTTCGCGGGACATGGAAAATCTCAAACGCTATCTGGCAAAAGACAACACCGTCCTCAGATGGCTGAGAACGGTGCTGGCACCAACGCGGGAAGATTAGGCGCGGTCCTATTTCGCTTTGGGCAGCGAATTGATCGCCGCCGTCATGCCATCCAGCTTGAGCGGAATCTTGACCTCGCCGCTGCGCAGGATCGAGAAAACAACTTCCATTTCCTTGCCTCCCTTGAGCGCCTTGATGTCATCATCGCTCAGCAATGTGTCGGTGCGACATCCGCCTTCAACACAGAAAAGGAAGGGGTTGGACACGATATTCTTGCCGTCCACATTGACCTTGAAACCAGGGGCCAGAAGGGTGCCAAGCGGCGTGATGGCAAACATGCCGAATTTACCCTTCTCTTTTTCGGAGATGGCGTGACCGATGCCGATATAGGCAACCTGTGCCTTCTTTTCACCGGCGCGCACATCAACGAAGACGTAGCAGGCCTTTTCACCCTTTTCGTCTTTTGTGCAGCTTGTATACCAGGAACCGAATTTGGTTACTTCCGGTTTGGGCGCATCGGGCTTTGCCGGGTCGGCAGCAAATGCCGAAACGGAAAAGCCGACAGCACAGGTAAAGGCGATGAAGCCGCGTGCAACATTACGCCAAGTCGTCATAGTCATGTTCCTTCCCCTGACCCTGAGAGCATCCTGCATCAGTGGCCCGGATAAAATGATAAGATCGGAGCTGTTCCGCAACGGCGCGTGACAAGCCTAGCGAAAACATCACCTGTTGCGTAGCATAGCAGACTTGAGCCGGTAGATACGATCCGGTCAAGTTCGATCCCGAAAATTGCAAAAACGTAATGAATCGACAAAAGCAGGTTTCCCTTTGCGACGTCATCAGCTCTTAACCATCCTCTTTGTTTTGCTGACATGGGTTTTTGCTCCGTCCGCGCTGGCAGACCACGCCATTGCCATGCATGGGAAGCCGCTTTATCCGGCTGATTTTGACCATTTCAACTATGTCAATCCGCAAGCTCCCAAAGGCGGCACCATTCGATATGGCGCGACGGGGTCATTTGACAGCCTTAATCCCTTTATCGTCAGCGGCACATCCGTCATCGGCCTGCGCGAGCATGTTTTTGAAAGCCTGATGGCACGCGGCTATGACGAGGCCTTTACGCTTTATGGTTTGCTGGCCGATTCAGTCGAGCTTTCCCCTGACCGCGATTGGGTGACCTTTCATATCAATCCCAAAGCCCGTTTTTCCGACGGTGTGCCGGTGACAGTCGATGACGTGATTTATTCCCTCGAAACGCTCAGGGACAAGGGGCGGCCACTTTACAAAACCTACTATTCGAAAGTGGTGGCAATGGAGCGTCCCTCACCTGGCAGCGTCAAATTGATCTTCGGCCCGGATGGGGATCGCGAAATCCCCTTGATCATAGGGCTGATGCCGATCCTTCCCAAACATATCTATGAAAAACGCAACTTCGATAAATCAAGCTATGAAACGGCTGTTGGCAGCGGGCCCTATGTTGTCGACAAGGTGGATTCCGGCAGTCGCATTACCTATCGCCGCAACAAGGATTATTGGGGCGCCGATCTTCCTGTTAATCGGGGGCAGAATAATTTTGATCTCGTGATCTATGATTATTATCGCGACTCCAATGCCTCCTTCGAAGCTTTCAAGGCTGGATTATATGATGCGCGCCCGGAAGATGATCCGGGCCGCTGGACGACAGGCTATGACATTCCCGCTGTTCGCGATGGCCGGATCAGGCAGTCGGAGTTCAAAAGCGGCATGCCCTCCGGCATGCATGCCCTTGTCTTTAACACCCGGCACGGACCTCTGGCAGATCAATCTATCCGCAAGGCGTTGACGCTTCTTTTTGATTTTGAATGGGTCAACAAGACGCTCTATCACGGCGTATATGTTCGCACACAGAGCTTTTTTGACAATTCGGCGCTCTCTTCCCATGGGGTGACCGCTGATGCCGAAGAACGCCGGCTGCTGAAACCCTTTCCCGATGCGGTGTCGCCCGACATCATGGCGCATGGCTATGAGGCCCCTGTGGGCGACCCGAAGGGCCAGAACCGCGCCAACAGATCGCGCGCCATCGCCCTGCTCAAGATTGCAGGCTATGAACTTCGTGACGGAAAGATGGTTTCGGCCAAGTCCAATGTGCCGCTGACGTTCGAGATATTGGTTGCGACGCCCGACGATGAACGTCTGGCGCTTGTCTATGCCAGCATGGTGCGCCGCATTGGTGTCGACATTAAAGTGCGAAATGTGGATCCGAGCCAGTATCAGAAACGTCGCGACAATTATCAATATGACATGATCTTCAACGACTGGTTTGCCTCCCTCTCCCCAGGCAACGAACAAAGTTTCTATTGGGGATCGGAAGCCGCTGACGTGCCCGGCACGCGCAACTATATGGGCGCAAAGAGCCCGGCGATTGATGCGATGATCGAAGCCCTGCTGGCCGCGCGCGACAGAGCGGCATTTGAATCAGCTGTCCGCGCGCTCGACCGCGTCTTGATGTCACAGGATTATGTGATCCCGCTTTTTCACCAGCCTACACAATGGGTGGCACTGTGGAACCGCGTCAAGACTCCGGACACAACCTCGCTCTACGGCTATCGCAGCACGGCCTGGTGGATCGATCCCGGCAAATAGAAGCCATGCAAAAAGGGCAGCCGAATGGCTGCCCTTGTCGTTTCAGTTGGTAAAAATTCAAATCGCTTCGGCTTCCTTCAGCTTGGCAATGTCACCATCCGAAAAGCCCCAATCCTTTAAAGCACTTTCCGTATGTGCACCGATAACAGGCGCTGACCCCTGTATTTTGGAGGGTGTGCGCGAGAAACGCGGCGCCACATTGGGCTGCGCCACGCCGTCAATCTCGACGATTGTTTCGCGTTCCTTGTTATGTGGATGATCCTTTGCCTCCGCCATGGAAAGAACCGGCGCAAAGCAGATATCCGTGCCTTCCATGATCTGGCACCATTCATCGCGCGTCTTGGTCTTGAAGATGGTGATGAGTTTCTCTTTGAGCACCGGCCAGCCCGCCTGATTGCTCATGTGATTATCCCATTCGGGATCATCGGTCAGGCCCAGCTTCTCGCGAAGGATCGCGTAGAATTGGGGCTCAATGGAGCCGATCGACACATATTGTTTGTCGCTTGTTTCATAGACGTCATAGAAATGCGCGCCGCTGTCGAGCATGTTGGTGCCGCGATTGGTAGACATGATGCCGGCCGCATGGAAGCCATACATCATGGCCATCAGCGAGGCCGAGCCATCCGTCATGGCCGCGTCGATCACCTGCCCTTCGCCCGAACGGCCTGCTTCGACAAGTGCGGCACAAATGCCAAGCGCGAGATAAAGCGCACCACCGCCAAAGTCACCCACCAGATTGAGCGGTGGAACGGGTTTTTCACCACGGCGGCCAATGGCATGCAGCGGCCCTGTCAGCGAAATGTAGTTGATGTCATGGCCGGCGGCATTCGCCATCATCCCGTACTGGCCCCAACCGGTCATGCGGCCATAGACGAGATTCTTGTTGCGCTTCATCACCACATCCGGCCCAAGGCCCAGACGCTCCATCACGCCGGGGCGGAAGCCTTCCACCAGAACGTCCGCTTTCTCGAGCAGCTTGAGGCAGGTTTCGACGGCCGCAGGGTTCTTGAGGTCCAGCGCCACCGAGCGGCGGCCACGGCTTGTCACGTCAAATTTGGAGCCGCCACGCGCACCCTTGCGGTCGATGCGCACCACATCAGCACCCATGTCGGAAAGCAGCATGGATGTGAAAGGACCCGGCCCGATGCCAGCAAACTCGATTACCTTGATACCACTCAGCGGACCGCTACCCATCGGAGAACTCCCTCTCATTTATAAGTTTGAGGCAAGTATTAGCCGTTGCGCCAGTCAAGGTAAACGCCGACGTTTCGTGATTGCCCGTTGACCCAAGGGCAGCAAGGGCTGAAGCAACTTGCGAACAGCGCTGGCCCCGCTTACAAACGCCCTATGGTCAGATTGGCGCCCTCCATTGCCCGCGGTTATCAAGGCGAACTGCCCCCAAAGGCGTTCAACCTCGCGCGCTATTGCCTGGCCGATAATGCCCTCCGGCAACCCGACAAGCTCGCGCTGATGGTGGTGACGGATGCAAGCCAGCCCCTCGAGCAGGCGGAATGCTGGACCTATGGTGAGCTTGACCATGCGGTCCGGGCGGCTGCGGCAGGCTATCTCGCCCATGGCTTGAAACCGGGTGACCGCATATTGATCCGTATGCCGAATACGAGCCTCTATGCCATCGCTTTTTTCGGCGCCATGGCCGCCGGGCTTGTGCCCTTGCCGAGTTCAAACCAGTTGACCGACCATGAAGCCGCTTTTCTGGAAAAGGATTCTCGCGCGGCACTGGTCGTCGACGAAAAATTTGCAAAAACACTCAGCCATAACCTGCCGCAATCGAACTACGCCAACACATTGGCCGATGACCCCGCCTTTCTCGTTTACACCTCCGGCACCAGCGGCCGTCCGAAAGGCGTACTCCATGCCCATCGTTCCGCCTGGGGGCGCCGCCCCATGTATCAGGGCTGGTATGGCATCAGCGCCGCAGACCGCATTCTCCATGCCGGCGCGTTCAACTGGACCTATACGCTGGGCGTCGGGCTGACCGACCCTTGGGCCAATGGCGCAACGACAATCCTTTATAACGGTCCCAAGGATGTGCATATCTGGCCGCAGCTCATGGAGCGCACCAGGGCAACGCTCTTTGCCGCCGTCCCCACGCTTTACCGGCAGATCCTGAAATATACCGATCTCACGACCTTTGACCTCAGCGCACTTCGCCATGGGCTGACGGCCGGCGAAGCTCTGTCGCCCGCGCTGCTGGCCCATTGGCAGGAGGTCACGGGCAAGAATCTCTACGAAGCCCTCGGCATGAGCGAATGCTCAACCTATATTTCCACCTCGCCCAGCATGGTCATACGCCCCGGAAGCCCCGGCAAGCCGCAGCCGGGGCGCTGTGTGGCCGTGCTGCCGGTTGAGGAAGGGATTGATCCCCTGCCCGCCGGCCAGACGGGTCTTCTCGCTGTGCATCGCTCCGATCCGGGTTTGATGCTTGGCTATTGGGGACGCCCGGAGGAAGAGGCTGATGTCTATCGCGGGGAATGGTTTATTGGCGGCGACCTCGCCTCTTTCGATGAGGATGGCTATCTCTGGTATCAGGGCCGTGCCGACGATCTGATGAATGCAATGGGCTACCGCGTCTCACCGCAGGAAGTCGAGGCCGCTTTTCTCGCGCATCCCGATGTGGCGGAAGTGGCGGTACGCGAAAAGCCCGTGCGCGAGGATGTCTCGATTATCGCCGCCTATGTGGTCGTCAAGGAAGGCTGCGAGAAAAACGCTGAGACATTGCTGGATTTCGTGCGGCAGGCGCTTGCCGCCTATAAATGCCCGCGCGAGATCATTTTCATTGAGCAGTTGCCGCGCACCGCCAATGGCAAGGTGATGCGCCGCGCCCTGCCCCTTGATTGAGACCTAGCCGGCCACCAGCTGCCAGACAGCATCCAGGGCTTCAAGCGGCGGCACATCAAGCGCATAGGCGCAAAGCATGAAGCCTAAGATCAACCCAATCCCGAATTTCATTTTTGATCTCCCCGATCGTCTCAGAATGATCGGGAATTCAGGCGTTTTAATGACGCTGGAAGCGGCCAGAACGGATGTTAGGGCAGCGGCTATGAGGCATATTCGATGTCACCATATTCAGGAAAACAGTCGATCAGCTTTTCGACAAGTTCGGCGTCGCCCTCAATATTGACCTGACCTGAAGCGATGGCGCGCCCAAGGTCAAAGTCCCGATCCATCATATGCAGCAGGCAGTCGACCGGCATATTCAGTGTCACATCGGCTGGTCCATTTTGGACAAATTCAACGGACAAGGTCTGGTCCGACACCTTCATGCTCGCTTTTACCGGTGTGTCACCTGTGAGATTGAAATCAAAGCGTGCCTCCAGTCCTTTTGAGCGACGCTTCTGGAATGTGAGCGTCAGGCCGAAGAAAAAGCTGTAGGGGTCAGAACTGGTATTCACGGCCCAGGGCGCCAGCTTCACCTCCTTGTGCGGATAGCGTTTGGGCACAAGAGTCTCGGCGTCCGAACGCGGCAACACATAGATGATTTCTTCTTTGGCTTGCAGCGGCTGGAGAAATTCCCTGGTGAAGGCAATCCGGTCATCCAGATAGGGCCCGATCACATCCTCCCCGGCAGGGCAAACAGACATGCAATAGGCCGCCTTGTAGCCCGGCTTGAAAGAGAGGCTTTGCCACATAGTGATATTTTCACCGTCGCTCACCCGTTCGCGAAACTCCTGCCGGTTTTTTGAATCGGCCAGATGCCCGGTCCAGTCAACAAAGTTGCCCAGAAAATCGCGATAATTATGCGTGTAACAGGCCGAAAAATTGAAGCTGCCATTCTGGCCGATTGCCTCGACGGGACAGGCTGCCACGCATAATTTGCAGTCCAGACATGGCGCATAATCGAGGGGCTTGCTTTCCTCGCTTATTTCGCGTCCCACCAGCACCGTATCGAGGAGAATGAAGCTGCCGAATTTGGGATGGATCACGCTGCGATGCAGCCCCATCTTTCCCATGCCGGCAGCTTCGGCGATGGGCTTGTGCCCTACAATCCAACCCTTGCCCGTTCGGCCCACTTCCATGGGAAAGGCCGAGACCAGATTGAGGGCGCGGATACCGCGATCTTCAAGCATGCGGGTAATTTTCCGCGCGACATTGTTCACGTGATCATAGGTCTCGTGGAACTCCTGATTGGCAACTGATCGTTGCGGTGACCGCACGGGCTCACGATTCATGCGGCAGACAATGCTGATGAGCGCTTTTGTCTTGGGGAAAACGGAGGCAATGTCAAAGGCCTGTGACGCGATCTCCGGCCGGTTGATACCGACAAAGCCGACATCATCCGCCCCGCATGCCAGACAGAGGTCGCGCAGCCAGGCCGCATCAATCGGGCCCTCGTCACTTGCCGCTTGTGCCTGTTTTTCCTTGTGGCGGCGAACCGCAGGATGTTCTTCCAGAGTCATGGGGCCCTCTATCGCTTTCGCCATCTTAATAAGTGCATATACACTTATAGAGGCTCAACAGATTATTCAAGGGCCATCGACTGGTTTTTAGAGGGACTGGCCGTCGTCAACCGTAATGAGAGAACCTGTGATGAACCGCGCATGGTCAGAAGCCAGCAGCAGCAAGGTGCCATCGAGATCGGCTTCCTCGCCAAGGCGGCGGCGAGGCCAGCTGCGCACCTGTTTCTGCCCACCTTCCGACTGGAACCATTCGCTGTTCAGTTCGGTCTCGATGAAGCCCGGACAGATGGCGTTGACATTCACCTGATGGCGCGCCCATTCCTTGGCAAGCGACTGTGTCATCATGCCGATCGCGGCCTTGGTCATGCAATAAACCGCAACGCCCGGCAACACGGTGTGGGCACCGATGGAGGCGATATTGATGATCCGGCCGCCTGCCCCGCGCGGAATCATTTTACGCGCCACGGCCTGCGCCATGAAGAACGCCCCACGCGTATTAGTATCAAAGATGGACTGATAGGCGTCCGGCGTGATGTCGAGCGCCGTCATCTGCACATTGATACCGGCATTGTTGACGAGAATATCGACAGGCCCCAGCACCCGCTCAGTCTCCTCCACACAGGCAGCAATATTTTCCACATCGGTAATATCAAGCGCGAAAACATGCGCCTTGCCGCCAATGCCGATGATCTCTTCTTCGAGCTTGTGCAGGCGCTCCACCCGGCGACCGGTAATCATCACCTTGGCGCCTGCCTTGGCGAGCAGCAAAGCAAAACGATGGCCGAGCCCGCTCGTTGCGCCCGTCACAATCGCCGTTTTTCCGCTCAGATCAAATGAGGGAAGTGAAATGCTGCTCTGGCCCATGGGAGGTTCCTGTTTGCGCTGAATGCCTGAAATTCCGCGGGCATCCTAGCCTTCGCGCCCAACGGGTCAAGCCGGGGTTCACCTGCGGGCGAGACTGTCGCATACTGTTTGCAAAGATTAGCGGGAGAGAAATCATGCTGCTCGATGTCGTCTCGGATACAGTCTGCCCCTGGTGCTATATCGGCAAGCGTCGGCTGGAAATGGCGGTCGCCGACAAGCCGCAGAAGTTTGAACTGCGCTGGCGGCCCTATCAGCTTGATCCGACAATTCCCGAAGGCGGCATGGATCGCCGCGAATATCTGGAACGTAAATTCGGCCCCGAACGTGCCAAAGCCGCTGGCGGTCGCATCAGGGAGGAAGCCGCTTCCGTCGGGCTCACCTTGAATTTTGACAAGATCGAACGCGCGCCCAACACGCTGGACAGTCATCGGCTGCTGCGATGGGCCGGCACGGCAGGCTGCCAGAATGACATGGCCGAGATTCTCTTTCGCCGCTATTTCGTGGATGGCGAAGATATTGGCGACCATGCCGTGCTGGTCGATGCGGCGGCGGAAGCCAATATGGACACCGAAATCGTGGCCGAGCTGCTCGCCAACGGGTCCGACCGCGATCTGGTCTTGCGCGAAATCGAGGCCGCCCGTGATATGGGCATCAACGGCGTGCCCACAACGGTTGTCTATTCCAAATGGATGATTGTGGGCGCACAGGTGCCGGAAACCATTTCCGCCATGCTTGACCGCATGATGGCGAAGGAAGCCCAGATTCAGGCTGAGGCCGCCCAGCAGCAGTAATCAGGCCGCTGCAGCACCCTCCCCTGCCAGTTCGGCCAGCGACTTCATCAGGCGATAGGTGCCGCTCAGGCGCTCTTCCGGCGTCGCCCAGTCCCGCTTGAAGACCAGTTTGTGGTCCGGGCGCAGCTTCGCATTGCCCCGCTCACGGTTGATGATCTCGACCAGTGCGCCGGGATTGGAAAAACTGTTGTCACGGAACGACAGAACAACGCCCTTGGGACCGGCCTCGATCTTCTCGACATTGGCAAGGCGGCACATGCCCTTGATCTCGACAATCTTGAGCAGGAACTCGACCTCGTCAGGCAGCGGCCCGAAGCGGTCAATCAATTCGGCCCCGTAGGCATCGACCTGCTCGCGCGTCTCCACATCAGAGAGGCGGCGATAAAGCGCCATGCGGGCCGAGAGGTCAGGCACATAATTTTCAGGGATGAGAACGGGCGTGCCGACATTGATCTGCGGGGACCAGTGGCCGGATTCATCCTCATCGACCCCCCCGCCACGCATCGAGGCAACGGCTTCTTCCAGCATGTCCTGATAAAGCTCGTAACCGACTTCACGGATATGGCCGGACTGTTCATCCCCCAGCAGATTGCCTGCGCCGCGAATATCAAGGTCATGACTGGCAAGGGTGAAACCGGCGCCCAGCGAATCCAGCGACTGCAACACGCGCAGCCGTTTCTCTGCCCCGGCCGTCATGGTGCGATTGGGTGGCGTTGTCAGATAGGCATAGGCGCGCGCCTTGGAACGGCCCACGCGGCCGCGGATCTGGTAAAGCTGCGACAGACCGAACATGTCGGCCCGATGCACGACCAGCGTATTTGCTGTCGGGATATCCAGGCCGGACTCAATGATGGTGGTAGCCAGAAGCACATCATATTTGCCGTCGTAAAAGGCATTCATGCGGTCTTCAATATCGCCCGCCGCCATCTGGCCATGCGCGGAAATGAACTTCACCTCGGGCACATGCTCGCGCAGGAATTCTTCGGCATCTGCCAGATCTGCAATGCGCGGCACGACATAGAAACTCTGGCCGCCGCGGAAATGTTCGCGCAGCAGGGCTTCGCGGATCACCACCGGATCGAAGGGCGAGACATAGGTGCGCACAGCCAGCCGGTCGACAGGCGGCGTGGCAATGATGGAAAGTTCACGCACCCCCGAGAGCGCCAGCTGCAGTGTGCGGGGAATGGGCGTCGCCGTCAGCGTCAGCACATGCACTTCGGCACGCATATGCTTCAGGCGCTCTTTGTGGACCACGCCGAAATGCTGTTCTTCGTCAACGATCATCAGGCCGAGATTGTGGAACTTGATCGTCTTGCCGAGCAGCGCATGCGTGCCGATGACAATATCCACATGCCCGCTGGCAATCCCTTCGCGGGCCTCCGCCAGATCTTTCGTGCCCACAAGACGCGACATCTGGCGAATTTGGAGCGGCAACCCGTGAAAGCGCTCCATGAAGGTCTTGTAGTGCTGGCGCGCCAGCAATGTGGTTGGCACCACCACGGCGACCTGCTGGCCCGACATGGCAGCAACAAAGGCCGTGCGCAGGGCCACTTCCGTTTTGCCAAAGCCCACATCGCCGCAGATCAGACGGTCCATCGGGCGGCCAAGCGCGAGGTCTTCGAGAACGGCATTGATGGCCTGTTCCTGGTCTTCCGTTTCTGTAAAGGGGAACCGGGCGCAGAATTCATCATAGGCACCAGGCTGCGGCTCGAAGACGGGCGCGGTCTTGAGCGCGCGTGCAGCGGCGATCTTGATGAGCTCGCCCGCCATTTCGCGAATACGTTTCTTGAGCTTGGCCTTGCGTGCCTGCCAGCCTGTTCCGCCCAGACGGTCAAGCTGCGCTGCCGCATCATCCGACCCGTAGCGCGAAAGAAGTTCAATATTCTCGACCGGCAGATAAAGCTTGTCGCCACCATGATAGGTCAGCAGCAGACAGTCATGCGGGGCGCCCATCACGTCGATGGTTTGCAGCCGTTCGAAGCGCCCGATGCCGTGATCAACATGGACGACCAGATCGCCCGGCGAGAGACTGGAGGCTTCCGAGAGGAAATTCTGGGCGCGCTTGGAGCGGCGCTGGCGCAGCAGCCGGTCCCCCAGCACGTCCTGCTCACTGATGACCGCGAGGTCGTCGGTCTCGAAACCGGCCTCCAGACCGAGAACAATAAGTGAAACTGTCGCTTTGTTAACAGTGTTGACATCGGCCCATTGGTCCGTAGCGAGAACATCCGAAATATGATGATCCCGCAGCACATGAGCCAGACGGTCCCGTGCACCCTCGGACCAGCTGGCAATGGCAATGCGCTTGCCCTTCTTGCGAAGGCCGGTGATGTGTGCGCCCAGCACCTCGAAAATATTGACGCCATCCTGCTGGCGTTCCGCCGCAAAACTGCGCCCCTGCCTGGCGCCAAGATTCAAGCCCCGGTCACTGTCGGGCGTCAGAAACGGCGTGAACAGTCGAACAGGGCCCCGTTCTGTCAGCTCTTTCCATTCGGCTGCGTCCAGATAAAGCGTCTCAGGCTTCATCGGCTTATAGGCCGTCACATCAAGTGTTTTGATCTCGCGCGCCTCGACGCGGGCCTGATGATAATCTTTAATGAGGGCAAGGCGCGCCTGCAGGGCTTCTTCCACCTGTGCATCAAGCGTCACCAGACTGTCGGGCACATAGTCAAAAAGCGTTTCCAGCTTCTCGTAGAAAAGCGGTAGCCAATGCTCCATGCCCTGATGCTTGCGGCCCTCGCTCACAGCCTCATAAAGCGGATCGCTGGTATTCACCGCCCCGAATGTGGCGACATAGCCGCGACGGAAGCGGGCAACGACGTCGGAATCAAGATGGATTTCGCCGGCAGGCACCAGCGCAACCTCTTTCATCTTGCCGGTTGTCAGCTGGCTTTCCGGATCGAATGTGCGCACGGCATCAAGCGTGTCGCCAAACATGTCGAGGCGGACAGGCTCCTCAAAACCTGGCGGGAAAATATCGAGAATGCCGCCGCGCACAGCAAATTCGCCGCGCTCGCGAACGGTGCCACTGCGTGAATAGCCATTGGCCGCAAGATAGCCTGTCAGCGCATCCAGCTCGATCCGGTCACCGACATGGGCCGACCAGGCCGCCTCTTTGACCCCTTCGCGGGCGGGTACACGCTGAAGCGCGGCATTGATGGAGGCCAGCACGATCAGCGGCTTGCCATCTTCCCGGCGACCTGCCAGACGCGACAAGGTCGCCATTCGGCGGCTTGTAATCTCAGGATTGGGTGAAACCCTGTCATAAGGCAGGCAATCCCAGGCCGGGAAAATGACGACGGGGATATCAGGCGCGAAAAAGGCAAGCGCCTCGCGCATAGCCGAAAGCCGGGCATCGTCGCGCGCTACATGCAGCACGACACCATGGCCAGCCTCGGCCCGTGCGCGCGCAAGATCGGCCAGCACCAGCGCGTCATAGCCCTCCGGCACTTCGCCCAGTGTCAAATGTCCGGGGCGCCCCGCAAGGGTCGCAATGGTTCGTTTCGGATCCTGCAATGCGGTGTCTCGGCTCCGGATCAGCTTAGCGCTGCCAGAGTGTTCCTTTCAGATGATGAAACTCGCAGATGCGCGCAAAGACGGGCGTATCATGCTCGGGCTCAGGTTTTTCGCGCCCCGTCACCCAGTTGTAAAGGGTCGTGTCACCAATCTCGATAAGTGATTCATACTGCTCAATCTGCTCGAGCGGCAGAGTGGCAAGAATTTCATCGGCAAAATGGCCCAGGATCAGGTCCATTTCCTTGATACCGCGATGCCAGGAGCGAAATTTGAGGCGTCTGAGGCGAATGTCATGGTCCGTCAACTGGTCTGGCATGGTCACAAATCCTGTCATTTTCGCTTTGTTCTGAGGGATATAGCCCTTGCTCGCGCCAAGTGCCACCCTTCCGCGACGATCAAATGCCTCAACTGACAAGATGATTTCCGTTCCGGCCCGGCAGGCTTAGGATGTCCTCCATGATTCACAGCCCTGTTCATTCCGGAAGGCGGCTTTCGCGCCGTTTCGCGCCCCATGCGGCCTGAAATCCTCTTTCCCCTCTTTGCCCCGGCCCGAACCCTGCCCGGCATCGGACCGCGTCTGGAGAAGCTTGTCGCCCGGCTGGTTGGCACGTCTGCCGAGCCCAAGGCGATTGATCTCTGCTGGCATCTGCCCTCCGGCCTTATCGACCGGCGCAAACGGCCGGCCATCGCCGAGGCCAGGGATGGTGAAATTGTCACCATGGAAGTCGTTGTCGGCCATCATGTCGTGCCGCGTTCATCGCGTTTGCCCTATCGTATCCATGTGCATGATGCGACAGGCGAGATGCAGCTCGTTTTCTTCCGTGCCAAGGCAGACTACCTGACGCGCATCCTGCCCGAGGGCAGCACGCGGCTTATCAGCGGTCGCATTGAGTTCTATCAGGGCGAACCGCAGATGACCCACCCTGATCACGTGCTGGAACCCGGTGCCGTGCATGAACTGCCATTGATCGAGCCGGTCTATCCGCTGACGGCGGGCCTGCCGCTCAAATCATTGCAGAAGGCGATCAAGGCCGCTGTCAGCCGCGCGCCGAAGCTGACCGAATGGCAGGATCCCGCCTGGGCAAAATCCCAGCGCTTTCCGACATGGCATGAGGCGCTGACGCAGGCCCACAATCCGGGAACCAATGAAGACCTGCTGGGCACGGCACCGGCCCGCGCCCGGCTGGCCTATGATGAATTGCTCGCCAATCAGCTGGCGCTCGGCCTTGTTCGTCTGCGCATGCGCCATCTGCCCGGCCGCATCGTCAGGGGCGATGGTCATCTGCGCCAGAAGGTGCTTGCCGAACTGCCCTACAAACTGACAGGCGCCCAACAGCGCGCCCTACGCGAAATTGATGCCGATGCCATGTCGGACCGGCGCATGCTGCGCCTGCTGCAGGGCGATGTCGGCAGCGGCAAAACCATTGTCGCCCTGCTCGCCATGCTCAATGCGGTCGAAGCCGGTTTTCAGGCAGGCCTTATGGTCCCCACCGAAATTCTGGCTCGTCAGCATGCAGCCAGCCTCTCGCCTCTGTGTGAAGCGGCAGGCGTCCGCCTCGCGCTCCTCACAGGCCGCGACAAAGGCGCCAAGCGGGCAGAGATTCTCACCGCAGTCGCCTCCGGCAAAATCGATATTCTGGTCGGCACTCATGCCCTGTTTCAGGATGATGTGGCATTCGACAAACTCGCGCTTGTGGTTGTCGACGAGCAGCATCGCTTCGGCGTGCATCAGCGTCTGGCCCTGTCGGCCAAGGGTGGTGTCGGCACCGATGTGCTTGTTATGACGGCAACGCCCATTCCCCGCACCTTGACGCTCACCGCCTATGGCGACATGGATGTCTCAAAGCTTGATGAAAAGCCGCCGGGGCGCAAACCCATCGACACGCGGGCCCTGCCCGTCGAGCGCCTGCATGAAGTGGTCGATGCCATGCAGCGTGCCTTGAAGTCCGGCGCCCAGATTTACTGGGTCTGCCCGCTTGTCGAAGAATCAGACGAACTTGATGTGACGGCGGCGGAAGAACGCTTCAATCATTTGAAACAGCTTTTTGGCGATCAGGTTGGCCTTGTTCACGGCCGCATGAAGCCGACTGAAAAAGATCGGGTCATGTCAGCCTTCGAGTCAGGCGACATCCGCGTTCTGGTGGCCACGACAGTCATTGAGGTCGGCGTGAATGTGCCCAGCGCCACGATCATGGTCATTGAACATGCTGAGCGTTTCGGTCTGGCCCAGCTGCATCAGCTGCGAGGCCGCGTCGGACGTGGCGGCGACAAGTCAACTTGCCTCCTGCTCTATCAGACTCCATTGGGTGAAACGGCACAGGCTCGCATTCGCATCATGCGGGAAACAGAAGATGGCTTTCTGATTGCGGAGGAAGATCTGCGTCTGCGTGGCGCTGGCGAATTACTCGGCATCCGCCAGAGCGGTCTGCCAACCTTCCGTCTGGCCCAGATCGACACGCAGGGCAACCTGCTGAAGGCGGCCTATGATGATGCGCGTCTCATCCTCGGGCGCGATCCGGAACTGGAAACACCGCGCGGTCAGGCGCTTCGCACCCTGCTCTATCTCTTCGAACGCGATGAAGCCATCCGCTATCTCAGGTCGGGCTGAGGGGCTCGTCCCCGTCCGCCTTTTTTGCCAGATGCTTGGGTTCCACAAGGCCCGCCGAAATGATCATCTTGGCGCCTTCTTCCACACTCATGTCGAGCACGGTCACATCCTTGCGCGGCACAAAAAGCAGAAAGCCGGAGGTCGGGTTTGGCGTGGTCGGCAGGAAGACGGCAATGACTTCCTCGCCCACGCGCGTGGCGATTTCATGCTTGGAAGGCGTCGTGATGAAGACAATCGAATAGACGCCGGGACGGGGATATTCAATCAGGCCGACTTCGCGAAAGGAGGAACCGGATTGCGAGATCACCGTCTCGAAAATCTGCTTCAGCGCGTTATAGATGCTGCGTACCACAGGCATCCGGTTCACGAGGCGCTCGGCGGCGCTGATAATGGTGCGGCCAAAAATATTGGCTGTCAGCGCCCCCAGCAATGTCAGTAGCACAAGCGCAATCAGCAGGCCGAGGCCCGGAATATCAAAGGGCAGATAATTATCCGGCCGATATTGCTCCGGGATGAGTGGCGTAAACCAGGTATCCACCAGATCAATAAAGGATCGGGTGATCCAGATGGTCAGGCCGACAGGAGCGGCCACGACGATGCCAGTGAGAAAATAATTCCGCAGGCGGCCCGCGAAACTGGGCTTTTTACCCGGCAGAATCAAATGGGGTTCGGAGGTCGCCCGCCCTGCCCCCATTTCGGAATCAGTTCCGCCTTGGTCATCGCTCATATTGCCGCCTCTCCTGCCCGCAGGTCATTGACGCTGCGTTTCATTGCCTCGCCCGATCTGGCCTGATCAGGGTCTGTCCGTTATTTTACCATTCGCATGCATTTGTGTCAGGTTTAAGCCCAACAAGCGCTGTCACAGCGAAATAAGCCGGAATGCAAGGCGTGCCAGGGGGAGAGATCATCGTGCGGAACATCAACCGTCAGACAGGCAAGGCCTTACATGTCTGATGATCAGGCTTCGTTGCTTGCCGGCCTCACGCAGGTCGCCAAAGCGCATTTGGACCAGGCCTATGGCATTTCCGATCTGAAGCGCCTGTCAGGTGGTGCCAGTCAGGAAACCTGGGCCTTCGAGGCCGACCACGCCACACACAGCGAGGCGCTCATCCTGCGCCGTCGGCCGCCCGGCATGACGGAGCGCAGCGCGTCCGCTGTGCCGCTGGAAACAGAGGCGAGCCTGATCGAAATCGCAGGCCTGACAGGGATCCCCGTGCCTCGCGTGCGCCATGTGCTCAGGCCTGACGACGGCATTGGCGAGGGCTTCATCATGGGCCGCGTCGAAGGCGAAACGATTGCGCGTAAAATCCTGCGGGATGAGGAATATGCGCAAGCCCGGCCGAAGCTTGCCCGCCAATGCGGTGAAATACTCGGCCTGCTGCACTCAATTCCGCTGGAGAACCTGCCTGAACTGCGTCATTCGCCTGCCGCAGATGAGATCAAACATTATCGCGATCTCTACAAGGCGCATAACCATCCCCACCCTGTCTTCGAGATTGCGTTTCGCTGGCTTGAAGACAATCTGCCGCCACAGGATGAAGCCAATACGCTGGTGCATGGTGATTTCCGCAATGGCAATCTGATGATCGGCGCCAATGGTGTGCGGGCCGTGCTCGACTGGGAACTGGCCCACACTGGCGACCCTATGGAAGACCTCGGCTGGATTTGCGTGAATGCCTGGCGCTTCGGCAATATCGACGCGCCTGTCGGTGGCTTCGGCCAGCGTGAAGACATGTTTGAAGGCTATGAAGCCACGTCAGGCCGAAAGGTCGATCCGGCGCGCGTCAAATATTGGGAAGTTCTCGGGACGATGAAATGGGGTGTCATGTGCATGCTCATGGTGCAAGCCTTCAAGTCCGGCGCCGACCGGTCGGTCGAACGCGCAGCCATTGGACGACGCTCCTCTGAAAACGAAATCGACCTCTTGCGTCTGCTCGCGCCCCTTGGAGGAAACTGACCATGCAGGACCAGCCAACCAGTGCCGAACTTGTACAGGCCGTCGCTGATTTTATTCGCGATCAGGTGACGCCTCATCTCAAGGGCCATGTGGCGTTTCATGCCCGCGTTGCGGCCAATGCGCTTGATATTGTCAAACGTGAACTGGAAATTGCGCCTGTTGCCAATGCGGAAGAACTAAGCCGCTTGCAGGCCCTGACCGGCAAAACGGGCTCACTTGAGGATCTGAACCGTCTTCTTTGCACCGAGATTGAAGCCGGACGGATTGACCTGACGACGCCGTGCCTTGCAGATCATCTCTGGCAGACAACACTGAGCAAACTCGCTATCGATCAGCCCGGCTATTCAGGCTATCGTCGCGGACTTGAAGAATGGCAGACCAGCCATAAAGGCTGACAGGGAGTAAGGGTATGTTGAAAAAGTTGTTGCTGGCCGTATTGGCAATCATCGTCCTGATGGGCATCGCGGCGGCAGTCCTCTATTCCAATAAATCCCTTCGCGAAGCCGTCTTCCTGAAGCCCTGGTCGGGTTTTGATCTGGCAACAGCGACGCCTGCCCCGGACTACACGAAAGAAGAAGCCTGGGCAGCCCTGCCACAGACAAAAGATCTCGCCGATGTCACACCAGCCGACAGCGATGTACGGGATGGACAGGCAGAGGCGCTGGTCGATGTCTTTTTCATTCACCCCACCACCTATTATTCCAAGGATGGCTGGAACGCCCATTTCGATGAAGGTGGCACCACAAAAGAGCTGCTGGAAAGCGGCGTGCTGCGCTATCAGGCGAGCGCCTATAACGGCTGCTGCCGGATTTTCGCGCCGCGCTATCGTCAGGCAACGCTTTATTCCTTCATGGACAAGAGCGGCGACGGCGACAAGGCCCTTGATCTTGCCTATCAGGATGTCTCGGCGGCCTTCGAGGAATTCATCGCCCATCGCAATATGGGACGCCCCTTCATTATCGCTGCCCACAGCCAGGGCTCTCTGCACGGCATTCGCCTGTTGCGCGAAAAGATTGCAGGCACACCTCTCGCCCGACGCATGGTGGCCGCCTATCTGATCGGCTCCTCGCTGCCCGTCGAGGCGGACGTTCCCGGTATTCCCGTCTGTGAATCAGCCAGTGAAACGGGCTGCATGATCAACTGGAACTCTGTCAGGGACGCAGTTGATCGCGAGAACTGGACGGTGAACGGCAAGACATGGGCCGATGGCGCCTATACAAAAATCGGCGAAAAGGAGCTGACCTGTATCAATCCACTGACCTGGAAGCGGAACGATACCGCACCGGCATCCGCCAATCTCGGCTCTTTGCCCTTCGTAACGGCGGATCAGCCCTTCCCGGCTGCCGAACCGGCATTGACGGGGGCTGCCTGCTCCAATGATGTGCTCGTGGTCTCTCCACCGGAAAAAGAGGGCTACACATATGGCGTCTTCAATGGCGACTACCATATCTATGACTACAACCTTTTTTACCTCAATATCCGAGAAAACCTCCGCACGCGCATTGACAGCTTTCTCGCCAGATAGATATGCCTTTGAAAAGCGCTATCAATAGTTTGGTAAATAAATCATGAGACCCTGAGACTCCGAATTTTAAGGGGTCATGCGTGGGTTATCGGGCAATCACATTGGACGAAATGCCGGCGGGGCATCCGGTCGCGGTCTTTCAGGCCTACTGGGAGTCATGTCTGGACGGTCAGTCGATGCCGTCGCGCGAACGCTTGTCACCGTCGGGCGTGCCGAGCGTTGCGCCGTGGATATTGGTGCTGGAGCCGATTGATATGCCCGATAGCAAAATGGAATATCGCTATCGCCTCGCAGGCACGGGCTGCCGCGAAATATTCTGCTTTGATTATACAAACAAGCTTCTCGGCGAACATCTGACAGAAGAAGGCGCCCAAATCCGCCGTCAGGAATTTGCCGATGTCATTCAGGACCAATCCTGCATCTATTCCTGGACTGAGCTTCCGATTAACGGGCGTAACTTTATCAAGGTCTATCGCGGTGTTTTCCCGGTGAGCACGAAGGATGGCGCAGGCCACCAGATATTCGTCGTCATCGCCCCGGATGATCTCCGCCTGAATCCCAATCAAAAACGAATGGTCGGTGTTCAGTCGCCCTTGAGCGGTCGCAGCATCAACGCCTGATACGCAGTCAGCCGCGCGTGATATGCCGCCCGCATTTCCTCTTCACTCAGATCCTTCAGATCAAGTGCCTGTCCCGTGTCACCGGTTGAAATGGCCGACGCGATAAGCGCATTGGCCTCTTCCGAATAATGCGTTCCGTCATAGGTATTGACAGGATTGGTGGTGATGTCAGAAGGCACGCTGAAATCATAATAGGCGTCAAAGACGGAACTCGCGCGGTGCAGCGCATGGGTATAGTCGTCAAGCCATCCCATCTCGTCATAGGCCTGAATGGCCCAGGCTGAAATGGGCGGCGTGTAGCCGACAAAGCGCGCATTGGGAAAAATGAGCCGCATCTGATCCATGAGATCAATACGCTCAAGGCCGGTAAAGGGCCCGGACTTCAGGTCACGTATGGGAACAGCAGGATCATAATGCGTCGCGCCCGAGGCAACATGGCAATGAAAATTGCTGTCATAGACACGATCAATCGGTGATTTTCCAAATAATGTCCGATAGGCATAAGCCAGCGTATCAAGTGACAGATACTGGCTCATATAGCTCAGCGGATCAGTCTGCTCACTGATGAATCCGGGAATGTTGGGACCACCCACATGGGCCCGATATTCACTGATGCTCAGTCCCACAATCACAAGATCAGGACGGAAACCGCGGGCGTCGAGATATTTGGCATAGGCCAGAAATTCTTCGCCCTTGCCGGCGGAGAAGGCAAAATTATAACAATGATGTCCGGTGATTTTTTCTTCCGGCAACAGGGTGATCCGGCTGTCCCCGAAAATGATGCAGTCATATTCCGACTGGCGCGGCAGGAAGCGATTGACCTTTGTCACGCGCTCATTGAAGGCATAATTGACACTGCCCCATTGATTGCCCTGGAAATACCACAGCGGGTCCACGCTCACATTGAACGCAAAGGCGAGCCCGAGGCCAACAAGCATCGTTGCCATCAGGGTCAGCAGGTAGCGTGTGGCCAGCTTGTTCATGATACCTAGAACTGGAAATAGAGAAATTCGCTGACCCTTTGCAGGCTCAGAATGGAAACGGTCGCGGCAAGGCCAACAAGCACGGCAGCGGCCATACCGGGCCGCCAGACCCCCAGCCATCCATAACGCGTGCCCTCAATGGGCAAAAGCAGCGGGTCGGCATGTCGCTCTCGACGACCATAGTCATAGGCGGGCTTCACAAGCGCCATGAGCTGCTGGGTATTGGGCCAGTACCAGAGAATACCCATCCAGAAGCTGAGCCACAGCAGATCAATACCCAGCGCAGATACGTTGAGATCATCAGGAACATTCACCAGACCCTGATAAATGATCATTGCGGCATCGAGACTTTCAGCACGGAAGAGAACCCATGCAAGCGCCACTGCCAGAAACGTAACCAGCCGGGCGATGCCGCGCGACCACCAGGCATTGATCGGTTTGCGCGGCAGGGCGCGCCATGCATGATTGATGATCAGAAAGCTGCCATGCGCCGCACCCCACAGCATGAAGGTCCATGCCGGCCCGTGCCATAATCCACCCAGCGCCATGGTGATGAACAGATTGGCATAACGCCGGAAGAACCCCTTCCGGTTGCCGCCCAGCGAGATATAGAGATAGTCCCGCAGAAAGCGCGACAGCGTCATGTGCCAGCGGCGCCAGAAATCAATAATGTTGATCGCCTGATAGGGCGAATGGAAATTGAGCGGCAGCTTGATACCGAAAATACGCGCTGCGCCAATCGCCATATCGGAATAGCCCGAAAAATCGAAATAGAGCTGGAACGTATAGGCCAGCATCGCTTCCCATGCGGCAAGAAAGCCAACTGCCTGCCCCTGATGGGCCAGCCCGAAAACCCAGTTGGCACTCGGCGCCACATTGTCGGCCAGCACAACCTTTTTGAAGAGGCCGATCAGGAAGATCGTCAAGCCGATCGAGACATTCATGCGATCAAAGGCAAAGCCGCGCTTCATCTTGGTCTGGGAGAAAATTTCCTTGTGATGAACAATCGGACCGGCAATGAGCTGCGGGAAGAACATCACGAAAAAACAATATTCCAGAAAACTATGCGGCTCGACCTCGCCACGGCTGGCATCGACCAGATAGGCGATCTTCTGGAAGGTGAAAAAGGAAATGGCAAGTGGCAGAATGATGTGCTGCAGGTGATAATCCGTCCCGCCGATTGTGTTGACGGTGTTGATGAGGAAATCGGTATATTTGAAATAGCCAAGCGCGCCCAGATCGACGCAGACACCAAAAATCATCAGCGCTTTCGACCAGCCGCCATTGGCCTTCTTTCGCTCCGACATGATCGGACGGGCCAGCAGGAAATTGAAAACCGCCAGACCGATCAGAAGCGGGAGATAGACCGGGTTCCACCAGCCATAGAAAAACAGCGAAGCCAGCACCAGAAAGGCAAGGCTCGACTCCCGGCCAAGCACGGCGCGAATGCTGAAGCACAAAAGGGCTGTTAACGGAAGGAATCCGAAAATGAAGACGGGCGAATTGAAGAGCATTTAACAGGGGCTCATATGACATGCCATAGGGCAAAGATCGCCCGGAAGAACGCTCCCAAACTACCTCAATTCAACTTGTCCGTGTAAACGAAAAATAGGGCTCCGCCCCTGCCCGTTTTCTATCGGATCAGGTGAACATCATAGCTGACGCCGGTGGATGTGAAGCGGCCGATCCCGATGGCAGCCATGCCATTCAGCCACGCATAGTCTGAATTGACAGGGGCATCAAAAAGCGGATTTGTGCGGAAATAATAGCTCGCCGGATCGACATCCCCAGCCTTGGTCGGATCGAGCAACTGCCCAAGCACCTCGGGCGACCCGGAAATGCGCCCGCCATAGCTGACATAGATCCGCACGCCATCATCGGTCTCAATCGTAATGCGGACGTCAATGACCAGCACCCCGTCACCCCGGACAAGCGCCCAGTCGCCACCACCCGCCAGAACCTTGCCCTTCATCTTGGGGCCGGTAAAGCGGCCCTCTTTGACATAGGCGATCATCCGATGCCCGGTCGGCGTAAGCCCGACATCCTGCATGGCCTCAAGCGTGGCCTCGATCTCAAATAGGAATTCGGATTCCAGCTGTCTCATTTCATCCCCCCTTTTTTTTGTTGGGATGAATCTGAGCCTTAAGCATCGCCCCGGACCCACCCATTTGTAGGGGACAGCCTAGCGGGCGGCGACGATACAGGCGAGCGATTGGGCAGTCAGCGCATTGCAACGGCTTTTTGCTTCTGCAACCGAGCCATAATCGCCTGTTTGAAGGCGGTAATAGATGCCTTTGGCCCCGAGATCGGCCCGCTCGATATGGGGCGTGCTGTTACCCAGTTCAGACGGGGCTTTGGCCACGAGATCCCGCCAGGCTTGCAGGGCAATCGCCTCGCTGCGGAAGGCGCCAAGCTGGATTCGGATGTCGCCGTCTTTCGTCACTTTCGCGGGCTGAAGCGCCGTGGCCTCGCGAGGTACCAGACTGGCCGTATTAAGGGGCTTTTCGCTTGCAGGCGGCGGTAATTTGATGGGCGTCCCATTCTCAAACCGGATCGCGGTCGTCTGCCAGCCACCAGCCGACGCGACGCGGATGACATCGGATTTTTTGGGTGGCGGTGCCGAAGGCAGCACCTTGGGTTCGGCAGCGGCCATAACGGGCGTGGCAGGGGCAGAAAGTGCCGCCAGCTTGGCCTGAGCCGCTTTGAAGGCGGGGTCAATGGCAAGTGCCGCCTGCAAATCGGTTTTGGCGCCCGCCTTGTCGTCCAGCATTTCCCGGGAGAGTGCCCGCCCGAACAGCGAGAGTTTCTGATCCTTGGGCGAGAGGCGCTTCATGGCTTCATTGTAATCACTGATGGCCTCGGCATAGGCCCCGCGATGGCGCCTGAGATTGGCGCGATTGTGATAGGCAGCCGCAAAATCAGGCGTCAACGCCAGACAGGCATCATAATCGGCTTCCGCTTCACTCGGCGCGCCAGTATCGGCATAGGCGATAGCCCGATTGTAGAACGCACGTGCCATGACAGGCTTGGGCAGCAGGCCGGATTTGATGGCAAGGCCGTAATCGGCAATCGCATTTTTCTGCTGGCCAAGCTTCTGTTCCGCAATGCCGCGATGATGATGGGCCAGCGCCTTGCCGGCGCCATCAAGCGCCTCGCTGTCGAGTGCGCGGGAGAACACGGCAATCGCATCTTCATAACGGGACTCATCAATCGCTGTCGCTCCGGCTGTCAGCTCGTTGACGCCGCTTGACGGGATTGCCGTATCGGCCATCGCGCCTGGCGCTGAGGGCGCCAGCGAAAGGCTCGTGATAATGACAAACAAGGACCAGCAGAATGATTTCGTGTTTTTATTTCTCATGTCTCGCGCTCCCCGGCGCAGAGTTTAGCCCATAGAATCTGCGCGTTCCGTCACACAGGATAGCCGTTACAAAACTATCACGAGCGGGAGCCGCATCCGAATTGGCGGAAAAACGACAAGCGGATGGTCTGTTTATGCATTGTTCAAGCAGGGCAGTTCGAGGAGCAAAACCGCGAATCAGGCCTATTCAACGGTGACGGATTTCGCCAGATTTCGGGGCTGATCCACATCAGTGCCCTTCGAGACGGCCGTGTGATAGGCCAGCAGTTGCACAGGGATCGTGTTGATGATCGGGGCAATCAGCGGATGCACGGTCGGCACCATGATATGAGCCCAGACGCTGTCGCCGACTCGCTCAATGCCCGCCTTGTCCGAAATCAGCAACACACGCCCGCCACGCGCAATGACTTCCTGCATATTGGAGATGGTCTTGTCGAAAAACTCATCCAGCGGCGCGATCACGACCACCGGCACATCTTCGTCAATCAGGGCAATCGGACCATGCTTCAGCTCACCGGCGGCATAGCCTTCGGCATGGATGTATGAAATTTCCTTGAGCTTCAGCGCACCTTCAAGGGCAATGGGATAATTATGGCCGCGCGCAAGATAAAGCACGTCACGCGCGCGGGCCATGTCGGCGCTGATTGTCTGAATGGCGCGGTCAGCCTGCAGGGCCTCGGCCACATGCCGCGGCACCTCCAGCAGGGTCCGCACAAGACGGGCTTCGTCGGCCTTGGCGACTGTCCCCCGCGCGAGCCCGGCACGCACCGCCAGAACGGCCAGCGTTGTCAGCTGGCAGGTAAAGGCTTTCGTGGAGGCAACACCGATCTCCGGTCCGGCAAAGGTCGGCAAAATGCCATCCGCCGCGCGCGCAATGGAGCTCTCCACCACATTGACGATGGCAAGGGTCTTCTGGCCGTTCTCCGCGCAATAGCGAAGCGCAGCAAGCGTATCGGCAGTTTCGCCCGATTGTGAAATGAAGATCGCCAGACCGCCCGGCGTCAGCGCGGCATTGCGATAACGGAATTCGGAAGCAATATCGACCTCGACGGAAATCCGCGCATATTTCTCAAACCAGTATTTGGCGACCATGCCGGCCAGATAGGCAGTGCCACAGGCGACGATGGTAATGCGCGGCACGCTGGCCAGATCAACAGGCAGCTCCGGCAGGCGGATCGTCTCGTTCAGCGGATTGAGATATTCCGAGAGCGTGTGGCCGAGGACCTCGGGCTGCTCGAAAATTTCCTTTGCCATAAAATGGCGATGATTGCCCTTGTCCACCAGCGCGGCAGAGACATCCGTAACCTTGATCTTGCGTTCTACAATGCGCCCTTCGGCATCATGGATCACGGCGCCGTCGCGCGTCAGCACGGCCCAGTCGCCTTCCTCCAGAAAGGTCACGCGATTGGTCATGGGGGCCAGCGCAAAGGCATCCGATCCCAGATACATCGACCCGTCGCCATAGCCGATGGCAAGCGGGCTGCCACGGCGCGCCCCAATGATGAGATTGTCTTCGCCCTTGAAGATGATCCCGAGAGCAAAGGCGCCTTCCAGTTCCTGCAGCGCTGCAAAAACAGCATCCTGAGGTGACTTGCCGGCATCCAGATAGCCGGTGATGAGATGGGCCACGACTTCGGTATCCGTCTCAGTGACGAAGTGCGCGCCCTGCGCCGTCAGCCGCTCACGCAGCTCGCGATAATTTTCAATGATGCCGTTATGCACAATCGCCACCCGATCCGTCGCATGCGGATGGGCATTGCGTTCGCTCGGCGCACCATGGGTCGCCCAGCGCGTATGTCCGATGCCGATGAGGCCGGTTAGCGGCTGGCTTTCAAGCAATGTCTCAAGATGGAAAAGCTTGCCCTGGGCACGACGACGATCAATATCGCCATCATGAATCGTGGCAACGCCCGCGCTGTCATAGCCGCGATATTCAAGCCGCTTCAGCGCTTCCACGATGATGGGCGCGACATCCCTGTTTCCGATGACACCAACAATACCGCACATGCTATTTGCCCGAACCTGACTTCTTGCGCGCTTCCTGTGCAGCCCGGAAGCGGGCGGCCCAGCCCGCTTTCTCCGTCTGCTGAGGACGTGTCACGGCAAGCGCATCACCAGCCACATCCTTTGTCACCACACTGCCCGACCCGATATAGGCGCCATCGCCGATCTTGACAGGCGCCACCAGCGACGAGTTGGAGCCGACAAAGGCGCCCTTGCCGATGTCAGTGAAATATTTGTTAAAGCCGTCATAATTGCAGGTGATCGTGCCCGCGCCGATATTGCTGCCGGCCCCCACACGGGCATCGCCAATATAGGTCAGGTGATTGACCTTGGCGCCCTGCTCTATCGCGGCTTTCTTCGTTTCGACGAAATTGCCGATATGGGCATCCCGCCCGATGACGGAACCCGGGCGAAGCCGCGCATAGGGCCCGACCTGCGCACCCTCTTCAATACGTGTTCCCTCAATATGGCAGAAGGGTTTGATGGTCACATTATCCGCCACCTGAACATCAGGCCCGAAAACGACATGCTGCCCGATTGTGACATCCTGCCCGAGCTGCGTGTCGGCACAGAAATGGACGGTCTCGGGATCGCTGAGCGTCGCGCCCCCTTCCATCGCTTTAAGGCGAAGCCGCTTCTGCATTTCCGCTTCGACGACAGCGAGATCGGCACGGCTGTTGACGCCTTGCACATCGGCCTCATCGGCCGTGATGACCGTGCAGGAAAGACCTTCAGCGCGGGCAAGACCCACAATATCCGTCAGATAATATTCTTCAGCGGCATTCTTGTTGGTGAGCTTGCCAAGCAAACGGAACAGATCGGCCCGGCGCACGGCCATCGCGCCACCATTGCAAAGCGTGATGGCGACCTGCTCGGGCGTGGCATCCTTGAATTCGACAATGGCTTGCAGCGCCTCTTTGTCATCAAGAACAAGACGGCCATATTTTGCCGGATCAGCCGCTTCAAAGCCGAGAACAGCGACATGATGCTCGCCCAGACAGGCCGCCGCCATCGCTTTCAATGTCCGGCTCTGGACAAGCGGCGTGTCACCAAAGATCACCAGCACGACATCGCAATCTTCGCGGACAGCGCTTTCGGCAGCACGCACGGCATCGCCCGTGCCCAGCCGCTCATGCTGAATCGCAATGGCTGCATCCGGCGTCACGGAACGCGCATAATCCGACACGATATCCATGTCCGGACCAACCACGAGCACAGCATCTGCCGCATCGAGTTCTGCAACCGTTGCCAGCACATGGCCAATCATGGGGCGCCCGGCAATCGCATGCATGCCTTTGGGCAGACGCGATTTCATTCGCATCCCCTTACCGGCCGCCAGAATAACGGCTGTGATGGCGCTTTTGGTCATGCTCATTCGATTCCGGTTATCCAGCTCCTGTCTGATCGCGCGGAGGCTCGCACAGGACTGATTTTGCAGGGAAATGAATTATTATTTCACTATCTTGCGCTGCAATATATTCAGAGTCGGTTACGCGTTGCCAATTTTTGTTCCCATGCCATCGCATGGGCCACGATCACATCGAGATCATCATAGGCAGGCGTCCAGCCAAAGTTGGCCTTGATGCGGCTTGGATCCGACACAATGGCCGCCGGATCGCCAGCCCGTCGCGGCGCCTCGCGAATGTCGAAGCCATGGCCTGCCACCCGCTCCACGGCCGCCAGCACCTCGCGAACCGAAAAACCATGCCCATAGCCGGCATTGGCGATAATGCTGCTGCCGGTCTTGCGCAGATAGGCAAGCGCGGCGGTATGGGCTGAGGCCAGATCACTCACATGGATATAGTCGCGAATACAGGTACCATCCGGCGTGTCGTAATCGGTGCCGAAAACATCAATATGGTCGCGCTGCCCCAGCGCCGTCTGGCAGGCAACCTTGATGAGATGGGTGGCATTGGCGGTGGACTGCCCGGTTCGGCCTTTCGGGTCGCTGCCTGCCACGTTGAAATAGCGAAGGGCGGCAAAGTTCAGATCATGGGCCTCCGACACATCGCGCAGCATCCACTCGGTCATCAGCTTGGAGCGGCCATAGGGGGAGATCGGATTGAGCGGTGCGTCTTCCGTCACCGGCATGGTTTCGACCATCCCGTAAACCGCTGCCGTAGAAGAAAAGATGAAATTCTTAACCTCGCCCTTCACGCAGGATTCAATCAGGCTGCGCGTGCGGGCTGTATTGTTGAGATAATATTTGAGCGGATTTTCAACCGACTCCGGCACCACGATGGAGCCGGCAAAATGCACGACGGCATCGACCTTGCGCTCATCAATGATCCGCGACACCAGGGCGTCATCGGCAATATCGCCGATATAGAGCGAATCCTCGGAAACCTGGACGGCCCACTCAAAACCGGTTGAGAGATTGTCGATCACGACAACCTCTTCGCCAGCATTGATCAGGTCGATGGCGGTGTGACTGCCGATATAACCGGCACCACCAGTCACCAGAACGCTCATTCAGGGGGCCTCCTCATTCGAAGAACGCTTATACCCTGAATTTGCTCTCCACATAATTAACAAGCCGGTCCACACATTCCTCAACCGAGGATGCCGCCGTATCAACCACAAGCTGCGGCGAATCCGGTGCCTCATAGGGTGCCGAGATACCGGTAAATTCCTTGATCTCGCCGGTACGTGCCTTGGCATAGAGACCCTTGGGATCGCGCGCCTCGCAGGTTGCCACATCCGCCTTCACATGGATTTCATGGAAGCCATCGCCCGCCGCTTCACGCGCACGATCACGGTCCGAACGATAAGGCGAGATGAAGGACGTAATGGCGATCATGCCCGCCCGCTGGAAGAGCGCGGCCACTTCACCAACGCGACGGATATTTTCGGCACGATCTTCGGGCGAGAAGCTGAGATTGGCATTCAGGCCATGGCGTACATTGTCGCCGTCCAGCACATAGACATTATAGCCCTTTTCAAAGAGCCGCTTTTCGAGCGCCAGAGCAAGTGTCGACTTGCCCGCACCCGACAGACCCGTGAACCAGAGAACACCGCCCTTATGGCCGTTGCGCAGGAAGCGGGCCTCATCGGAAATACCATGCTCGACGCGCGTAATATTGGTCGAGCGCGAGGTGATGAGATCGCGCTGGTCGGCATAGCCTTCCATCGAGATGATACCGCCACCGGCAATGTCATATTTTTCAAGCAGTACGAAACGACCGCTCTTGGGATGATCGATAAATTCATCAAGCGCCAGCATGCGACGCGAGCGCATCACAACTTCGGCCACCTGGTTTTTCTCAACCTGATTGGCCGACGCATTGGAGAGATCGCTCGTATCAATGATCCGCTCAATGGACTGGATCGTGACAGGCGCTTCAAGTGTGCCGAGCTTGATCTTGTAGCTCTTGCCTTTTTCCATCGGCTCGTTGCCGAGCCAGAAAATGCGGGCGCGGAAAACATCTGTTTCCACAGGCGCATCTTCAACATGGCTGATCAGCTCGCCGCGCTCGACGAAAATCTGCTCATCAAGCGTGATGCCAACGGAGGCGCCTGCTTCCGCTTCGGTGGGCGCCGGACGACCTGAGACGGACGACCAGTATTCAATGGTCTTCACCCGCGCCTTTTTGTTGGATGGCGAGAAAAGAACTTCATCGCCAACGCGAAGGCGACCGGCCTCGATGCGACCGGCAAGAATGCGCCGATGATCGAATTTATAGACATCCTGCACAGGGAAACGCAGGGCGGCTTCTGTTGGTGACACGCTTGGCGTGAAGCTGTCGAGCGCCTTCACAACGGTCGGCCCCTTGTACCAGGACATAGCCTTGGACCGCTCAACGATGTTGTCGCCTTCACGAGCCGAAACCGGGATCACGAATGTCGGAGTCACACCGATGGACGTCAGATAGTCCCGATATTCCTGTTCGATGAGGTTGAACTGGTCTTCCTCATAATCCACGAGGTCCATCTTGTTGACAGCCACGGCGATCTGCTTGATGCCAAGCAGATGCAGAAGATAGCCGTGACGGCGCGACTGCTCGCGCACACCCTCGGCCGCGTCAATGATCAGCAGCGCGGCATCAGACTGCGCCGCGCCCGTGATCATGTTTTTCAGGAATTCCTTGTGACCCGGCGCATCAATAATCGTGTAGTCGCGCGCATCGGTCTTGAACCAGATCTGGCTGGTATCAATCGTGATGCCCTGATCGCGCTCGGCCTGCAGCGCATCCATCAGGAAGGCCCATTCGAAGGGCACGCCGCGACGCTCGCATGTCGCCTTGATGTTTTCGAATTTGCCTTCGGGCAGCGAGCCGGTGTCGTGGAACATCCGGCCCACAAGTGTGGACTTGCCGTGATCCACATGGCCCACAATCACGATACGCAGCAGATCACGGGCAGAGGCGAGCATTTCGAGCTCGTCGCCGACAGTGAGCGGAATGACATTGGCTTTCTTGGCGTCGGTCATGGTCAGAATTCCTTACAGATAGCCATCGGCACGCAGACGCTCGAAAGCATCTTCGGCTTCATGATCCATGGCGCGTCCCGAACGCTCCGATACTTTCGTGGTGCGCAGTTCTTCAATGATCTCTTCAATCGTCGAGGCTGTGCTGGCAACAGGCGACGTGATGTCCTTGTCACCCAGCGACCGGTAGCGCTTGCCCTGATTTGCGAAATAGAGCGGGATGGTCGGGATCTGCTCGCGCTGGGTATAGAGCCAGATGTCGACCTCGGTCCAGTGCAGCAGCGGATGAATGCGGATATGGGTGCCAGGCGGAAAATCCGTCTTGTACTGGTCCCAGAATTCCGGCGGCTGATCCTTGAAATCCCACTGCCCTGTCAGGCCGCGCGGGCTGAACACACGCTCCTTGGCGCGCGTCGCCTCCTCGTCACGGCGAATACCGGCAAAGAGCGCATTGAAGCCATATTTCTTGATGGCGAGTTTCAGGCCTTCGGTCTTGCGGGCAGCCGAGCGCGCCGCAGGCGGCAGCGTTTCATCGGTCGCTTCAAGCGGCGGGCATTCTTCCCGCAGGAAATTCAGGTTCCATTCGGTCGCATAGCGATCCCTGAACTCATACATTTCCGGAAACTTCTTGCCCGTATCCACATGCATGACAGGGAAAGGCACATGGCCAAAAAAGGCCTTGCGGGCGAGCCAGATCATGACGTTGGAGTCCTTGCCCAACGACCAGAGCATCGCGATATTCTCAATCCGGTTGAAGGCCTCCCGGAAAATATAAATGCTCTGACTTTCAAGATGGTCGAGGCGGTCCATGCAGATCCTCACAGAGGTTTGCCACCTTTGTGGCCGTGATAATAAATACAACCGAAAAATGTTATATAAAACTTTATCCGATCATAGTCTGTGATTTAGAGACGGTCAGCATTTTTTGCAAGGCACAAATTCAGGATTGCATGATATTTCGCGCCAAAAACAGGTCTATTCGACCCATTAGATCACAAATGGATATTCAGGCGCGGCGCTTGTGCTCTGGTTGGGCCGAACGAATGGCGGGCACATGCTTGCGCTTGCTGCGACGGATGGGCTTGAAACCCGTGGCCGCCGGCGATCCGCCCAGCCTGTTGGCAGCCTCGAGACGCTTGTTCAGCGTCGCCAGTTCCTTTTCGACCGATGGCCCCTGCTGCGCAGCCCTCATACGGCGCAATGTCGTCGTATTGACGGCAAACAGGGCGAGCAGAAGAACAGTCAGCGCAGCGATGGAGCCAGGAATGATCAGTTCAGGTGGAATGCTATTCACAATGCTATTGAACCACTCAGCAAACGACATCTCATTCCCCGTATCAAATCGGCACAACGCCGAGCCCAATTCCAGTCAGTGATTATGCAGCTTCCGGGCCTTGGTCATCAAGTAGGCAAATCAATGACTTAAGCCATGGTGACATTCCAGCAACTGCCCAATAGAGCTGCAATGTGCCTCAACTTACAGCAAGTCCCGATCCCCAAAAAAGCACTATATCAATTCCCGATGTCATCTATTTGACCCTGTGGCCCGACTCGCACTAACTGAGACATGTCTAATAGGTGCCATTCTGGAGTCATCGGGGCGCATGGAAGCGAAGCTGTCGAGCATCCGTCTTCTGCTGCTATTGGGCACCGCCATGACCCTCGGCCTGTCTGGCTGCGCCGATTCCGGAAACCAGACACTGACAAGCGCATCAACCGCCGATCCCGTCGATTATCAAAGCCTCGGCACACCGAATGAGACCGTCGAAGCCCGGCTCGACCGGCTCGAGAAAAACATCGCCGATCTGCGCATCGAATATTCCGTCATGGCGCCGGCGATCAAGCAGGTCGAGGCGCGCAACGAGCAGCAGGAACAGCGTCTGGCTGCCTTTGAGGAGGCTTTCGGCCCCATGACGGCCTCAATCAACCACTCTGCCCCCCTCCCGGCCAAAACAGCGCCTGCGGCATCGCCGGATGGCGCCATGAAGCCAATCCCGGAACTCAGCGAATTGCGCGGCGTCAGTCCCGATACGACTGGTCAAGACACAACTGCTCATTGGGGTGTGCATCTGGAGTCCTATCGCAGCATGGAAGCGGCCCGGAAAGGCTGGAAGGAACTGCAGGCAACCTATCCCGACCTGCTCGCCGGACTGGATATGGAAACCACGATCTTCGACGCTGGCGATAAGGGCGTCTACCTGCGCCTCCTGGCCGGACCATTTAATGAGCGTCAGGATGCAAGGAAGCTTTGCACTGCATTCGCGAAACGCGCAACATGGTGCGAGGTTCTCAAGCTTGACGCCTCGGCGCCGGTGGCATCACGTTAAATCAGCCCCTGCCTTATCATCGGTCCTGTGTCATTTCTTGCGGCACCGTCTTCCATCTCCCAAAACACAGGACAGCCCGGAACGGTTGCGTCATTCATGCCTCTGAAATCTGGTTTTGGTCTTCTCCGTCTGCAAGCCGACATGCTTTGGGCCAGTGCCGAATACGGCCTGATGCTGCTGGGCGACAACGCGCTCAATGCCATGGTGCCCAAGGGCGATGGCGAAACACCCGTAATGACCTTGCCGGGTTTTGCGGGACCGGAATATTCCCTGACCCCACTCAACAAGTTTCTGCGCGCCAATGGCTATCGCGCACGCTCCTGGGGCATGGGCACCAACAAGGGCCTGCGGGATCGGAGCCACATGAATGCCGTGGTCCGTCAGCTGGGACATCGCATCCGTGAATCCAATGACAAATATGGTCGCGCCGTTTCACTGGTGGGTCAAAGTCTGGGTGGCCTGATTGCGCGTGAAGTTGCCCGCCAGATGCCGCATGAAATTGACCGCGTCATTACGCTGGGGACCCCGGCCCATTTTGCCGATGCGCCTGAATCCGCGCTGGAAGCCGTCGCTGACATGATGGCTCTTTACACAGGCGCCCCGAGATCCGAACACATGAGAGAATTGCTTGCCCTGGGGCCGGACCTCGGCGACCCGCCACCCCGGGTACCGCTGGTTTCCGTCTTCAGTCGGACAGATGGTGTGACGCCTGTTGAAACAGCCATCATTCCGGAACGCTATCTCGACCCCACGGGCAAGAAAATCCGCGAGAATGTTGAAATCACCTGCTCGCATTGTGGAATGGGCGTCAATCCGCTGGTTCTACTGACAATTGCTGATCGTCTTGCTGCAGACAAAAATGACTGGCAACCCATCGACCTCACATCCTATCTTCCCGAACCGATCAAATCGCTTTATCCACTGGTGCGGAAAGGTTTTGCCGCCACATAGAGGGCTGCGGTGCAAACGACAGGAAGTTAAATAATGCCAACGAATTCGCCTCAGATCACATCCCTGATTGAAGGCTATCGCAGTTTTCGAACATCGACATATCGTCCGCAGGCTGAGCGATACCGCAAACTGGCCGAACGCCAGCAAAAGCCCAAGGCCATGATCATCTGCTGCTGTGACAGTCGTGCCGATCCCGCCATGGTGCTCAATACCGATCCCGGCGAGCTCTTTGTGGTCCGCAACGTGGCCAATCTCGTCCCCCCCTATGAACCTGACAGTCATTATCATGGCACCAGTGCCGCGCTTGAATTCGGTGTCACGGGACTGGACATCGCCGATCTCATCGTCATGGGGCATGAACGCTGCGGCGGCATCGAGGCGCTCTATGAAGGGACACAGGGCCATCCGCATAAGGGCGAATTCATTTCAAACTGGATGTCGATTGCCGAAGGTGTCGCGCAGCATGTCTGCGATCACCATCCCGAACTGGACCGGAACGGCAAGCTGCGCATGATGGAACAGCAGGCTGTGCTGCGGTCCATGGATATGCTGGCGACATTTCCCTTCATCAGCGACCGGATCGCTGACGGACGCCTCAGATTGCATGGCTGGTTCTACGGGATCGGGACCGGCCTGCTGTCAATCTATAATGAGAATACCGGCGCCTTTGAAACCGTGCAGGACGACGCCTGAGAAGATCGGTATGGAAAGAATGACCGGAGACGGTATGAACCGCTCCGGTCACTTCAATCTTCAGTCTTTCTGCATCAATCTTCAGTCTTTCTGCATCAGATAATAGACCGATGCGATACCCAGCAACAGATGCAGGATGGCGGGTGCGAGGGCATCCGGCACGAGCGACAAACCCAGAGGCAAGAACTGGACGACAGCCAGCACATTATAGGCAAGCAGGGCCACAAGCACGGGACGCAGTGCAACGGCTGATGTCATGTTGCGCGCCATCAGCGCCATCAGGCCCAGCGAGAAAAGCGCCGACCCGGCCAGACGCATGGCATAGGTTGCCGACTCTGAAGCGCCAATGCCGACAAAGGCCTTTGCCACAGCGACCTCTGGTGCAAGGAAAAAGAAAGCACCAACACCAATCTCAAGAATGGCGCTGATAATCAGAAAATATTTTACATGAGCAGGCATGATGTTCCCCCGGTTGTTGTGAGCGCAGCTTAGCCGAGACCGGCAAGGCTGCAACAGAGATATGGGGAAAATGGTGGGTCCGCCGGGGGTCGAACCCGGGACAACTCGATTAAAAGTCGAGTGCTCTACCAACTGAGCTACAGACCCCCGAGCCCATCGCATTGGGCTTGTAGAGGTGGCGGGAACATAAGGACGTGGACCCGACCGGTCAACAATTGAAGCGCATCTTGAGTGCACTATTTAGATGGAGCCCTATATAGGCTCAATATCGCCGCCAGATTGCGCCGCCTTGAAGGCTGTGACGAAGGCGTCGAAGCCGCCAGAATCAATCGCGGCGCGCATCCCGGCCATGAGACTCTGGTAGTAATGTACATTGATCCAGCTCACCAGCATTGATCCGAGCATTTCTTCCGATTTGACCAGATGATGCAGATAGGCCCGCGAATAATCCCGGGCAGCCGGACATGAGCTCTCGGCATCCAGCGGGCGCGGGTCAGCGGCATGGCGGGCATTCTTCAGATTGACCTTGCCCCGGGCGGTGAAGGCCAGGCCGTGGCGGCCATTGCGGGTCGGCATGACGCAGTCAAACATGTCGACACCACGCGAGACGGCTTCCACGAGGTCATCAGGCGTCCCCACGCCCATCAAATAGCGCGGACGATCTTCCGGAAGCAAGGGTGTCGTGCTTTCCAGAATACGCAGCATTTCACCCTGGCCCTCCCCCACGGCAAGGCCGCCGATTGCATAGCCGTCAAAGCCCACATCAATGAGGCCGGCAGCCGAGATGGCCCGAAGGTCCGGATAGACACCCCCCTGCACGATCCCGAAAAGGGCATTGCCCTCCTTGCGATGCGGCTGCACCTCAAAAGCGGCCTTGGAGCGCGCTGCCCAGCGCAGTGACAGCTGCATCGACCGGTCCGCTTCCTCATGTGTCGCCGGAAATGGCGTGCATTCATCCAGCACCATCTGAATGTCGGAACCGAGCAAACACTGAATTTCAATTGAGCGCTCGGGCGTCAGCAGATGACGAGACCCGTCAATATGGGACTGGAAGGTCACCCCCTCCTCCGTCATCTTGCGCAGCTTGGAAAGCGACATCACCTGAAAGCCGCCGGAATCGGTGAGAATGGGATACGGCCAGTTCATGAATTTATGCAGGCCACCAAGCGCGGCAATCTCTTCGGCACCCGGCCGCAGCATCAGGTGATAGGTATTGCCCAGCACAATATCCGCGCCCGTGCTGCGCACCTGTTCGGGATAAAGCGCCTTCACCGTGGCAGCCGTTCCGACCGGCATGAAGGCAGGCGTCTGGATATCGCCACGCGGAGTATGAATGACACCGCGACGGGCTGCCCCATCCTGCGCGAGCTTTTCATAGGTAAAGGCGGTCATGCGGCATCTCTTCTGAAGATCAGGCAGGCATCGCCATAAGAATAAAAACGATAGGCCTCTGAAATGGCATGGGCATAGGCATGTTTCATCTCGTCGACATCCCGCAGGCTCGATATGAGCATGAAAAGCGTCGAACGCGGCAGATGAAAGTTGGTCATCAGAATATCAACAGCACGAAAGCGATAACCCGGCGTAATGAAAATATCCGTCTCGCCGTGCCATGCTCTGACAACGCCATTTTCATCCGTCGCCGTCTCCAGCAGACGTGCCGATGTCGTGCCGACACAGACAATGCGACCACCCGCGTCGCGCGCAGCATTGATCGCATTGGCCTCTCCCGTCGTGATCTCGCCGAGCTCCGCATGCATCCGGTGGTCTTCGGTGTCATCCGCTGTCACGGGCAGAAAGGTGCCCGCCCCCACATGCAAGGTTGTGCGCACAGTCTTGATGCCGCGCGCTTCAATGGCGGCCATCAGCTCGGGCGTAAAATGCAGGCCGGCGGTAGGTGCGGCCACGGCGCCGCTTTCGGCCGCATACATGGTCTGATAGTCGCTCAGATCATCATCATCCAGTGCCCGCTTGCGACCGATATAGGGTGGCAGTGGCATCTCACCCGTCCGCGCAATGGCCGCATCCAGCATCGCACCGACTTGCGAGAATTCGAGAACGCATTCGCCCCCTTCGCCTTTCTCGATCAGCCTTGCCGAGAGATCAGGCGCATAGACAAGCTGCTCGCCAATCTCGACCTTTTTGGCAGGCCGCAGAAAGGCGCGCCATCGCGCATCCCCCTCGCGTTTATGCAGCATGGTTTCAACGCGGGCGACCGCCGCGCCCCGTCGCCGTTCGCCATAAAGACGGGCGGGAATGACCTTTGTATCGTTGAAAACCAGCACGTCACCGGGCATCAGAAGCGATGGCAAATCGCGCACGATGCGGTCCGACAGCGCCATGCGGGCCGGCCCGACAACAAGCATGCGGGCGGCATCGCGCGGGCGCATGGGGCGCAGCGCAATCAGCTCTTCAGGCAGCTCGAAATCAAAATCATCAACGCGCATGGCAAATCGTGATCACTGTTTACGAAAAAACTCATGCCCCACCGGAGGCAGGGCATGAGAATTGTCAGCTCTGAACGATCAGAAGAGGTCAGGCCGCGTCGGCGGCAACCTGCATCTTCTGAATGCGGTCAGGCTCGCGTGGCGGCTCGCCACGCTTCAGCTTGTCTACGGCATCCATGCCGGAAATGACCTGACCCCAAACCGTATACTGACGGTCGAGGAAGGTGGCATCGCCAAACACGATAAAGAACTGGCTGTCGGCGCTGTTCGGGTCCTGGGTACGGGCCATCGAGCAGATGCCGCGCACATGAGGTTCGGCCGAAAACTCAGCCGGAATCTTCTTGCCCGATCCGCCGGAGCCTGTGCCCGTCGGATCACCACCCTGCGCCATGAAGCCGTCGATCACGCGATGAAAGGCAACGCCGTCATAATAGCCTTCGCGGGCAAGTTCCTTGATCCGCGCCACATGTTTGGGCGCCAGATCCGGCCGCAGTTCAATGACGACCTGACCATGGACAAGGTCCATCAACAGGGTATTTTCCGGGTCTTTGATGTCGCTCATGACACTCCTTGCTTGCCCCTCGGGGCATCGTCAAATGACGTGGCTAATAATCAGGGTTTGGGTGCAACGTCAGCTGCAACCTGCATTTTGATAATCTTGTCGGGGTCCACCGGCGGCTCACCGCGCTTGATATTGTCGACATAATCCATGCCGTCCACTACGCGACCAAAAATCGTGTATTGGCCATCAAGGAAATCAGAATCTTCAAAGCAGATGAAGAACTGGCTGTTGGCACTGTTCGGGCTCGACGCACGCGCCATGCCCAGCGTACCGCGCGAGAAGGTTTCGGTATTGCTGAATTCGGCCGGCAGGTTTGGCAGTGGCGACCCGCCCATGCCAGTGCCCGTCGGGTCACCCGTCTGGGCCATGAAGCCATCAATCACGCGATGAAATGTGAGCCCGTCATAAAAGCCTTCACGGGTGAGTTCCTTGATGCGCTCCACATGCTTGGGCGCGACATCAGGCAGAAGCTCGATCACAACACGACCGTCTTTCAGATCGAGATAGATCGTGTTTTCCGGATCCAGCGCAAAGGCGCTGCGGGTAAAGCCGACCATCGCCATCAGGGCAAAGGCGACCAGCATCAATTTACGCATGAAGTGCTCCCATCATACTGAAGATGAATTATCAGGCCCGGCTGGCCTTTTTCTTGTTCTGCGCCACACGGGACAACACTTTGCGCGCAACCCGCTTGGAAACGAAAGGCGTAATGTCGCCATCCATGCCTGCAATTTGCCGCACCAATGTGGAAGAAATAAAACTGGTTTCGGGCGATGCCGACAGGAAAACCGTCTCAACCTTCGGATTCATGGTCCGGTTCATCCCGACCATGGATTCTTCATATTCATAATCCACAGCCCCGCGAAGGCCACGGAATATGACATTGGCGCCATGCTCATCAGCCGCATCCACCACGAGACCGGAAAAGGCGGCCGTTGTGAGCTTGGCGCCCATCTTTTTGGCGATGGGTCCCAGATCGGCCTCAATCAGGGCGAAGCGTTCCTCAAGCGTCAGGAACGGCGTCTTGCCGGCACTGATACCAATGGCAACCACCAGATGATCAACCAGCGTCAAGGCACGCTTGATGATGTCGATATGGCCATTGGTCAGCGGATCAAAGCTGCCGGGATAGATGCCAATACGTTTACGCATCGCTCTCCTCCGCGTCTTCGCCACCGGCCTCGCCAATATGCTCGACCGAGACAACACGCTCATCAGATGCCGTGCGGAAAATGGTCACGCCCTGTGTGGCGCGGCCTGCCTGACGCACATCAAAGACCGGGCAGCGGATAAGCTGGCCCGCATCCGTCACCAGCATGATCTGGTCCTGATCTTCCACCGGGAAGGAGGCAACAAGAAGACCGTTTCGTTCGGTGACATTCATGGCAATGATGCCTTTGCCGCCACGACCCGATGTCCGGTACTCATAGGACGATGTGCGCTTGCCAAAGCCATTCTCGCTGACGGTCAGTACAAACTGTTCATGCGCCCCCATCTCGACATAGCGATCCGGCGAGAGCGTCAGTTCATCGACGGCCTCATCCTCTGCATCATCGACCACCGCTGCTTCGACCTCGGCATCGTCGGCCTCGCCCGCTGCCCGTCGCATGGCCGCAGCCTGCTTCAGATAGGCCCGTGCTTCGGCAGGTGTTGCCTCGACATGACGCAGAATGGTCATGCCGATCAGCGTGTCACCCTTCTCGATGCGAATGCCGCGCACACCTGTCGAGCTGCGTCCGGCAAAGACACGCACATCTGTTACCGGGAAGCGGATGCAACGCCCCTTGGCAAGCGTCAGCAACACGTCGTCATTCTCGGTGCAAATCTGGACATCGACAATGCCGTCGCCGTCATCTTCCAGCTTCATGGCAATCTTGCCATTGCGGTTTATCTGCACGAAGTCGGACAGATCATTCCGGCGCACATTGCCGCTGCGCGTGGCAAACATCACATGCAGATGCGCCCAGCTGTCTTCATCTTCCGGCAGCGGCATGACCGTTGTGATGGTCTCACCCTGCTTGAGCGGCAGCAGGTTGATCATGGCCTTGCCCTTGCCCTGCGGCGTGGCAGCCGGCAGACGCCAGACCTTCAGTTTGTAGACCATGCCTGTCGAGGAGAAGAACAGCATGGGCGTATGCGTATTGGCGACGAACAGGCGAGTCACAAAATCCTCGTCCTTGGTCGTCATGCCGGAGCGGCCCTTGCCGCCGCGACGCTGCGCCCGATAGGTCGAAAGCGGCACGCGCTTGATGTAGCCCTGATGGCTTACCGTCACCACCATGTCCTCGCGCGCAATGAGGTCTTCATCCTCAAATTCGCCCTCGGCCTCAACGATCTCGGTGCGCCGCGGCGTCGCAAACTCGTTGCGGATGGCTGTGAGTTCTTCGCGCACAATATTCAGCACGCGTTCGCGCGACCTCAAAATATCGAGATATTCGGCGATCTTGTCGCCGAGCCCTTTGAGCTCGTCACCGATCTCGTCGCGCCCAAGAGCCGTCAGACGCTGCAGACGCAGATCGAGAATGGCGCGGGCCTGCGTTTCGGAAAGCTGATAGGTGCCATCCTCGGCCAGCTTGTGGCGCGGGTCGGCAATCAGTTCAACCAGCGGCGCCACATCCGCAGCCGGCCAATGACGCGTCATCAACTGCTCGCGCGCCATTGCCGGATCAGGCGCGGTACGGATCAACCGGATCACTTCATCAATATTGGCAACGGCAATCGCCAGACCCACCAACACATGCGCCCGGTCGCGCGCCTTGCCGAGTTCAAACTTCGTGCGGCGCGTGATGACCACTTCGCGGAAATTGGTGAAGGCCAGCAGCAGCTGCTTCAGGTTCATCAGTTCCGGGCGGCCATAATCAAGCGCCAGCATGTTGGCGCCAACAGTCGATTGCAGGGTCGAAAAACGATAAAGCTGGTTCAGCACCACATCGGGCACGGCATCACGCTTGAGTTCAACCACAACACGCATGCCGCTGCGGTCGGACTCGTCGCGCAGATCGGAAATGCCCTCGATGCGCTTGTCGCGCACCAGTTCGGCAATTTTCTCGATCATCGTTGCCTTGTTCACCTGATAGGGAAGCTCGGTAATGATGATCGCCGTGCGATCGCGCCTGGTTTCTTCGAAATTCACGCGGCCACGCACCACAATGGAGCCACGTCCCGTGTGATAGGCCGAGCGCGCACCGACACGACCAAGCATCAGGCCGCCTGTCGGAAAATCAGGCCCCGGCACAATCTCGATCAGGTCATCAATGCTGATTGAGGGATCATTGATGACGGCCATGCAGGCATCAATGATCTCGCCCAGATTATGCGGCGGCACATTGGTCGCCATGCCGACGGCAATGCCATTGGCGCCATTGACCAGCAGGTTTGGAAACTCCGCAGGCAGAACAACCGGCTCACTCTCGGTGCCGTCATAATTGTCCTGGAAATCGACCGTGTCCTTGTCGATGTCATTAAGCAGCGCATGCGCAACCTTGGCCATGCGCACTTCGGTGTAACGCATCGCGGCGGGTGGATCGCCGTCCACCGAACCGAAATTACCCTGACCATCAATCAGCGGCACACGCATCGAAAAGGGCTGCGCCATGCGCACCAATGCATCATAAATCGACTGGTCGCCATGTGGATGATATTTACCGATCACGTCACCGACCACACGGGCCGATTTGCGGTAAGGCTTGTTCCAGTCATAGCCGTTCTCGTTCATCGAGAAGAGAATGCGGCGATGCACGGGCTTCAGGCCGTCACGGGCATCGGGCAGCGCACGGCTCACAATCACGCTCATGGCGTAATCGAGATAGGAGCGGCGCATCTCCTCTTCGATGGCGATGGGGGCGACGTCACGCTCCGGTGGCGGACCCGCAGGCGGCTCGCCGGGCGTGCCACTCATGCCGCCGCCAGCGTCACTCTCCTGCTCCGGGGCAGGATTTTCTCCCGGAATTTCATTATCGGAACTGTCGGACAAAGGCGTTTCTGATCTTGAGGGCCATAGCGCGATATGAGCTCTGTAAACTCAACCGCGCCGTGCCGGATTTCGGTGGAACGGGGGTCAAATCGGCATCGCCGAATCCCCTTCTTGAACTGCCTCAAATACTAGCAGGTATGCGCTGTCACAGCAACTTCAATCAAATGCCAAGACGCCTTGTAAATAGCTGATTTCATTGGGAAAAATAAGGGTCTTTTGGCGCTCAACCGCTTGACTTTGGGACAATGCGCAAAAGCAGGGCCGTGGCATCATCCGAGGCCTTGAAACGCGGATAAATCCGGCCTTCCTTGTCCTCCACATGTTCCACATGGCGCAGACTCTGAAGCAGTGGGACCAGCCCCTCCTTGACGGCCGTCGTCACCATATCCGGGACACTGATCCGCCCGTAATCGGCGTGAAGGGCCGCAAAACCGTCGCTCATCAGAAGGACATGAGCCGGTTGCGAAAGCGGCAGCTGCCATCGCCGCATATGCGGCACGGCCTCGGTGTCGAGCCCCAAAATCCAGTAGCCGTCAGGCCTGTTCTGCCGGTTTCGGGCGGCCTGCAGAAAACGGCGTATCTCGGGCGCCTCAAGCGGATTCTGTCCTGGCTCAAGCCGTGCCATCAACGCGGCGGTTCGTTGCCGTGCCGCCGCCTGACGATCATGATGAACCCCGCCAAAATGATGAAACTGTCCGTCATCTGTCAGAACGGCGATTTCGCAATCTGCATAATTGGCGCAATGAAGAACGGCGCCATCCCAATGGACAAGCGCCATGGCCGCACTGGGCAATTCATAGCGCCCATTCACCGGGCGCAAGGCATCCGCGTCGAACCGCCGGGCAAGATGATCAATCGCCTCATGTAACAGACGATCAAGCCCTGCCCCGTGTCGGTCGGCGTGATCGCGGAAATAGGCGCTCGCTGTCTGCGCCAGCCAGGCCGCGTCGCTTGGGGCATCCAGCAGCGGCCCATCGCCCACGCCCGTGGCCCCGTCAATGACCCAGCCATGCGCCGGGGCGACACCATGGGCATCCTCATTCGGCTTTGCCGCATGGCCGGGATCAGAAAGACTGTCGAGAAGCTCCATCATGCAGGCATCATGGAGGAGATATGTGGCTCTTTTGCGGTTGCCGGAGTGAAATCAGAACGGGATTTCGTCGTCGAGATCCTGCGAGAAGCTGCCCTTGCTGCCGCCACCGCCGCCACCAAAATCGCCGCCGTCGGAGGAGCCATAATCACCACCTCCGCCGCTGCTACCGCCCGAACGGCCATCCAGCATGGTCAGCACGGCATTGAAGCCCTGCAGCACGACTTCTGTGCTGTATTTCTCGACACCGGACTGGTCGGTCCATTTGCGGGTCTGCAGCGAACCTTCGATATAGATTTTCGAGCCCTTCTTGAGATATTGCTCGGCAATCTTGCAGAGACCTTCCGAGAAAATTACGACGCGATGCCATTCGGTCTTTTCGCGACGCTCGCCGGAATTCTTGTCACGCCATGATTCAGAGGTGGCCAGACGCAGATTGGCGATCGGGCGCCCATCCTGAGTACGGCGGATTTCAGGGTCTGCCCCGAGATTACCAACCAGAATGACCTTATTGACGCTGCCTGCCATCTTTTCCTCGCTCGAATCTTTACTGCTGTGAAGAGCGCGACCCTATCCCAGCTTATTGCCTGCGCCTAGTCAGGAAGCGATCCTGAAACCAGGGGCCTCGTAAAAAGCCCGACTGTGCCCCACATCCATGACACCCGGCATGACGAGACGGATGTGCGTTTCCAGCGGGAGCTTCCTCTTGTCGCAAGCGCTATTGTTCATGTAATGTTCTCATATCGAGTCACTGCCATCAAGTCATTCCTGCGATTCACACATGTTTTTTCCGCGCATCACGCATCCTCACTTGAAGCAGGCGTGATCGCTCTACATAGATAGCGTGCCATCTCAGGCCCCGGCCTGCCATACCCCCCGAAAGTTCCCTCTGCATGAGCACCTCCGCCAAGAAATCTGCCGCCGCCAAAGCCCAGCATGAAATCCAGAACCGGGTAATCCGCGTTCTGGGCGCGCGCGAACACAATCTGAAGAATATTTCGATCGAATTGCCGCGCGATGAGCTCATCGTCATCACGGGCCTCTCGGGGTCGGGCAAATCCTCCCTCGCCTTCGACACGATTTATGCAGAGGGTCAGCGCCGCTATGTCGAAAGCCTGTCGGCCTATGCCCGCCAGTTTCTGGAGATGATGCAGAAGCCTGACGTGGATCAGATCGACGGTCTGTCACCCGCCATCTCCATCGAACAGAAGACGACCTCGCGCAATCCGCGCTCGACAGTCGGCACCGTCACCGAAATTTACGATTATATGCGCCTGCTCTGGGCCCGTGTCGGCGTGCCCTATTCGCCCGCCACAGGCCTGCCCATTGAAAGCCAGACGGTCTCGCAGATGGTCGACCGCGTGCTTGCCCTGCCCGAAGGCACGCGGCTCTATCTCCTCGCGCCGATGATCCGTGGCCGCAAGGGCGAATATCGTAAGGAATTTGCCGAGCTTCAGAAGAAGGGTTTCCAGCGTGTGAAGGTCGACGGCATCTTCCATGAGATCGCCGACGTGCCCGCCCTCAACAAAAAGCTGAAGCATGATATTGATGTCGTGATCGACCGCATTGTCGTGCGCGAAGATCTCGGCAACCGGCTGGCCGACAGTTTTGAACTCGCACTGGGTCTGGCAGACGGCATTGCCGTGGTTGAAATGGCCGACGCCAAAAAAGGCGAAGAGCCCGAGCGGATCATTTTCTCCTCGCGCTTTGCCTGTCCGGTCTCCGGATTCACGATTGATGAAATCGAGCCGCGCCTCTTCTCCTTCAACAACCCCTTCGGCGCCTGCCCTGTCTGCAGCGGTCTTGGCACCCAGCATTATATCGATCCGGACATGGTGGTGCCCGATCACAGCCTGTCGCTTCGCAAAGGAGCTATTGCGCCCTGGTCACGTTCGACCTCACCCTATTACACCCAGACGCTCGACAGCCTCGCCAAGCAGTATAAATTCTCTGTCACCGTGCCCTGGAGCGAGCTGCCGAAAAAGGCGCAGGACATTATCCTCAATGGCAGCGGCGACGAGCCCGTCACCTTCGCCTATGACGACGGCATGCGCTCCTACAAGAACACCAAGCCCTTTGAAGGCGTAATCCCCAATCTCGAACGCCGCTGGCGCGAGACCGACAGCGCCTGGGCGCGCGAAGAGATTGAACGCTATCAGGGCATCACCAATTGCGAGGCCTGCCACGGCTATCGCCTGAAGCCTGAAACACTGGCGGTGAAAATCGCCAAGCTTCACATCGGCGAAGTCAGCGAAATGTCGATCCGCGTGGCCGATGCCTGGTTCCGCGATCTCGACCAGCATCTCACCGAAAAGCAGAATGAAATTGCCGGGCGCATCCTGAAAGAGATCAGGGACCGCTTGCACTTCCTCAACAATGTCGGCCTGGAATATCTCACCCTTTCGCGCAATTCGGGCACCTTGTCCGGCGGTGAAAGCCAGCGCATCCGCCTCGCCTCGCAGATCGGCTCGGGTCTCACCGGCGTACTCTACGTGCTCGACGAACCCTCTATCGGCCTGCATCAGCGCGACAATGATCGCCTGCTGGAAACACTCAAGCGGCTGCGTGATCTGGGGAACACAGTCATCGTCGTCGAGCATGACGAAGATGCCATCCGCACTGCCGATTATGTCGTCGATATCGGTCCCGGTGCCGGTGTTCATGGCGGCGAAATTGTCGCCGAAGGCACACCCGAACAGGTCATGGCCAATCCCAACAGCCTGACCGGACAATATCTGACGGGTTTCAAACAGATCGAAATGCCGCGCATCCGCCGCAAGGGGAACGGCAAATCCATCCGCATCACCGGCGCGCGCGAAAACAATCTCAAGGATGTGACCGCGGAAATCCCGCTAGGCACTTTCACCTGCGTCACGGGCGTCTCGGGCGGCGGCAAGTCCACCCTGCTCATCGAAACAATCTACAAAGCCATTGCCCGCCGCCTCAACAATACGCGTGAACATGCCGGCGCTTTTGACGACATCACGGGGCTTGAATATCTCGACAAGATCATCGACATCGACCAGTCCCCGATTGGCCGCACGCCACGCTCCAATCCGGCGACCTATACAGGCGCTTTCACCTTCATTCGTGACTGGTTTGCGGAGCTGCCCGAGTCACGGGCCCGTGGCTACAAGCCCGGTCGCTTCTCCTTCAATGTGAAGGGTGGCCGTTGCGAAACCTGTCAGGGCGACGGCGTCATCAAGATCGAGATGCACTTCCTGCCGGATGTCTATGTCGAATGCGACACCTGCCACGGGCATCGCTACAACCGCGAAACGCTGGAAGTGAAATTCAAGAACAAGTCGATTGCAGATGTCCTTGAAATGACGGTCGATGAGGCCGCCGATTTCTTCAAGGCCGTGCCCGCCGTGCGCGAAAAAATGGAAGTGCTGCAGCGCGTCGGCCTCGGCTATATCAAGGTCGGCCAGCAGGCGACAACGCTCTCGGGCGGCGAGGCGCAGCGCATCAAGCTTTCCAAGGAGCTGGCCCGCCGCTCTACCGGGCGCACCATCTATATTCTCGACGAGCCGACGACCGGCCTCCATTTTCACGATGTCGCCAAGCTCCTCGAAGTGCTCCACGAGCTCGTCGCGCAGGGCAATAGTGTTGTCGTGATTGAACATAATCTTGAAGTCATCAAGACGGCTGACTGGATCATTGATCTGGGTCCGGAAGGCGGCGATGGCGGTGGCGAGATCGTTGCCGCCGGCACACCGGAAGATGTAGCAAAGGAACCGCGCAGCTATACGGGAAAATATCTGGCCGAACTCTTCAAGCGGCGGCCATCGGCCCAGCATGTGTCCCAGCCCGCCGCCAAACCCGCCGCAAAAGCAAAACCCAAGGCCAAGACGGCCCCCAAAGCCGCTCCCAAAAAGACACGGGTGGCAAAAAAGGCCTGAGAACCGAACTGCAGGATGTTCCCCCCGGCTTTCGCCCTGTAAAGTCTGGGCTCTCTTTCCGGGCCGGGGTTCTCAATGTCTGCCAGTCAATTTGATCGTCGCGAGTTTCTCAAACTCTTTGCCGCGGGGAGTGGCTGCTATGCGCTGATGGCCGCACCGCTACCCTTCGCCTCCATGCTCACCGAAGCCCGCGCCGAACCGGGGCTCTATCACTTTCCGCAAGGACTGGCCTCCGGCGATCCCAAGCCCGATGCCATCCTGCTCTGGACCCGCGTAGAGAAGATCGAGGGCGCGTCAGGACTTGCCGCCCAGCCGCATGGCGGCGCCATTGATGTCTATGTGCAGCTTGCCGAAGACCCCGATTTCAAAAAGCTTGTCATTGAACGTGGTGTCCGCGCGCTGCCGCAAAGCGACCACACGGTCAAAATCTTCATCCGCGGTCTGAAACCCGACACAGTTTACCACTACCGCTTCTTTGCCGGCTCGGACACGTCCAGCTATGCCGGGCGCACACGCACAGCGCCGCGCGCCGACACCTTGCGCAAGACGCGCTTTGCCGTCGTCTCCTGCCAGAATTACGAGAACGGCTATTATGGCGCTTACCGTCGCCTCGTCGTCGACGACATCAATGCCAAACCGGAAGACCAGATCGACTTCGTGCTGCATCTGGGGGATTTCATTTATGAGCGGGTAGGCGATGTGCCACTCGACAAAACCCCGACGCGCGTGCTGCCGCCTTTGCCCGATGGCTCGACACCCTGGGTGCCTGACGGAACCCATCCCTGGTGGCAAAAGGGCAGTCAGGCCGCCGTCTCGGTTGCCGATTATCGCATGCTCTACAAGACCTATCTCATGGACCCCGATCTGCAGGCCGCCCGCGCCCGCTTTCCCTTCATCCACACCTGGGACGATCACGAATTCACCAATGACTGCTGGCAGGCCAGCGAAACCTATTTCGGCAATGGCGAACCGGCGCAGTCGCGCAAGCGCGCCGCCAACAAGGCCTGGTTTGAATTCATCCCCGCCCTGCTCTCTTCTGCCCCGGATTTTCATGATGTCGAGAATGAAGCCCATGACTTCAGGGATGTGAAGGTCGAGACCGCGCCTTTGGGCGAAGCTGACGAGAATTATCTGTATCAGGACGAAAACAGCCTCAAGGCCATCGACAGCCTGACGATCTATCGCGGCTTTGCCTGGGGCCGGATGCTGGATCTCATCATTACCGATCTGCGCAGCTATCGCAGCCCGCCTGTCATGACGGAAGAAGTCCGGGCGCTCATCAAGGGCGCGCCAGTCCCGCCCGTCCGGATCGTCAAGCTGCTCGATGCCGGGCGTACGGCCAATAACGGCAAGCCACCAGCAACGCTCACTTATGGTGACAACGAGATCGCCAATCCACGCGCGGCCATGCCTCAGGGCACCCATCTGGGCGCCGTCCAGAAGGCATGGTTCAAGAAGTCGCTTGAGGCTTCAACGGCCAGATGGCGCATATGGGCCTCCTCCGTACCGGCCCTCTCCATGCGGCTGGATTTCTCACGTCTGCCTTTTGCCGGGCTTGAGGATGGCTATGTCGGCACCGACGCCTGGCAGGGCTATCCCGGCGAACTCTCCGAGTTGATGGTCTATATTCATGAGAAGAAAATCAGCAATGTTGTGACCCTCAGTGGGGACTATCACGCCTTTGCCGCGGGCCGCCTGCCCGTTCATCCCGACGCCGAGGAAAAGACCTATGCCAGCGTCGAGTTCATGACGACCGGCATCAGCTCTTCGACCATGTATGCAGGCGCGGAATCAAGCGCGCGCTCAAGCGCCTTTTTTCATCGCGCGGTCGAGGTTGAAATCGACGGCACCAAATATGAGAATTTCAACAACACGCTCGTCAATGGTCTGCGCGAGGCGCTGATGCTGAGCTATACAGGTTCGCCCGGCATGTCGGAAATGTTCCGCAACGAAAATGCGAGCCCTGGCCTTGCCTATATGGACTCCAAAGCCAATGGCTTTTCCCTTGTCACGCTGGAAGAAGACGCCATGCATGTCGAGCTCGTCAATGTCGGCGACATTTCGCGCGATGCCGGCCCGCAAGGCTCAAAAGCGATGCGCCGGACTCGCTTCACCGTGCCCGCCTGGGCAGGTGGCGAGGAACCCGTCATTGAAGGCCCCTCATTTGAAGGGGAACCATCCTTTCCCTTCATGAAAACGACAACATGACTTGCCTTACGCTTCTCACCCCCTAAGCTCATTCCAGAAGCGGCAACAAATGCTGCCAAGGATCAGGGGGTCTGATGTCTTTCTCGGAATATTCAAATTTTGACGGTCTGGGGCTGGCTGAACTGGTCGCCAAGGGCGAGGTCAGCGCAACGGAACTTGCGGAAGCAGCCATCGCGCGCATCGAAAAACACAATCCCGCGCTCAATGCTGTTGTCCTGAAAATGTATGAGCAGGGTCGCGCCTCGGCCAAAGCCCCGGTCAAGGGCCCCTTCTCGGGCGTTCCCTTTCTGCTCAAGGATGCTTTTGGCGATTGCGCCGGCACCGCGACGCGCGACGGCTCGCGCTTCCGCTCAAATATCCCTGTCGACCATGACTCGACACTGACGGCCCGCTTCAAAAAATCCGGCGTTACCATTCTCGGCAAAACCAATGTGCCGGAATATACGCTGCTGCCGACAACGGATTCCGCCCTTTATGGCCCTGCCTGCAATCCCTGGAACACCGATCATTCGACCGGCGGCTCCTCGGGCGGTGCCGGTGCTGCCGTCGCCTCCGGTATCGTGCCCATTGCTCATGCCAATGACTCAGGCGGCTCCATCCGCATCCCAGCCTCGGCCTGTGGTCTTGTCGGCCTCAAGCCGACGCGGGCCCGCAATCCGCTTGGGCCCGATTTCGGTGATGTCGTGGCCGGTCTCTGCTGCGAACATGTACTGACCCGCTCGGTGCGCGACTGCGCCGCCATGCTGGATTGCACCCATGGACCGGACATCGGTGATCCCTATTTCGCGCCCCCCTTCACAGGCGCCTATCTTGAGGAAATAAAAAAGAAACCCGCCAAACTCAAGATCGCCTACTGCATGACCGATTTGGGGGGCAACAGCTTCCATCCTGATGTAGCTGCAGGCATTGAGGCCAGCGTGAAGATGCTCAGGGAGCTCGGCCATGAGGTGACCGAGGCCAGCCCCGACATCGCCGCCGATGCCGCGACAAATATCTTCCTGCCGACATGGGCTTCCTATCTCGCCTGGGATATTGATTCAGAGGCCCAGCGTCGCGGCCGCCCACCCCAGGAAGACGAGTTGACCCCGCTCACATGGGGCTTCTACGAAATCGGCAAAACCATTACCGCCGCCCAGTTCCTGATGCTGCGGGTCGAGCAGCAATTGCTCGGGCGCAAGCTTGCCGGTTTCATGCAGACATATGACGTGTGGCTTACCCCGACACTGGCGCAGCCGCCCATCCGCAATGGAGAGGTCGACATCAACCAGCGCGACCCCATGGTCGCCTTCGCGCCGATCATTGACTATGTGCCCTTCACCACGCTGACAAATCTGTCGGGCCATCCGTCCCTGTCGCTGCCGCTGCATTGGTCGGGCAACGGCCTGCCGGTAGGCATGCTGTTCAATGGCCGCTTTGGCGAAGAAGACACATTGCTGCGGCTGGCCGCCCAGCTTGAAACGGCCATGCCATGGAAAGACAAAAAACCCGCCATCTGGAATTGAGGAGGCCCTTCCATGTCGCTACCTGATTACGCCGAGCATGACGGCCTGAGTCTGGCCGAACTGGTGAAGAAGGGCGAGGTCACCCCGCTCGAACTTGTTGATGCCGCCATTGAGCGCATTGAGAAGCACAACCCGGCCCTCAACGCCATTGTGCACAAGGCCTATGATGAGGCCCGCGACGTGGCCAAGGGCAAGCTGCCCGATGGGCCTTTCAAGGGTGTGCCCTTTCTGATCAAGGATCTCGGCACCGAAGTGAAGGGCTGGCCGCGGACCAGCGGCAGCCGCTTTGTGTCCAATGTGCAGGACACGGAGGATAGCGAACTCGTGGCGCGTTATCGCAACAGCGGTGTTGTTCTCGTCGGCAAAACAAACACACCTGAATATGGCATTACAGGCACCACGGAATCCGCCCTGCTCGGGCCCTGCCGTTCGCCATGGAACACCAACCATATTGCCGGCGGCTCTTCTGGTGGCGCTGCCTCTGCCGTTGCCGCAGGCATTGTGCCACTCGCCCATGCCAGTGACGGCCTCGGCTCCATCCGCATTCCCGCCGCCTGCTGCGGTCTCGTCGGCATGAAGGTGACGCGCGACCGCAATCCCAATGGCCAGAATGATCATGACCGCGCCATTGGCTTCAGCGTCGATCATGTTGTCAGCCGGTCCGTGCGTGACAGCGCCGCCATGCTGGATGCAACCGGCTATGCCGAGCCCTGCTCGCCCTATGCGACACCGGCCAAGGCCCGGCCCTATATGGAAGAAATCATGCTCTCGCCGGGCAAACTCAAGATCGCCTGGTCGAGCGAGACACCGAGCGGACGACCCGTTGATCCTGAGGTGCAGGTAGCGCTGGAACGCACGGTCGATCTGCTCAAAAGCCTCGGCCATGAACTGACGCCTAAAGGGCTGGAAGTCGATTACCGCACGCTTTATCGCGCGCAGGGTGCGGTCTCGGCCTCAAACTTTGCCGCCGGCATGGCCCGCCGCATCGAAATGGTCGGACGCGACCCCGAACCCGGTGAGCTTGAACCCCTGACCCTCGCTGCCATGCAGGCCGGTCGCCGCATCACCGGCGATCAGGCGATGTGGGGCTGGCAGACATTGCGGCTTCTCAACCGACAGATTCTGGCGACGTTCGAGACCTATGACGTCTATCTCTCACCGGTCATGGGCACCCCGCCGCCGGAAATCGGCTATGTCGATCCGGTCAATCTGGAGCCCAAAGAGGTCAACAAGCGTCAGGGTAAAGTCTTCCCCTTCACGCCGCCGGCCAATTTCACAGGTCAGCCCTCCCTTTCCCTGCCGCTCTGGGAAAGCGAATCCGGTCTGCCGCTGGGCATGATGTTTACGGGCCGTTATGCCGATGAGGCGACCCTTTATCGCCTCGCCGCCCAGCTCGAAAAAGAACTGCCTTGGGCAGGCCGCAAACCGAAGCTGTGGAACTGACGGGCAGGAAATGCTATCTCCGGCCCCATGAACAACACAGCAAAACCCGTCCACATTGTCGGCGCCGGCATGGCTGGCTCCGAGGCTGCCTGGCAGATAGCTCAGGCAGGTGTTTCCGTCATCCTGCATGAGATGCGCCCCATCATGAAAACCGATGCGCATCAGACCGAAGGCTTTGCCGAGCTCGTCTGCTCCAATTCCTTCCGCTCCGATGATCACGAGACCAATGCCGTCGGCCTGCTGCATGAGGAAATGCGCCGCGCCGGGTCCATTGTCATGGCCGCCGCCAACATCGCCAAGGTGCCGGCGGGCAGCGCACTGGCCGTCGATCGGAACATCTTTTCCGATTATGTGACGAAAGCCCTGAACGATCATCCGCTGATCACCGTTGAACGCGGCGAAGTAGCCGGCATCCCGCCCGCAGACTGGGACAATGTGATCATCGCGACAGGTCCGCTGACATCGGAGTCGCTCGGCACGGCCATCGCCGAATTGACCGGTGGCGAGGAACTCGCCTTTTTCGACGCCATTGCCCCCATCATTCATCGCGACAGCATCGACATGTCCGTCTGCTGGTACCAGTCGCGCTACGACAAGGTCGGCACGGGTGGCGAAGGTGAAGGTGGCAGCGGTAAGGATTATATCAATTGCCCCCTTAGCCGGGAGCAGTATGAAGTCTTCATCCGTGAGCTGATCGAAGGCGAAAAAACGGATTTCAAGGAATGGGAAAAGAACACGCCCTATTTTGAAGGCTGCCTGCCCATTGAAGTCATGGCCGAACGTGGCTTTGAAACCTTGCGCTTCGGGCCGATGAAACCTGTCGGTTTGACCAACATCCATAATCCCGACGTAAAGCCCTATGCCATCATCCAGCTGCGGCAGGACAACAAGCTCGGCACGCTCTATAACATGGTCGGCTTCCAGACCAAGCTGAAGCATGGCGAGCAGACCCGCGTCTTCCGCACCATCCCGGGCCTTGAAAAAGCAGAATTTGCCCGCCTCGGCGGCCTGCACCGCAACACCTTCCTCAACAGCCCGCGCCTGCTGGATCCCCTCATGCGCCTCAAAGCCGATCCGCGCCTGCGCTTTGCCGGTCAGGTCACTGGCGTTGAAGGCTATGTCGAGAGTGCGTCCATGGGCTTGCTGGCCGGTCGCTTTGCCGCCGCCGAGCGTCAGGGTCGCACACCAACCCCGCCGCCCCGCACCACCGCACTCGGCGCGCTGCTCGCCCACATCACGGGCGATGCCAATGCCGACACCTTCCAGCCGATGAATGTGAATTTCGGCCTCTTCCCGCCGGTGGACCTGCCCGTCGATGAAAACGGACGCACACCACGCGGCAAGGCCAAAACGCCGTCGCGCAAACGCGCCCATAGCGCCCGCGCCCTCGCTGATCTGGCGGAATGGCTCAGCCCGTCTGCCCAGGCAGCCGAATAGTCAGACCCTGTTCTGCCAGACGCGGCTCATCAAACGCAGCTGGCGCCTGAAACCGGCCACCTCGCAAGCTGTCTTGAACGGATTGAAATCACGTCTTGCCAGAATATCCAGATAGGCGTCGCAGAGCGAAGCGGGCAGCAAGGCCGGGAACAGAGGTTTCTGAACCCTCTCGGTGCGCAGCGCCACCAGATGCCCGCGTGCCCGTTCAATGATCTCGTCCATCGCCAGACGAATGGCCGGTGTCATATGGCCTGAAAGAATGTCATGCGGGTCGACATCATGCCGTCCCATCACATCCAGCGGGAAAAACACATGTCCCCGCGAGGCCAGCATCGGCAATGCCCGCAGCAATCCGGTCAGCGCATAGGCCTTTCCCGCCTGCTCCACTAGCTCAGCCTGCAACGTCAGCCGTGTCTCATCGGCGATAGCCAGACAGGCAATGCGCATGAGTTGTGAGGAGGTTGCCGAGGCATAGTTTTCCAGCGCCGCCATGTCCGCAAAAGCCTCATCATCCAGATCGCGGGCCCGGGCGTCGATCAGCGTCTGCATCGCGGCAAAAGGCAGGGGGTGGCGCTGATGCAGTTCGGCGAGCGCGACCGCCACATCATGACCGCGCCCCTCTCCCTTCTCGGCCGCCTGAAGGGCTTCGCGCCACCATTGCAGGCGTATTTCGCCCAGCATAGGTTCACTGACCACTTCACTGATACGGGCAATCTCGACATTGAAGGCATAAAGGGTGACCAGCCGGTCGCGCAGACCAGCCGGGGCCAGCAGCACGGTGAGGTAGCGGTCATGATCAAGCTGGCGCAGCTGATCATAGCAAGCCTCAATCGCCCTCAGCCCGTCACTCATGTCACATGCCTCCAATGAAAACGGGGCCGCACATCGGCGACCCCGCAATCAGTCTGTTATCAACGGATCAATAGATATTCTGTGCCGAAACCATGGCAAAGAGCATCGGGATCGAGAGAAGCGTATTGGTGCGCGAGAACAGCATGGCTGTGCGTGCCGCCGCAGGCTTCTTGTCGGCAGGGGCGTCCACAATGCCAAGCGCGATCTTCTGATTTGGCCAAATCACGAACCAGACATTGAACCACATGATGATGCCGAGCCACATGCCGATGCCGATGGCCGTATCCTTCGGCACATCGAAGCCTTCAGCCGCGCCGAGCGTCAGCGCATCGATGATGTAGTTGTTCATTGTGGCAAGCAGCAGGCCCGTGATGATGGTCGCCATGGCGCCCCAACGGAACCACCAGAGAGCGGCAGGCGCGATGACCTTGCTGATGGCCGGCTTCTGTTCGTCCGGAATATTGCCCATGTTCGGGATCTGCACGAAGTTGAAATACCACAGCAGACCGATCCACATCACGCCGCTGCCCACATGCAGCCAGCGCATGATGAAGGCGCCGAAATTGTGATCGAATGTCCCGCCCGAATTCAGATAAACGAGCAGCAGAACCGCCGCGAGTACGAAACCGGCAATCACCGTGTTCCGCAGCGATGAGAGAATGGCAGCCATTGGGGTCCCCCTGAAATTTCATTTGATGCCGGGCGCAGGGTTGCGCCCCGGACAAACAATTAGACCATCAAACTAGGATTTTCGGAGGGTTCTGCCAAGGCCGCTGAAAGCTCGCGTCACAAACTGCCATTATTCCACGGGAATAAGGGCAGCGGCCACCCGGCGACCTTCCGACAGAAGGAAGTTATAGGTACGGCAGGCACTGGCAGTATTCATGAGGTCGGCGGCGATTCGATTTTCAAGCAGAAAGTCCCTAGTTTCCTTAGGGAATTGTTCAATCGTTTCACCGCACCCAATGACGCAGACATCGAAATGGTCTGCCGCCGCCAACAGGCGCTCAAAATCGGAAGGCATGGCATCCCGCATTCGCGTTACGCCCCAGGGATAAAGACCCAGCGGCGTGATGATGACCCCATTCGGGAAAAGCTGACCGGCCAGCCGAAAGCCCATATTGCCATAGGAATCAACAGCCGGCTGGCTTTCAAAATGCGGTTTCATCCGTCAGCTTACTGAGCGTTCTTCGCCGGAACGCCGCCTGCCTTGCGGGCCACAACCGCACCCCAGTCCCGCTTGACGCCAATCCAGATCAGGACCGGCGCGGCAACGAAGATCGACGAATAGGTACCGATCAGGATACCGAAGATCATGGCGAAGGTGAAGCTGGCGATGACTTCACCACCGAACACATAGAGCGAGCCGAGCGCAAGCAGCGTCGTCGTCGATGTCATCACGGTTCGCGACAGCGTGTCGTTGATCGACAGATCGATCAGATCGCCAATATCCATTTTCTTGTATTTGCGCAGGTTCTCACGGATACGGTCAAACACCACAACCGTGTCATTCATCGAATAGCCGACAATCGTGAGCAATGCGGCAATGGTCGTGAGGTTGAACTCGAACTGCATCAGCGAGAAAACGCCAATCGTCGCGAGCACGTCATGGGCGAGCGCCAGCACGGCGCCAAGGCCAAACTGCCATTCAAAGCGGAACCAGATATAGGCAAACATCAACAGGATCGATACGAGCACAGCCGTCGTGGCCGACCAGATCAACTCGCCGCTGACCTGCGGACCGACGGATTCAATGCGGCGATATTCAACCGCATCACCGAGCTCTGTTTTGACCTTGTCGATGGCCGCCTGACTCTCTTCAGCTGTTTCCGTCGCCGCACTGCCGATGCGGATCAGCACATTGGTGTCGGTACCAAAGCGCTGAAGCTGCACATCGCCCAGACCGAGACCACCCAGACGCTGGCGGAGATCACCAATATCGGCCGGTTCCTTGGTCGCAATTTCGATGACGGTACCGCCACGGAAATCAATACCGAAATTCAGGCCCTTGGTCGCGGTCATGAAGACAGAGGCAATCATGATGACAACGGAAATGCCCACGGCAATCGTGCGGTATTTGACGAATTTGAAATCCGTTTTGTCCGGAACGAGCTTGAGACGAAAATTCATGGCAGCCCCGCTTTGTCAGATGGTCAGCGTCTTGGGACGCGCATAACGCACCCAGGTCGCAACGATGAGGCGGTTTGCCGTAAACGCCGTGAAAACCGATGTGACAACACCAATGGCAAGCGTCACAGCAAAACCGCGCACCGGCCCCGAGCCGAGCTGGAAGAGCACAGCCGCCGAGATGAAATGCGTGATATTGGCATCAAGAATGGTGGCAAGCGCGCGATTATAGCCCGCTTCAATCGCCGCAATGGGTGACTTGCCACTTCGCAACTCTTCGCGAATGCGCTCATAAATCAGCACGTTGGCGTCAACGGCTGTACCCACAGTCAGCACGATGCCGGCAATGCCCGGCAGGGTCAGCGTCGCCTGCAACAGCGAAAGTGACCCCAGCATCAGGCCGATATTGATGAGCAGCGCGATATTGGCAAAGACACCGAAAAGGCCATAGGCCCAGACCATGAAAACAACAACCGCGATGGAACCGATGATCGAGGCAATCGTCCCGGCGCGAACCGAGTCAGCACCCAGGCCGGGCCCGACCGTGCGTTCTTCAAGAACGGTGAGCGGCGCAGGCAGTGCGCCCGCCCTCAGCAGAATGGCAAGGTCATTGGCCGATTCAACCGTGAAATTGCCGCTGATCTGCCCCGAGCCACCAACGATAGGCTCATTGATGCGCGGCGCACTAATGACCTTGTTGTCGAGCACGATGGCAAAGGGACGACCGACATTGTCGCGGGTGACTTCACCAAAAAGCTTGGCGCCGGCACTGTCAAAACGGAAATTAACGACAGGCTGGCCATTGCGTGAGTCAAAAGCCGCCTGCGCATCAACCAGCGCATCACCCCCCACCATCACGCGACGCTGCACGAGAACGGGATTGGGCGGCGTCTCCACATCATAGAGGAGCTCGGAACCGGCCGGAACGCGGCGCTCTGCCAAAGCCTGCTGCGCCGACATGGATGTATCGACGAGGCGGAAATTGAGCTTGGCTGTCTGCCCGAGCAGATCCTTCAGGCGCTTGGGATCATCCAGACCCGGCACCTGCACGAGAATGCGGTCAAGGCCCTGCTGCTGGATGACAGGCTCGGTCGTGCCGAGTTCGTCGATACGGCGGCGGACAATTTCGATGGACTGTTGCATGGCCGACTCGGTGCGTGCCAGACGCGCCGCTTCCGAGAGCTTGACCGTGATCAGATTACCTTCCGCTGTTGCGGCAATATCGCGCGATGGCAGGCTGCGAAGGCTGCCACCACTGACGATGGTTGAAAGCGCCTCAATGGCCTTGAGGGATTTATCCATATCCGCGGTATTCGTGATGCGCACGGTCAGCGCGTCGCCCTTCACACCCAATCCGGTATACTGGATGCGTTCATCACGCAGCGCCTTGCGCACATCATTTGTCAGAACCTGCAGGCGATCCTTCATGACCGAGTCAATATCGACTTCCAGCAGCATGTAGGATCCGCCGCGAAGATCGAGACCCAGATTGACCTGCTTGCTCGGCAGCCATGAAGGCGCGTCCGCAAGCGACTCCTTGGAAAAGAAGTTTGGCGCGGAAAAGGCAAAGCCTGCCAGCGCGATAAAACAGATCAGGAAAATCTTCCAGCGATCGAAATGGAGCATGTCGGATTTCAACCACGTCGCGGGAGGTCCGACAGGACACTCTCACACAAGGTCGACTCTCCCTCGTTTGAGTTACGGATTGTTGGCGTTAGCTGGTACAGGCTCGGATTTCGAACGGACATCGCTCAGAGTCGCCTTGATGACGCGGATTTTGACGCCATCAGCGATTTCGACGAGCACTTCAGCCTCCTCGACCTTGCTCACCTTGCCCACAATGCCACCCGACGTGACCACCACATCGCCACGGCGCACGCCATCGACAAGAGCCTTGTGGGCTTTGACGCGCTGCTGCTGCGGACGCAAAACAAGGAAATACATGATCGCGAAAAGGGCGATAAAGGGCACCATCGAGATCAGGAATTCATTGGCACTGCCACCAGTCATATTCTTCTCCTGTCGGAGGTCCGCACAGCGGCGGCCACGACGTTTCAGGTCAGGTTTGGCCGGACTATAGCGATAGGGTGTTGATTTGCAAACCACACTCGCATCCCGCCATATTACGGCTCTGTAAGCTTCTAAGCACTTGATATTTGGCCGAAAACGGGCGACCGATGAGGAACCGAGCCGCGATGCCCTCCCAGACGAAAGAATGCAGCCAATGAGCGACGACCGCAAAACCGAGGCCGACACCCAAAAGCTTCTGGCCCGCATTGCCGCAGCGCTTGAACGCCTTGCCCCGCCGCCGTCAACGCCCGCCGCCTTCGGCGATGCCGACGCCTTTGTCTGGCAGGCCGAAAAAGATCGGCTTGAACCCGTCCCGACCGTTTCCCGCGTCGATATGAGCCTTTTGAAGGGTGTCGACCATGTCCGCGACATCCTGATAGAGAACACCCGCCGCTTTGCAGCAGGACTCCCCGCCAACAATGCCTTGCTCTGGGGTGCCCGGGGCATGGGCAAAAGCTCGCTTGTGAAGGCCGCCCATGCCGCCATCAACAGGGAGAAGACTTCAGCCCTCCTCCTGATCGAAATCCACCGGGAAGATATTGAAAGCCTGCCCCGCCTGATGACGCTCCTGCGCGGCCAGGATCGCCGCGCCATCATCTTCTGCGACGATCTCTCCTTTGATCATGACGATACGAGTTACAAATCGCTCAAAGCTGTGCTGGATGGCGGCATCGAAGGCCGCCCCACCAATGTCATTTTCTACGCCACATCCAATCGCCGCCACCTCATGCCGCGCGACATGATGGAAAATGAGCGCTCCACGGCCATCAATCCCAATGAAGCCGTTGAGGAGAAAGTCTCGCTTTCAGATCGCTTCGGGCTGTGGCTCGGCTTTCACAATTGCAGCCAGGCAGACTATCTCGACATGATCCGGGGCTATGCCGCCCATTACGCACTCAAGATCAGCGATGCCGAGCTGGAAACCGCTGCCATTGAATGGGCCGCCACCAGAGGGGCCCGGTCCGGGCGCGTAGCCTGGCAATGCGTACAGGATATTGCCGGGCGTCTTGGCCAGAAGCTGGATTAACAGGGTCTAGCTGCCAAGCACGGTCTGCGGGTCAATGGCCTTCGAGCCCTTGCGCACTTCAAAATGCACTTGCGGCGATGTCACACTGCCGGTGCTGCCCGCATAGGAAATCGTCTGCCCCTTGGTAACCGTGTCGCCGCGCTTCACCAGCAGCTTGCTGTTATGGGCGTAGGCCGTGATCCAGCCATTGGCGTGGCGCACGAGCAGCAGATTGCCATAGCCCTTCAACTCATTGCCCGCATAGGCCACGACACCGCTCTGCGCGGCCCGCACCGATGCCCCCTCCGCCACGGCAATATTGATACCGTCATTATTGAGGCCGCCCCCTTTGCTGCCAAAAGTGGAAAGTATCTTGCCCCGTGCCGGCCAGATGAAGGCGCCCGACGGCGCCGGTGTCGGCGGCAGTGGCGGCTTCTTCTGGACGGAGGCAACGCGCGTCGGCCGTTCAATCACCGGCGTTCCCGGGCGCGCCAGCGGCACACCCACATGATCGTCATCGCTGGCGCGGCGGCTGCCGGAGCCGGACCCCGACCCGGACAATGAATCCGCAACCTGGATTTCACGGCTGCCCGTGGAAGGCAATTGCAGCTTCTGGCCGACATTGATCATATAGGGTGCTGGAATACGATTGAGACTGGTGAGGCTCGACTGGTCCACCCCATAGCGCCGCGAGATGCTGTAAACGGTCTCGCCGCGTTCGACCACATGGAAGCGCCCGGCAGGAATGACAAGCCGCTGGCCCGTCACAATGGCATAGGGCGGCGACAGCCTGTTGGCATCAATCAGCGAGCGGATCGGCACATTATGCATGCGGGCGATTCGGTAAACCGTGTCCCCTGAACGCACCACATAAGTGCCGCCCGAGCTGCGCGTATCGCGCTGATAGGTGGTTGTCCGGCTGCTGCTGTAATTGGGATTGTCCCACCAGGGGCGCGAATAGGAATTGCAGGCGGCCAGCAACAGGATCAGCGCAAAAGCACTGAAATAACGCAATTTTTTTGCAATTGCCGTCCCCGGACGCATCGCCTGCCTTTTCTTCTCTATAAATCCTCTCCGCCATCACGCCACAAGGCGACGCCACGGGCAGATGCTCAGCTCTCGCGCGCCACGCCTTCAACCAGAGGCACAAAGCGCACGGGCATCAGTTCTTCCCGTGTAACACCTTCCTCCGTTCGCTCAATGCGCACAAGATGCTGCTCGCCCCGCCCCCCGGGCGCGGCCACGGGCAGCACCATGATGCCCCCCACTTTCAGCTGTGCCACCAGTGTCATCGGCACGGAGGGTGCGGCCGCCGTCACGATGATCCGGTCGAAGGGCTGCTGCTCATGCCAGCCGCTATAGCCATCGGCCACCTTGGCCGTGATGTTGTGCAGATGCAGGGCTTCAAAGCGCTTCACGGCATCGCGCAGCAAAGTGCGATAGCGCTCGACCGTATAGACACGACGACAGAGCCTTGAGAGAACGGCTGCCTGATAGCCGGAGCCGGTGCCGACTTCCAGCACCTTCATGCGCTCGCCCACATGCAGCTGCTCGGTCATATAGGCAACAATAAAGGGCTGGCTGATCGTCTGTCCGCATTCAATCGGCAGGGCATGATCTTCATAGGCCTGCTTGCGGAATGTGCCCGCGATGAAAAGCTCGCGCGGAATGCGCTCAAGCGCGGAGAGCACCTTCTTGTCACGGATGCCCTGACGGCGAAGCGACATCACGAGTTCGATCTTCTCCTGATCGATCCCGCCATCCCCGCCCTCTTCGCTCATCGGCCCCTGATCGCTCATCTCACACGCCCCTCACGCAACAGCTACTTGGCAGCTTTGAGCCCCAGCGCCTTGCCAAGCGCCGCCTTGGTGCGCTGATGCGTCAAATTCATATGCAGCGGTGTCACGGAAATCCGGCCTTCATAGATGGAACGCAAATCCGTGCCCTCCGGCGGATTGCTCAGAATGCGCTCAAAGCCAAGCCAGTAATAGGGATTGTTGCGCGCATCAATGCGTTCCTCAATGCTCACCAGCGACTGGTCGCGCTTGCCCTGCGAGGTCACCTCGATGACCTTGACCGCGTCCGGCAGCACATCGGGGAAATTGATATTGATAATGACATTGTCCGGCCAGCCCGCCTTGAGCAGCTTGGCGATGATGCCCGGCGCGAAATGTTCCGCTGTCGACCATTTCACATGCGACTTGCCGGTGAAGCCGAAGGCCTGACTCAGCGCAATCGATGGGATGCCTAGCTGCGTGCCTTCCATGGCCGCCGCAATGGTTCCCGAATAGGTGACATCATCGGCAATGTTCTGACCGCGATTGACGCCGGACAGCACGAGATCAGGCAGTTCATCCTTCATGATGTGGCGCACGGCCATCATCACGCAGTCCGATGGTGTGCCTTTGACGGCATATTTCTTGGGCGAGACCTTGCGCAGCCGGATGGGATTGGCAAGCGTCAGCGAATGCGACGACCCGCTCTGCTCTTCTTCTGGTGCGCAGATCCACACATCATCGCTCAACTCACGCGCGATCTTCTCCAGTGTTTTCAGACCCGGCGCATGAATGCCATCATCATTGGTGACAAGGATGCGGAGTTTCTTCTTTGTTGCCTTGGTGGCCGGTTTTTTAGTCATGGGTCGAAATCACCTCTATGCCACCCATATAGGGACGCAGCGCCTCGGGCACCACGATGGAACCATCTTCCTGCTGATAGGTCTCAAGGATCGCCACCATGGTGCGGCCCACGGCAAGGCCGGAGCCGTTCAGCGTATGGACATAGCGCGTCGCCTTTTCACCCTCGGGGCGATAGCGCGCCTGCATCCGGCGGGCCTGAAAATCACCGCAGACCGAGCAGGAGGAAATCTCGCGATAGGCATTCTGCCCCGGCAGCCAAACCTCGATGTCGTAGGTCCGACGTGCCGAAAAGCCCATGTCACCCGAGCAGAGCGTCATCACGCGATAGGCAAGACCGAGCCGCTTGAGCACTTCTTCGGCGCAAGAAAGCATCCGCTCATGTTCGGCTTGCGCCTGATCGGGCGTTGACACCGACACAAGTTCTACCTTGGCAAACTGATGCATCCGGATCATGCCGCGCGTGTCACGTCCCGCAGAGCCCGCCTCGGCCCGGAAGCAGGGCGTGTAGGCCGTCATGCGCAGTGGCAACTCGTCTTCGCTCAGAATGCTCTCACGCACCAGATTGGTCAGCGACACTTCGGCGGTCGGGATCAGCCAGAAGCGTTCGCTGTCATCGCGTTCATCACCCTTGAAAACGGTGAACTGGTCATCGGCAAATTTCGGCAGCTGCGCCGTGCCGAACATCACGTGATCCTTGACCAGCAGCGGCGGCGCCACTTCGGTATAGCCGAATTCACCCGTATGCAAATCAAGCATGAAGCTCGCAATGGCCCGCTCCAGCCGTGCAAGCGCCCCTTTCAGAACCACAAAGCGCGACCCGGACAGCTTCGCCGCCAGCTCGAAATCCATCAGCCCGAGCCCTTCACCCAGATCGAAATGTTCTTTTGGCGCAAAATTTAGCTCACGCGGCGTGCCATGGGTGTGGTGCAGGACGTTATCATGTTCATCCTTGCCCAGTGGCACATCCTCAAAGGGGAGGTTCGGCAGGGCTGCAAGCTCACGGTCGAGTTCGGCAATTACCTCGCGCTCGCGCTGTTCCAGGGCCTGAATGTCGGATTTGCTGGCCGCGACTTCCGCCTTCTTGGCCTCGGCCTCGTCCTTCTTGCCTTCCTTCATCAAGCCGCCGATGAGCTTGGCCGCCGCATTGGAAGCCGACTGCAGTGCCTGAAGATCGGAAATGATCTTGCGGCGGCGTTCGTCAATTTCCAGAAGGCGGGCAGACTGCGCCGGCAGGCCACGGCGGGCGAGCCCCGCGTCAAACCCGTCAGCGTCATCTCGGATGGCTTTAATGTCGTGCATGGAAAACTCAATCAGGCGTCATGAAACAGGCTCGAATCGCGCAGCGGCAACCGCCCGCGACATGCGCGACCTGTATACGCGGTAGGGCCTAAAGCGTCCAGAAAATGAGGATATTCGAGCCTATAGCTCGGCTTCAGCCTCGTCCTCGGCCTGCACGTCCTCGCGTTTGCGCTCGACCATGGCCACCGAGAAAATCGAAATCTCGTAAAGCAGCAGGATCGGCACGCCAAGCAGGATCTGGCTGAGAATATCGGGTGGGGTCAGAATGGCGGCGACCGCAAAGCCCACAACAATGGCGTAGCGCCGCCCCTTGCGCAGCATCGCGGCATTCACGACCCCGATCCGCGCCAGCAGCGTCAGGATCACCGGCAGCTGGAAGCAGACACCAAAGGCGAAGATGAGCCCCATGATGAGGCCGAGATATTCGCTTACCCGCGGCAACAGCTCAATGCTGGCCTCGCCCGCCCCGCCGGTCTGCTGCATGCCGAGGAAAAATCCGAGCGCCAGCGGCATCACGACGAAATAGACAAGCGTCGAGCCCAGCAGAAACAGGATCGGGGTTGCGATCAGATAAGGCAGAAAGGCGCGGCGCTCATTCTTGTAGAGACCGGGCGCGGCAAACATGTAGATCTGGGTGGCGATCACCGGAAAGGCGATGAACATGGCGCCGAACATGGCGAGCTTCATCTGGGTGATGAAAAACTCCTGCGGCGCTGTGTAGATCAGCTTGGCGACAGCCTGGGACCCGGCCGCGATCTCATAAGGATGAACCAGAATGTTGAAAATCTGGGTGGCGAAGGCAAAACAGACGCCGAAGGCTATGATGATTGCCACAACCGAATAGATGAGGCGGCGACGGAGCTCAATAATATGCTCCATCAGCGGCGCACGGCTGGCCTCGAAATCTTCTTCTTCGCTCATGCCTGACCCGCATCCGGCTTGGAGGGGGTCGCGGGCGCAGGCGAGTCACTTTCCGCAGTCTCCCCCGGATCGCTGGCATCGCGGATGGTCTCCTGCATGGCCTCGGGCAGTTCTTCCAGACGCGCCGTCTCTTCCGCGCTGAGACCTGCCGTTTCGGTCTTTTCAGGTTCCGCAGCTTTGGGTGGCTTGAGGCCGGACGCCTTGGCCATGGCGGCATCGACCCCGCCCATGGAAATCGGCGCCATGGTCTGCGACCTCAGCTCGGCCATTTCCTTGCGCAGATCTTCCAGCTCGCTCTCGCGCGCCAGATCCTCAAAGCTCGTCTGAAACTCGCGAACCATTTTACGCATACGGGCTGTGTATTGCCCCGCTGTCCGCATCAGCTTGGGCAAATCCTTGGGCCCAACAAAGATGATGGCAACGACGGCGACAAGCAAAAGCTCAGTCCAGCCAAGATCGAACATTTATCGTCCTGAAATCATGGAAAGCACCTCGGGGACCATGGGCATAAATGGTCCGGGTGCAGGTGAGAGGTCAGCCCAGGCAACCAAGCGCGGGTCAGCTCTGGGATGCCTTGTCCTTTTCACTCTGCGCGGTCGCTTCAGCCTTGGCGTTGATGGTCTTGGGTTCGGGCTTGTCGGAAACCTCGTCATCGTCATCGGCGAGACCCTTTTTGAAGCTCTTGATCCCCTTGGCCACATCGCCCATCAGGGACGACACGCGACCTGTGCCGAAGAGCAGCGCGATCAGCACCACAACAACCAGAATTTGAGTCCAGCTAAGCATCTCATTCTCCACTTTCGTTGCGCCGCCACGCGCCCCGCCGGGGGCCATCAAGCAGCCGACAACATAACCTTCACATCAACCTATCATCACAGCCGCTCAGATATGGGGATTGATTGAAAAAAATCGACAGATAAGCGGATATGAGCAGAAGCCTGCCTCGGAAAACACATGAAAGATGATGATTAACAACAATTAACCAAACAAACTTTCATCCGAAGTTCAGAGTTTGGATCAATGCCGCCTTGACCTCCGTCAGTCTTCATCCTTGGGCGACTGGGCAAGATGCTCGTCCAGATCGGCTCCGAATTCAGCCTGATCATCCTCGAACTCGCCGTCGCCGTCCCCACCCGTTTCGCTGGGCACAGGAATGTCAAAACCGGGCGGCAGGCGCCCTTCCAGCAGACCCGAGGCTTTCAGTTCATCGAGCCCCGGCAGATCGCCGATCGATTCAAGGCCGAAATGGCTGAGGAACAATTCCGTCGTGCCATAGGTCACAGGGCGTCCCGGCGTGCGGCGGCGGCCACGCAGACGAACCCAGTTGGTCTCCATCAGCACGTCAATCGTGCCCTTCGAGACGGAAACACCCCGGATTTCCTCAATTTCAGCGCGGGTGACCGGCTGGTGATAGGCGATGATCGCCAATGTCTCCATGCCCGCCCGGGAGAGCTTCTTCTGCTCCACCGCCTCGCGCTCCATGAGAAAAGCCAGATCATCAGCCGTGCGGAACATCCACTTATTGGCAATCCGCACCAGATTGACGCCGCGCGTCTCGTAAATCTTCTGAATATCTTCAATTACCGCGCCGACATCCGCACCGGCAGGCAAACGGCCTGCAATGCTGTCGATGTCGAGCGGTTCGGCAGCGGCAAAGAGCAACGCCTCAGTCATGCGGATCAGCTGGGCGTGATCTTCGGCGTTCGAAGGAAAGCTGACGACATTATCGTCATCGCCCTCATCGTCATCACCGTCCGCTTCAGGCGCAGCCTCAGCCTCTTCAACGACGACAACGGTCGGCGTTTCCGCGTCTGGCTTTGTTTCGCCCTCAATCTCAGCGTCATCCATCACAATTTCCTGGGTCATTCGTCGTCTTGCCGATCTTGGGTGGAGAACTCATTTTCTGCCGTTTCAATCACCGTTTCCGGCGAGCCTTCATTGGGCGCGTCCACCAATGGTTCTGGCGGCACCTCCCGCCGACGCATGAAAAGCGGGCTGAAGGCACCCGACTGGCGGATTTCCAGCTGGCCTTCCTTGGCCAGCACCAGCGCCGCGCTCAGCGTGCTTGCAAGCGTCGACCGCGTGGTCGCGCCACCCCGGTCTGTCGGCAGCAGCGACTCGATCCGGCCCCAGTCGAACATCATGCCCAGCATGGATTCAAGCCGGTGGCGCGCCAGCTCAATCGTCATGATCGGCAGACGGGTCGGCTCCCACGTCGGCATGTCATGCTTGAGGCGCTGCGTCGAATAGGACTTCAGAAGGTCATAGAGAGAGCCGGTATAGGTACTTGTTTTGACAACACGAATACCTTCCGGCGCACCACGCGAAAACACATGCACGCCGAGCCGCTTGCGCGAGAAGATAATCTTGGAGGCATTGCGCATGGCCTCAAGTCGCTGCAACTGGAAAGCCAGCCGCGCGGCCATTTCCTCTCCGCTCGGGCCTTCTTCCTCTTCGGGCGGCGGCAGCAGCAGCTTGGATTTCAGATAGGCGAGCCAGGACGCCATCACCAGATAGTCGGCGGCGAGCTCCAGCTCCAGCCGTTGTGCCTGATTGACGAATTCCAGATATTGCTCGGCCAGCTTCAGGATCGAGATATGGGTCAGATCCACGCGCTGATTGCGGGCAAGCGCCAGCAGCACGTCCAGCGGCCCTTCATAGCCGTCGAGATCGACGATCAGCGTACCTTCGGGCACAGGCGCCGCCTCAGCCGTTTTGGCGAGACCTTCGACGAAAGGTTCGTTTGGTTCGGCTTGATCCTGCGCGGGCGCATCGGACATTTTCGCCCCTCATCCTGTCGCGGCCCCGCCTGCCAGCGGGTCTTTCAACAGGGAATAGCAATTGCGAATATCGAATACACACCGACCCGAATTCCCCACGACCCCGAGGAAAGGGACCGATTCGAATCTGATGCGTGACTTGAAAGCTTCTTATACAGCGCCAGACAAGGCGATGGTATGGTTTATCTCAGCTTATCCCCATTGATGTGTTCCCGAAGAACTCACCCATAAGCTCTTGAAGACGCTGATATTCCGCCTCTCCGTCAAATTCTGCAGGCTCGATGATCGCCGCAAGCGCCGCCTGCGCACGCTGCGCAGCCACGCCATCCAGGGCCGATGTCTCACTGGCGACTGCAATCATTTCGTCCATCTTGCCATTGCAGTGAAGCACCACATCGCAGCCTGCGGCAAAACTCGCCCGCGTGCGGGAGGCAAGATCCCCGGCAAGCGCCTGCATGGACAGATCATCCGACATCAGCAGGCCATCAAAGCCGATTTCGCCCCGAATGACTTCCTCGATCACCTTGGCCGATGTCGTGGCCGGCTCAGCCGGGTCAATCGCGGTGTAAACCACATGCGCCGTCATCGCAAGCGGCAGGTCGGCCAGCATGCGGAATGGCGCAAAATCCTGTGACCGCAGCTTGTCCAGCGGTGTTTCAACAATCGGCAGGCTGAGATGACTGTCAACGCCTGCCCGCCCGTGTCCCGGAATATGCTTGATGACCGGCAGCACACCACCATCCATCAGGCCATGCGCCGCCGCGCGCCCCAGCGTGGCAACAGGCGCGGGCGTCAGGCCATAGGCCCGGTCGCCGATCACGTCATGCGCGTTGGGCACAGGCACATCCAGCACCGGCAGGCAGTCCACATCGATGCCGACCGCATGCAGCTCATCGGCAATCAGGCGCGCGCCCAGACGGGCCGCCTCCATGCCATGCGCGGGATTGGCCGCATAGAAGTCGCCATAATTGCGCCCCGGCGGATAAGCGCGCCAATGGGGTGGACGCAGCCGCGCGATGCGGCCGCCCTCCTGATCAATCAGGACAGGCGCCCGCCATCCGACCGAAGCCCGCAGCTCTTCCACGAGCCCGGCCAGTTGATCCGGATTGGTGATGTTCCGGGCAAAAACAATGAAGCCCCATGGCGATACATCGGCAAAAAACCGGGCTTCGTCGGCACTGAGCCTCGTTCCCTCACAGCCGAAAATCACTCCGGATGGCATCATTTTTATTTGGCCCTGACAAAACAGGATTGGCCCTGCTTGCTCAATGTCTCACAAAGCGCCTGGGCACCGGCCTTGTCCATATAGCCAGCCCGCAGACGGTAATAGATACCCTTATCACCCAAATCGGCCCGCTGTATGTCGCTTTGCGTGCCCGCGAGCTCCGCACCATATTTTTTCTGCAGTTTTATAAAAGCAGCCAGCGCCGAGGCTTCATCGCGGAAAGCAGCCAGCTGCACGACATAATCGCCGCTTGTTGCCGTCACAACTGGTGCAGGCGTCGTATCAGGGACGGTCGCAGGCACCTCGGCCACAGGCGCCGGGACGGAAGGCGCAGTCTCGACCGGCGCAACAGGTGCCGCGCTGACCAGCGGTTCAGTCACAGGCTGGTCAACCGGGGCGGCAGGCGCTTCACCCATGGGCAACGGTTCCTCAGCACGCGGCAGAAGCTGCTCAACCTCATCGGCAGGCGATGTTTCCAAACCACCGGAAATACGTTCATAAACGGTCTTGTCCTGATGCGGAATGGCGACGCCCCCAGGCTTTTCAGGGGCGACCTTGACCGGGCTCGTATCAGCGCGAATAAGCGGCGGCGTGCCATTGCCCGCGCCCTGCTTGAAGCCCTGACTATAGGCCAGATAGACAACACCACCGAAAACGGCCAGCAGCACGATCACGCTGAGGATCATGAGCGGGCGTCGACGCCCCTCTTCCTCGGTCGCGTCATAGCCGACCAGATCATCATCGTCATCCGGCTCATAGCCGAAATCCTGATCGTCATCCCAGTCATCACCGTTGGACATCAGCGCATTTCCTCCACGGGAGAGACACCAAGTATAGCCAGCCCCGAGGCCAGCACATAGGCGACGGCACGAATCAAGCTGAGTCTAGCAAGAGTGAGGGCGCGGTCTTCAGGAAGAATGAAACGCAGCGAGGGATCATCCTTGCCCTTGTTCCACAATCCATGGAAGCCCGAGGCAATATCATGCAGCGCAAAGGAAATCCGGTGCGGCTCATGGGCAAGCGCGGCCTGCTCCACCTGACGCGGAAACGAGGCCATCAGGCGGATGAGCGCCAGTTCCGCCTCATCCTCGAGCAGGCTGAAATCGGCCTCGGACAGATCAACATCCGACAGCGCGTCAAATCCGGCGTCCCCTGCATTGCGCAGCACCGATTTGATGCGGGCATGGGCATACTGGACATAGAACACCGGATTGTCGCGCGACTGCTCCATGACCTTGGCAAAGTCGAAATCCAGCGGGGCCTCATTCTTGCGCGTCAGCATCATGAAGCGCACGACATCCTTGCCGACTTCATCAACGACATCACGAAGCGTCACGAAGTCCCCGGCTCGCTTGGACATTTTGAAAGGCTCACCATTGCGATAGAGCTTCACAAGCTGGCAGACCTTCACATCAAACTCGCCTTCGCCACCTGTCACGCCGGCAATGGCTGCGCGCATGCGCTTGATATAACCGGCATGATCGGCGCCCCAGACATCGATCATCTTGCGGAAGCCGCGATTATATTTATCAAGGTGATAGGCGATATCCGGTGCAAAATAGGTCCAGGACCCGTCGGACTTCTTCAGCGCACGGTCCACATCATCGCCAAACTCGGTCGAGCGGAACAGCGTTTGTGGGCGGGCCTCCCAGTCATCGGGCACTTCGCCCTTGGGCGGTTCCAAAGTCCCGATATAAATCAGGCCCTTATCTTCAAGAAGCTGAAGCGTTGCTTCAATCGCGCCCGAGCCATGCAGCGACCGCTCCGAGAAGAAAGTCTCATGGGTAATGCCGAGCACGGCAAGATCGCCGCGGATCATCTCCATCATGGCGTCGATGGCGCGATCCCTGGTGATCGCCAGCGCTTCACCTTCGTCCATCTCGAGCAGACGATTGCCAAACTCAGCCGCCAGGTCGGCCCCAAGCGGCTTGAGATAGTCACCGGGATAGAGGCCTTCCGGCATGGCGCCGATATCTTCGCCCAGCGCCTCGCGATAGCGCAGCATCACGCTGCGGGCAAGAACCTCGATCTGGCCGCCCGCATCATTAATATAATATTCGCGGCAGACCCGATAACCCACCTTTTCGAGGAGATTGGCGAGCGCATCACCGAACACCGCGCCACGCACGTGGCCCACATGCATGGGGCCGGTGGGATTGGCGGAAACATATTCGACATTGACGGCCTCGCCCTGCCCCAGATCGCTGGCGCCGTAGCTGTCAACCGCCCGCAGAATATCGCCCACGCGAAGCTGCCAGAATTCATTCTTGAGACGCAGATTGATGAAGCCCGGACCCGCGATCTCGACGGCGGTAACAAATTCTTCCGCCGTGAGCTTGGCCGCCAGCGCGTCAGCCAGGTCGCGCGGCTTCTTGCCTGCCGCCTTGCTCAGCACCATGGCCGCATTGGTCGAGAGATCGCCATGGCTCGGGTCGCGGGGCGGCTCCACGGTGATGCGGGAAAGGTCCAGCCCGTCAGGCAGGCTGCCCTCAGCCTGAAGCGCAGCCACGGCGGCCGCCACACGGGACTCAAAATGCCGGAAAATATTCATCTGTCAGGAATCGTCCGAGAAAGGGGGCTTTGCAGAAGGAATTTGATCGGGGTCAAATCATTGATTTGGCTGGCACTCTAGCTGTGCCGGTGGCTGCTTTCCAGCAGTCAATTGCGGTGAGGCGCCGGCTCAGGACCGCTCGTCATGCAGGTCGAAGAGGCGTCGGTGCTCCTCAATGGCGAAGCGGTCGGTCATGCCTGCAATATAGTCGCAGACCCGACGCGCCGTTTTGAAGCCTGCATCGCCATCACAACCGGCCTGCCATTCGGGCGGCAGCAGGCTGGGGTCACGATGCAACAGCTCAAACAGGTCGCGTACGATGCGCTTGGCCTTGCTCATGGAGCGATTGACCCGGTAATGCCGATACATGCGCTCGAACAGAAAGGCTTTCAGCGCGGCATTATGCTCATTCATGGCCGGGGAAAAGGCCACCAGCGCCCGGTCGGCATGGCGGATATCCTCGGCTGTGGCCGGTTTCATGCCCTCAAGACGCCGTTTTGTCTCCGAAATCACATCCTCGACCATCTCGCCAATGAGCCGGCGCACGGCCTCATGAATGACGCGTGAGGTCTCAAGACCGGGATATTTGTCGATCACCGCGCGGAAAACATCGCCCACTAGCGGCACCGCCAGCAGATCATCAATCGTGAAAAGCCGCGCCCGCAAGCCATCATCAATGTCGTGATTATTATAGGCGATGTCGTCGGCCAGCGCGGCGACCTGCGCTTCCGGCCCGGCAAAGGTGTCGAGCTCCAGATCCTGTGTCTGGGCATATTCGACAATGGCGCGCGGCTGGTCATCCAGACGGCGCCCCGGCGTCACCACGGGGCCATTATGTTTGACGAGGCCTTCAAGCGTTTCCCAGGTGAGATTCAGCCCGTCAAACTCGGCATAGCGATGCTCGAGCTTGGTGACGATCCGAAGCGTCTGGGCATTATGGTCAAAACCGCCAAAGCCCTTCATGCAGGCGTCCAGTGCTGTTTCCCCGGCATGGCCAAAGGGCGTGTGACCGAGATCATGGGCAAGGGCCAGCGTTTCCGCCAAATCCTCATCCAGCCCCATGACACGGGCGATGGAACGGGCAATCTGGGCGACTTCCAGCGAATGGGAGAGCCGCGTGCGGTAATTGTCGCCCTCGTGATAGACGAAAACCTGCGTCTTGTACTTCATGCGCCGGAAGGCGACGGAGTGGATAATCCGGTCCCGATCACGCTGAAATGGCGTCCGCATGGCACTTTCAGGCTCAAAAAAGAGCCTGCCGCGCGTATGTTCGGCTCTGGTCGCAAACCGGGCTGTGGCGGCGGGATTTAAGAGGGCCAAAAGACTGCTTTCCGATGAGCCCGACTTCCCATTTGAAATATGGGGACGGGACGACTACATGTTGGGTAAGCTATATTTAGTATCGTTCAAAAGAAAAAGCCCGATTCCCCTTTTTCTGGGATCAGGAGTGCGCCATGAGTGACACAGAAACCGAAACATTGCCGGGCCTCGGCCAGCCTATCACGCTGACCGACCGCGCCGCCAAGCGCATCGCTGAAATCGTCGCCGGTGAAGCGGAAGGCGTGATGCTGCGCGTCGCGGTGAATGGCGGCGGCTGCTCGGGCTTTCAATATGGCTTCACGCTGGATGATACGCGCCTGAGCGATGATCTCGTCATCGAGAAGCTCGGCGCGACCGTGCTGATAGACCCCGTGTCGGTGGGTTATCTGGGTGGGGCCGAGATCGACTTTTCCAATGATCTCATCGGCTCGGCCTTCAAGATCAACAATCCAAACGCCACCTCAGGCTGTGGCTGCGGCACATCCTTCGCGATCTGACAGCAGAGGCGGCTGGCTCAGTTAAAGCTGGCGCAGAGCTTTTCCATATAGGCTTGAATCTGCGGATAATTGTAGATGACATAGCCGCTGATCGACAGGACAGGCGACGCCCAGACGACCGGCAGGGCAAAACGCATCCCGCTGACAGCCCCCAGAATGGACCCGGTAATGGCGATGGCCGGCACCCAGATGCCCCAGGCCGCGATGGACCAGTACTGGCCGGCGCTCTCAAGCGAGGCGACCGAAGACACCGCACTCATCGCCATGACGCCATTCATGATGGCGACAAGACCGACAAGAATTCCGACAAAACCTAGGATACATTGTTCCGACGTGCCCGATTCTGAGCGGACGCGCAGGCGTGTATTTTCACGCACGCCAAGTGTTAGTTTGGTAGCCATCGCTTACCCCTCCCCGAGCAAACAAACGGTAATTTGATAGTATGTTGAAGATCGCGACATGGAACGTCAACTCAATTAAGGCCCGCCTGGTGAACCTGACCGACTGGCTGAAAGAGGCGACACCCGATGTTGTCTGCCTGCAGGAACTCAAATGTGTAGAGGAAGCCTTCCCTTTCGGGGCAATTGAGGACCTCGGCTACAATATCGCGGTCAACGGCCAGAAGACCTATAATGGCGTCGCCATCCTGTCGAAATACCGTCTCGATGACATCGTGAAAGGTCTTCCGGGCGACGATTCGGACGAACAGGCCCGCTATATCGAGGCCCAGATCACGGTGAATGAGCGCCTTCTGCGCATCGCCTCCATCTATCTCCCGAATGGCAATCCGGTCGATACGGACAAATATGCCTACAAGCTCGGCTGGATGGACCGCCTCACGGCCCATGCCCGCGAACTGCTCACCTATGAGGAGCCGCTCATTCTGGCAGGCGACTATAATGTCATCCCGACCGCGGCAGATGTGCATGATCCGGCGGCCTGGGCCGATGATGCCCTCTTCCGTGAAGAGACCCGCGCCAAATTCCATGAGTTCACAAATCTTGGCCTGACAGATGCCTTTCGCGCCTGCCACACCGAAAGCCATCGTTACAGCTTCTGGGATTATCAGGCCGGCGCCTGGCAGAAAGACAATGGCATCCGCATTGACCACCTGATGCTCTCGCCGCAAGCCGCCGACCACCTCAAGGGATGCGACATCGACCGCATGGTGCGGGGCCGCGAAAAGCCCTCCGACCATGTGCCGGTCTGGATTGAACTTGATATCTGACAGATTGAATGATTGCCGTCATGGCCTGCCTCATGCGGGGCATGACGCAGAGACAAATCTGCTACTTACCCCTCAAAGGCAGGGCCGAGCGGCGTGATCCGGAGGCCCTTGCGCAGATGCCTGAAGGGCAGCCGCGTGAGATCGGCAACATTGGGGCCGGGGCTTTCAACCACCAGCACCTCGCGGGCAATCGGCCCGAAATCAGCGCGGAAATGCACCGAGCTTTTCACCACCAGAACGCGCAAGCGCGATGGCTCGATGCCGACATGGCGGAACATCTCCTGATCGGCACATTGCGCCTTGCGTGACGAGACCACGACATGCACCCCGCCCTTGCGCAGCAGAACCGTGGTACCAAGCGACATATGCGAGCCCCCGTAAAAGGGACCCGTGGCCAGAAAATTTCCCGAGCCGACTTTTGCCACCTCGAATGTCTCTTCAATCGGCGCTTCATCGGCCCCGCCCGTCTTGGCACCAAGTGAAAGCGTGATCGAAGCCCCCTCGCCCGCCTCGGCAGCCATGGAAGCTGCTTGCGGATCATAAAGCACGCCGAGTGCCGCAAGAGGCGCATCCTGCAGCAACATCTCGCGCAGAATGCCGACCGTATCGCCATTGCCGCCCGCGCCGGGATTATCCTGCGTGTCGGCCAGCACGACAGGACCACCGGCATCGCTTGACGTGGCGATGGCATGCGCAACAGCGTCACGCGCAGACCAGAGTCGCTCGACAAAGCGCGGCTCGCAGGCTGTGACCATATCGGCAAGCTCGCCCGCCGCTTCGTCAGCCGCAGACTGCGTGTCGGCATAGGCAAAGACAGATGGACCGTTCATCGAAATATCAACCGGTGGAAATCCGGTCGCAAAGGAGGTCACGCTCACTTCGCCATTGCCCAGCATCTTGCCGTCGAGATGCGCCACATGGGCATAGATATGTCGCGCCGGTTCAATCAGCGTGCATTGCGCCGTCAGCGGAATGATGTAGTCCAGTTTGCGGAAGGCCTTGGCCTGTCGCGGCAGACCGCTGAGGAGGCCTGTCAGATGCGCATGGGCGCGTACGCCCGTGTCGCGCATGTCGACATGGGGATAGGTGCGATAGGCGATCAAGGCGTCAGCCTCGTCGACCATGCGCTGCGAGACATTGGCATGGAGATCAAGACTGGCAACAAGAGGAATGTCGGAGCCGATCATTCGGCGGACGCGCGCCAGTATTTCGCCTTCGCCATCCTCATAAGTCTCGGTGACCATGGCGCCGTGCAGATCGAGATAGACGCCATCAAGGCCCGTCGAAAGGGCCGCTGCCAAATCTTCCAGCATCATCCCCATGACGCGCTCAAAGGCATCATCCGTGACGGGGGCAGACGGCGTGGCCGAACACCAGACAAGCGGCAGAAGTGTCTGACTATCCGCCTTGGCAGCGTCCAGAAAACCGGTAATCGGCACATTCATGTCTGCAAAGGCCGTCAGCAGCGCTGGCCCCCGTTGCAAGGCGGGCCAGCTATCGGACTGCGCAAAGGCGGCGTAATCAGCCTTGGTGGGGGCAAATGTATTGGTCTCGTGCTGAAATCCACCAACCGCGATACGCATTCAAAACTCCGATGCAGCTTTTATTTCCGAGCGATGGCGGCCATGATGGCATCAGCCCAGAAAAAAGAAAAATGAGGGAAAAACCCCATGATCAAGCTGACCTTCTGCCTGACCCGCCTGCCCCATCTCAGTGTCGATGAATTCCAGGATTATTGGTGGAACAAACATGCCCCGCTGGTAAAAAGCCATCGCGCGGCGCTGCGCATCAAGCGCTATGTCCAGATGCATTCACTGCCCGTGGAATTGAGCGATGGCTTGCGCGAAGGGCGTGGCAGCGGTCTGGAAAATGCGCCCGCGATCTATGACGGCGTGGCGCAGCTCTGGTGGGAGAGTGCCGGGGACCTGCTGGCGGTCCTTGAAACAGAGGAAGGCCTGAATGCCAGCCGCGCCCTTTACGAGGACGAAAGCAGCTTCATCGATTTCAGGAAATCACCGCTCTGGCTGGGCGAAGAAAAAGTCGTCTTCGAGTAGGCCTCAACCGTTCTTATGAGAGGCAAGCCACTCGTCGGCCTTGCGGGCCGCGGCCTGCTTTTCGGAAGCCTGCATCCAGCCATCATATTTATTCATCGCATCCACGGATGTGCCGCGCTGGTCGTCATTGGTTGCGAAACGGTTGGCAAGCATCAGATAGGCCCAGCCCTGAACCGTGTCCTTGCTGACGCCCAGACCTTCCATATAGATGCGGCCGAGTTCGGCAAAAGTCGGCGAGTAGCGTTTCTTGGCCGAGAGCAGCAGCCAGCGCAGACCCTCGGTGCGGTCCACAGCCACACCCTGTCCGCGGTAATACATCATGGCGAGATAGAACTGCGCATCCGCCTTGGCCGCCAAAGCACCGATCTCGAACATGCGGATGGCAACGGAATAATCCGGCTTCACATCAATCGACTTCTTGCCGTTGAGATAGATGAGGCCGATGCGCGTGGCCGCATCCGGCTGACCACCCTTGGCCGCCTGCAGATAATAATTATGCGCCTTGGCGTCAGATTGCGGCACACCCTTGCCGCTGTCATAGAGGTTGCCCAGAATCCATGCGGCGCCGACATGCCCCCCCTTGGCGGCATCGGTCCAGTCGGTCACGGCGGTGGCAATATCCCCGGCCTGATAGGCCGAGAGCCCTGCATTGAAGGCAGCCTGTGATTCCGGCAGGACTTCGGCGTGAAGCTGCCCGTTGAGCGAGAGTGAAAGCCCGAGCGTGGCGGCGAGCAGGGAAAGGCGCTTGAAATTTGTCATGTCACCATTCTTTCGTGCGAACTGGGCCGCATTGTGGCAGATCGCGGGCCAATGCAAACCCCTTGCTGAAGATCAGGGTAAATGGCGCCCGCCCGGCGACAGAAAGTTGAGTTGACCGCGCCCCGTGCAAAAGGCGAAGATTCGTCGCAACCGGTCCCCGACCCCAGAGACCGGAGCAAAAGGGAGGAAATCCGGATGAAAGCTGCCGTTCTGCGCGAATTGCGCAAGCCCCTCGTGATCGAGGATGTTCAAATCAACAAGCCCGGCCCGCATGAAGTGCTGATCCGCACCGTGGCCGCCGGCGTCTGCCACTCGGACCTGCATTTCATCGAAGGTTCCTACCCCTATCCCATGCCCGCCGTGCTCGGCCATGAATCAGCCGGCATTGTCGAACAGGTCGGCTCCGAAGTTCGCACCTGCAAGCCAGGCGACCATGTCATTACCTGCCTGTCTGCCTATTGCGGCCATTGCGAACATTGCCTGACGGGACACATGTCGCGCTGCGTGAGCCCGGAGACCAAGCGCGAGGCCGGCGAGGAATCCCGTCTGAACAATGACGCAGGCCCCGTGAACCAGTTCCTCAACCTCTCCTCATTCGCCGAAATGATGCTTATTCACGAGCATGCCTGCGTGGCCATCCGCAAGGACATGCCGCTGGACCGCGCCGCGCTGATCGGCTGTTCGGTGATGACGGGCGTGGGCGCTGTCATGCACACGTCAAATGTGCGCCCCGGCGAAACCGTTGCCGTCATCGGTTGCGGGGGCGTCGGCCTTGCCTGCATCAATGGCGCGGCCATTGCCGGTGCCGGTCGCATCATCGCGGTCGACACGCAGGGCTCCAAGCTCAACATGGCCAAGCATTTCGGGGCGACCGATGTCGTCAATGCCAAGGATGGCGATCCCGTGGCGCAGGTCATGGAAATGACCAATGGCGGTGTGCATCACGCCTTTGAAGCCATCGGCCTCAAGGTGACTTCCGAACAGGCCTTCGGCATGCTGGCCCGCGGCGGCACGGCCACGATCATCGGCATGATCCCGATCGGCCAGTCGCTTGAACTGCCGGGCTTCCAGTTCCTTCAGGAAAAGAAAATCCAGGGCTCGCTCATGGGGTCCAACCGCTTCCCGGTCGACATGCCCCGTCTGGTGGACTTCTACATGTCCGGCAAGCTGAAGCTTGATGACATGATTTCAAACCGCATCAAGCTCGAACAGATCAATGATGCCTTTGATGAATTGAAGCGCGGTGAACTCGCCCGCTCCGTCATCATGTTTGATGCGTAAAGACGTGGATGGCCCGGCCAAGCCGGGCCATGACATCTGAATTCAAAATCGTCATGCCCCGCTTCATGCGGGGCATCCACGACTTCAAACCACGGCTTCAACGCGCTTGAGGGCGTCGCGCAGCTTGACGATGGCCGCTAATATCATTGAGTGCGTCGTCCCGGCACTTGTTGCCGGGACCCATCTCTCAGACTGAACCGCCTATGGATCCCGGGAATAAATCCCGGGATGACAGATCAGCATCAAACCACGGTTTCAACGCGCTTGAGAGCGTCGCGCAGTTTGACGATGGCCGCTAATATCATTGAGTGCGTCGTCCCGGCACTTGTTGCCGGGACCCATCTCTCAGACTGAACCGCCTATGGATCCCGGGAATAAATCCCGGGATGACAGATCAGCATCAAACCACGGCTTCAACGCGCTTGAGGGCGTCGCGCAGCTTGACGATGGCCGCTTCGGCTTCCGCGCGGCGTTCGCGCTGTTCCTCAACCACCTCGGCGGGCGCCCCGGCGATAAACTTGGCATTGCCGAGCTTGGCGTCGATCTTGCCCATTTCGCTCTCAAGCTTGCTGATTTCCTTGGTGAGGCGGGCCGTCTCGGCCGCCACATCGATGAGGCCGGAAAGCGGCAGCACCAGCGTTGCCTCATCCAGCACGATCTGGACGGCACCCTGCGGCACATCTGCGGAAACATCGGCCGTCTCCAGACGGGCCAGCCGCATGATGAGGTCGCGGTGACGTTCGAAACGCTCAACACTTTCACTGCTCGCGCCCTTGATGGTAAGCGTGATTTTGGCACCGGCGGGCACATTCATCTCGGCGCGAACCGAGCGGATTTCAGAAATGAAGCGGACAACCCAGTCCATCTCCGCATCTGCCTCAACTGACCCAAGCCCGGTCAAGACCGGCCATGGTGCCATGATGAGCTGCGACCCGTGCGCCGGTCCCTGCTCGCCCGTCACCTGCCAGAGCTCTTCCGTCATGAAAGGCATGAAGGGATGGAGAACCAGCAATATCTGATCAAGAACCCAGGCGGCGGTGGCCCGCGTCTCGGCCTTGGCCACTTCATCTTCGCCCATCAAAAGCGGCTTGATGAATTCGACATACCAGTCGCAGAAAACATTCCAGACGAATTTATAGGCCGCCCCGGCTGCCTCATTGAAGCGATAGGCCTCAATCTCTTCGGTGATTTTGGCCGCAGTGCGCGCGGCTTCCCCGACAATCCATTTATTGACGGTCTGCTGAACCTTTGAGGGATCAAAACCCTCGACGCGGACACATTCATTCATCTCGCAGAAGCGCGAGGCATTCCAGAGCTTGGTGCCGAAATTGCGATAGCCTTCGACGCGATTGGTCGCAAGCTTCAGATCACGCCCCTGTGCCGCCATGGCCGCCAGCGTGAAGCGCAAAGCGTCCGCCCCATATTCATCAATAAGCTGCAGCGGGTCGATGACATTGCCCTTGGTCTTCGACATCTTCTGGCCCTTCTCGTCGCGGACCAGCGCGTGAATATAGACATCGCGGAACGGCACTTCCTGTTTGAAATGCAGCCCCATCATCATCATGCGGGCAACCCAGAAGAAGATGATGTCGAAACCGGTGACGAGCAGATCGGTCTTGTAATAGCGATTGAGTTCCGGCGTTTCGTCGGGCCAGCCGAGCGTCGAGAACGGCCACAGCGCCGAGGAGAACCATGTGTCGAGCACGTCTTCGTCGCGGCGCAGTTCGACCTTCTTGCCAAAATGCTTTTCAGCCTCGGCATGGGCTTCTTCTTCGCTATAGGCGACAAAGATTTCGCCATCTTCGGCATACCAGGCCGGAATGCGATGGCCCCACCAGAGCTGGCGCGAGATGCACCAGGGCTGGATATTGCGCATCCATTCGAAATAGGTCTTTTCCCAGTTCTTCGGCACGAAATTGGTTTCGCCGCGCTCAACGGCTTCGATGGCGGGCTTTGCCAACGTGGCCGCATCCACATACCACTGGTCGGTGAGATAGGGCTCGATCACCGTTGCCTTGGTCTTTTCATCATGCGGCACCATGACGATCTTGTCTTCGATGTGATCGAGCAGACCGAGTGCCTCGATGTCTTCGACGATCTGCTTTCGCGCCTTGAAACGGTCCATGCCGCGATAGGCTTCGGGCGCCTCATCATTGATCTTGGCATCGGGCGTGAAGATGTTGATCTGATCGAGACTCTGCCGCTTGCCGACTTCAAAGTCGTTGAAGTCATGGGCGGGCGTGATCTTCACGGCACCCGAGCCCTGTTCGGGATCGGCATGTTCATCAAAAACGATAGGGATGCGGCGACCGACAAGCGGCAGCACGACGAAGCAATCCTTGAGCGAGGCATAGCGCGGATCGTCCGGATTCACGGCAACACCCGTATCGCCCAGCATGGTCTCGGGCCGCGTCGTGGCGACGATGATATAATTGCGCGTCTCGCTGCCCGCCGGATTACCCTCTTCATCAAAGAGCGGCCAGTCAATGGTTTTGCCATCGGCCAGCGGATAGCGGAAATGCCAGAAGTGCCCCTTGATTTCGAGATTTTCAACTTCGAGATCGGACACCGCCGTCTGCAGTTTCGGATCCCAGTTTACCAGGCGCTTGTCACGATAGATCAGCCCCTCGCGATGCAGTTCGACGAAAACCTTGAGCACGGCTTTAGAGAGGCCGTCATCCAGTGTGAAGCGTTCACGGCTCCAGTCACAGGAGGCGCCCAACCGGCGCAACTGATCAATAATAATGCCGCCAGACTCACCCTTCCATTTCCAGACGCGTTCGATGAAGGCCTCACGACCCATGTCGCGACGGCGGATATTGCCCTCGCCTTCAAGCTGGCGCTCGACAATCATCTGCGTCGCGATACCCGCGTGATCGAGCCCCGGCTGCCACAGCACATCCTTGCCGCGCATGCGCTCAAAACGGATGACGATATCCTGCAACGTATTGTTGAGCGCATGGCCCATATGCAGGCTGCCCGTGACATTGGGTGGCGGAATGACGATGCAATAGGGCTTGGCACCGGCGGCGACCCGATCCGGCTGACCGCCCTTGAAAGCGCCACTCTGTTCCCAGGCCTCATAAAGGCGTTTTTCGACATCCTGAGGCTGAAAATTCTTGTCGAGCATTGATTATGGGTCCGGATCGAAGTGAAGGAGAATCGCAAGGGGCACAAAGAAAAGGCCCCCAGTTACCGTGCCGTGTTACAGCACAGGCTTGGGGGCCTATCAAGCGCAAGGATAATGCGGGCCAATCGGCCCGGAATTCAAATCTTAGCGGGCGCGGCGCGCAACGCGTTCGATTTCTTCTTTGACGAGCCGTTCCACCAGTTCAGGCAGCTTGGCGTCGAGATAATCCTTGAGCATGGGCCGCAGCATTTCAGCTACAAGCTCTTCAAGGTTGCGGCTGGAGCCGCCAATGGATGTCTGAATGCTGCTGGTCAGCGCGCCAAACGCAGCGGCTGCCGCCGATTCTGTTTCGTTTGAAAGAATACCGCTATCTGCGGGGGCCGACTGGGCGTTCATGGCAGGCTCCTCAAAAGCTACATCATCTTCAGGAAGATATTCTTCAAAATTATTTGGGGCATCATCTGGCAGGTCGACATCATCCGACCCTTCCAGATCATTGGCGGCCTCAACGAGCTCAGGCTCAGGCGCGCTGTAAGGCGCAACGGGCTCGGGCGCTGGTTCCGGCTCCGGAACGGGTTCAGGTTCCGGCTCGGCCATATAAGCAGGCTCAGGCTCGGGCTGGGGCTCTTCCGGCAAGGCTTCGGTGAGTTCGAGAACTTCGCCCTCGTCCTCAACCTCCTCAAAGCCGATATCATCCTCGGCTTCGGCTTCTTCCATGACCGGAGGCGGTGGTGGCGAGGCTTCCGCGACAGGCGCAGGCGCCTCCTCGGCGGATGCCTGCTCACCGGCGCCCATGTCTTCAGCGTCGGTGTCTTCGGAGATGATCCGGCGGATGGAGGCGAGAATTTCCTCCATTGTCGGTTCCTGTGCCGTATTTTGATTGCTCATAACTGCGTCCTGCTACTCGGGACTACCATTAGTATCAGTAGAACCTTAGGAGAAGTTAAACGGGAATGCCACCGCGAGACTTAAATAGTCTTAACAGGCAGCAATCATTCGTCCCCAGCAGTGCCAAAGCCGATCCATTTGCCACTCACTTCGTCATAATTTTCCTTCGGGTCATAATATTTGACCGGCAGGGCAAGCTTGCGGGCCGTCAGATTGCCGATGGCAGACAACAGGCCATATTCCGACACGGCCAGATCGCGCTCGGCTGACACCAGCGAAACGCGTGTATCGAGCAGTTCCTGCTCGGCATTGAGCACGTCCAGCGTGGTGCGCGAGCCGACCTCGGCTTCCTGACGCACACCTTCAAGAGCAATCTCGCTTGCCTTGACCGCTTCCTTGTTGGACGTGATCGAGGCCTGCGATGCACGAAGCTGCTCCCAGGCATTGCGCACGCCCTCTTCAACGCTGCGCTGGGCGGCGATGATGTTCATGCGATTGACATTGTTGTTTTCCTTGGCCTGACGCACGCGGGAATATTCCGCACCACTCTGATAGAGCGGAATGGTCAGCACACCGAGGATGGCGGATTCTTCATTGTCGCGGATCGAGCTGCTGGGATCGCGGGCGTAGGAATAGGATGCCTGAATATCAAAGCTCGGCAGCAGCGCGCCCTTGGCGGCGGAAACAGCCGCGCGGCTGGCCGCTTCGGCATTCTGGGCCGACAGGAAATCAGGATTGTTCTTCATCGCGATTTCCAGCGCTTCATCCTCGCTGGCGGGCAAGCCCTGCAGCGCGCTTGGCTTTTCCAGCGTGCCCGGCGCATGGCCAACAACACGCTCATAAAAGGCGCGGCTGGCCGTCAGCTGTGCTTCAGCGGCAATCAGCCCGGCCTTGGCCGAACTCAAACGCGATTCAGACTGCGCCACATCCGTGCGTGTCAACTCACCCACTTCAAAGCGGTCTTTCGTCTGCTCAAGCTGGCGGGTCAGAACCGTGACGTTGTTCTTCCGCAGTTCCATGGTCAGCTGATCGCGGATCACATTCATGTAGCTCTGAACAGCTGCAAGCAGCGTGTCCTGCTCGGTACTTGTCAGAACATTGCGACCGGCCTCAACATTATATTTGGCCTGGCGCGTGGTGTTGACGGTCTGACCACCCTGAAAAAGATTCTGGTTGAGGGTGACCGTGCCGCTCAGCGGACGATACTCGGACTGCGCGCTCAAGCCGGCATTGGTGGTCGTGTCACTATCGGTATAGCCATAGGCCCCCTGCGCCTGCAAGGTCGGACGCCATCCGGACACGGCCTGCGACACGCCTTCATCGGTGGCACGCAGTGAAGCCCGTTGGCTCTGCAATGTGGGATTGCCTTCATAGGCAGAAGAGAGGGCGTCGGTGAGGCCTTCGGCCTGGGCCAGAGAAACCCCGGCCAGCATGGTCAGCGCCGTTGAGGCAAGCGCCAAGGCTCTGATCCGGGTCAGAGGCTTATTCAAGGATCGCGTCATTCTGTAACTCTCCGCAAATGGCGGTTGCGCCCCTCAACGTTTCCGCGGTTCTCTAATTATATGGGTCTTATATAGGCGTTTTCAGACAGATTCGACCATCCGGCAGAAAAATTATCCGACGAATGAAACATAATTTGAGGTCTGTTACCGGATTGTCGGCCAGATACAATCAATCTGCCAGCAGTCAGTCGCCCTTGGGATCAGAAAACAAAGCTGGGCTTCTGTTCAAAGCCCGGCAAAGCAACGATTTGGGCGTCAAAATCATCCCGTGAGCTGATTTTGCCGTCCGAGCGGACATATAGTCGCGCCCGGGCCGATCTGGCCGTTCCGACGACGGCCACCAGTCGGCCGCCCTCATTGAGCTGATCCAGAAGGGCCTGCGGAATGGTCTCGACCCGGCCATTGATGATGATCACGTCATAAGGGGCCTGACGGGCGACACCCTCTGTCAGGGCCGCTGTCACCACGGCGGCATTATCAATGCTCAGCGACGTCAGATTGGCATTGGCCAGTTCGCTCAGCCCTTCATGGCTTTCCACAGCCACCACGGCGCGCGCCAGATGGGAGAGAACCGCCGTGGAATAGCCGCTGCCGCAGCCGACATCGAGCACCACATCCTCGGGGCCAATGGCTGCGAGCTGAAGCATTTTGGCAAAAACACGCGGTTCGATGAGGTAACGACTGACCGTGTCATCACCGATGCTCACACAGGCATCCATATAGGCAAGGCTCTGCTTGCCCGGCCCGACAAAACGCTCACGCGGCACTGCCAGCATGGCGTCGATCAGCCGCCCATCCGTGATGCCATTACAGCGAACCTGGCTCTCAACCATATTGAGGCGGCTGACATCAAAATCATTCATGGGAGATTCCTGATCGAAGGCGGGCAAATGACAGTAACGGGAAACCTAAGGCGTTTATAAGCATCCCGGCGCGCAAACTCAATTCGCGATCCGGGCAAAACCGGCGCATGGCCCCATTTTAAGGGTCGATTGACCCTCAGGCCAGAATGGTGATTGTGCGTGTCAGGGGGAATTGCTATACAGCGCCCCTGTTCTGAAGACGGCCTCGTGGCGGAGTGGTTACGCGCCGGACTGCAAATCCGTTTACCCCGGTTCGATTCCGGGCGAGGCCTCCATTACAGACGATCCAGCCTGAAATACTTCAAAAGAGCTGACCCGTCAGGGCATCAGGCAAATCCCCTGCCCTCAAAATGCGTTGATGTGGCCGATGCACGGCCCCGAATCACGGGTCCCGCATTTCCGGCGCTGACAAGCTTCCGGCCCTCAATGCTGAGAAGGCCGCCCCACAGCATGCCCAGCATCACGAAGAAATGCCGCCAGTTGTCGATGTCGATAATCGCGGCCTCCGCGAAATGCGCAATGACCGAGGCCAGAACCACAATCAGCGCTCCCTGAAAGGCACTTGGTACACAGGCCGCCCGCCAGCCGCGCCAGATCGTCGCGACCATGAAGGCAAGAAAGGCAAAGCCCGCAAGGAAGCCACCCGATACCAGCACATGCAGATAGACATTGTGGGTGTCGAGACGGTTGATCATCGCCCATTGCCCCTGCCCAATGCCCCATGGCTGCTGCAGGGCCATCATGAAAGCCCGTGCCTGACTTTCGAAACGGCCATATTCGATATTGACGTCATATTCCTGAACCAGCGAGGCACGCTCGGCAAAGAGACCGGCAATCTGGGGCGTGGACAGCGCCACCACCACCACGATGGCCAGAAAGAGCGCCATGCCGCCGCCAAAGAGAAGGAGGCGCATGGTCTGGCGGCTCGATTGCGATGTGGCAAGCGTGAGCCCCATGAAGATGATTCCGGCCAGCAGAAAGCCACCCCAGGCGCCGCGCGAAAAGCTGAGCAGAAGACCCAGAACCAGAATGCCGAGCGGAACAAGCAGCAACAGGGCCTGACTGCCCTTCGCCGTCGAGACGCGCATGCCGAGATAGATCGCCGGTGCGATGAGATAGGGCCCGAACACATTGGGGTCGTTGAAGGTGCCAGAGGCGCGTCCATAATCGGTGAACTGCTCGGGCGGCAGGATGCCGAAATAGCCGGCAATGCCAGTGAGGGCCGCAAAGACAGCTGCAATCGAATAGGCATTCATGACGATGTTGAAACGCCGGTCGGGATCCTTGCTGATGAAGGAAGCAAAAAACAGAAACACACCGACCAGATAGACCGAGGCCATGAAGGCCGAGCGCGCCCGCTCCTCATAAACGGCATACATGCCACCAATGCCATAGCCCATAATGACCAGCCCCCAGAGGAGCGTCGGCCAGCCAATGCCGCGCGGAAACCGCAAGCCAAGCGCAAAGAGCAGCGCGATTGTGCCGACAAGCATGAGATCAAACGGCGCGGCCTGATCGGCCCCTTGCGTTGATTTCACATAGAAGCTGGTGAGCATGACCAGAGAGACAAGCCACTCGTGAAAATCCATGCCGAGGAAATATCCGCGGGGACCTTTCGCGCGTGCCTCCGGTTCGAGCTGCCAGCCATTCATGGGCGATCCTGCCCCCCATGTGCGAGCGACGACACGCTGGACGCAGCACGCCCCGCCAACTCATCCGACGCTTTGGCGTCAATGACCTGCCTGTAGAAGCGATTGATGCCCTGCACCATGTCCTTGACGGAAAAATGCCTACGCACATATTCGCGCTGCCGGACGGCCCGTGCCTTTGTCTGCGCCACATCGGCGAGCGCCCGCAGAATGGCGCCACGCAGAATATAGGCATTCCCCGGTGCAATCAGTGACGTACTGTCCGGACCGAATATCTCGCTAACCCCGCCGACATTGGTCGCGATCAGGGGCAGACCGGCGGCAATCGCCTCGAGCGCCACATAGGGAAGCGATTCAGCATAGGACGGCATGACAACCATGCGACCAAGCGCAAAGGCCCGCCGCGCGGGCATCGGCCCGAGAAATGAAATCCGGATGTGATCCGGGACCTTGGCGGCCATGGCCTCAAAAGCTTCCCGGTCGGGACCCGAGCCGACAATGCGCAGGGAGAGAGAGCGCCCCATGCCGCTGATCGCCTCGATCAGCGTGCCGACACCTTTCAGCGTCCGCAATTCGCCAATGAAAACGAGATCCGCCGCATCGTGAAAAGGCTCGACAATGTTGAACTCGGAAAGTGTCACGCCATTATGCACGACGGTATGGCTGACATTCACAGGCGCGACCTTTTCCTCAAAGGTTTTGCGTCCGAATTCCGACTCGAACAAAAGACCATCGGTACGCCGGAGCAGATGGCGCTCCATGGCCAGATAGACCCGGCCCTGAAGGCTTCGCGGCGAATAATGCAGCGAGCCGCCATGCGGTGTGTAGAAGCGCGCATAATGTTTGCGGCGCGGCAGCAGGCGCGCATAGGCCCCGCCCTTGGCACCATGGCCATGAACGACATCAGGCGACATGTTTGTCACCAGACCGTTGATCTGTCCCATGGTCCACAGATCGCCAATACCCGGCAAGCGGCTGACATGAATCTGGTGAACGCCGAGCGATGCGTTTTTGGCAAGTTCGGCCATCATGGCCGTGGCGACCGGCCCTTCGGCAATGCCGCTGATGATCCCGACCTTGTGGCCCAGCGCCGCCTGTCCGGCTGCCAGATCGCAGACATGGCGAAACAGCCCGCCAAGTGGCTGGCGCAGAATATGAACGATGCGCAGAGGCCGCTTTTCATGGTCGGCATCAAGGGGATGGGGACCCGTCATCAGAAATAACGCTCTTTCACGAGAATCGTGTCACCCGGCAGAACGCTTGCAGAAATATCGGCGTTCAGCTCAATGATCTTGTCACCGCGCTGACGCGTGATGCGCACGATATCCTGATTGGCGCGATAGGAGAATCCGCCTGCGACAGCAACGGCGCTCTGCACTGTCATGCCGGCGATATAGGGATATTGCCCCGCGCGCGCGACCTCACCCAGAATGAAGAAGGGGCGGAATTCGGTGATCTGCACACTGACATTGGGATTGCGCAGCAAGGTGCGCCCCAGTTCCACGGAAATGGCCTGGGAGAATTCGGGCACGGTCAGACCGCGCGCCTGAACCGGCTCAATGAGCGGCAGCGCCACGGCGCCGGCACTATTGACCGTGAAAGCACCGCTGAGGTCTTCCTGACCAAAGACGGTAATCTGAAGCTTGTCGCCGGAATCGAGCCGATAGCTCTCGCCCATGGTTTCTGCCGGGCGTTCATTCACGATACCCGTCGAGGAACAGGCCGCAAGGCCCAGTCCGATAGTCAAAAGCAGAGCCAGAATGGCGGAGCGCAGCATGATGATTTGCCTGTGCTGTGGGCAGTATTGAGCCCCAAGCTAGAGCCCCAATGGTTAATTTTTTGGGAATTTGTCGCTTTTTCCTTCGCATTTCTGCGGTTCAGGAAAGGGAAACTGGTGAATAAATACGCCACTTATCCTCCCCTGTTAAAACTTAAGTTACTTAAAGAAGGTCTACTGAAACCGGATCCACAGGCTTTTTGACACCGCAGAATGCGGATAGAAGCCAAAGGTGTGAAAGCACGCACGACGCATGACCTATATGCCCGTTCAACCAGATGTCTCTTTTGCCGACCGTCGCCGCGCCGCGCCCGACGAGCAGGCCATCAGTGATATTTCGCCCTGGGAAATCCTGCGCGGCATCTGGGCCCGCAAGGAACTGGTGCTGACCGTCTTTGTCGTCTTCATGGCGCTCGCCTTCTTCTGGGTGAACACCGTGACCCCGAGCTATACGGTGGAAACACGCCTGCTGCTCGAGCCGCGCAATAACGAAGTGTCCAATTTCGACGTCAATGGCGCGCCGGCGATGCCCGATGCTGAAACGCTGCAAAGCGAAATTCAGGTCATCACCTCGCGCCCGCTTATCACGCGTCTGGTCACCGATCTCAATCTCGATGCCGACCCCGAATTCAATCCGGCGATCCGCCGGGGCTTTTTCGGCGGACGCAAGAACCGCCCGACCGATATTGACGTCGTGGTGGGCCAGGTGCTCTCAAGGCTGACCGTCTATCAGAAGACCGCCTCGCGCGTCATCGCCATCAGCTTTACCGCTTCGCGCCCGGAAACGGCAGCAAGCATCGCCAATCGTCTGGCCGAACTCTATATCGCCCAGCTCATTGAACAGCGCGCTGGCATCAATAATGAAGCCACCAAATGGCTGAAAAACCAGATCGAGGAACTGCGCGTGAAGGTACGCGACTCCGAGGCCAAAGCCGAAGCCTTCCGCTCGGCCTCCGGCCTGTTCCTCACCAATGGATCAACCCTGCCCCAGCAGCAGCTGACTGATCTGAATTCGCAGCTTTCCGCCGCGCAGGCTGATCAGGCCGAAGCACAGGCAAAGCTCATCAATGCACGCCAGCTTCTCGCCTCGGGCAATTCAGTCAATTCCGCTGCCGAAGTGCTGCAGTCGCCGCTGATCCAGAATCTGCGGGCGCAGGAAGTCGCCTTGCGCGCCCAGATCGCGCAGAATTCGGAAACCCTGCTGCCGACCCATCCGCGCATGCTGGAAGCCCAGGCCAATCTGCGTGACCTCGATGCCCAGATCGAAAAGGAAGTGCGCAAGGTCATTGATGCGCTGGAAAATCAGGCCAATGTGGCAGCGGCCCGTGTGGCCTCGCTGCGCGCCAGCCTGAACCGCTTTCAGTCGCGCATGAGCAAGCTCAATCAGGATGAAGTGACATTGCGCGCTCTGATGCGGGATGCCGAAACAAATCGCGCCCTGCTGGAATCATTCCTCAAGCGCTATGAGGAAGCCAATGCCCGCGCCGATGTGGATATGCGCACGGCAAGCGCCCGCATTGTCTCGCGCGCCGAGGTGCCCAGCACGCCAAGCTTCCCGAAGAAAAAATCGGCGCTGACATTTGCCGCCGTTGCCGGATTGATTTTCGCGCTGATGGTGGCCTTCCTGCTGGAAGTCTTTGCCCGCGGCTTCCGCACCGGCGAACAGATTGAACGCGCCACGGGCATGCCATTTCTCGGGCTTGTGCCGGAGCTGGGCCGTAAAGGCCATTCAACACGACCGGCCGATGAAGTGATCCGCGATCCCTATGGCGGTTACGCCGAAGCCATTCGCATGCTGCAGGCCAATGTGCTGACAGCCCGGATCGGCGATCGCCGGGCCCGCACCGTGCTCATTGCCTCCGCCCAATCCGCCGAGGGCAAGACAACGACAGCAGCAAGCCTTGCCCGCATGCTGGCCATGGCCGGCTACCGCACCATCATGATCGATGCGGACATGCATCGCCCGGCCCTGCCGAGCGCCCTGGGTGTGCCGCCACAGGCAGGCCTTGCCGAATTGCTGACAGGTCGCGCGGCCTTCCATCACGTCATCACCCGCGACCACATGAGCCATGCCCATGTCATGCAGGCGGGGGCAAGACTGCCCAATCCGACAGCGGCTCTGGCTTCGGCACAAATGGTGTCGGTATTGGCCGCCCTGCAGCAGACCTATGATTTCGTGATTATCGATTCACCGGCCGCCATGTCAGCGGCGGACGCGCAGATCCTTGTGCGTCTGGCCGATGTGACCGTGCTCAATGTGCGCTGGCGCAAGACAAGCCGCCGCGTGGTGACACGCGCCCTGAAGATGCTGTCGGCCACGGGCGGGCAGCGTGTGGGTATTTTGATGACGCGCGTCAACCTGAAGCGCTATCGCCGCTACTCGGACGCTTCGCTTGAGGCCTATACCCCACGAAGTGCCCAGGCAGCCGTCTAGCATCAAGCCATAAGGGCTTCAGATCGCGTTTTCCGTCTTGCCGAAAAACAGCTTTACCGCTTTCTGACGATCACCGACGAAACGCTTCACCGTGTCATAGATCGGGCGCAGCGTGTCATAGGCGGCGACCTTGATGCCGTCCCAGACGGGATTGGCATCGGCTTCACCCTGCGGGAAGCCAATCCGGCGCAAGGCGGCATTGATATAGGACAGCTTCACCTGACGTTCTGACTCGTCCGTGTGCCATGTGATGGAGAAGGACACCGACACGGCGTCGCCATTCTTCACCCAATGGGGATCAAACAACGGCACGAAAATCGCGTCACCGGGTTCGAGATGCTGATGCGTCGCGCTTGCCTCAAATTCTTCGCGATAAGGCAGATTGCGGTGCTTGCCCGGGAAAAGCTCAAGCGCTTCCGCCGATGCAATGTTGCGATCCTTGTGGTCCCAGAGCGACATGCGCTTGGTACCGCGAATCTGGAGAAGGAAATTATATTCCGGGTCCATATGCAGCGGCGTGACATTGCCCGGCGAGGTGACAAAGATGAAAGCGGAACGGCGATGCGCGCCGCCCATGACCTGCCCGGTCTGCTCGGCAACCTGATCAAGGCAGGCATCAAGAAGTTCCTTATATTCCGGATCGACTTCCGGGCTCTTGATGACCATCCATGACTTGGCTTCCTCGATGCGGCGCACGGTCTCTTCCGCGCTCATCCCGTTGGAAGGTGTCAGGGTCGGGTCTTGATGCGGTTCGACCGGGCCGTTGAATTCCACCTGATCGGCGGGCAGCGAGGCGGCAAGACGGGCCAGACGCTCCAGCGAGAACAGCGGATGATCCTTGAGGTCATGGCGCAGGCGGAAGGTGCGGGTCGGCATGTCCTTGCCGACACTGCCAGGCTCAACGTGAATGATTCTATTCATGCTCAATCTCCTTGCGCATGCGGTGGTAATAGTGCCGGGCAACATCGCGGGCCTTGTCGACCAGACGCGTCATGATGCCGGCGTAAAAGACGAAAAGCGGGCTTGCCCGATGGCTGGTGCCAACAATGAGGCTGCGCATGAGGCGACGCTCGGCCCAGATGTGATCAATCATCGGGTGATTGGGGATGGCGCATGAATCAACCCAGGCCGTGCGTGGATCGCGCAGGAAGGGATCGATTACCTTCATCATCAGCAGGGCGCCGGGTGAATATTTGCCCCAAGCTTCATCAAAGCCGATCTTGAAAGTGTAGAGCCCCTCACCGGCACGGAAGCTCGCCAGCATGGCAATGGCTTCGCCATCGAGTGTGAGCTCGGTCACATGCAGCTTGCCCTCGCGATAGGCTGCCTTGCAGATGGTTTCGAAATAGCGTTTTTCGGACGGGCGGACACGCAGCGCGGTGCCGCGCTTGCCCTTCCAGCCCTTGGCTTCCAGACGCAGGAAGCGATCTATCGTGTGGTCGATATCCTCGCCGCCTTCATGCGTGAGGAACTGAAGATCGCCCTGCTCGGAAAGCCGGTTCCAGAGCCGGTTGAATTCCTTGCGCTTTTTCTTGCGCATATGGGCCGCGAGATAAGCCTCGCCCGTTTCGGCATCGGACTGCAGGAAGGCGCGTTCGTGGCGTTCGGTTTCGCGGGCAACGCGGCCCTCCTCCGCCATGACCTGCGTGAGCGCGGCATCAAATCCGCCCACACCCTCAAAGAGCGGCATGCGCACAAGCCCTGCGCCCGCCTTGTCGGCAAAGCTGAGGAACATGGCGACAGCCTGTTTTTCATGTCCCTTGCGAATGAGCGGCGTGGCGATATAGCTGTGAATATGGGTCCAGATCGACCAGACACGGACCGGCAGGCCGAAGAGAAAACGGCTTTCGCGATAAGGAAAAACGCCCAGCAGGATGCGCTTGCCATCATGGGCGGCACGACCCCAGACAAGGGCGATCCGCGCCTCGTCATCGCCACCCAGATAGGTCATGGCTGCCTGCAGTGCATCGCCCTCAAACTGGGGATTGCTGTCAATCGTGTCGGATGCCAGTTCATTGATGGCATCGACAAAGGGCGCAACCGCATCGCCCTTTTCAAGCACCAGAATGTCACTCGCCACTTCGCGACCGAGCAGATGGCCAGCGGCATGGACCAGCGTAGTCACGGAAAGAAGGGCTGCCGGATCAGGGCGCAGATCGCGCTGGAAAAAGGGAACGAAACTGTTACGACGAAGCTGCGCCATGACGTCCTCTATGCATTGAGCATCGACCGGCGCGAGGAAAAGACCCGCGCGGCGATGAAAGCTGTGATGCCAAGACGGCGCTTGACGAAAAAGGCGAGCGAGAGCGTGGCCAGACTGACGGAAATGGAAGTGGCTGCCGCCGCGCCATTGATGCCGTAGGACGGCACCAGCAGGAAATTGAGCCCGATGTTGAGAATGACGGCACTACCATAGGCAAGGGCTGTCATGTTCTGATGTCCCGTCATGTTGAGCAGATATTCGACGGGGCCTGTGGCGGCGCGCACCAGAAAGCCGATCATCAGCCACCAGAGCAGCGAAGACCCGGCGTCGAAACGGGCACCGAAAAGCGATAGCGCCACATCGCCAAAGACTCCCAGAAAGAGCGAGGCGGCAAGCGTCGGCCAGAAAATGGCGTGAATGATGTTGCTGACAAAATGCTGCAGCCCGTGCATGTCGCCTGCCGCATGAAGCTCGGAAAATTTCGGCACAGCAAGCGCTGCCATGGCGAAATAGATGAAAGCGATCAGATTGGCGATACGCGTGGCAGCAAAATAGACGGCGATTTCATCCGGCGTCACAAAATGGCCGAGCAGCACGATGTCGGTATTGGCAAGCAGAAGATAAAGCCCTTCCACGAGCACCAGCGGCGCCGAGATCGCAAACCAGTGGCCGATATTATAGGTCGGACGCGCGGCGGGCACATGATCGGCGACACGCAGGCGCAGCAGGACATGCTGACCGGCAAAGGTGACAAAGCTCGCAACCAGCGCGGCCATGCAGGCGTCAACCGCGCGGGGCTGATGCATGAAGGCCAGAATGACGCCGGTGAAAAGGACAATGCAGATCGGGCGGATGATATAGGCCGGCACATAGGCCAGATTGACCCAGCCAAAGGCGCGCGCGGCCCCTTCCTGCCAGTCGGTCAGTGCGAAGGCGGGCACGGTCGCCAGTCCGATGGCCAGCGGCACAACATAATAGAAAGGCAGAATGCTGGCGGTGAGCCAGAGCACCATCGCGCCAATGGCAAGACAGGCCAGCGACATGAGCGCCACGATGCCGAAAGAGGCCCGTAGCATGCCATGCAGCCAGTCCCATTTCTGATGGGTCGTATATTCCGGCACGAAACGCAGGACCGAGGTACCAAAGCCGAGCGGCACAATGATGCCCAGCATGATGACCCAGACCCAGACATAGGCAAAAATGCCGTATTGGAAAGCGCCAAGCCAGCGGGCGAGCAACACCTGGCTGAGCAGCGTGATAGCCGCCCCGGCAATGCGGATTCCCATCACAAAGGCCGCCCCGCGCACGACCTGACGCAAATGCGCATCAGAGAGCTTTTCACGCAGCTGCATGAGGCCGGTGTCGAGTTTTTCTGTCAGCGCGAGAACCATGAATATCTGCCGTCTTTCAGCTACTGGCCGGACGAATTTTCGGAAAGGCGGCAAGGGCTGCCCGCAACCGTGTGAACCAGGCCCAGACTAGCGGCGTCTGCTTGATGAAACGTTTAGCCCGCTGCATCAAAAGCTGCGGCAAAAGCGCCAGTCGACCGAGCAGGCTGGCGGCGGCCAGATGGTCGTAAAGCGGCACTTCCACTTCACACCATTGTTCCTTGTAGCCGTCATCTCCGATGCTGAAATCAAACTCGTCATGGCCGGTGTCGGCCATTTTCTTCATCAGCTCCATGAGCTGAACCATGCCGGGCCCGAAGCGGGCGGCCTCATGGCGATCATCATAGCTGGCGAGAATGTAGCTGTAGCGACCCTTGAAGCTGAGACCCCAATTGGTGGCAACAATATCGCTGCCGCAACGCAGATGAGAAATCTGGATGCCGTCATCAGCCGCCGGATTGCAAATGAGATCGCGGTAGAAATCGAGATAGCCGGGACGGTCAAAAATATTGGCGATGCCCATGCGCTTGAAGCTGCGTGTTTTCTGCTCGACCAGCGCATCGAAGGAGGCAAGCCGGCCTGCCATGTCGTCGGGCGAAACCAGTTCCACCTCGCCGAATTCAGCCAGCTTGCGGCGCTTCTGGCGATCACGCTTCTTGCTGCCGGAGGACCGCTTGCGGCCGTAATAGTCATCCCAGTTGCCGTTCAGCTTTGTGAGATGCGCGGCGCTGCAATGCAGGGCCAGCTGATCGACCTGCATGAAGGGATTGGCCTGCGCTCCGATATATTCGGGCATGCGGTCCAGCAGGATCACGTCATGCCTTGGCAACATGGCCCGGACGTCATCCCAGAGACGGCGGAACTGAATGCCGACATGGCGCGAGAAGGAGGCCGCCAGCAGCGGGCCCTGATAATCGCAGAGCTTGCCACCCAGCCAGACAAGCGTGCGCGCCGTCAGGCCGCGCTTGATGCCAAGCGGCAGAATGAACATCGCGTTGCCGAACTGGTCCCAGCCTACAACGACGCAGGGCGTGACCGACTCGTGCCGACCGACATGGCGCTGCCAGGTGCTGAGCCAGGCATAGCTCTGAAAGGGCAGACAGTCGCCATTATCCTCCAGCTGGCGCCAGACCATTTCCAGTCCATCCAGCGAGTCATGAACAGAGACCTCGATCTCGCGCTTGAGCGTCCACGGCCCTTCAATGATCTCGGCCTGAACCTGTCTGGGGCGGATTCCGACATATTCATAAACAAGCGCGTCGTCCGCCGGTTCTGTTGATGTCAGTCCCGAAATGGGTTTCATTTCCACGCTCATAGGGCCTCAACTCGTCAATTGCTTCAGCTTGGGACACTCGGTCCGCCCCGGGAGCTTAAAGCGGCAATGATTTCTCAATTCCGTACAGGATGCGGGGTCTTGCCCTGAAAGACTGCAAACGGCGTGCTAATCGTTAACAGAGTTAGTCAGACGTTAACGACGCGCATGCGATAAGCAGGCAAGATGAAGAGCAAGCTGAAGTGGATGCTGTGAGCGAGATCGCAACACGACCCCTGACCCCGAGAACCCGCATGGGCAAGGCCCTGCTGGCGATGCATGCCGCGCAGGCCCATCGCCTCGCAACGCCTGTGCTGGGGGGTATCGGCGTGATCTTCATGCTGCATCGGGTACGCCCGGATGACGGCGCTGCCTTCGCGCCCAATCGCCTGCTCGAAGTGACACCCGATTTTCTCGATGAGACGATCCGGCTTGTGAAGGCGCGCGGCTATGAATGCCTGTCGCTGGATGCCGCAACAAAGAGGCTGCGGGCCGGTGAAAGCAGTGAACGCTTCGCGGTCTTCACGCTGGATGACGGCTATCGCGATAATCTGACCGAGGCCCTGCCCGTCTTTGCGCGACATGACGTGCCCTTCACGGTCTATCTCGCCACCGACATGGCCGATGGCACCGCCGAAATCTGGTGGGTGGCACTGGAACGTGCGATTGCAGCGGCAACGCAAATCCAGATCACCCTTGAGGATCAGTCGCTGGTGCTGCCGACCGCGACAACGGCAGAAAAATATCGCGCCTATGATAAAATCTACTGGGCCCTTCGCGCCCTGCCGGAAGATGAATTGCGCCTGAAGGTGCGGGCGCTGGCGAAAGCCCATGATGTCGACATGACGGCGCTGACGCGCGAACTCGCCATGGGCTGGGACGACCTGCGACAGCTGGCGACCAACCCGCTTGCCAGCATCGAGGCCCATACGGCCGGGCATTTCGCACTGGCTGGTCTGGAGGCTGAGCGCGTGCGCGCCGAGATCGCTCGCGGCCTCGACCGCCATGAAGCCGAGCTTGGGCGGCGCCCGACCCATTTCTCCTATCCCTATGGCGGTCCCGATTCGGCCGGGCCGCGTGATTTCACGCTGGCGGGCGAATTCGGGTTCATCTCCGCGACGACAACCCGCAAGGGACTGATCCAGCCGCGCCATGCGCAAAACATGATGCGGCTGCCGCGCCTGTCACTGAACGGGCTCTATCAGGATAAAAGAATGCTGGAGGTGCTGCTCTCCGGCCTGCCCTTCGCCATGGGCAAGCCTTTCGCCTCACTCGGAATCGACTAGCGGCAATTGCCGGGGCTCGGCGGGCTTTTTGGAGGCATATTCACTGCCTTTACGGCGCGCGCGACGGCGGCGGCGCTGCCAGCGGCCATATTTGACCTCGAATCGACGACGAAACCGGCGAATGGGGTGAAAATCGACCGACAGGAAGATGACCCCGAGCGGAATCATCCAGAAACCGAGAATGGGCAGAAAACCCAGAATACCGCCGATGATGAGCAGGATACCACTGACGATGCGGATCAGCGGAGAGCCGGGAACCTTGAATTTCCTGCTACCAAACTTCACGGACGCCATAAAAACCTACTCCTTGAGACTTTCGCGCCTCAATCAATAGACTGCGAATATGGCAGTCATGGGACTATCAATGGGCCAATACAAGATTAAGGTTGGCATCCGGCGGGTCTCTTTGCTATATGCAGCCTCCATTGGTTGAGACAAGTGCCTGACCAATATTCCTCGGTAGCTCAGTGGTAGAGCAATCGGCTGTTAACCGATCGGTCGCTGGTTCGAATCCGGCCCGGGGAGCCAGTTTCAAGGGGCCTGAGCGCATCACGCGCCGGGCCCTTTTTCTCTGGAATGACGCCTGATCGCGCATTTGGGCTTGAACCATCGCCCCCTCCTTCTCGTAAGCAGTGCAGAAAGACATAAGCTCAAGACACTTATGTCTGCTGCCAGTTGGGTCTATTATGGAACCGATGGAATATGGAGGAGGACTGGCTTTGACACATGCGCCACTCGACACCCAAGAGGTTCCTGCCCCTGCCGAGACCCTGGCAGCGGACGCCATGATCGACATGACACCGGCATCCCTGAAGGCCCTGCCCGACATTCCGCGTCTGGTGCGTGTAGCCTTCGGCATTCTCCTGAAAATCAAATCCGGCAGTTTCATCGCTGTTCTGCCCGACGGGCGGCGTCTGCGCTTCACCGGCACGCAGCCCGGCGAAGAGGTGGAAATGGTGATCCATGACTATGCCATGGCCTGGCGCTTTTTCCTGAAGGGGGATCTCGGCGCCGCCGAAGCCTTTCTCGACGGCATGTGGGAAACACCCAGCCTGACGAAATTTCTGGCCTTTTTCGAGCGCAACCGCGAAAGCCTGCAGAACAGGCTCAAGGGCATGCCGCTCGCCCGCCTGATCGAACGCATGGGGCATCTGCTCAGCGCCAATTCAAAGGCGGGCTCCAAGCGCAACATCGAATATCACTATGATCTGGGCAACAGCTTCTATACGCGCTGGCTCGACAACTCGATGACCTATTCTTCGGCCCGCTTCGAACATCCCGGCCAGTCGCTGCAGGAAGCCCAGATCAACAAATACCGCTCACTGGCTGAACGCATCGACCTCAAACCCGAGCATCACCTGCTCGAAATCGGTTCCGGCTGGGGCGGCTTTGCCGAATATGCCGCGCGCGAAGTGGGCTGCCGCGTGACCGGCATCACCATCAGCAAAGAGCAGCTCGCCTTTGCCCGCGAGCGGATGGAAAAACAGGGGCTGAGCGACCGCGTCGAAATCCGCTATCAGGATTATCGCGATGTCAACGAAAGCTATGACCGCATTGCCTCGATTGAAATGTTCGAGGCCGTCGGCGAGCAATATTGGCCGACCTATTTCGGCAAGGTGCATGACTGCCTGAAACCGGGCGGCGTCGCCGGCCTGCAGATCATCACCATTCACGACAAGTCATTCCAGCGCTATCGCCGCAGCGCCGATTTCATCCAGCGTTACATTTTCCCCGGCGGCATGCTGCCCTCGCCCACCGCACTGAAAAATCAGGTCGCCAAGGCGGGGCTGACATGGGTCGGCAATCTGGATTTCGGTCTCGACTATGCCGAAACGCTGCATCAGTGGCATGATCGCTTCAAGGCGGCCTGGCCGGAAATCCGCTCACAGGGCTTTGATGAGCGCTTCCGCCGCATGTGGGAATATTATCTCTGCTATTGCGAGGCCGGATTCCGGAGCGGCAATGTCGATGTGACGCAGCTTACGCTGGCACGCCCCTGAGGGACTGTTAGACTGGCGGGATCAACGCCTGCCAGTCGGAGTCCTCATGGAAAAGAAACTCATCCCCACGCCGCGCAGCATGGACGACATCAATGTCATCTCATGCGAGGAACTGGGTCGCGGCTGGGGCGTGCTTCAGCGCTACCAGTTTCGCCATCGTCGTTTTGACGGCGACTGGTCCGATGTGGTGACACGCGACATCTATTACATTGGCGAAGTCTCGATGGTCATTCCCTATGACCCGCGGCAGGACGCGGTGCTGCTGATCGAGCAGTTCCGCACCTGTGGCCTCATCCATCACGAACCGACATGGCTTGTTGAAGTGATCGCCGGCATGATCGATCAGGGCGAGACGCCGGAAGGTGTCGCCAAGCGCGAGGCGCTGGAAGAAGCCGGCTGCGAGATCGGCGAACCCGTGCTCATCACGCGGGCCTATTCCTCCCCCGGCGGCTATGGCGAACGCAGCTACATGTTTGCCGCCCCGACCGATCTGACCGGCATGGGCGGGTTTCACGGCCTTGCCCATGAGCATGAGGACATCCGCGCCGTGGTGGTGCCGCTGGAAGATGCCTATGCCGCAACGCAGGATGGCCGCATTGAGGACGCCAAGACCATGCTGATGATCCAGTGGCTCGTGCTGAACAAGGCAAAACTCGCCTGAACGGGCGGGAACAGGCCAAAAAGCCCGCATTCCCTTGAATGCGCCTGCCTGCCTTCGTATGTTGCGGGTTATGCAACCACAACCGGCCGAGATGCCCAACAAGACCGGACAAGATGAACATTAAAAACGGACTGGTCGAGTCAATCGGCAACACCCCGCTGCTTCGCCTGAAACGCGCCTCGGAAGAGACGGGCTGCGAAATTCTGGGCAAGGCGGAATTTCTCAATCCCGGCCAGTCGGTGAAAGATCGCGCCGCCCTTTTCATCATTCAGGATGCGGTCAAAAGCGGGCGCCTGCGCCCCGGCGGCGTGATCGTGGAAGGCACGGCAGGCAATACCGGCATCGGCCTCGCCCTTGTCGGCAATGCGATGGGCTTCCGCTCGGTCATCGTGATCCCGGAAACTCAGTCGCAGGAAAAGAAGGACATGCTGCGTCTGTGCGGCGCCGAGCTCATTGAAGTGCCCGCCGTGCCCTATAAGGACGACAATAACTACGTGAAATATTCCGGTCGTCTGGCCGAGGAACTGAACGCCAAGGAACCCAATGGCGCGATCTGGGCCAACCAGTTCGACAATGTCGCCAACCGGCAGGCCCATATCGAAACCACGGGCCCCGAAATCTGGGACCAGACAGACGGCACAGTGGACGGTTTCGTCTGCGCGGTCGGCACCGGCGGCACGCTGGCCGGCATCGGCATGGCACTGAAAGAGCGCAACAATGACATCGTCATCGGGCTGGCTGATCCGATGGGGGCCGCGCTCTATAATTTCTACAAGAATGGCGAGTTGAAAGCCGAGGGCTCCTCCATCACCGAAGGCATCGGTCAGGGCCGCATCACCGCCAATCTCGTCGATGCGCCGATTGATACCGCCTTCCAGATCGAGGATGCCGAAGCACTGCCGATCGTCTTTGATCTGCTCAAGGAAGAAGGGCTCTGCCTTGGCGGCTCCAGTGGCATCAACATCGCCGGTGCCATGCGGCTTGCCCGAGAATTGGGGCCCGGCCACAGGATTGTGACAATCCTTTGCGACTATGGCACGCGCTATCAGAGCAAAATGTTCAACCCCGCTTTCCTGAAGGAAAAAGGCCTGCCCGTTCCGGCATGGCTTGATCACTGAACAAGAAATACCCGCAGGAAACAGACCAAGATGTCGCTGACAACCGAAAATCCGCTCGTGACGACTGAATGGCTCGCCCGCCACATGCAGGCCCCTGATGTGCGCATCGTTGATGCATCATGGTATCTGCCGCAGCAGAAGCGCGACGCCAAGGCGGAATATGCCGCCGGCCACATTCCCGGTGCGAGCTTTTTCGACATAGATGAAATCGCCGATCTCGACTCGCCCTATCCGCATATGCTGCCGCCAGCGGAGAAATTCTCCTCCCGCGTGCGGGCCATGGGCCTGGGCGATGGCGTGCGCGTGGTGGTTTATGACGGCGCGGGCATTTTCAGCGCGGCGCGCGTCTGGTGGATGTTCCGCGTGATGGGCCATGATGATGTGGTGGTGCTGGATGGCGGCTTGCCGAAATGGAAGTCGGAAGGCCATCCCGTGACAAGCGACAGCAGCGTCATCGGCAAGCGCCACTTTACGGCGCGCAAGAACGCCTTTCTGATCCGCGACAAGGATGCCATGCTGCGCAATCTCGATACCTGCAGCGAGCAGGTTGTCGATGCCCGCAGCGCCGGGCGCTTCAAGGGCACCGAGCCCGAACCGCGTCAGGGACTGGCAAGCGGCCATATTCCCGGCAGCAGCAACCTGCCCTATGATCGCCTGATGCGGGATGACGGCACCATGAAGCCGGTGGAAGAACTAACGCAGCTTTTCAATGACGCAGGCGTGGACCTCAAGCGCCCCGTGGTTACGACCTGCGGTTCCGGCGTGAGCGCGGCGGTGCTGGCGCTGGCGCTGGCGCGCCTCGGGCATGAAGAAGTCGCGATCTATGACGGCTCATGGGCCGAATGGGGCGCGATCAAGGGCCTTCCCGTCGAGGTGTGAGCCATGGGCGAGCGACATCGGACCATCGTCACCCATCTGGAAATGCTGGCGGAGCCGAAGCTGCCGCATATTCCCCGGCCACGCGGCAAATACGCCCTGCTGCGCGCCGACAAGCCGCCGGTGCATTTCTACCGCTATCTCTACAACACGATTGGCGAGAGCTATCTCTGGGTCAACCGGCGCCGCCTGAGTGACGCCGCCCTCGCAGTCGCCATTCAGGATGAGCGCGTCGAAATCTATGTGCTCTATGTGAACGGGGCGCCGGCCGGATTTTTCGAACTCGACTTCCGCCACATGCCCCGCGCCGACTTGAATTTCCTCGGCATGATGCCGGAACATATCGGCATGGGGCTCGGCAAATTCCTGCTCGGGGAAGCCATCACCATGGCCTGGGCGCATCGCCCCAATCGCCTGATCGTGCAGACCTGCACGCTCGACCACCCAAGCGCGCTGCCGCTTTACCAGAAATTCGGCTTCAATCCCTGCGGACAGGAAGTCGTGGAGCTGGAAGGGCTTTAGGCCCGGCGATCAGTTGTGCAGAATCTGCGCGAGAAACGCCTTGGTGCGGTCATTCTGCGGATTGTTGAAGAAAGTTTCCGGGTCCGCGCTTTCCACAATGTCGCCCTCATCCATGAAGACGACGCGGTCGGCCACCTGACGGGCAAAGCCCATCTCATGGGTGACGACGATCATGGTCATGCCGTCTTCGGCAAGGCCCACCATCACGTCAAGAACTTCCTTGATCATTTCAGGGTCAAGTGCCGAGGTCGGCTCGTCAAACAGCATGATCCTGGGATTCATGCAGAGCGAGCGGGCAATGGCGACACGCTGCTGCTGGCCGCCTGAAAGCTGGCCCGGATATTTGAGTGCCTGTTCGGGAATGCGTACCCGCTCCAGATAGCTCATCGCCGTTTCGCGGGCATCCTTCTCCGGCATTTTGCGCACCCAGATGGGGGCGAGCATGCAGTTTTCCAGCACCGTCATATGCGGAAAGAGATTGAACTGCTGAAAGACCATGCCAACCTCGCGGCGCACTTCGTCAATGCGCTTGAGGTCTTCGGTAAGCTCGATGCCATCGACGCGGATGACGCCCTTGTCGTGCTTCTCAAGCCGGTTGATGCAGCGGATGAGCGTCGACTTGCCCGAACCGGACGGTCCGGCAATGACGATGCGCTCGTTCCGGTTGACCGTCAGGTCCACGTCACGCAGCACCTGAAAATCACCAAACCATTTATCGACATGCTCGATCTCGATAGCGGGACGACCCGAGGCGGCCGGTGCAGCATTGGATGCAGCGTCACTCATGTCGGCACTCCTAGCGTTGATGCCCGGCATTGAGCCGGTGTTCCATGAATGTCGAATAGCGCGACATGCCGAAACAGAAAATCCAGAACAGCGCTGCCGCAAAGACATAGCCGGTAACGGCAGTCTGCGGTGCGGACCAGTTGGGGTCGGAAAGCTGCGTGCGCACCTGCCCCAGCAGGTCGAAAATGCCGACGATCAGTACCAGCGTCGTGTCCTTGAAAAGACCGATGAAGGTGTTGACGATGCCGGGGATCACATGGCGCAGCGCCTGCGGCAGGATGATGAAGATCATGGTCTGGGGATAGCTGAGGCCCAGAGCGCGCGCCGCCTCCTCCTGCCCCTTGGGCATGGATTGCAGGCCGCCGCGCACGACCTCCGCCATATAGGCCGAGGAGAAAAGCGCCACACCAATGAGGCAGCGCAGCAGATTATCAAGCGTCACACCCTCGGGCAGGAACATGGGCAGCATGACGCTCGCCATGAAGAGAACCGTTATGAGTGGCACGCCGCGCCAGACCTCGATGAAAATGACCGAGAACATGCGGATGACCGGCATTTCGGAGCGTCGGCCCAGCGCCAGCAGCACGCCGAGCGGCAGCGACACGACAATGCCGGTGACCGCCACGACAAGCGTGACGAGAAGCCCGCCCCAATAGCTCGTATCGACCATGGGCAGACCGGGCCGCCCGCCGACCAGCAGAATGACGGCGAGCACCGGATAGGCCACCAGCAGGAAGATCACGTTATAGAGTTTGGCGGGCACCGAGGGCATGAGCAGCGGAATGAGACCCGCCGCGCCCAGGAAGAAGACGATATTGACGCGCCATCTTTCGGCTTCGGGATAGCGCCCGTAAACAAACTGGTCCCAATTGGCATAGACAAATGGCCAGCAGGCGCCCTTGTCGGGTCCGAGACAGGCCGCGCGGCTGTCGCCGGTAAAGACGGCGCTGAAGACCGCCCAGTCGAGAAAAGGCACGATGATGATGTAGACAAGATAGAGCGCTACAATGGTGAGCAGCGAATTGCCCCAGCTTGAAAACAGGTTCTTGCGCATCCATTCCATGGCTCAGCGCTCCCTGAGCGCGGCGCGCGCATTATAAATATTCATCAGGAAGGAAGTGATGAGGCTGAGCACAAGATAGACAGCCATGGTGATGGAGATGACTTCTATGGCCTGCCCCGTCTGGTTGAGCACCGTGCCGGAAAAGACCGCCACGAGATCGGGATAGCCGATGGCGACAGCAAGCGAGGAGTTTTTTGTGAGGTTCAGGAGCTGGCTTGTGAGCGGCGGGATGATGAGCCGCATGGATTGCGGGATCACGACGAAGCGCAATGTCTGGCCGGGCTTGAGACCCAGCGCATAAGCCGCTTCCGTCTGGCCCTTGCTGACGGACAGAATGCCTGCCCGCACGATCTCGGCAATGAAGGCGGCGGTGTAGAGCGCCAGGCCCAGCGTGAGCGCGATGAATTCCGGCAGGAGACGCATGCCGCCGGTAAGATCGAAACGGCCATGCTCGGCAAATTCCAGATGCAGGGGCGCACCGCCAATGAGCCAGACGAGCAGCGGCAGAATGACGACCACGGCAGCGCCCACAGGCAGCGCCGGAAAGGTATGCCCCGTTGCCAGCCGACGCTTCAGTGCCCAGCGATGCAGGCCATAGGCAAAGCAGAGCGCGAGGAACAGCACCAGAAAGAAGGCACCTGCGCTGCCATCCATCACGGGCTGTGGCAACACAATGCCGCGATTATTGAGATAGACACCCGGCAGCGGCGTGATGCTGTCGATGGGCTTGGGCAGCGGGCGCAGGATCGCGAAATACCAGAAGAAGAGCTGCAGCAGCAGCGGGATATTGCGCAGCACCTCGATATAGACCATGGCGAGCTTGGCAATCAGCCAGTTGCTGGAGAGCCGCGCGATGCCGATGATGAAGCCCAGCACCGTGGCAAAGAAAATGCCGACACCGGCGACAACCAGGGTGTTGAGCAGGCCGACAAGAAAGGCCTGGCCATAGCTCGACTCCTCGCTATAGGGCACCAGGGTCTGGATGATGCCGAAGCCGGCGGTGTTCTCCAGAAAGCCGAAACCTGTCGCAATATGCAGACGCTGCAGGTTTTCATGCGCGGTCGAGATGAAAAACCAGAACAGCGTGACAACAAGGACGAGCGAGATCGCCTGATAGACAAAGGCCCGGAAACCCGGATTTGTCCAACTGATCGAAGCGCGCGAAAAAGACCACATATGGTCTGCCCTGTTCTGTTCTATTCAGACGATGATCGGCTCAACGGATCGGCGGCGCATATTGCAGGCCACCATTTTTCCACAGGGCATTGAGCCCGCGCGTAATGCCCAGCGGCGTGTTGACGCCAATATTGCGCTCGAAAATCTCGCCATAATTGCCTGTCGCGGCAATGGCCTGCGCGGCCCATTCCTTGCCAAGACCGATGCCGTCGCCATAAGCGCCTTCCGACCCAAGCATGCGCTTGATTTCGGGATTGTCGCTCGACTTCATCTGCTCGACATTGGCCTGTGTCACACCCAACTCTTCGGCATTGATGAGGACATTGAGCGTCCAGCGGGCAATGTCTTCCCACTGCGGATCGCCCTGACGCACGAGCGGCCCGAGCGGTTCCTTGGAAATGATTTCCGGCAGAATGATGTGATCGGCGGGGTTCTTGAGCTTCAGGCGCTCGGCATAAAGGCCGGACGCGTCGGTCGTATAGGCATCGCAGCGGCCCTGATCATAGGCGGCGCTGACCTCGTCATTCTTCTCATAGGCGAGCACGTCATATTTCATGCCCATGGTGCGGAAGAAGTCAGCAAGATTGAGCTCGGTGGTGGTGCCTGTCTGGGTGCAGATGGTGGCGCCATCAAGCTGCATGGCGCTGGTGATGCCGCTCGACTTGCGGACCATGAAGCCCTGCCCGTCATAATAGATGATGCCGGCAAAATTGAAGCCCAGCGAGGTGTCGCGCGACATGGTCCATGTGGTGATGCGTGAAAGAATGTCGATTTCGCCCGACTGCAGCGCCGTGAAACGGTCCTTGGCCGAGAGCGGACGATATTTGACCTTGGTGTCGTCGCCGAAAATGGCAGCCGCCACGGCACGGCAATAATCAACATCCATGCCCTTCCAGTTGCCCTTGTCATCGGGATTGGAAAAACCGGGCAAGCCTTGCGTCACGCCGCATTGCAGGTAGCCGCGCTCCTTCACCGCCTTGAGCGTGAGCCCGGCGGCGTCGCGCAATGTTTCGGCAGGCGCCGTCTCGGCCGCCTGGTCGACAGGGGCCGGCGGCGGCGCATTGGGAACCAGCAGATAGGTCACGATAGCGCCGAGAAACACACCTACGATCAGGGCGATATAGCGATTATTCATGCGACTTCCTTTTGCTGGGTTCCTTGATGGAATCCCGGTCCGAGATGCTATGCTGACGGGTAATGGAAAGAATAGAGCCTGAAACTGTCAGCGCAAGACCGCCAGACCGCGTCCCCCGAAGCGCTGCGGGATCATTTTTACCCTAACTGCCGGTCTGAGGCCACCCCGGCCCGATCAACGAGCGTAATCACCCTACTGCGCGCGAGGAACAAGGACGAAGGATGAGCGAGAAAAAAACCGATACCGTCATTATTTCTGCAGGACGCGACCCGGAAGCCAATTTCGGCATCGTTAATCCGCCGGTTTATCACGCTTCAACTGTGCTTTATCCCGATATGGCGACGCTGCGGGCCAAGAAGCGCCCGCTGGTGACCTATGGCCGACGCGGGACGCCCACCACGTTCGCCCTGCAGGATGCCATTGCCGAGCTTGAAGGCGGCTACAAGACGGTCCTCACAGCTTCGGGGCTTGCGGGCTGCACCATTGCCCTGCTCGCCCATCTCCATGCCGGTGACCATGTGCTGATTACCGACAGTGTCTACGGGCCGACACGCAATTTCGCCGACAAGGTGCTCAAGCGCTATGGCGTTGAGGTCGAATATTACGATCCGCTGATTGGTAACGGCATCGCCGCGCTGCTACGCCCAAATACAAAAGTTCTGTTTGTCGAAGCGCCGGGCTCCAACACCTTCGAGGTGCAGGACATTCCCGCCATGGCCGAGATTGCCCATGCGGCCGGTGCCCTTGTCATGATGGACAATACCTGGGCCTCGCCACTCTATTTCAAGCCTTTCGAGCATGGCGTCGATGTTTCGATTCAGGCGGTGACCAAATATATCTGCGGCCATTCCGATGTGATGATGGGATCGATCACAACGACGGAGGCGGCCTATAAGGCAACGCTCGACATGCATGGCGATATCGGCATGGCGGTGGCCCCAGATGATGTCTATCTGGCCATGCGCGGGCTGCGCACGCTGTCGGTGCGTCTTGCCCGTCATATGGAAACCGGCCTCACCCTCGCCAAATGGTTTGAGGACCGGCCCGAAGTCGCCCGCGTCATTCATCCCGCCTTGCCGACGGACCCGGGTCATGAAATCTGGAAGCGTGATTTCACCGGCGCGAGCGGGCTTTTCAGCATCGTGCTTAAAACCCATGCGCAGGACGCCGTCGCCGCCTTTGTCGATCATCTTGAGCTTTTCGGCATCGGCTATTCATGGGGTGGTTTTGAAAGCCTCGTCATGCCGCAAAACCCCGGCGACTATCGCACGGCCACCAAATGGGAAGCCGAGGGCCAGCTTATCCGTTTCCATGCCGGGCTTGAGGATGTGGGCGATCTCATCGCCGACCTTGAGGCCGCCTTCGCCAACATGAAAACAGTGACAGGGTAAGATGCCGATCACCTTCAAAACGGCGCTCCTGTCATTCGCCCTTGCCTGTCTGCCAACAGCGATCCGGGCTTGCGAGCCGACATCGATATTCGCCGCGGCCAGCACGACAGATGCCGTGACGACAATAGCTGCCGATTTTGAAACCAGAACAGGCTGCAAGATCACGACAGTCTTTGCAGGTTCCTCGACACTTGCCAAACAGATCGAGGCCGGTGCCCCGGCGCAGATTTTCCTCTCGGCCAATGAAAGCTGGATGGACAAGCTCGCCGCCGATCACCTGATCGACACGGCCTCACGGCAAAAGCTGCTGGGCAATGAACTGGTGCTGATCGCCCCTAAGAACGAGACGCTGTCATTCAGCTTCGGTGAGGGCCAAAGCCTCAAGGCCGCCATCGGCAAGGGCAAGCTGGCACTGGCTGATCCTGCTTCAGTGCCCGCGGGGATTTATGCCAGAGAAGCGCTGACGCATCTCAAGCTGTGGGACGCGTTGGCCGATCAGATCGTGGCGGCAGGTGATGTGCGCGCGGCGCTGGCATGGGTGGAACGCGGCGAAGCGCGCGCAGGCATTGTCTATCGGACGGATGCGCGCATTTCCGACAAGGTCGTGATCGTGGCAGCCCTGCCCGACGACAGCCACGAAGCCGTGACCTACCCCGTCGCCCTTGTCACCGACAGGCAGATGACGACAAACGACACGGCGCAACGCTTCATGGCTTATCTGGCGTCGGATGATGCGTCCAAGGTCTTTGCCGATTTCGGTTTCAAGCCCATGTCGGTGCCCGTCAATTGAGCATGTTCGCCGATATGCTCACCCCGCTGTCGGCGGGTGAAAGCGAAGCCCTCTGGCTCTCGCTGAAAATCGGCGTGATCGGCACCCTCTTGTCACTGCCGCCGGGCATGGTCATCGCCTGGGCGCTCGCCCGCAAGACTTTCCCCGGCAAATTCCTGCTCGACCTGATCGTGCATCTGCCGCTGGTGCTGCCGCCGGTGGTGACAGGCTATCTGCTGCTGCTGACTTTCGGCCGTCGCGGGTTGCTGGGCGGCTGGCTCGACTCCATCGGCTTCACACTTGCCTTCAACTGGAAAGGCGCCGCCCTTGCCTCCGCCATCATGGGCTTTCCGCTGCTGGTGCGCGCGCTGCGCCTCTCATGGGAAGCGCTGGATGCAAGGCTCGAAACAGCGGCGCGCACATTGGGCGCGACACCGGTGGATGTTTTTTTCAACGTCACCCTGCCCCTCATCATGCCGGGGCTGTTGACCGGCGCCCTGCTCGCCTTTGCCCGCGCGCTGGGCGAATTCGGCGCGACCATTACCTTCGTGGCCAATATTCCCGGCGAAACACAGACACTCCCGATTGCGCTTTACAGCGCCCTGCAATCACCCAGCGGTGAAACGGCGGCCCTGCGCCTGCTGATGCTGAGCGTGCTTCTGGCGGTCGGCGCGCTGGCCTTGTCGGAATGGCTGACCCGGCGGCAGCAACATCGCAACGAAAAGAGCCCGTCATGAGCCGGGGTCTTTTCACAGCCCATATCCGAAAGGCGCTTGGCAGCTTCACGCTGGATGTGCAGATCGAAGCCATTGCGGGCGTGACCGCGATCATCGGCGCTTCAGGCGCGGGCAAGACATCGGCGCTGCGCGCCATGGCCGGTCTCATCACACCGGATGACGGTCATATTGCTTATGGCGACATCGTCTATTTCGATGCCGCCAAGCGCACCAACATGCCGGTCGAAATGCGCCGCATGGGCTATGTCTTTCAGGAGGCGCTGCTCTTTCCGCATATGCGCGTGATCGACAATCTCGATTTCGGCAGCAAGCGCCATGGCGGCGTGGATGAAGCACAGCGCAAGGAACTGATCGATCTGCTCGCGCTTGAGCCGCTGCTGATGCGCTATCCGCGGCATCTTTCCGGCGGCGAAGCCCAGCGCGTCGCCATCGCCCGCGCCCTGCTCTCCAACCCGCAAATCCTGCTGCTGGATGAGCCCATGGCAAGCCTCGACCCGGCGCGGCGGCGCGAGATCTTGCCCCATCTCGAAGCCATGACGGAAAGGCTGCACCTGCCGGTCATTCTGGTCAGCCATAATATTGATGAGGTCACGCGGCTCGCCGACCGGGTGATCGTATTCGACAGGGGCACTGTCTTTGCGCAGGGTGAAGTGGCCGAGGTGCTCAACCGGCTGGATGTGCAGCAACTGATCCATGGCGAAAGCGGTGACGCCGATATCGGCACCATTATCGATACAAAAATCACCGGCCATGATGACAGCGATCACATCACGCAGGTCGAATTTCCGGGTGGCACGCTCACCATCGGGCAGATGGACCGGCCCGTCGACAGCGAGGTCAGGTTGCGCCTGCGCGCCCGCGATATTGCCATTGCAACGGAAAAACCAACCGGCCTCAGCATCCAGAACATGCTGAAAGGTCACATCGCGCAGATAGACGAAACGGACAAGGGACAAATGATCATCGGCCTGCGTCTGGATGGGCACCCGGAGCAGGGCCTGCTGCAGGCCGTCATCACGCAGCGCGCCGCCAAGACATTATCACTGAAGACGGATCAAACCGTCTGGGCACTGATCAAATCTGTCTCAATTGTGAATTGAGACGCCTCAATCTTTCGTGAAGAGCGCCCTGAGATGGGGATTGAGGAACTTACCTTCCGGGTCGAGCCGCTGGCGCAGGGCGACGAAATCCTCAAAGCGCGGATAGACCGCAGCCAGATCATCATAGGTGAGCGTATGCAGCTTGCCCCAATGCGGGCGACCGTCATAGCGACGGAAGATCGCTTCAATGCCGGCAAAGAGCGTGTCATAAGGCTGGCGGTGATATTGATGCACCGAAATCGTCACGCTGTCGCGCTGATAGAAGGGGCTGAGCCAGGCATCATCGGCAGCAACATAGCGATATTCGATGGGGAACATATTGTTGATGCCGCAACTGCGGATATAGGCACCGACATCGCGCACACAGTCCGGCCCGCGCTCGGCGGGCACGGCATATTCCATCTCGTTGAAACGCACATTGCGATCACTCGGAAAGGCATCATGCGACCAGCGCATATGGCCGCCGCCCGTGAGCGAACCCGATGAATAGCGCGAGCCGCTGTTCGATGTGATGAAGCGCTGCAGGGGGCCCCGCAGGAAAGGCGCCACAATGGCAACATTGCACAGCGTGCGGAACAGCTTGTCGTCACGCGAGTCTTCGCCATCCGGTCGGCGGCGGCGCGGCTTGGGCGTGCCCGGCACCTCGTCGAGAAATTTGACGATGGCCTCCCTGGCGAAGGGAAACCAGAAAAACTCGAAATGGCGATGCTTGTCGCGCAGCGATGTGACCTGCGCCAGCGCGTCTTCGATGGGCATGCGCCCGCCGGATTCAGCCAGGGCATAGGGCGCCCGGCATTGCATGGTGATTTCAGACATCACGCCCAGCGAACCAATCGACACACGCCCTGCATCAAAGACATCGCTGTTTTCCGTTGCCGAACAGGTCAGCACCTCGCCACTGGCAGTGACCAGGCGGAAGCCTTTGACTGCCGAGGAAAGCGAGCCGATGCCCGCGCCGGTGCCATGCGTACCGGTGCCGACCGCCCCGGCAATCGCCTGACGGTCAATATCACCCTGATTGAGCAGCGCCAGACCACGCTCGAAAAGCTCGGGCCCGAGGTCGCGAATGCTTGTGCCCGCCTTGATGCGGGCGGTGAGCGCCTCCGGATCATGATCCAGCACGCCGCTCAGTTTTTGCAGACTGATAATCGTGCCCTGACTGGCGACGATGGGCGTGAAGCTGTGGCCACGTCCGGCCACACGAATGGGTGCGGCTGCCGAGGCAACGGTTTTGGAAAGTTCGTCTTCACTTGCAGGCGTTGGCAATGCCTGAGGCCACGCCTTGACCCATCCCGACCAGTTGGACCATGCAGTTGTCACAGGCTCTCGCTTTCCTTCGTCTTTTCAGCATCGCCACTCTCGGCATGGGCGGCCTTGAAATCACGCGCCATCTGATTGGCTTTCTTGATGTCCTCGGTTTTCATGGAGGTCGAGAGCTTGTCGAGCTCGGGCCCGGCAAACTGGGCAAAGCCGTTCTGCGAGGCCAGCAGCAGATACATATAGGCCTTCACCGGGTCCTTTTCGACGCCCGCGCCTTCTTCATACATGACGCCGATATTGAACTGGGCAGAGCCGAAATTCTGCTGGGCGGAGGCTTCATACCATTTGGCCGCCGTCGCAAGATCGGACTTCACGCCATAGCCCTTGTCATACATCATGCCGTAATCCATCTGGGCGCGCATGTCGCCGCCCTCGGCTCCGAATTTGTAATATTTCAGCGCCTGTTCGATGTCGCGCTTGACGAATTTGGCATCGAGATATTCTTCACCCAGACGATAGGCGGCGCCGGCATCCTTGTTCTGCTCGACGGCTTTTTTCCATTCGGCCATGGCTTCGGGATAATAGCCCCGATGATAAAGATCCTCGCCGCTTGCCTCTGTCGGACGCTCAATGCCGGGGCTGACGGTGACGGCCTCGGCGTGAGCGGATGAGACGAGCGCAGGTGCGACGGCAAATGAGAGACCCGTGCCCAAAAACAGCGCGCTCATGACGGCAAGGCTTTTGCCTGTCAGGGCCCGGACGCATGTGGATGTGTTCATCTTTTCCTCCTGGTGATTCTTTTTCAGAACCATGCCTGCTGCTCCGCGCGAGCAGCTTAACGCCCCCTGATATATGATGGAGCGTGGAGAGGAGTTTGTGAACTCATTACAAAAAAATTAGGTAAAGGGCAAAATCGCGCCGAAAAAGGCAAATGGTGATCCCGGCAGGAATCGAACCTGCAACCGCCAGCTTAGAAGGCTGATGCTCTATCCAGTTGAGCTACGGGACCTCAATGCGTCCAGAGACCCTGCCGACCATATTTGAAATTGTCGGCATAGGCCTTGATGGACCGCTTTTGCGTCTTGGGCTCGGAAATCTGAAACTCGATACCATGCTTGTTGGCATAGGCGACGGCTTCTTCCTGCGTGTCGAAACGCAGCAGAAGCTGCGTCTGGGTATCGCGGGACGAGGTCCAGCCCATGAGCGGATCAATCTGCCGGGCGTGGTCAGGCTCAAACTCCAGCACCCATTTGCGGGTCTTGGCGCGACCGGACTGCATGGCTGTCTTGGCGGGTTTATAGATGCGGGCGCGCGCCATTGATCACTCCTGAAGCATAATGTCCCCGTTACGGGACCAGTCGCAAAAACAATATCTTATCGCCCCAAAACAGCCAGATTTGCAAGCCATAACAACAGCACAGAAGAGGCCGAACCAAGCTCAATGGCCAGATCGCTCCGGATTGGGCGGTCTGTCACGCGACAGTCTCGTTTGTGACATGCCACTGATAAGGCCCCGCCATAGAAGCCAGGCACCCCCCAGCCTGAAGGAGATTCGCCATGCCGGATGACAAGAAACTGGATCGAGCGACCGCGACATCATTTCTGGCCAGCAAAGGCTTCAACCAGCTCGATATTGAGTGCATTCTCGACCTCACGGCCCCCTATCGGGCCGCCAAGACGGAATTCTGGCCTGCCGAGCGCATTGAGCGGCTTGCCGCGCGCGCCTATTGGCTGGGCGAAAGCGAATTGCCCCAGAAACGCAAAAGCGCGTCCTGAGCCACAATCCGAAGATATTGGAAGAATGAATGGTCGGGGCGGAGAGATTCGAACTCCCGACCCTCTGGTCCCAAACCAGATGCGCTACCAGGCTGCGCTACGCCCCGACGACGGGCAGTCAATACACTGCCCCCTGCCGGACTGCAACCGATCAAATGGTCAGACCTTGCCGCCGCGCCATTTTACCAGCTTGAAGACGCCGCTGGCGCGCAATACAGGCTCGCCAGCCACCATCATTTCAGCCTCACAGAACAGAAATGAGCCATCTGCCTGCGTGACGCGACCGGTGCCTTCCAGCCAGTCGCCTTCGCGGGCGGAAGACAGAAAATCGGAATTCATGCGCACGGTGACGCCTGCCCGGCCCGACTCGCGAAAGACAGCCGTGCCCAGCAACCCATCGGCAAAGGCCATGAGCATGCCGCCATGGGCAATGCCGCCCGAGTTGCAATGACGCTTGAGAATGCGGGTGCCGTGCCAGAAGCTCTCGTCGGTGACCTTGTGATAGAAGGGCCCGTTATGCGTGGTGTAAGGCCCGCGTGTCCTGGAGAGCTCATAGCCCTCGGGAATGGAGTCGTCCACGACACGCCCGGCTGTCTCACCCGAAGGTGCCTTTACACTCATACGCCATACTCTTGACTGTCAGTCGCCGGATGAACCGCTCTCGCTATTGGCGATCTCCGCGACCATGAGGCCTTTGGGACCTTCGCCAAAGCGAACCTGTATTTCCTGTCCCGGCACCAGATCATGCACATCGAAACGCCGCAGCGTTTCCATATGAACGAAAATATCCGGCGTGCCTTCGCCACGCGTGACGAACCCGTAGCCGCGCGTGCGATTGAACCATTTGACGATGACATTCTCGAAATCACCAATCGGCACGACGCCGGAGAGCGGCGACCGCTGCTCGGGCCGGATCGTCTCACTCGACTGGCCAATCGCCGTCGAATCGTCAACATGGATGATTTTAAGAGCCTGATTGCCGCGTTGCCGTCGCACAGCCTCGCAGGTCACCGTGGCGCCTTCACGAAGACTTTCATGCCCCGCCAGCTTCAGGCAGGAGAGATGAACGAGAACATCGTCACGTCCGTCATCGGGGATGATAAAGCCATAGCCTTTGACTGAATCAAACCATTTGACAGTTCCGGTGACCTCGAAAGTGATATCTGCGGACTCCCCCGCAACGTCTAAACGCTCTTGCATCCCCACCACGATCTAACTCCAGACAACCTGCACAGCTCTCCCTGCTGTACCGGCTACTCTGCACGCCATCGGCCCGTGGTTCCTCCCCAGGACCCCCAAACAATTGGTAACTATAACAGTCAAGTGAAGACAATGAAAGTGACCTACTTCATTGTGGGGATATAGACATCGCGTGATCCGGTTCTGCTTGCTCCCCCATATCGAAGCATTTATGAAGGATTGTCCGTTTCCCGGAATGCGCTGCAACAATTTGCAGCGGCGCCGGGAACTTACCGGAGAGCAGACCAGGATGATGAGGGCGATAGGTTTGGGGGTAGGACTGTTCGGGCTGTGGCTCGCGCTTTCCGGTTATTTCAAACCCTTCCTTTTGTCGCTGGGCGTTCTTTCTTGCATTGCAACAGTGCTGATCGCCCAACGCATGCGCCTGCTGGACCGGGAAACCGTGCCGCTGGAACTGCCCCTCACCCTGCTGCTTTACTGGGCATGGCTCGGGCGCGAGGTCATGAAATCAAGCATCGCCGTTTCCCGTGTCATTCTGGCCCGCAAGATGCCCATCGCCCAGCAATTGATCCGCGTGCCCACAACCCAGCACACGGAAATGGGGCACACCATTTTCGCCAATTCCATCACCCTCACACCGGGCACGGTCACCGTGGAAACGACAGATGACAGCTACATCATCCACGCGCTGACGGATGCGGCCTGCGACATGGACGGCTTTGCCAGCATGGATGCACGCGCAGCCAAAGTGGGAGGCGCATGAGGTGAACATGTTTTTTGCCATCCTGCTGGCGCTGATGGTGACCATGCTGCTGGTCATTATCCGGCTTTTCGCCGGTCCCACGCTTTATGATCGCGTGCTGGCGACAAATTCATTCGGCACGCTCACGGTGCTGCTGATCGGGCTGCTTGGCTTTCTGACGGAGCGGCCCGAATTTCTCGACATTGCGATGCTCTATGCGCTGATCAATTTCGTCAGCACGATTGCCATCCTGAAATTCTTCCGCTATCGCGACATCTCACGCGGTCTCGTTCAGGCGCCAGAGGAGGAGCAGCGCAATGCATGAGCTCCTCGGCATGGCTGCCGACATCATCAGCATTTTTCTTTTCATTATCGGCGGCGGCTTCATGCTGATCGGCGCCATCGGCATTATCCGGCTGCCCGATTTCTGGTCCCGCCTGCATGCTGCCGGGATCATCGACACGGTGGGTGCGGAACTCATTCTGACGGGCATGATGTTTCAGGCGGGCTTCACACAGGTCACCGTGAAGCTGATCCTGATCGGCCTCTTTCTGTTCGTGACGAGCCCGACATCGACCCATGCGCTTGCCAATGCCGCCTTCACGGCAGGCATCATGCCGCTTGGCATGAAACGGAATGAATCAGACAAGGTTCTGAAACCGGCACCCGTCCGGGATGGGGTGAAAACATGATCAGCCCCGATACCGCCGCCATTGTCATTGATGCGCTTCTCTTCACCTTTCTGGTGATCACGGCGCTGGCGATTGTCCAGCTGAGGCATCTCTTTGCCGTCGTCATGCTTGCGGGCGTCTTCAGCCTTCTCTCGGCCGGTCTTTTCGTGTCGCTGGATGCCGTGGATGTCGCCTTTACCGAAGCTGCCGTCGGTGCCGGCATTTCGACCGTGCTGATGCTCGGCACCATGGCGCTGACGGCACGCGAGGAAAAGAAGTCGCCCCATCCGATTTTTCTACCGCTGCTCGTCTGCCTCGTCACCGGCGCGGCGCTGATCTATGGCACGCTGGACATGCCGCCTTTCGGGTCACCCGATGCGCCCGTGCAGACGCATGTGGCGCCGGACTATATCGCCCGCACCCCTGTTGAAACGGGTGTTCCCAATATCGTGACCGCTGTGCTCGCCTCCTATCGTGGATATGACACGCTGGGCGAGACGACAGTGATCTTCACCGCCGTCATTGCCGTGCTGATGCTGCTGGGCTGGGACACGAAGAACCGCTCGCTGGCGCGCAATGCGCGCCGCCGCGAAGAGGACCGCGAGAAGGGGGATGAGGCATGAGCCATCACACCATTCTGCGCGTTGTCGCCAAGTTTCTCATTCCGCCTATTATTCTCTATGCGCTTTATGTGCAATGGCATGGCGATTACGGCCCCGGCGGCGGCTTTCAGGCCGGTGTGATTTTCGCCGTGGCCTTCATTCTCTATGCGCTGGTTTTCGGGCTGGATGCGCTGGTGCGCGTTTTTCCCACGGCTGTCATTCGCATTCTCTTCAGCCTCGGCGTGCTGATCTATGCCGGCACCGGCTTTGTCGCGATGTTTTTCGGCAAGAATTTTCTCGACTACTCCTATCTCGGCCATGATCCGGTTCATGCGCAGGAATGGGGCATTCTGCTCGTCGAATTCGGCGTGGGCCTGACAGTGGCGACGGTGATGATTGCTATCTTCATCGCCTTTGCTTCCCGCATCCCCTCCATCAGCGACGAGGAGTGGTAGATGCCCGATACAATGATCAATATGGACCTCGTGACAGGTCATTATAATTACTGGCTCGTCGTCGTGCTGATGATGACGGGTCTTTTCATTACGGTGAGCCGCGGCAATCTGATCAAGAAGATCGTCGGGCTGAACCTGTTCCAGACCTCCGTCTTCATGCTCTATATCTCCATGGGCAAGATCAAGGGCGGCACCGCGCCGATCCTGACGGACGATCCGGCAACGGTCTATTCCAACCCCCTGCCCCATGTGCTGATCCTGACGGCCATTGTGGTGGGCATTGCAACGACAGCGCTGGCGCTCGCGCTCATCATCCGCATTCGCGAAAGCTATGGCACCATTGAGGCCGATGAAATTCTCGAGATCGAGCACCAGATCGACGATCCCGATCCCTCCCCCACCAATCCGGCCAATGCGCTGATGGCGCGCATCAGGGGCAATCGCTGATGGGGGCCGCTTTCATGTCCAATCTGCCGGCGTTGCAGATCATCCTTCCGCTGATGGCCGCGCCGATCTGCGCCATGGTCGGGCGGCCGAAATTTGCCTGGGGTCTGGCAACACTTGTGGCTTGGGCAAGTTTTGCCATTTCGATACTGCTCTTTCTGAGCGTGCGCGACGGCACGGTGATCAGCTATGACATGGGCGGCTGGGCCCCGCCGCTCGGCATTGAATATCGCGTGGATGTGCTCAACGCCTTCGTGCTGATGATCGTCTCCGGCATGACCTCCTTTGTCATGCCCTATGCGCTGAAAAGCGTTGCCTCCGAACTGCATGAATCACAGCACGCCTATTTCTATACCGCCTTCCTGCTCTGCATGACCGGTCTCATGGGTGTGGCCATCACAGGCGATGCCTTCAATGTCTTTGTGTTTCTCGAAATCTCCTCGCTCTCGACCTATGCCCTCGTCGCCATGGGGGCGGCCCGCGACAAACGCGCACTGACGGCGGCCTTCAACTATCTGATCATGGGCACGATCGGCGCGACCTTCTTCGTCATTGGTCTGGGCATGATGTATATGGTCACCGGCACGCTCAACATGGCCGATCTGGCACAGAAGATTGCCGCCAATGGCGACAGCCGCACGCTGCGCATGGGCTTCTCCTTCGTGCTTGTGGGCATCGGCCTGAAGCTCGCCATGTTCCCGCTGCATCTCTGGCTGCCCAATGCCTATAGCTATGCGCCCTCGGCCGTGACGACCTTTCTGGCCTCAACCGCCACCAAGGTCGCCATCTATGTGATGGCGCGGTTCATGTTCTCGATCTTCGGATTTGACTACGACTTCCAGGCCAACACGATGCAATTCATTATGCTGCCGCTGGCGCTGGTGGCGATGTTTGCCGCTTCAACAGTGGCCATTTTCCAGGAAGACCTGAAACGCATGCTGGCCTATTCCAGCGTCGCGCAGGTTGGCTACATGCTGCTCGGCATGTCCTTTCTGACACAGCTGGGTCTGACCGCGACGGTCGTGCATATGTTCAACCATGCACTGATCAAGGGCGGGCTGTTCATGGCGGCGGGTTGCTTCATCTATGCCGTCAACTCCTCGCGCATTGACGACCTCAAGGGCCTGGGTCGCATCATGCCATGGACATCAGCCGCCTTTGTGCTGGGCGGGCTGGGCCTCATCGGCGTGCCCATGACGGCCGGTTTCATCAGCAAATGGTATCTGATGCAGGCTGCCTTTGAACTTGACTGGTGGCCGATTGCGCTGCTGATCGTGGCCTCCTCGCTGCTTGCCGTGATCTATGTCTGGCGCATGGTCGAAGTGCTCTATCTGCGCGACCTGCCCGAAAAGAATGACGTGCGCGCCGTCCCGCTCACCATGCTCGTGCCGATGTGGGGCCTGCTTCTGCTGTCGGTCTATTTCGGTGTCAGCGCCGACATCACCGTGTCTGCCGCCAGCCGTGCGGCCAATGCGCTGATTGGTGCTTCCAACATTTTCTGGCAATCAGGCGGATGACATGACGGATCCCAACATCATCCTGATCGCCCTCTTGATGCCCGCGCTGACGGCGCTGATCGTTTCGCGGCTGGACGCCCTGCCCGACATGCGCGACGGGGTGAGCATTCTCGGTGCGCTTGCAACATTCGGCGCGGTGCTCCTGACCCTTCAGGCATTCCTCGAAGGCACGCCGCTGTCGATCACACTCTTTGAAGTAATGCCGGGTCTCACGCTCAATTTCACGCTGGAACCGCTGGGCATGGTCTTTGCGACCGTCGCCTCGGGCCTCTGGATCATCACCGCGATCTATTCGGTCGGCTATATGCGCGGCGCGGGCGAAAAAAACCAGACGCGCTTCTATATCTGCTTTGCGCTCGCCATTACCGGCGCGCTCGGCATCGCCTTTGCGGGCAATCTTTTCACGCTCTTCATTTTCTACGAAATGCTGACCGTGGTGACCTATCCGCTGGTTGCTCACAAGCAGACGCCTGAAGCCCGCGCCGGTGCGCGCACCTATATTTCGATCCTGCTCGGCACATCCATTGCCTTCTTCCTGACGGCGATCATCTGGACATGGAGCCTGACGGGGACATTGGAATTCACGCCAGGCGGCATCCTGTCGGGTCATATCAGCCCGGTCTTTACCGGCGTGCTGCTCGCCCTCTTTGCCTTTGGCGTGGGCAAGGCCGCACTGATGCCCTTCCATCGCTGGCTGCCCGCCGCCATGGTCGCGCCAACGCCTGTCAGTGCGCTGCTGCATGCTGTTGCCGTTGTGAAGGCAGGCGTCTTCACACTCCTCAAAATCGGTATCTATATTTTCGGGATTGGCCTGCTTTCCCGCACCGGCGCCTCGGAATGGCTGATGTGGCTGGCTGCTGCCTCCATCCTGATTTCGTCCATCATCGCCCTCAATCAGGACAATCTGAAAGCGCGGCTGGCCTATTCCACCATTTCCCAGCTTGCATACGTCACGCTGGGGCTGGCGCTCGCCAACCAGATGGGGGTCATCGGCGGGGCGCTGCAGATCATGACGCATGCACTGGGCAAGGTGACGCTCTTCATGGCGGCAGGCGCGATCTATGTCGCCACCCACAAAACGCATGTCAGCGAGCTGGATGGCCTGGGCCGCCAGATGCCCTTTACATTCGCTGCCTTCACCATTGCCGCGCTGAGCATAATCGGCCTGCCCCCACTGGGTGGGGCCTGGACCAAATGGTATCTGATGCTCAGCAGCGCCGAAGCCGGTCATCAGGTTCTGATTGTCGTGCTGATGATCAGCTCGTTGTTGAATGTCGCCTATCTGCTGCCGATCTCGGCGCGCGGCTTTTTCTATCCGCCATCGCGCCAGCGCGGCTATGACATGTCTACGGAAAAATTGCCGCCCGTCAAAATGGCCGAAGCACCCTGGTTCTGCGTGGTGCCGCTCTGCATCACGGCGCTGGGCTGCATTGTCCTCTTTTTCACCATTGGCGATCTCTATGAGTTCCTGCTCCGCATTCCGCTCCTGCCGCTGGAAGGGGTCACGCCATGACGCCGCCTGACACCAAGAAACCGACAAGCGACATGTCCTGGCTGTCGCGCCGACTGCTCTGGACCGACAAGCCGGAAGCGGTGAATGGCATCTTTTACGGGCTGATCGCCATCTGCCTGGCACTGGCCGCCATCGACTTCGTGATCCATCGCCACACTTATTTCGATGTTGAGCACATCACCTTCGTCTATGGCATTTTCGGTTTTCTCGTCTATGGCACCGTCGTTTTTCTGGCCAAGGGCCTGCGCGTCTTCATCCGCCGCCCGGAAGATTATTACGGCACCCATGCCACCGACAGCGAACCTGAAGACCTCGCTGGTACCGAAAGCCTGCTGAGCCAGAAGGGAGAGCCGGATGTTTGATGTGCTCTCTCCAGCGCTGGTCTATGCCGGTGGCGCGGCGCTCACGCCTTTCATCCTCAATGAAAGACTGCGCCAGATTTTCATGCTCACCATTCCGGTGCTCGCCCTGTCGCTGTTCTGGAACTTGCATGAGGGCACCTATGCCGTCTTCAATCTGATGAACATGCAGATCGGATTGATGCGGGTCGACAAGCTCTCTTTCATTTTCGGGCTGATCTTCTCCATCGCTGCCTTCATCTCGGTTCTCTATGCCTGGCATGTGAAGGACAAGCTGCAGCAGGTGGCAACCCTCCTCTATGCAGGTGCCGCCATCGGCGCGGTCTTCGCTGCCGATCTCGTGACATTGTTTGTCTTCTGGGAAGCAACGGCCATCGCCTCGGTCTTCCTGATCTGGGCGCGGCGGACACCCGGCGCCTATTACACCGGCATGCGCTATCTGATTATCCAGATTTCATCCGGCGTGATCCTTCTCGGCGGCATCATCCTGCAATATCAGCAAACCGGGTCGCTCGCCTTTGACGCCATGACACTGGGCAGCTTCTCCTATGAGAATGCCGGCACCTGGGCGATTTTCATCGCCTTCGGCATCAAATGCGCCTTCCCGCTGCTGCATAACTGGCTGCAGGATGCCTATCCCGCCGCAACAGTGACCGGCACGGTGACGCTGTCGGCCTTCACAACGAAGCTTGCCATCTATGCGCTGGCGCGCGGCTTTCCAGGCACAGAATTGCTGATCTATATCGGCGCGGCCATGACGCTCTTCCCGATCTTCTTTGCCGCCATTGAGAACAATCTGCGGCGCGTGCTGTCCTACAGCATCAACAACCAGCTCGGCTTCATGGTGGTCGGAATCGGCATCGGCACACCGCTCGCGCTCAACGGCACCGTCGCCCATGCTTTCTGTCACATTCTCTACAAGTCACTGCTCTTCATGAGCGTGGGCGCGGTCATGTTCCGCACCGGCACCAGCAAGGCCTCAGAACTGGGCGGGCTTTACAAGTCCATGCCGATCACGATGATTTTCTGCATCATCGGCGCCATGTCCATTTCCGCCTTCCCGCTCTTTTCAGGCTTTGTCTCCAAAAGCCTCATTCTTTCGGCAGCGGCCGATCAGGGCCAGTTCTGGATCTGGCTGGTACTCATCATCGCCTCGGTCGGTGTGCTCGAACATTCCGGCATCAAGATCCCCTATTTCACTTTCTTTGCCCATGACACCGGCAAGCGCGTGAAGGAAGCGCCGCCGCACATGCTCATCGCCATGGGCATTGCCGCCTTCTTCTGCATCGGCATTGGTGTCTATCCGCAGGCGCTATACGCCATGTTGCCCTATGACGTGGATTATGTGCCCTACACGACATCCCATGTCGTCTCGCAATTGCAGCTGCTCATGTTCGCAGGCCTCGCCTTTGCCATGCTCATCCGCTTCGGCCTTTATCCGCCGGAATTCCGCTCGGTCAATCTCGACTTTGACTGGCTCTATCGCCGTCTCCTGCCGTCGATTTTCCGCGGTTTGGCGCGTATGATCGAGCGCAGCTGGCATGCCATGACACGGCTGGCGCTTTATCGTCTCGACCGTTTCCTTGTGGTTGTCTATCGTGCCCATGGTCCGCAGGGACCGCTGGCGAGAACCTGGCCGACAGGCTCCATGGTTCTGTGGATTGCGGCCCTACTTGGAACCACCCTGCTGCTTACCTATCTATAAGGGTGCTCCAATCGCCCCCCGAATGAATATCTCTCAGTCGTTTTAAAGGAATGCCCCCATGGAAATGTCCGGCGAATATAAAATTCCGGCTTCGCGCCAAACGGTCTGGGAGGCCCTGAACGACGCCGAGATGTTGCGCAAATCCATTCCCGGCGCCGAATCCGTTGTCAAAACCGGCGAGAATGAGTTTGAGGCGGTGGCCAAAGCCAAGGTCGGGCCGGTGAGCGCCCGCTTCAAGGGCAAGGTATATCTGACCGATATCGACCCACCGAATGGCTATACCATTTCGGGTGAAGGCAATGGCGGTGCAGCCGGTTTTGCCAAGGGCGCGGCCAAGGTAAGCCTTGCCGACAGCGATGATGGCGGCACACTGCTCTCCTACAGCGTCAACGCGCAGGTCGGCGGCAAGCTCGCCCAGATCGGACAGCGCTTCATTGATTCAACCGCTGCCAAAATGGCCGACGAGTTTTTCAATAATTTTTCCGAGCTGACCGGCGGCAGCAAAGTCGTGGAGGCGGACGAGGTGCTCGACGACATTGAGGATGCAATCGGCACCAAGTCGCCCGATTATGATACGATTTCGCCAACGGGCGTACCGATGATGCCCAATGAGGAGGCCGGGATTGGTCTCTCGCCCTGGATCTGGGGCCCGCTTCTCATCATCGCCCTTGTCGTCGGCCTTTATCTTTTTCAGGGCTGACTTGACGCCAGCCTGACTAAGACTGACAATCCGGTCATTCAGCAATAATTCGCTGCATATCAAGCAGCCTCGACCCCCAATGGGAGCCCCTATGCCCGCTATCAACGTGAATGTGAATGGCAAATCAGCAAGCGGCGAGGTGGAAACCCGCACCCTGTTGGCCGATTTTCTCCGAAATTCGCTGGGCCTGACGGGCACACATGTGGGCTGCGACACGAGCCAGTGTGGCGCCTGCGTCGTGCTGCTGGATGGCAAGGCCGTAAAATCCTGCGCCGTGCTGGCTGTCCAGGCTGACGGCGCCGAGGTTACAACTGTCGAGGGCCTCGAGGTGGATGGTGAACTTCACCCGGTGCAGAAAGCCTTCCGCGAACATCATGGCCTGCAATGCGGTTTCTGCACCCCCGGCATGATGATGACGGCGGTCGATCTGATCCGCCGCAAGCCCGACCTTGACGAGCACACCGTGCGCGAGGAACTGGAAGGCAATCTTTGCCGTTGCACCGGCTACCACAATATCGTCAAGGCCGTGCTGGCTGCTGCCGAAGACATGCGCTGAGGAGCCGACGATGTATCAGTTCAACTATATTCGCCCGACCACTCTTGATGATGCCGCCGCCCAGCTCGGATCTGCCGATGATCCCAAGCTGCTCGCGGGCGGCCAGACCCTGATTCCGACACTCAAGGCGCGGCTCGCCATGCCCAGCGACCTGATCGATATCAGCGCGCTGAAGGAACTTGCCTTCATTCGGGCTGAAGGCGATGCCATCACCATTGGCGCGGGCACGACCCATGCCGATGTCTCGGTGTCCCCCGAGGTGCTGAAGGCCATTCCGGCTCTTGCCCATCTCGCTGGCATGATCGGTGATCCGGCTGTCCGCCATCGCGGCACGATTGGCGGCTCCATCGCCAATAATGACCCGGCGGCTGATTATCCTGGGGCCTGCCTTGCGCTGGATGCCAAAATCCATACGACCAAGCGACTGATCGAGGCTGACAAGTTCTTCACAGGCATGTTTGAGACAGCCCTGGAACCGGATGAAATCATTAAGGAAGTTACGTTCCCGCATCCGGAGAAAGCCGCCTATGCGAAATTCCGCAACCCCGCCTCACGCTACGCCATGGTCGGCGTCTTTGTGGCCAAGGGTCCCTGGGGTATTCGTGTGGCTGTGACCGGTGCAGGCCAGAACGGTGTCTATCGCTGCGAGGAAATGGAAGCAGCTCTCGCCAAAAGCTGGACGCCGGAGGCTGTCGCCAATATCAAGATTGCCGCCAAGGGCCTCAATTCGGACATGCATGGCACGGCAGAGTATCGCGCCCATCTCATCACCGTGATGGCCAAGCGTGCCGTCGAAGCATCGCTGACTTAAATGAGTGTCCCTGCCAGCCATCATGACAATGTGCTGGAACAGGCCGCCGCGTGGCGCGCCGAGGGACATCAGGTGGCGCTAGCAACCGTAATCGAGACATGGGGCTCCGCGCCGCGCCCCGTCGGGGCCCAGCTCGCAATCCGCGATGATGCCAGCTTTGTGGGCTCTGTGTCGGGTGGCTGCATTGAGGGTGATGTCGTGACCCGCGCCCTCGACACGCTGACCAGTGGCAAAAGCGAACTGCTCGAATATGGTGTCGCAGATGCCGCCGCCTGGGAGGTGGGTCTGGCCTGCGGGGGCCGCATCAAGGTGCTTGTCGAGCCGGTGCTGGACTGAGATGAAACGCGCAATACTCGATCAGCTCATCGCCGATCGCGCGGCCAAGCGTGCCGTGGTGTTGGCTACGAGGCTCAGAGATGACAGCGAGAAACTTCTCTATCCCCATGAAACTGAATCAGATATGCCGCTTCTTAAAGCAGCATCTGAGGTATTGGCGTCCGACAAATCGCGCATCGTTGAAGATAGTGGCAGTGAGTGGTTCCTCAATGGCTTCAACCCGCCATTGCGCATGATCATTGTCGGTGCCGTGCATATCGCTCAGCCGCTCGCCAGCATGGCGCTGCTTGCCGGCTATGACGTGAGCCTCATTGATCCGCGCACCGCCTTTGCCTCCGAGGCGCGTTTTCCCGGCCTCAATCTGGTGACGGAATGGCCCGACGAGGCCATGTCAGCGCTGACACCAGACACGCGCACGGCAATCGTGACCCTGACCCACGACCCGAAACTCGATGACCCCGCATTGATGGCAGCCCTCCGGAGCCCCGCCTTCTATATCGGCTCACTTGGCAGCCGCAAAACCCATGGCGCCCGCATCGACCGGATGAAAGCGGCAGGCTTTGATGAAGCCAGTATTGCCCGCATTCATGGCCCTGTGGGCCTCGCCATCGGTGCGCGCAGCCCCGCTGAAATTGCCATCTCGATCATGGCGCAGATCACCGAAAGCCTGCGCACATGATCTTCGGCCAGATGCTCGCCGCCGAGGCCGAAGGGGCGATCCTCGCCCATTCCATCCATGTCGGTGAGGTGCATTTCCGCAAAGGCCGGGTGCTGAGCGCCGCCGATATCGAAACGCTGACCCAGGCCGATATTCTGAAGATTGTCGGGGCAAGACTTGAAGCAGGCGACGTGCCTGAGGATGAGGCTGCCGCCGCCCTGGCAGATGCACTGGCCGGTAGCGGCATCAAGCGCGCCGAAGCCTTCACCGGGCGGGCCAATCTCTATGCCGAGGTGGCAGGCCTCGTCACCATTGACCGGGCCCGCGTGAACCGCATCAACCTGCTGGGCGAGGCCATCACCATCGCGACGCTGGCCCCCTTTGAACGGGTGGAGGCGCGCCAGATGCTCGCCACGATCAAGATCATCCCCTATGCCGTGAAGCAGGCCCATCTCGATCACGCCATCGAAATTGCCCGGGAAGCAGGCCCGCTCATCAGCACCCGCCCCTTCACGCCTCACAAGGTCGGGCTTGTCGCCACGACACTGCCGGGCATGAAAGCCTCGATCCATGACAAGTCCCGCAAGGTGCTTGAGGCGCGGCTGGAGGCAATGGGCAGCCGGATCGCCCGCGAGATCCGCTGCCATCATGACGAAGCAGAGGTGACGACCGCCATTCGCGACCTGCTGGATGAGGGCTGTTCGCCGGTGCTGATATTCGGCGCATCGGCGACTTCCGACCGCGCGGACGTGGTACCTGCCGGGATTGCGCGCGCCGGGGGCGACGTCCTGCATTTCGGCATGCCCGTGGACCCCGGCAATCTGATGCTGCTGGCGAGACACGGCAAGGTACCCGTGATCGGCCTGCCCGGCTGCGCCCGCTCGCCCGCGCTCAATGGCTTTGATTTTGTGCTGGCCCGGCTGCTTGCCGATCTCCCTGTGACGCCGGGCGATGTAATGCAGATGGGCGTGGGCGGCCTGCTGAAGGAAATCCGGACAAGACCCCAGCCGCGCGACGGCACGCAAGCCACCTCTGCAAGCGCGCCGCGCATTGCCGCGCTCATTCTGGCTGGCGGCCGCTCAAGCCGCATGCAGGGGCCCAACAAGCTGCTCGCCGAGATCGACGGCCAACCAATGGTGACCCATATGGTCAAGGCCGCGCTGGACAGCCAGGCCAGCGGCGTATTCGTTGTGACCGGCCATCAGGCCGACAAGATGCGAGATGCACTGGGCGGCCTCACGGTCACGCTGGCGCATAATCCGGATTATGCCGACGGCCTCAGTACCTCATTGAAAGCGGGGCTTGCCGCCCTGCCCGAGGATATTGATGGCGTCATCATCTGCCTTGCCGACATGCCCTCCATCACCCCGGCGCATCTGAACCGGCTGATCGCCGCCTTCGATCCGGAAGAGGGCCGCAACGTTTGCGTGCCGACATTTGAAGGCAAGCGCGGTAACCCCGTATTGTGGGGGGCAAGCTTTCTGGACGAGATGCGCGATCTCAAAGGCGATGTCGGCGCCAAGCATCTTATCGGCTTGCATGAGGAAGACGTGGTGGAGGTGCCCATGCCGGACGATGCCCCGCTCAGGGACATCGACACGGCAGAGGCGCTGGCCGATCACCGCAAAAGGTGAAAGCCGTCAATAGACTTCCTTGAAGGGGCGCAGATCAAGTTCCTGCGTCCATGCTGATTTCGGCTGCTGATGCAACATCCAGTAATTGGCGGCAATGTCGTCAACTTCGAGCAAACCATCCTCGCCCTTGAACTCGACATATTTGGGTGCGCCGGTTCGCAGCCTTTCGCCATTGATGCCACCATCGATCACGACATGCGCCACATGCAGCCCGCCAGGACCAAATTCGCGTGCCATGCTCTGCGAGATCATGCGCAGACCTGCCTTGGCGGCCGCAAATTGGGCAAAACCCGCTTTGCCGCGCAGGCTGCCTGATGCGCCGGTGAAAATGACTGTGCCGCGCCCAAGCGGCATGAAACGGCGCGCGGCCTCCTGCCCGAAAAGGAACCCGGCAAAACAGCCCACGCGCCAGAAATCCTCAAACTTGGCAGCATCGACTTTGAGAAAATCAATAAACTGGTTGTTGCCCATATTGAAAATGGCGGCATCTGCGGGTGCAAACCCCTTGCCCGGTGCCATGGCGCGATCAAACAGTGCGACGACCTGATCCTGCTTCGTCCCGTCCACAAGCACAGCTTCCGCCGTGCCGCCCGACTGCGAGATCGTATCAACAATCTGATCAATCTTGTCCTGCGTCCGACCGGCCACGAGCACGTGATGCCCTTCCGCCGCAAAGCGGCGACAGACAGCCGCCCCCACGCCATTTTCCGCACCGACGCCCAATACAACCGCTGTTGGTTTATCCATGATCCGCTCCCCATTTTGCTGGTTCAAACCATATGGGAAGGCAAAGACGATAATCAATGCTTTTTTAGAACTGACTAGGCTAATGCGGCAGGCTGGTCGATTTCATCACCTCGTCAATGGCCAAAAGCGCCTCACACCAGGCGGCATCGGTCTCATCCGTCCATTCATCCCCGAGGATCGCGCGGAAGCTCTCTTTCATATTGTCGAAAAAGGTCGTGAAGATGTCCGAAGGCACGCCGAGATTGTTGTGATTGATGTGTTCGCTTTGCAAAAGCGTAACGGCATAGCTGCGCGGCCCGACAAAATCGATCAGGCTTTCAATGGCCTCACTGAGCATATGGCCGCGGGCGGCACCGCTTTTGTCCATGACGAATAGCGGCTCCATTTCGGGGTGGCGCGCAAACAGCCTTTCATAGACAAGCGGTGTCGGGTCCTCGCAGCGTTCAGCAACGAGATCAAGCGAGCGAAGTATCAGATCACCATTCATCGGGTTGTCTCCCTTGTATGAGGTGCCTCTTTGCGGGCCCCTAAAGTCTGGCCATGAAGACCGAGCGCGGTCCCATGAGAAGTTCATTGCCCTCGCGCTGGACAAGACCGGTGCGGACATTGAGTTCTTCCACAATCTGGCTGGTATCGATGGGCAGCGTTATGCGCAACTCTTCACGACCCAGATTGAAGAAGCAGACAATTTTTTCATTCTCATGGACGCGCTCAAAACCAAGAACGGGATCGGGCATCTTCATGAAATGGATGGTGCCGAGCCGCAGCGCCGGATGCGCCTTGCGCAGCGCGATGATGCGCCGTGAATGGGCCAGCACGGAGTCACTTTCCCGCTCCTGCATGTCATGGGCGCGGATGCTGTGATATTCCGGGATCGGCAACCAGGGTTTCACCTTGCTGAAACCGGCATGATCGGCCATCGCCTGCCACGGCATGGGCGTGCGGCACCCGTCCCGGCCTTTGACCCATGGAAAATAGAGTTCGCCCACGGGATCGCGAATATCTTCATGCGCAAGATCGGTTTCAGGCAGGCCAAGCTCCTCGCCCTGATACATCAGCACCGTGCCGCGCAGCGTCATGAGCAGCGTCATCATCAGCATGGCAAGCGGATCGTCGCCCAGCCCGCCGCCCCAGCGCGTGACCGGCCGCACAAAGTCATGATTGGAAAAAGTCACACAGGGAAAGAGTTCGGCGTGCCCGCCAAAAGGTGCCTGATAATTGGCCTCAACCGTTGCCGGTGACAGATCCCAGGATTCCAGAAAATGGAATGTGTAGCCCGTATGTAGAAGTTCCGGCCCGCCGGCATAAAGCTCCAGCATGGAAGGCTCTTCGGAGAATTCACCAAAGGCGAAGCGGTCATTATATTCATCCATGACAGCGCGCACGCGCTTCATGGCTTCCTCATTTTCGCGCGTATTGGAATCGTGGATATGGCGTTGCAGACGCGGCGCATGGCCCCAGTCGAACAGGGTGCGCTCGTCCATCGGTACCGGCGGATTGTCCCGCAACTCAAGATCATGCACATAGGAATTGGCGACATCGAGGCGGAAGCCATCCACGCCCCGGTCAAGCCAGAAGCGCAGCACATCCATCAGTGCATCCACAACATCGGGATTGTGGAAATTGAGCTTGGGCTGGCTCTTGAGAAATTTGTGGAAATAATATTTCCGGCGCAGCGGATGCCACGACCAGGTGGTGCCGCCAAAAGGGCTCAGCCAGTTTGTTGGCGGCGTGCCATCTTCCTTGGCATCGGCCCAGACATACCAGTCTGACTTGTCATTATCGTCCGAGAGCTGACTTTTCTGGAACCATTCATGCTCCTCGGATGTATGCGAGAGCACCAGATCAATGATCAGCTTCATGCCGCGCTCATGAACGCCGGTAACAATGCGGTCAAAGTCTTCCATCGTTCCCATGTCAGGCGCCACCGCGCAATAATCCGACACGTCATAGCCGAAGTCGCGATTGGGTGAGGGATAGAATGGCGAGAGCCAGATCGCATCCACGCCCAGTGTGGCGATATAGTCCAGTCGTTCCTCGATGCCCTTCAGATCGCCGATGCCGTCGCCATTGCTGTCGCGATAACTGCGCGGATAAATCTGGTAGACAACGGCCCCCTGCCACCAGGGCGCCGTGATGTTCTGGATGTTCATATTCAACGAAGTCATTCCGTATTTTGTATACTTGACCCCTCAAGCCTAATGCGTTGTGCTGACGAGGCAAACAGCGCATTTCATCCCAGCGCTGAATAATCAGGAAACGGCTTGCCGGAGGCCCCATGAGCGACAAACGCGTGGCACTGATAACCGACATCACCCATTTTCTGGGCGGTCCGTCGGCACGCGCCCTGATGGCGGAAGACGTCACAATTTACGGGCTGGACTCAGCCTTTGCCAATGAGGCGACGCGGACCGACTTTGCAAAAACCCTGCCCGGCGCAACGCTCCTGACGCCGAGATCACCGGCCGATGTGGTGGCTGAAATCCTCGCCAAGGAAGGCCAGCTCGACATTCTCATCAATAATGATGCCTGGCCCGCCGTGCGCGGCCCGATCGCAGAGGCAACGGACAAGGACCTCCACGAATCATTCGAGGCACTGGTCTTCAAATCCTTCGCCATTACCCGTGCCGCCGCCCCGCACATGAAATCGCGCAAGCAGGGAAAAATACTCTTTCTCTCCTCAGCCGCGCCGCTGAATGGCATTCCCAATTACAGCATCTATGCGGCCGCCAGAGGCGCAACCAATTCACTGGCCCTGACGCTCGCGAAAGAACTTGCGGGCGACAATATTCAGGTCAATGCGCTGGCCTTCAACTTTATCGAGAGTCCGGATTATTTCCCCGCCTCGCTGATGGAAGACCCGCGCACGCGCGACAAGATTCTCGGCAATATCCCGATGCGCCGCCTTGGCAAACCGGAGGAAGCCGCCGCCCTCGTCGCCTTCATCGCCAGCCAGAAATCAGACTTCATCACCGGCCAGCTCATCCCGGTGGCCGGCGGCTGGGCAACATCGCGATAGGATCATGGCAGACACTCCCATCCGCGTTGTCGGCCTTGATCACATCTATCTGACCGTTTCCGATATGGCCCGGTCCGAAGCCTGGTATGACAAGGTGCTGGGGCTGCTTGATTTCCGCAAAAGCGACTTCACCATCGCCAACACACCGCACCGGCATTATTTCAATCCGGTGATGCAGATCACCATTCGCCCGGCACGGGAGGGCTTCACGCCCCATGATTCCTATTCGCCCGGCCTGCATCATCTCTGCCTGCAGGTCGCAAGCAATGAGGATGTGGATCGGCTGGCGGCGGCTCTCAACCGGATGGACATTGGGGCCAGCGCCCCGGCCTTCCACACTGACTATGCGCCGGATTATTACGCGACCTTTTTCAATGATCCCGACGGGCTGCGGCTGGAAGTGATGACACGGCGGGCCGCACGCGACATGATTGCAAGGCGGTGGGACGAGATGACGGCATTTCTCAATCCGGTCACAAAGCTGAAACCGGAATAATCAGTTCAGCATCGCGACGGCGCCAAGTGTCGGGCCGATCTCGTCATGGATCACCAGATCAGCGATCTCGTCGAGCGGCGTGGGTTCGCGATTGAGGATGACTAGCAGCGCACCGTTTTTCTTGGCGAGAATGGGAAAACCGGCAGCCGGATAAACCTGCAGCGAAGACCCTATGGCAATGAAGAGATCGCAGCCAAGGGTCGCCTCCTGCGCCCGCATCATCTCATCCTCCGGCATGGATTGGCCAAAGGAGATGGTCGCCCCCTTGACGATGCCGCCACATGAGACGCATTCGGGCGCCTGCCCCGTCGCCTCAAGCATGGCTTTGACGTCGGTGAGCTCATGCCGCTGACCGCAGCTTAAGCATTTGGCATAGGTGCCATTGCCATGCAGCTCGATGATCTGTTCAGGCGGCACGCCGGAATGCTGATGCAGATTGTCAATATTCTGCGTGATGACATGGCTCACGCGCCCCTCATCGACAAGCTTGGCAATCGCCATATGGCCCTTGTTGGGTTGGGCGTTGATCATGGTCTTGTCGATTTCGAATTTCCGGTTCCAGGCTTCCACGCGCAACTCGGGCGAGGCCAGAAAATCCTTGAACTCGATCGGCGCCATTTTGGTCCACAGACCACCGGGGCTGCGGAAATCCGGCACACCGGATTCCGTGCTGATGCCCGCGCCCGTGAACACAACAATCAGGGCGGCTTCGTCTATGGCACGCTTCAATTCGTTCAAAACAGCCTCGTGACTTTCGGGTTATGATGCCCATATTAGTCACAGGACACATCCAAAAGTAAGACAAGAGGCGAAGATGAAATATCTCCACACCATGGTGCGAGTCAATGATCTCGACAAATCGCTGGCGTTCTACTGCGATGCGCTGGGCCTCGAAAAGCTCGGCCAATATGACATTGAAGCCGGTCGCTTCAGCCTCGTCTTTCTCGCAGCCCCCGGCCAGAAAGAAGCCCAGGTGGAGCTGACCCATAACTGGGACAAGGAAGAACTGGGTGAAGGCCGCAATTTCGGCCATCTCGCCTATGAGGTCGATGATATCTATGCCCTGTGCCAGAAGCTGATGGATGCGGGCATCACCATCAACCGCCCGCCCCGCGACGGGCATATGGCCTTTGTGCGCTCGCCGGACAATATCTCGATTGAGCTGCTGCAAAAGGGCGACGCCCTGCCCAAGCAGGAGCCCTGGGCCTCGATGGAAAATATCGGTCACTGGTAAACGAAAACGGCCCGCTGAAAAGCGGGCCGTTTGTTATTCAGGCGTTGGCAGCATCAGGCGGCAAGGAAGCCTTCAAGACGCTTGCGAATGATCGCTTCAGCTTCATTCATGATGTTGTCGATCAGCTCCTGACAGGTCGGGATGTCGTGGATGAGACCTGCAACCATGCCGCAGCTCCAGGCACCTGCATCCATCAGACCTTCCTGCATGACGCGCGGATAGACACCGCCCACCAGTTCGCGAATATCTTCAATGGCGATGCTGTCGCCCTTCTCTTTTTCAATCTCGACGATCTTTTCAACCGCCGCATTGGTGAGCACGCGCTCTGTATTGCGCAGGCCCCGCATGACGAGGCGCGTGTCGAGCTCGCTTGCCGCGACAATCGCATTCTTCACATTGATATGAACGGGCGCTTCCTTGGTGGCGATGAAGCGCGTGCCCATATTCATGCCTTCAGCGCCGAGGGCCATGGCGGCGACGAGCGAACGGCCATCGGCCATGCCGCCTGAGGCGACGAAGGGAATCTTCAGCTCTTCAGCCGCGCGCGGCAGCAGGATCATGTTGGGAATGTCATCTTCGCCGGGATGACCGCCGCATTCAAAACCATCGACACTGACGGCATGGCAGCCGATTTTCTCGGCCTTGAGGGAATGGCGGACCGAGGTGCATTTATGGATGACCTTGATGCCCGCGCCCTTGATCTTGTCCATATAGGCTTCCGGGCTGCGACCGGCTGTTTCGATGACCTTCACGCCGCCGTCAATGATCGCGTCGATATATTCCGGGTAAGGCGGATTGGCAAAGCCCGGCAGGAAGGTGAGGTTCACGCCAAAGGGCTTGGACGTCATCTTGCTGCATTTGGCAATTTCCTCCACCAGCTTTTCCGGCGTCGGCTGGGTCAACCCCGTGATGATGCCAAGGCCGCCGGCATTGGACACGGCCGAAGCCATCTCGGCCAGCCCCACAAAATGCATGCCGCCCTGAATGATCGGGTGCTGGATTCCAAAAAGCTCTGTAATGCGTGTTTTCATGTTCCTGCCCTGCTGAACGGCGTGCCGCCGAATTCATTTTTCAGGGACAACCATCCGGTTGCCCCCCTGACCTGAGTTTCTTTTTAGCATTGTGCCGCAATCGCGCCCACAGGCAAGCTTTGCAAGCCCGGCTTTGCAAGAATGAACGAGGAATTTCAGTTCGCACGCGCGCGCAAGGCAAACCCTGCGTGAGCCGTTCAATAAGTTCGGGAGATGCTCAATAATGGTACGCCCTAGGGGAATCGAACCCCTCTTTTTTCCAGAAAGGAAAGAGGGAGAGAATTAAATAATTTCAATGGGTTAGATAGATTTTTCCGTCAAATAATTCATATATACATCAGTAACTTAAAGTAAAAACTGACCACACCTTTCACTCAAGAAAATATTGAGGTTCGTAAATTAAATAATGCAAAGTCGAATGGCCATGACGTTGGCTATCTAGATTTGAAAGCAAACTTACTTGACCTTCATCCTGCGATGCCACCAGACTTTGCGAACGACATATTGTTATCGGTTTAGACACGTCTTTTTTTAAAGGCGGAGCAAGTAAATCGGGTGCATACAGACTAAGGAAGATCGCGATTCAAAATCGTTTCCGTAAAAGCCTCTGCCGCTAGCAATTCAAGCAAGTCCAAATTATCGCGAGGCAACCGACGAATGCTAGCATGGGCATCATTCTCGTCAGTCGGTTCATGTACTATACGAATAGAAACATTTTCTGTTTGGCACAGCTCGCGGAGATTTCCAACATTCGCCTTAGACATACCTCCGCGAGGCGAGACTGACATTGTCCTCCGTATCATTTCTACTGCATTGAGATATTGGTTCTGCGGTGGGCCATCAAACCACTCGATCCATGTCGTAGACAACGACGTTTCAACCTCCCGGAGTCTCAAAGCATCCGGGAGTATACCGAGCACGTTGTCGTTCTCATCTTTCCTCAGCTTGGTCCAAGAAGCATAACGAATAACGTGATGCTCATGCGGGATATTAACGACACTCATCGTTCAAACCACCGATCTGGAAAATACGGTGCGAGAACCTGCTCCATGCGATCAGCATAAGTTTCACCGGCAGCGCGCTCCCTTCCCCCACTGTCAACACGCGACAATGTCCATCGAACTTGGTCTGCATTTCCAAACTCCATCGTTAGACGGTCCTGATCCCTCGTCCAAGCCGCTACAATTTCACCTGTGGAAGTCATACCTAAACCCGGAGCACGTTTTGGCCTGAGAAACAAAATAGTGCGCAAGAATGTAGAGAATGAATTTCCCTCCAAAGGCGCGTCGGAAGCATCCCAATCTTCTATAGCCATCAATGAATCAAGTTGACGAAACAATCTTTGACGCCATTCGTTCTCAAGATGCATTGCTACATGGGAAGTCGACACTTTCGCGTTAACCAATGCATCAAACAGCTTTTGCTCCAAAGTTGCTGCAGATTCCTTCTTTGGTGCATCACTCACACTTTGTGAAAGTGATCTGTAACGATCCTGCACAAGCTTTTCCGAGATAGCACCAGAGGTACTACCGGGAATCTCAGTCAAAGGAAAACCTGATGCCGGCCGCGGCTTGCTTACTACTGAAAACCTTGTGCTCATAAGAAAAGCTTTCGCGAATCTTCAGTGAGACACGCCTCAAAAAGACGATTTTTTTCCAGGCGAACAGCTTCCAGAAATTCAAATATATCATCTTCCTTTTTGGGCATATCTTCAATTCGTCCAATATCAATGTCCAGCAGCAGAGATGAATGCTTCAGCAAAGGCGACTCAACCGTTCCAGAATTCAGTGTAACATCTGCCCTCAAATCTTCACTCCGAAGCACAGCATTCACATGATAAGCTTTTAGGTCACCGAAAGCCTCGGGAATTGCAGGACCAACCAACACATAATCCTTAGGGACAAAGGTCACCTCACCCGCACCGTGAGGTATATCTATCCGATTCAAAAATCGCACACCAATACGCGCAAGATCGCGATAATTAGTTTTACTGCGCCATAATTTCCAATCGCGCCTCACTCTTTCTATAAAGTGATCCCATCCCGGATATGGAGCTAGTTGTGCAATATTTAGTGACCCGGCCTTAATCACCACAATTTCATTTGCATCAACGTTCGTGCGCTTGAAGCCAACCAGTCCTGTCCGCCTAGTTTGGGCGCCCGCCGGTCCGATCTGAAATTCAATTTCCTGGAGATCTTCCGAACGTGGATAGAATGAATTAAAAGATGTCCCAATTCTTTGCACCAAGTTTGCATCAACTGGTGCCAAAAGCCGAAATTCAACTACGGCTTCGGTAATTGGAGGACGACCGTAATTATTCTCCATCTGAAATCGTCCCTATAAGTTTCATTTTTACAACTAAGCCAAAGGTCCGAATCGTACCATTAAACAGAATATGGGGAATGCTCTAAGAAATTGCCACAACAGCATGATCAAAATAGGAAGTTTGCCAAAGACTTTGTGCCGAAAACCGCTGGACCAGGGGCCTTATTCATTGAGCCAATCACTAGCCAAGCGATCACATTTTTCAATCCGCTAAACTTGGTGAAAAGGCTAATGAAGTTGGCGGGGTCGAAACGTATAGGAAAGGCAATAGTTCATAAGAGTTGAATTGCAGGGACCACCGGATGGGTCAGAATGAAAACGAAAGAGTTCCGTCAACGAGCGCGAAATTACATAACAGAACGCGAAACTGTCTAACCGCCCGTCGGGAAAGTGTCTACCCTTCTCAAAGCCCGCAAGCGACAGGGACTAAGCCAATGATTTTATTGTGAGATTTTTGGTACGCCCTAGGGGAGTCGAACCCCTCTTTCCAGAATGAAAATCTGGCGTCCTAACCGATAGACGAAGGGCGCATCTGCGCGATGCGCGGGCAATGCGCGAGCACTGCCGAGACGCGCCTTATAAGGCGGGAAGCCGGGTCTGACAAGCCCCCAGCGTCACCTCATTTCAGCGCTGAGACATGAATTAGGGCTGGGCATCCCGCGTGGCAACCGCATCTTCAATATGAAGCTGCACATCCTGGCGCCCCTGCCAGTCATCGGGCTTCAAACGGCCCGCCAGATGCATCAACCCGCTGCCTTTATCGAGCAATGCCGTGCCTAAAGGCGTTTCTGCGGCCCGAAAGGCGATGCCCTTGAGCCGTCCGCCATCATCGCCCGACAATATGACCCGCACATGGGCCCCGCCGACGAGATCGGCCCGCACGACCCGCACCGAGGGAATGGCAAAGCGCGGCTCGGGATTGCCCGCACCATAGGGCCCGGCGCGCTCCAGAAGCTCCAGAAGGCCGCGCGTGGCTCCTTTGAGCGAGATCGCGCCATCCAGACGGAGCGCACGTGATTCGGACGCGGCTGATACGCTGTCAGCCATGCGGGCAGCCAGAAAATCGTTGAGCGCCTCAACCTTGTCAGCCCGCATGGTGAGACCCGCCGCCATGGCGTGGCCGCCGCCATTGACCAGCAAGCCTGCTTCAAGGGCGGCTGTGACCGCACGCCCCAGATCAACGCCTGAAATGGAGCGCCCTGAGCCCTTGCCCTCGCCCTTGGCATCCACAGCGATGACGATGGCCGGACGCTCATATTTGTCCTTCAGACGACTGGCGACAATGCCGATGACGCCGGGATGCCAGCCCTTGCCGACCGCCATGATCAACGGCGGCATGGCATTGGCCCGGCTGGCGCCGAGTGCGTCCTCGACCTGCATCATGGCTTCCTGAAGCACCTGCGCTTCAATGGCCTGGCGTTCCTTGTTGAGCACATCAAGCTCTTCGGCAATGCCGCGCGCTTCCTCACCATTCTCGGTGGTGAGCAAACGCGCGCCGAGATCGGAACGCCCCACGCGCCCGCCGGCATTCACGCGGGGACCGAGCAGAAAGCCCAGATGATAGGTCCCGGGCTTGCCGTCAAAACGGGAAACATCGCCAAGCGCTGCCAGACCGATATTGTTGCGCGCCGCCATGACCCGCAGCCCTTGAGACACAAAACCGCGATTGAGCCCAACAAGCGGGACCACGTCGCAAACCGTACCCAGCGCCACAAGATCAAGCAGTGCCATCAAATCGGGCGCGTCATGACTGTCGTAAAATCCGGCTTGGCGCAGCGCCCGGTTGATCGCCACGATAAAGAGGAAGGTGACACCCGCCGCAGCCAGCGTGCCCAGCCCGCTGTCATCATCCAGCCGGTTGGGATTAACGAGCGCATAGACGGGCGGCAATGCAGGTTCGGCCTGATGATGGTCAATGACAATCACCTCAAGACCGGCATCTGCCGCCAGACCCAGCGGCTTATGCGCCATGGTGCCGCAATCCACCGTGATGATGATGCCGATGCCTTCATCGCGCAGCGTCATCAGCGCCGGCGCATTGGGGCCATAGCCTTCGCGAATACGATCGGGAATATAGATGCGCAACGACGCGCCAAGCGCGCGGAAGAAGCGATGCAGCAAGGCGCTGGAGGTGGCGCCATCGACATCATAGTCACCAAAGACGGCAACCTTCTCGCCATCCATGATGGCGCGCGCGATGCGGTCTGCCGCCTTGTCCATGTCTTTCAACACGGAAGGGTCCGGCATCAGCGTTTTCAGGCTGGGTGCGAGATAGGCAGCGGTTTCCTCTGCCGTCACGCCCCGCCCGGCAAGGACGCGGGCAACGATTTCCGGAATGCCCTCACGCTGGGCAATGGCCAGCGCCTGGCGATCATCTTCAAGCCGTCCGATCCAGGCCCGCCCTGTCACTGAACGGTCGACACCCAGAAAATGACGTGCTGCGCTCTCCAATGATCCTCCGATGGTGTCTCCCGTGAGAGGAGAAACCTATTTGAACTTCTCTATATCGGGATAAAACGATTTCACCTGACGCACGGTGCCGGTGTGCGAGCGCATGACGATGGAATGGGTCGTCACACCGGCGCGCGACTGATGGATGCCATCAAGCAGCCAGCCATCGGTTACACCCGTTGCAGCAAAGATTACATCGCCCGAGGCCATTTCCATCAACTCGAACTTCTTGTTGAAGTCCTTGATGCCCATTTTGAGGGCGCGTGCCTTCTGGTCTTCACTGTCGGTGACCAGACGCGACTGCATCTGCCCCCCGATGCAGCGGAGCGCGGCAGCCGCCAGCACACCCTCCGGTGCGCCGCCGACGCCCAGATAGATATCAACGCCTGTTTCAGGATCGGTCGTCGCGATGATGCCGGCCACGTCACCATCGGTGATGAGCTGCACACGGGCACCGGTTTCGCGCACGGCACGGATCAGATCGGCATGGCGCGGACGGTCCAGAATGCAGGCCGTGATCTGCGACACGTCAACCTTCTTGGCCTTGGCCAATGCCTTGATGTTCTCGGCAGGCGTGGCATCCAGATCGACGAGCCCTTCAGGATAACCGCCGCCAATGGCGATCTTGCTCATATAGGTGTCAGGCGCGTTGAGCAGCGTACCGCCGGCGGCGGCGGCCAGCACCGTCATGGCATTCGGCATGGCCTTGGCCGTCAGCGTCGTGCCTTCAAGCGGATCAAGCGCGATATCGACTTTGGGCCCTTTGCCCGTGCCGACCTTCTCGCCGATATAGAGCATCGGGGCTTCGTCGCGTTCGCCTTCGCCGATCACGATTGTGCCGTCAATATCGAGCACATTCAGCTCCTTGCGCATCGCATCCACAGCGGCCTGGTCGGCTTCCTTTTCGTCGCCCCGTCCCACATGAAACGAAGAACAAACTGCCGCACGCTCGGTGACACGCGCCATTTCCAAAGCCAGCATGCGGTGCAGTGTCGATTTATTGGCCGCCATAAAAACCCCCAATTGGATTGTCCCGCCATATGCGGAACTTTCATCTCATTAATGCGTAGCAGAATTATCAATGCGCATCATGACAGGTTCTCCCGCCACGTCTGCATGTTCGGCCAATAAAGTCATGGCCTCGCGCATTGTCGCCTCATCTGTCTCATGCGTCATGAAAACCACCGGCAAACGGCCGGATCCGGCTTCCATGCGCTCGCCACTCTGCACAATGCGCTCAATTGACACCGAGGCCAATGCAAGCGCGCGCGTGATTTCAGCCATACTGCCCGCGCGATCAACCGCGTAAAGGCGCAGATAATAGGCGCTCTTGAGGCTGTTCTTCGCCGGTGCCTTGGCTTCGCGAAGCTTGGCTGTCGGGATGATAAAGGGCGGGAAAACAAAACCGCGCGCAACATCAACAATATCCGAAACGACAGCAGAGGCTGTCGGTCCCTGCCCTGCCCCGCGACCTTCAAGGATCACATCACCGACATAATTGCCCGTCACGGCGACAGCATTATAAACACCCGGCACCGCCGCAAGCGGCCGCTCAAAAGGCACCAGTGTCGGCTGCACGCTCTGCAAAATCCCGCCATCCACGATTTCGGCGATCCCGAGAAGCTTGATGCGATAGCCGAATTCAGCAGCGTGATAGATATCCGTCGCGTTGATCTTTTCGATGCCTTCAATTTCGACCTGCGCGAAATCCACTTTCGTGCCGAAGGCAAGACTTGTGAGAATGGCAAGCTTGTGGGCAGCATCAATGCCTCCCACGTCAAAGCTCGGATCCGCCTCGGCATAGCCAAGATCCTGCGCGTCCACCAGCACGTCTTCAAAGTCGCGCCCGGTTTCTTCCATTTCGGTCAGGATATAATTACAGGTGCCGTTGAGAATGCCTGTGACATTAGAAATTTCGTTGGCCACAAGACCTTCACGCAGCGCCTTCACAATGGGAATGCCGCCGGCCACGCCAGCTTCAAAATTGAGCGCCACATTCTTGTCTTCGGCAATCTGCGCCAGATGCGCGCCATGACGCGCAATCAAAGCCTTGTTGGCCGTGACGACATGCTTGCCGTTTAAAAGGGCTGATTCAACAAGATCAAAGGCGATGCCATCGGCACCACCGATCAGTTCAACCACCACATCGACATCGGCTGCCACACCAAGCGCACGAGCATCCTTCTCGAAGCGGAAGCCCGAAATATCAATGCCGCGATCCTTCCCGGCATCGCGGGCGGAGACGGCCATGATCTCGATTGCACGACCGGCAGCAAGTGCCAGCACGTCGCCACGCTCAGCGAGAATCTTGACGACGCCCGCACCCACCGTGCCGAGCCCGGCAATGGCTATTCTGATTGAATCACTCAAGGGCGCCCTGCACTTCCCGCATTGGGATGGCGCACCACAATGCCATTCTTCTCTTCATATTCGGCAATGATACTGTCTGCATTCGCCATGAACTTCTTGATGCTGCGGGCCGCCTGGCGCACACGCTGCTCATTCTCAACAAGCCCGATACGCACGAAACCGTCGCCATATTCACCAAAGCCGATGCCCGGCGCTACAGCCACATCGGCATGTTCCAGCATGAGCGTGGAAAAGGCGAGCGACCCCAGATGCACGAATTTCTCCGGAATGGGCGCCCAGGCAAACATGGTCGCCGGCGGGCTTGGAATATTCCAGCCTGCGCGCGCCATGGAATCGATCAGCACATCGCGCCGGTTCTGATAGATCATCCGGATCTCCTGCACACAATCCTGCGGACCGTTCAGCGCAGCAGCTGCCGCAACCTGAATGGGCGTGAAGGCACCGTAATCGAGATAGGACTTCACGCGACCCAGCGCGCCAACAAGGCGCTCATTGCCCACGGCAAAGCCCATGCGCCAACCCGGCATGGCATAGGTCTTGGAGAGCGTGGTGAACTCAACCGCAATATCCTTGGCACCAGGCACCTGCAGCACTGATGGCGGCGGCGTGGCATCATCGAAATAGATTTCCGAATAGGCCAGATCCGAAATCAGATACATGTCGTGGCGCTTACAAAAGGCAACCACGTCCTTGTAGAATTCCAGATCGGCGACCTGCGCCGTGGGGTTCGATGGATAGTTGATCACCAGCGCGATGGGCTTGGGCACGCTGTGACGCACGGCGCGCTCGGCCAGCTCAAAAAATCCGGCTCCCACCTCAAGCGGGATATTGCGCACAACGGCACCGGAAATGATGAAGCCGAAGGCATGGATCGGATAGGTCGGGTTTGGCACAAGGATGACATCGCCCGGCGCCGTAATCGCCTGGGCGAGATTGGCCAGGCCCTCCTTGGAGCCAAGCGTTGCAATGATTTCCGTGTCCGGATTGAGCTTCACACCAAAGCGGCGCTCATAATAGGCAGCCTGTGCCTTGCGAAGGCCGGGAATACCGCGGGACGTCGAATAGCGATGGGTACGCGGATTGCGGATCGTCTCGACCAGCTTTTCGACAATATGGGACGGTGTCGGCATATCGGGATTGCCCATGCCGAAATCGATAATATCGCGCCCTTCCGCGCGCGCCTTCGCCTTAAGCCGGTTGACGACTTCGAACACATAGGGCGGCAGACGTTTAATGCGGTGAAATTCTTCACTCATGGCTCAATCCTGAAGACGCCAGTCAAGGCAAGCCCGGGCCGAGGATGCCCGGAAAGCGACCTTATAGACCAAACAACAAAGGTCGTTCCACGCCAAAAAGGCGCAAATGACAAGAAGTTAGCCGGAACATACCCGGAGAAGCGGGCAACACTGAAACCGCATTATGACGGATTCGCGGCAGAAGCCCGAAATCAGGGCGTTTGGCTTATGGTGTGGCGGTTTCGATGGGCGCGATGGGCTGGCTCGACTGCACATCCACAGGCGTGGTGGGGGCAGCACGCACGCCATCCGTGACCACGGTGCCATCCTCTTCCTTGGGTGCCTCGGCATTGGCCATGCGCTTGGCCGAATCGAGGGTGGCGTGGCCACCGCGTGGTGGCATGCCCAGGGTTGGCGCCCCTTCATAACTCGACTGCTTGTCATCCACCTTCGGGACGTCTTTCATGTCAGGCAGCGGGGTCGGCTGGGCCACAACTGGGGCCGGGGCCGGCGCTTCGGTGCCGCCACGCAGCACTTCATCGGTGTGGCGGGCAGCTTCGCGATCTGCCACCAGTCCGTCAGCAATGTCCTTGCGCTCATCCAGCGGCGTTGCCGTCGGGGCGGATTCAGGGACATTGGCAAGATCGGGGAAGGCAGCCCCATCGGCCGCCGTTTCATCCGGCTTGTCACTGCTGAAAACGGAGGCAGGATTGGCCCAGTCGGGTACCGCCGAGCAGCCAGCCATCAAGCCTGCGGCAAGCGCCATCACTGCCGCACGTGCCATGAGACGGGCAAAGGGTGTTGTTTCTGCGTGATTAGTGCCTGCTGCCATCTCGGACATTTGTAACTCCTGCTGATCCTGCCTGCTCAGGAGGGCAGCGCTGCGCGTCGCCTGAACTCCCGATCCATGCCCGACATGGCGCCTTTTCGGTAGAAAGCACCTTCATAGGCCGGACATATAGCTGTTTATAGTATAGTCTGAGAGAAGGAAACACATAGCCATGCTTGAGACAGCGGCATCATATCGCGACAGAGCGAATTGAGCGCCCATTCGTCGCTGTTTGAAGCGCAGAGCAAAATGACGCAAGTCGCCCGGGACACCGACAATGAGCGCTGAAGAGAACACGGTCCAGACTTCCGCCCCTCCGGAAACAGAGGCCGCGTCCGCCCCGCCCAAACCCAAAAAGCCCCGCAAGAAGGCTGCCGCCAAAAGCGCGGCGAAGCCTGCCGCTGCGAAAAAAGCAAAAGCGGCAGAGCCCGGAGCCAAAAAGGCGGCTAAAAAGAAATCGGCGTCGCTTGCTCCAGACGCGCGCGCTGAGGCGCCGCCGGAAACAGAAACAAAAGCCAAGATCACCCACGCTGCACCGCAGCAAAAAACCGCCAAGCCAGCCCCCGCCACAACCATTGCGCCCGGCTTCGTGATGCCGAATGTGGCCAAGCTTGCGGTCAACCTGCTCGAAGCGGCGACATTGGGCCAGAAAGCCGCCGCCCTGATGGCAGCCCATGAGGATGGTCCTGCCATTGAGCATGGCATGCTGGACTATAAGCGCATGGGCCAGACCATCATGGATGTGGCCGCGACCTATATCCGCAATCCGACCCGCGTGATTGAAGCGCAGGCCGATCTGTGGAGCGCTTATTTTAATCTTGCGGCGGCCACCACCCGTCGCCTGATGGGCGAAGAGGTTGATCCGGTGATCAAACCGGCCCGCACCGACAAGCGCTTCAAAGACCCCAAATGGCAGCAGAACATCATCTTCGACCTGATGAAGCAGTCTTATCTGCTGGCCGCGCGCTGGGTCTCCGATCAGGTGCAGGACACACGCGAGGCAGATGCCCATACGCGTGAAAAAGCCAAATTCTACATCAACCAGCTGGCGGATGCTTTTTCACCCAGCAACTTCGTGCTGACCAATCCCGAAGTGCTGCGCGTGACGCTGGAAAAAAACGGCGAGAACCTCGTCGACGGCATGCGCAACCTTCTGGAGGATATCCAGCGCGGCCATGGCAAGCTGCAAATCCAGCAGACCGACATGAACGCCTTTACGGTGGGCAAGAATATCGCCACCACGCCGGGCAAGATCGTCTATCAGAATGATCTCATGCAGCTCATCCAATATGAGCCCCGGACGAAGGAAGTCTATCGCCGCCCGCTGCTGATCTTTCCGCCCTGGATCAACAAATATTACATCCTCGACCTGACGGAAGAAAAATCCTTCGTCAAATGGGCGAGCGATCAGGGCTATACGGTCTTTGTTGTCAGCTGGGTCAATCCTGACGCACACCTCGCCATGAAAAGTTTTGAAAGCTACATGTATGAGGGCATTTATGATGCGCTTGACGCCGTTGAAAAAGCGACCGGTGAGAAAGAAGTCAACACCATTGGCTATTGCATCGGCGGCACGCTGCTCGCCGCAACGCTTGCCCATATGGCGCAGGAAAAAGACACCCGCATCAAATCGGCAACCTTCTTTGCCGCACAGGTCGATTTCTCAGAAGCCGGTGAACTGAAAGTCTTTATCGACGAAGAACAGCTGGCCGATATCGAACATCGCATGGAAGAAAAAGGCGGCTATCTGGAAGCCTCTGTTATCGCGCAAACCTTCAACATGCTGCGCTCCAACGATCTCGTCTGGTCCTATGTCGTCAATAATTACCTGCTGGGTCGCGCCCCGGTGCCCTTCGATCTGCTTTACTGGAATGCGGACGCCACTGCCCTGCCCGCCAAGATGCATGTCTTCTATCTGCGCGAATGCTATCTCGACAACAAGCTCGCCAAAGGCGAGATGGTGCTGGGCGGTACGAAGCTGAACCTGAATGACGTGACCATTCCCGTCTATCTCCAGTCAAGCATCGACGATCACATCGCGCCCTATAACTCCGTCTTCAAGGCAACCAAGCTTTTCAAGGGGCCGACACGCTTCATGATCGCGGGCTCAGGGCATATTGCCGGCGTGATCAACCCGCCCAGCCAGCACAAATATCAGTACTGGACCAATGATGCGCCCGCCGACACGCCGGAAGAGTGGCGCAAGGGTGCCGTTGAACATCCAGGCTCCTGGTGGCCGGACTGGAATGCCTGGCTGGCGCCGCTCTCTGGCGACAAAGTGCCCGCGCGCGTGCCCGGCGATCACAAGCTGAAAGTTCTCGAAAGCGCGCCCGGCTCCTATGTGATACGCAAGGCAGACGACTGACGCCCAAGCGTTACCGCTGCCCGGGAGACGATCCTGTCCATCTCAATTGCCTTGCTTGTCCTGCTTGCAGCCTTCCTGCATGCCTCATGGAATGCCCTGGTCAAAACCAATGCCGACCGGCTGTCGATGATGGCCTATATCGGCATGACGAACACGCTGGCCATGCTGCCATTCCTGCCCTTCACACCGTTTCCAACAGGTCATGTCTGGCAGATTATCGCCCTCTCCATGCTCTTCCATATCGGCTACAAACTGTTTCTCGTGCAGGCCTATACCCATGGCGATTACGGGCAGGTCTATCCGCTGGCGCGCGGACTTGCGCCGGCCTTCATGACGCTGGCAGGCTTCCTCTTCCTTGGCGAGCACCTGGCCCTCAATACGACAATCGCCATCGGCATCATCGTCATCGGTATTATCAGCCTCGCATGGCGCAAAGGTGTGCCGGGCCTGGCAAAGCAATATCACGGCATCTATTACGCGGTGGGAACCGCGATCTTCATTGCGGCCTATTCGCTCAATGACGCCCTGGGCGGGCGCACGGCACCAAGTCCGCATATCTACATCATCTGGAGCTTCCTGCTTGATGGCCTGCTCATCACACTCGTTGCCTGGTGGCGGCGCGGCAATACGCTTTTCCATCCCCGCAGGGAAATGACGATCGGTGCCGCAGGCGGTGTCATGTCGATCATCGCCTACTGGATCGTGATCTGGGCGATGAGCGTCTCGCCGGTCGGCCCCGTCGCCGCCCTGCGCGAGACAAGCGTCGTCATCGCAGCGCTTATCTCTGGCTATATGATGAAAGAAGGTCTGGGGATGCGCGCCATCATGGCAGCCTGCATCGTCGTCACAGGCATCATCATGCTCAAGGCCTGATCAGTCCGCGTCAAAGAGACCGGTCGGCAATCCATCCATGCTGAACACATTCTTGGTCCGCCGATAGGTATCAAGACCTTCCTCGCCCTGCGCCTCCGCCCAGCGCAGCAGATTGGGCCGATCTTCCTGATAGGCATAGAGCGGCACACTGTAGCCGCAGGATGTCTGCACAAGATCGACATCCTCAATCACGATCTGGCGTGCCCCGACCGGCTCATTCCCCTCGAAGGCAGATACCAGAAGTTGCTGATATTCTTCGCTGCCGCGCAGCACCACACGGCCACGACCATAGAGTCGCAGGATCATCGGCAAGCCTTCGAAGGCACAAAACATGATGGTCATGCGGCCATCGGCAAGCATATGTGCCGACGTCTCGTTGCCACTGCCTGTCTGATCGAGATAGGCGACCTTGTTAGCATCAAGTACACGCAATGAACCGCCACCCTTGGGCGACACATTCACACGACTGTCTGCCGTGGCTGAGGCCACAAAGAAAATGTGCTGACGCTCAATAAAGTCGATGAGGTTTTTGTCCAGTGATGGAAATTGTTTTGCCATGGTCTTGCCAGTCTAGAGATCGACGCCCAGTCCTTCGTCTGCGCCAATCATGATATTGAGACATTGCACAGCCTGCCCGGAGGCGCCCTTGCCCAGATTGTCGAGCAGCGCCACGAGCCGCGCCTGCTGACGGCCCTCATTGCCAAAGACAAAGAGCTTGAGATTATTGGTGCCGTTCAACTGCTCGGGGTCGAGCTTCGTCATTGCCTGGCTCTCTTCGAGCGAGGCGACCTTCACGAAGCGTTCACCCTCATAAGCGGCGGAAATCACACGATGTACATCGCTCAGCGTTGGCTGCGAGGACAACGCCCAGAGCTGCAGCGGCACCTCCACAATCATGCCTTGCGCATAACGCCCCACATTGGGCGTGAAAAGCGGCATGTTGTTGAGTCGCATATATTGCGTCATCTCTGGCACATGCTTGTGCTCGAGACTGAGGGCATAGGCCCTGAAGGATTCCAGCGAATAATTCGGCGCGGCCTTGTCTTCGAATTCGGTGATCATCCCCTTGCCGCCACCTGTATAGCCCGACACCGCATTGACCGTCAGCGGCCAGCCCGATGGCAGGATACCGGCATCGACAAGCGGTCGCACAAGCGCGATCGCGCCCGTCGGGTAGCAACCGGGGTTGCTGATCCGTGAGGCATGGGCAATGACCTCGCGCTGGTCGCGCGTCATTTCCGGAAAGCCGTAAATCCAGCCGGGCGAGGTCCGATAGGCCGTAGAGGCATCGATCACACGCGTCGTGCCGTTTTCAATCAGCTGCACCGCCTCGCGGGCTGCATCATCCGGCAGACAAAGAACGACAATATCGGCTGAATTGAGGGCATCACGACGCGCCGCCAGATCCTTGCGGTTGGCTTCGCTCAATGAAATCAGCTCAATGTCACTGCGCCGATCCAGCCGCGACCGGATCTGCAAACCTGTGGTGCCAACTTCGCCATCAATGAAAATACGGAATGTCATGCCTTGTCCTCAACTGCTACTGCCCTGATTAGTACCACATTTTCGGGAGGTCTATGGCCCGGGCCCGCCGATTATTTTTCTGATCCAGCCTATGGGGAAAGTTGAGGTCCCCGCGCGTCAACTGGCAGCGATCCTTGCGGTGAAGCGTCACCTCAAGCACCCGCGGGACAGCAATACCCGCATAACGGCCCATGCCGCCCGCATTATTGGGATGGGCATGCAGCACATAATGATGCTTCGTCAATTTTGAGAAAACGCTCCGATAGAGGTTCGCAAAGCCGGCGGCAAAGAGCCTGTTCAGCCCGTGAAACTCAATCACCATGGTCCGGAAGCGCTTGAGCAGGGCTTCGTCAGCATTGATGAGAACATCCCACTCACCACCTTCAATATCCATCTGCAGGAGGAGATCGCCGGCCGGATTGTCCCGCGTCTTCTCTCCCACCCAATCAGAAAAATCCATGAAGTCGTCGGACGTCGTTGTCCCGACAAACTTCTTGTCGAAATCAAAGAGGTCGTGCGCGAGCGGGGCCTGATCGACACTGTGATCAGCCATGTGGCAGGGAATGTGATATCGGGTCGCGACATCCAGTTCAAAACTCGCATTGTCAAAAACGCCTGGCGAAAAACAGGCTGTCACCCCGTCAAGATCATCAGGGACGAGATAACCGCCATCCCCGTCGCTGCCCAGACGAATAAGCTCATGCTGCGTTGCGACCGGCTTGAGCAGCACAATGGCCGCCAGAACCTGATCTGGCGAGGCAAGGGGCTCGGCAAAAATTTTGCTCTTTTGTTTCTGCCCTTGCACCAGATTCGTAAAATCAACAATCATTCAAAGCCTCCCTCATCCCCAGCTTTACAGCATTGGAGACTGCACAAAAGAAAAAGCGCGGTAAAAACCGCGCTTTTCCAGTGATGCATTTGATCTTGAAGCTGTTTAGCGCTTCGAGAACTGGAAGCTACGGCGAGCCTTGGCGCGACCATATTTCTTACGTTCCACAACGCGGCTGTCGCGTGTGAGGAAGCCGTCTTTCTTGAGCACGCCGCGCAGTGTGGGCTCGAAATAGGTGAGCGCACGCGAAATGCCGTGACGGATGGCACCGGCCTGACCGGACAGACCACCACCAACAACCGTGGCGACGATGTCGTACTGGTTCTGGCGTTCAGCTGTCACGAGCGGCTGATTGAGGATCATGCGCAGAACGGGACGCGCAAAATAGCGCTCCAGATCACGGCCATTGATCGAGATCTTGCCGGAACCCGGCTTGATCCAGACACGGGCAATGGCGTTCTTACGCTTGCCGGTGGCATAGGCGCGACCGAATTTGTCGATTTTGGGCTCGGCAGGTGCCACTTCGGTTTCAGTCGTGCCACCGATGGCATCCTTCAGGTCTTCGAGCGTATGTGTTTCTTGTTCCATGTTGCTCACTGAGTCCTGACGTTCTTGCGGTTCTTCGCAGCGAAATCGATCACCATGGGCTGCTGAGCCTCATGGGGATGCTCCGCGCCACCATAAATGTGCAGATTGCTCATCTGACGACGACCCAGCGGACCGCGCGGCACCATGCGCTGCACGGCGAGCTCAAGCACACGCTCGGGGAAACGGCCCTCAAGAAGCTTCTTGGGGTTTGTTTCCTTGATACCGCCGGGATGACCCGTGTGGCGGTAATAGCGCTTGTTGTCATATTTGGCACCGGTGAAAACGACCTTGGCCGCATTCACGATGATCACATTGTCGCCATCGTCGAGATGGGGTGTGAAGGTCGGCTTGTGCTTGCCACGCAGCAGATTTGCTACGAAAGCGGCAAGACGCCCGACAACGACGCCTTCGGCATCGATCACGATCCACTTCTTCTCGATCTCTGAGGCTTTTGCAGAATAGGTTTTCATGCGCATTCCGGAGAACTGAATAGAAATAAAAGGAGCCGGACACACGGGTCCGGCGTTCGGGCAGGTTCTAGGTGAGCACTCGCAGCTTGTCAATAATTTCGCGCTCAAAAAGGCAACAATTACAGCCTTTTAGAAGTGCGGTAATTAGATACCTCATTTATTCGAGCTGTGGCGGAATGGAATAGGTCAGTGTGACATGGGCAACAGGACCATCCACGCCTTCCTGAAGCAGCGAGACCTCGCCGACAGCCAGACGACGGCCCAGTTTCAGCAGCCGTGCCTCCCCGTAAAGCGTTGAAGGCCCCGGCTTCTGAAGGAAATTGATATTGAGGTTGGTCGTCACGGCCAGCGCCACGGGCCCGATATGGGCCAGAAGCACGGCATACATGGCGTAATCAGCGAGCCCCATCATCGAAGGCCCCGAAAGCGTGCCGCCGGGGCGCAGATTATGCGCCGCAAAGCCCATTTGGACGGTCGCCGTCATGGGACCAAGTGCATCAATGACCATCTGGCCATCGCGGTCCTTCATCTGGGGAAATGCCTGATCCATGAAGGACTGGAGTTCAGAAATGGTCATGACCGGATTATGTTGGGGCATCCTGCTTCTCTCATTCTGTCAGGTTGATGAGGGAGACTAATCTTTGCGTCTGCGCGAGGCAAAGCCCAACAACAACCGGCAAGAGCGATGTCATGCCCCCCGTCACCCCCGTTACATTGAAAACCGAGCGCCTGATCCTCCGCCCGTGGCGCGATAGCGACCTGGCCCCCTTTGCGGCGATGAATGCCGATCCGCAGGTCATGGAACATTTCCCCGCCCCCATGACGCGCGCGGAAAGCGATGCGATGGTCGAGGCATTCCGGAAAAGCATGGCGGCAGAAGGCTATGGCCGCTGGGTCATGGAACTGCCCGGCATTGCCCCCTGCATCGGCATGACCGGGCTCTCTGCTGTGCCCTATGAAACGCCTTTCACGCCTGCCCATGAGCTTGCCTGGCGCATGGACGCAGCCTTCTGGGGTCATGGCTATGCGACGGAAGCAGCCCGCGCCGCAATGGCATATGGTTTTGAGGTGCTGGATCTGCCGGAGATCGTCGCCTTTACTGTGCCGGCCAATATACGCTCGCAAGCAGTCATGCAGCGACTGGGCATGCGCCGAAATCCGAACGAAGATTTCGATCACCCGAACCTGCCCGAAGGGCACCCCCTCCGGCGCCATGTGCTCTATCGCATGACGAAAGAAGCATGGCATGCTGCCGGCAACAGATAATCAAAAAGAAAAACAGGTGACATCATGAGCGACATCCTCCTGCATCGGGAAGAAAATGAAATCGCCACCCTGACGCTCAACAGGCCCGCGCAGCGCAATGCCCTCTCGCGCGATCTGATGAGCGCCATGCTGGAGCGTCTGAAGATCATTGCCGCAGACAAGTCCGTCAAAGCTGTTGTGCTGGCCGCCAATGGTCCGGCCTTCTGCGCCGGTCATGATCTGCGGGAGCTGACTGCAGCACGTGAAGAAGCCGATCGCGGCCGGACCTTTTATCAGGCGACAATGAAACAATGCAGCGAATTGATGCAGGCCATTGTCACCCTGCCCCAGCCCGTCATTGCGAGGGTTCACGGCATCGCCACAGCAGCCGGTTGCCAGCTTGTCGCCAGCTGCGATCTGGCCATCGCCGCCGATGAGGCCCGCTTTGCCACGCCCGGCGTCAATATCGGGCTTTTCTGTTCCACGCCCATGGTGGCGCTGTCACGCAATCTGAGCCGCAAACATGCCATGGAAATGCTGCTGACCGGGGAGATGGCAAGTGCCGCGCAGGCCTGCGAACAGGGCCTCATCAATCGCGCCGTCCCGGCAGATCAACTCGACGGCGAGGTTGCCGCGCTGGCAGGCCTCATCGCCTCAAAGTCCGGCCACACGGTCAAAATCGGCAAGCAGGCTTTTTACGCCCAGCTGGAAATGCCATTGTCGCAAGCCTATGAATTTGCCAGCAAGGTGATGGTCGAAAACATGCTCGCCCATGATGCCGAAGAAGGCATCGGTGCCTTTCTCGAAAAGCGCGCACCCGTCTGGCAGGACAAGTAACTGGAATTTTGAATGAGCCACAACAGCTATAGCCAAGACCTGATGCGCGATATTTTCACGCGCACAAAAACCATCGCACTTGTCGGGGCAAGCAACAAACCCCATCGCGACAGCCATGGCGTCATGGCCTTTCTGCAGACACAGGGCTATCGCGTCATTCCCGTCAATCCGGGACTGGCCGGTCAGGAGCTGCTTGGCGAAAAGGTCTATGCGACACTTGCCGACATTCCCGATTCTATCGACATGGTTGATATTTTCCGCAATGCCGAGGCCGCAGGTGAGGCCGTTGACGAAGCCATCGAAATCGGTGCCAAGACAGTCTGGATGCAGCTCGGCGTCGTCAATCCGGACGCGGCGGCGCACGCTGAAGCAGCGGGCCTGACAGTCATCATGGATCGCTGCCCCAAAATTGAAATACCACGACTGAACCGCTAACAAGGCGGACAACATAACGCGACAGGAAGGAACACATCATGGCCGAACATGGTTTTGATACACTCGCCATTCACGCAGGCGCACAGCCTGACCCGGTGACCGGATCACGCGTCACTCCCATTCACCAGACAACATCCTTCGTTTTCAATGATGTTGAACATGCCGCGTCACTTTTCGGCCTTGAAGCCTTCGGCAATATCTATACCCGCATCACCAACCCGACAACGGCAGTGCTGGAAGAACGTGTGGCCGCCCTTGAAGGCGGTGTGGCGGCGCTCGCCGTGGCATCAGGTCATTCGGCACAGCTTCTGACCTTCCACACACTGATGGCGCCGGGCGATCATTTCGTCGCCGCGACACAGCTCTATGGCGGTTCCATCACGCAGTTCGGCCATTCTTTCAAGAAATTCGACTGGCATGTGGATTGGGCCGATGCCTCCGATCCCGCCAATATCAAGAAAGCCATCGGCCCCAAGACCAAAGCCGTCTTCATCGAAAGCATGGCGAACCCGAGTGGCAGCGTGATGGATATCGCCGCGATTGCTGCCGTCGCACATGAAGCCGGTGTGCCGCTCATTGTCGATAACACGCTTGCCTCGCCCTACCTCATTCGCCCTATCGAGCATGGCGCGGATATCGTGCTGCATTCAGCCACAAAATTCCTCGGTGGCCATGGCAATTCCATGGGCGGCATTATCGTGGATAGCGGCAAATTCAACTGGGCCCAAAACGACAAGTTCCCGACACTGACAAAGCCGACGGAGTCCTATCACGGGCTCAAGATTTTCGAGACCTTCGGCGCGATCTCCTTCGCCATCGCCTGCCGTGTGCTCGGCCTGCGCGATCTCGGCCCTGCCATCTCGCCTTTCAATGCCTTCATGCTCATCACAGGTATCGAAACCCTGCCACTGCGCATGCAGCGCCATTCAGATAGCGCACTGAAAGTCGCGAAATTCCTGAAAGGCCATCCCAAGGTCAGCTGGGTCGCCTATGCGGGTCTGGAGGATGCGCCCACGCACAAGCTGCAGCAGAAATATGCGCCCAAGGGGGCCGGGGCCATTTTCACCTTCGGTCTGAAGGACGGCTATGACGCCGGTGTAAAACTGGTGAACGGCGTTGAGCTGCTGAGCCATCTTGCCAATATCGGCGATACGCGCAGCCTGATCATTCACCCGGCATCGACCACACATAAACAGCTCACTGATGAGCAGAAGATCGCCGCAGGTGCGGGGCCGGATACGGTGCGCCTGTCAATCGGGCTGGAAGACCCCAAAGACATCATCAATGCGCTGGATACTGCGCTGAACGCCTGACGATCACGCCCATCAGTCCGCGGGCGCGTTGAGACGCTGCGCATGCCAGATGGCAAGCGTAAGCACGACCAATGCGCCCGCTTGATGCGCCGCCCCAAGCGGAATAGGCACGACCCAGAGAAGCGTCCAGATGCCGAGCAATATCTGGAAGCCGACAGCGGCCGCAAGCCAGGTGGCACCCTGCCGTGCAACCATGGAACCACTGCGCCAGGCCGCCACAAGATGCCAGACCACAAAGGCCGCCAGTGCATAGGCCACCATGCGATGCATGAACTGCGCGGTGAGCATGTCTTCAAAGAGACTGCGCCACCAGGGCGAGAGCCTGAAAAGGCCCTCGGGTATGAAGGTATCCAGCATCAGCGGCCATGTGTTGTAGATGTGACCGGCCTGAAGCCCGGCGACAAAGCCGCCCATCAGCATCTGCAGATAGACGAACGCCGCGAGCCCGACCGCACCGAGCGCAAGATGGCGCGAGGCAGGCCGATCCAACGGTGCGCGGCGCCACAGACCGAGCGCCGTCCAGAGCATGTAGACATAGATCGCTGTCGCCAGCCCCAGATGGGCGACGAGACGATACTGGCTGACTTCGAGGCGGTCGGAGAGACCGCTCTTCACCATCCACCAGCCAAGCGCGCCCTGCGCGCCGCCCAGCAGAAACATGACGGCGAGATGGGGGGCCAACTGACGGTCCACACGCCGCGTGACGATGAAAAAGACGAAGGGGACAAAAAACGCAAAGCCGATCAGGCGGCCAAGCAGACGATGGCCCCATTCCCACCAGAATATCTCCTTGAACTCGGCAAGGCTCATGCCCTTGTTCACATATTCATATTGGGGGATTTGCTGATAGCGCTGGAAAGCATCCTGCCAGGCTGCATCGCTGAGCGGGGGCAAGGTGCCCGAAACAGGCTTCCACTGGGTGATCGAAAGGCCGGACTCGGTGAGCCTGGTCAAGCCGCCCACAACCACCATCAGAAAAATCAGACCCGCCACGCCAAACAGCCAGATGGCAATCTGGCGACGTGCAGCCTCATGGCCGGCGGCGATCCGGGCCTGGGCAGGGGAGATGGCAATATCGTCTGTCATGGCGCAAGAATTAGCCCGATCAGGTGAGTTTGGCGAGCCCGGAGGGTCGAAACACCTGGACTGCGACAATTTACGCATCTGCGCCTTTGATCTCCGGCGCCAAATGACCTATCTGGTGGGGATCAATTATTTCGGGGAACAGCCATGCCACGCCTGTCCATGAGTATGCGCAAGCTGATCGGCACCTTCGTGCTTCTGATCTGCCTGACAATCTACGCCCTGCTCATCATGACGATTGCGGTGAGCGGCCACCTGTCGGAAAACGGCTTTCTGCAGTTTCTCTACTACATCACCGTCGGCATCATCTGGGCTTTCCCGGCCAAATATCTGATTGTCTGGATGGTGAAACCTGATCCGGAAGACGACATCGCCGGGCGCTGACCCGACGGCTTATCCGTTTTCAGAAGAAGCTGCCCGTCTGCACCTTGTTGAGCACAGCAAAGACGACAAGCATCAGAACGATTGGAAGAATGGAGGTCATGTTGGTTTCCTTCACCAGATAGGCAGAACGATCAAAATACCGTTCCAAAAGAGTTAGAGCCATAAGCTTGTGCGGGCAAGCCCCGCTTCAGACGCGGGCCGCCACCAGCGCCTTGTCAATAATATCGAGGCCTTCATTCACAATGGCATCGCTTGCCGTCAGCGGCACAAGAATGCGGATCGTATTGCCATAGACACCGCAGGAAAGCAGGATCAGCCCGTGCTCCAGTGCGGCTGTCGTGACGCGCTTTGTCGCATCAGGGTCCGGCTCATTGGTGCCGCGCGCCTTTACAATATCAAAACCGATCATCGCGCCGGGGCCGCGTATTTCGGCGATGGGAACAATGTCATTGCGCGTGGCCATTGCCTGCAGGCGCGTCTTGATATGCGCGCCCAGGCTGTTGGCGCGTTCGCAAAGCTTCTCTTCTTCAATCACATCAAGCACGGCCAGCGCCGCCGCGACGGCCACCGGGCTGCCAGCATAGGTGCCACCCAGACCGCCGGGCTCGGCAGCATCCATCAGCGGGGCCTTGCCAATGACCCCTGAAAGCGGAAAACCGCCTGCCAGTGATTTGGCGACCGTGATCATGTCCGGCTCGACACCTGTATGTTCAATGCCAAACATTTTGCCGGTACGCGCAAAGCCCGCCTGCACCTCGTCGGATATCAGGACAATGCCGTGCAGATCGCAGATCTTGCGCAGCGCCGCCAGCAACTCGGTTGGCGCCTGATAAAAGCCGCCCTCGCCCTGCACCGGCTCCAGAATGATAGCCGCGACCTGTGTCGGTTCGACATCTGCCTTGAAGAGAAAATTCAGCGCCTTGAGCGAATCCTCGACGCTCACATCCTGCGACGGTACGGGGAACGGCACGTGGAAGACCTCGCCCGGCATGGGCCCGAATTTCTTTTTGTAGGGCAGCACCTTGCCGGTCATCGCCATGGTCAGCATGGTGCGGCCGTGAAAGGCACCCGTGAAAGCGATCACGGCAGAGCGCCCCGTGGCCGCACGCGCCATCTTGACGGCATTCTCCGTGGCTTCGGCACCGGTCGTGAAGAAGATCGTCTTGGCCGGACCCGAAAAAGGCGCCAGCGCATTCAGCCGTTCAGCCAGTTCGATATAGGGCTCATAGGCCGTGATCTGAAAAGCGGTATGGGTGTATAGCTCAAGCTGCTTCTGAACGGCGGCCATGACCCTGGGATGGCGATGCCCCGTGTTGAGAACAGCAATACCGCCGCCAAAATCGACAAAACGCTTGCCTTCTACGTCCCAGAGCTCGGCATTTTCGGCACGCGCCGCGAAGACGGGATAGGCAGTGGCAACGCCGCGCGGGACGGCTTTCTCGCGACGCGACAAAAGATCGGCATTGGCTGACATGACATTCTCCTCAAGCGTGAAGAGGAAAGCTTACACCCGATTTTTGAAATGTCTCCGCGGCGCGAGCGCACATAACAAAAAGGACGCCCCGCAAGGGACGTCCTTTTCAAAATGGTCGGAGCGGCGGGATTCGAACCCACGACCCCTTGTCCCCCAGACAAGTGCGCTACCGGGCTGCGCTACGCTCCGTCAGTATTCCAGTTCTTTCCCGGAAGGCGCGGAATATAGACGTGACATGGGTGAGGAGCAACGCCTCAAACCAACAAAACGTCTCTTCGAGACGGGAAAACCGCCTAATCGGCTGCCGTTTCGTCTTCCTCATCCCAAAGGGTCTCGTCAATCTCCTCTTTGAGGAGAACCAGCTCATCCAGAATGCTCGCCAGACGGCTTCGCGCCGTGCCATCCAGGGCCAGTTCCTCGACTGTTTCATCCTGGTCACCACGATGAACGGCCTCTCTGGCCAGTTCGGCCAGCGTGGTATCAACCGTTCCGCGGCCCGTCTCGGAGACGAATTTGGCCCCCTGCTCGCGAAACACCTTCTGAACGCCCTTGATGGTATAACCATCATTATAGAGCAAAATACGGACACCCCGCAGCAGGTCCACATCCTCAGGGCGGTAGTAGCGCCGCCCGCCACCGCGCTTGAGCGGCCTGATCTGGCTGAATTTGCTCTCCCAGAACCGCAGAACATGCTGCGGCACGTCCAGTTCAGCGGCAACTTCGCTGATCGTGCGGAAAGCGTCAGGAGATTTATGCACGGTCAATTGATGCGCCTGCTGGCGGGCCTCGAAACGATCAATGGGAAAAGATCTGCTCAAGGGGTTCGCCCTGGATAAAATTAATCGGCTGCGGCCGATTTGGTGCTCAGAGACTTGTTGATCTGTTCCTTGAGCACATGGCTCGGCCTGAAAACAAGAACCCTGCGCGGCTTGATTGGCACTTCTTCACCGGTCTTGGGATTGCGCCCCATGCGACCGCCTTTTTTGCGAACGGAAAAGGAGCCGAAAGAAGACAGCTTGACCGTGTCGCCCTTGGACAGGCAGTCAGCAATTTCGCCCAGAACGAGTTCGACGAGTTCCGCCGAGTCATTCCGCGAAAGCCCCACTTCCTGATAGACCGCTTCGCTCAAATGTGAGCGGGTGATCGTTTCCCCCATCGCCACGTCCTCCAATATGTCGCAGAAGCGTATTGCTGCCTGAGAAACCCGTCAATATCAATAAGATGCAAGATTTTGTTGTTGTGCCACCCACGGCGGCAAATGACACCATATGGGGATAAAACTACCAGCGCGCCAGCACCGAACCCCATGTAAAACCGCCACCCATGGCTTCCATCAGCACCATGTCGCCTTTTTTGATGCGCCCGTCCCGCACGCCCTGATCCAGAGCCAGGGGAACGGAGGCAGCCGAGGTATTGCCGTGCTCACCCACGGTCATGATGATTTTTTCCAGCGGCAGCCCGATTCGCTTGGCCGTGCCCTCCAGAATGCGCCGATTGGCCTGATGCGGCACGAACCAGTCAATATCGGCAACGCTCAGCCCGGTCGCTTCGAGCGACTCGGTGATGGTCTCGGCAATATTGACGACAGCGTGCCGGAAGACCTCACGACCTTCCATGCGCACATGGCCGACCGTGCCCGTGGAGGATGGGCCGCCATCGACATAGAGCTTTTCCTTGTAGCGGCCATCGGAGTGGATATGGGCCGTCAGGATGCCCCGATCCGCATTGCTGCCCTCGCCCGTGCCGGCGCGCACGACAACGGCTCCCGCCCCGTCGCCAAAAAGGACGCAGGTCGTGCGGTCGTCCCAATCCAGAAGGCGGGAAAATGTTTCAGCGCCGATCACGAGAATATTCTTGCCCTGCCCGGCCTTGATGAAGGTATCGGCAATCGTCAGGCCATAGACAAAGCCCGAGCACACCGCCTGAATGTCAAAAGCCGCCCCGTGATGCAGGCCGAGCTTGGCCTGCACGGTGGTTGCAGAGGCCGGAAAAGTATTGTCCGGCGTGGTCGTCGCCAGAATGATCGTATCAAGTTCCTGCGCATCCATCTGCGCATTGGCAAGCGCCGCCCGTGCAGCCGCCAGCGCCATGTCGGAGGTCAATTCGCCTTCGGCGGCAATATGACGGTTCTTGATACCCGTGCGCTCGACAATCCACTCGTCGGTCGTATCAACACGTTTCGACAGTTCCGCATTGGACATGGCATGGGCGGGCAAATAGCTGCCGCAGCCCACAATCTGGCTACGAATAACACTCACGACGTGGGCACCTCGGCATTCGAAACAGTCGCATCAGACGCCGACGCACCCGACGGGTTCTTGTCAAACCCATTCAGCAGACTCAGATCATCCGAAATCTTGTGAAGCAGATCGGCCGAGGCCACATCGACGGCCACATCAATCGCCGAGGCAAAACCGATGGCATCCGTGCCACCGTGACTTTTGATCACCAAACCATTGAGGCCGAGAAAAACGCCGCCATTGGAAGAACGGGGATCAAGCTTTGTCGCCAGCGCGCGAAAGGCACCCTGCGCCAGAAAATAGCCGATCTGCGCCATGATCGAACTCTTGATCGCATTGCGCAAATAATCGAGGACCTGGCGCACCGTACCCTCTGCCGTCTTCAGCGCGATATTGCCGGTATAGCCATCGGTCACGACAACATCGACCGTGCCCTTGCCCAGATCATCGCCTTCAACAAAGCCATGAAACTCGAAGGGCAGCTTGATGCTGCGAAGCATCTGGGCGGCGTCTTTGACCTGCTCCGTGCCCTTGATTTCCTCTTCGCCTATATTGAGCAGACCGACTGTGGGCCGGGGCGTGCCAAAGAGAACACGGGCATAGGCCTGGCCCATCACGGCAAACTGTACGAGCTGGAAGGCATCGGGTCCGATCGTGGCCCCCAGATCGAGCACCACGCTCTCGCCGCGCATGGTCGGCCAGAGGGCAGCAATCGCCGGACGACCAACATTCGGCATGGTTTTGAGAATGACCGTGGCCATGGCCATCAGGGCGCCTGTGTTGCCGGCTGAAACGGCGGCCTGCGCCTGCCCCTCTTTGACGGCATCAATCGTCATCCACATGCTGCTGGTGCGCCGCCCCTTGCGCAGGGCCTGACTTGGCTTGTCATCCATGGCAACAGCCACATCGGTATGGATGATGGTGCTCACCGCGCCCACGCGGGGATGCTTCACCAGCAGGGGCGCCATCAGGGCTTCGTCACCATAGATGAGAAACCGAACATCAGGATGGCGAACGGTGGCAATTTCAACACCACCGATAACTGTTTCCAGCCCGTGGTCGCCCCCCATGCCGTCCAGCGCAATTGTAATTCCGCGCGTCACATCCGCCCCTTTTCAAAAATCAGGCACATAATATCTGTTCGCCCCGTCATAGCAGAGGGCCCCCTGATTTGTCCCGACAAGGCAAGCCAAATCAAAGCAGGGTCCAGAAGATACCCGCTTGGCCCGTGCTGACAAGATTTAGAAATTCATCATCCTGGGGGTCAATCCGGCTTCTTCAGTTTTTCCAGCACCGCAAAGGGATTTTCCTTGGGTGCTGCGGCTGATTCAGGGGGGGTAAAATCGACATCCGGCTTTCGCGGATAGGGGTTAACGGCCAAAGCAAGCTGCTGAACGCTCGACTCGCCCACATTGACCGATCCTTGGATAATGGGGTCGATGGGATCGTCATTTTCCGCATCAATGAAGATTTCGCCTTCTTCCATCATCTTCTTTTCCAGTTCATCAATCATGTCCTGGGGCAGGAAGTGAGTCGTGAAACTGACATCCAGATGATCAGCAACAGGCTCCAGAGAAACCACGCAAGCCTGCGACAGATCGGCAATGATATGCCCTTGAAGCACCAGCCCCGCCCGACGCCACGGCCGGATTTGCAACTGCCCCTCGAAACGATCAAGACTCAGAAGGTCAAGCCGTTTTGCAATGGCCTTGCGCTGATCTTTATCGGCAACAAATTTGAGACGCTTGGCCTTGTCCCCCACTTCGGCCATCGACACAGGGATGCTGAGTTCCATTGGTACCTGTTCAGGCAATGACTCGTCATCCATTGGCGCCGTCATGCCGACACCTCGTCTGCAGACGGAAGAACCGGCGGGACGATATCTGCAAACTGAATGTTGCCGCCCATCAGTTCGGAAACGGGTTGCGTATCAAGCCTCGCAATACTGGCGCGGATATAGCCGGCAAGGGCTGAGAGCTGTTCAGGACGCGCCGTTACCTCGCCATAGACATTCCGGGCCAGCACGTCCTGCAGCATGGTGTCGTCCGGGGCGGCAAGCCCATCCTCATAGGCGACAATGCGGCCAAAGAAGGATTCGGCAAGCGCCTTGATTTTCTTACCGACCCGAAGATCGCTCACGCCCATTTCGCGCATGGCCTGGTCCATATCGTCAAACATGACGTCGAAAACCTTCTGGCCGAATGCCTTGGCTTCCGGATTTTGATGCTTCAAACGACGCATTGTGAGAAAGGCATGCAGCGAGATCATTTCAAATCGGCCTTCCACAGTGTCGGGAATGCCGAAATCCAGATAAAAAACAGGCTGTCTGGACCGCTCGACCAATTGTCGATAGAGCAGGTAAGGACTATCGTCCCCTTCTTTGCCGCCGAACAAGGCCCTACCGCCTAGCAACTTTTTCCATATCATGGCAAAACCGTTTCTTCCTGCCTCTGGCGCATTCCATGGCATTATCTCAAGACCTCTGCATAGCACAGATGTCGATTGAATTTAGCCAGCGACAGGGGTAGGTCAACGACAGAACAAATTGCCCGAGGAGGCCCAGCGCTATGACGACCCTTCGCAGTCGCCCAAAAACCCTCTTGATGACCTCGCTGGTCCTGGCCATGTCAGGCACGGTTCTGATGTCCTGTGCACCGCTCGTTGAGCCTGTGGTGCAGGAACGCGGCTATGTCTTTGATGAAAAAGACCTCAAGAAAATAGAGGCGGGCTTCACCACCAAGGAGGAAGTCAAATCGATCCTCGGCTCGCCCTCGACCACCTCGGCCGTTGATGGCGAGGCCTGGTACTACATTTCGAGCAGATTTGAGACAACGGCTTTTTTCCCGCCCAAGGAAGTCGACCGCACCATTGCGGCAATCTATTTCGAGAAGAAGGACACGGTTCAACAGGTGGCCTTTTATGGTCTCGAAGATGGCGAGATCGTCAATTTCGTGGATCGCACAACCCCGACGCGCGGCAAGGAGCTGACCGTCCTTGGCCAGCTCTTCAGCAATCTTGGCCGCTTTAACAAGGCCGGCGAGGGCGCAAACACAAAGGCAGGCGCGGGTCGCTAATTCGCCCGACGGCGCAAATGAAAAGGCCCTGCGAAATTCGCAGGGCCTTTTGTCTTGTCAGGTTTGATGCCTCAGCTATGCGCAAGCACGGCCAGCAGCAGCAGCGCCACGATGTTCGTGATCTTGATCATCGGGTTGACGGCCGGACCGGCGGTATCCTTGTAAGGATCACCCACGGTGTCGCCTGTCACAGCCGCCTTATGGGCCTCGGACCCCTTGCCGCCGTGATTGCCATCTTCGATATATTTCTTGGCGTTGTCCCAGGCACCACCACCTGATGTCATCGACAGGGCCACAAAAAGACCCGTGATGATGACACCCAGCAGCATGGCACCGACAGCCGAGAACGCCTCCGACTTGCCGGCGATCGCGTCGACGACAAAGAAGAGAACAACCGGCGACAGCACGGGCAGCAGCGACGGCACGATCATTTCCCGGATCGCAGCCTTTGTCAGCATATCCACGGCACGGGCATAATCGGGCTTGGACGTGCCAGCCATGATGCCCGGATCAGCCTTGAACTGACGACGCACTTCCACAACAACCGCACTGGCAGCGCGCCCCACAGCCGTCATGCCCATTGAGCCGAACAGATATGGCAGCAAACCGCCAATGAACAGGCCTATCACGACATAAGGATTGGAGAGCGAGAAGTCCGGCACAACACCCACAAAATAGGGGTAGAGATCAGGTGTTGCCGAGAAGAACTTCAGATCCTGCGTATAGGCAGCAAACAGGACCAAGGCACCAAGACCCGCCGAACCGATGGCGTAGCCCTTGGTGACAGCCTTTGTTGTGTTGCCCACCGCATCAAGTGCGTCAGTCGTCTTGCGAACTTCTTCGGGCAGATCGGCCATCTCGGCAATGCCACCGGCATTGTCCGTGACCGGACCGAACGCATCAAGCGCAACAACCATACCGGCAAGCGCCAGCATTGTGGTCACGGCCACCGCAATGCCGAAGAGACCGGCAAGGCTGTAGGTGACGAAGATACCGACGACAATCGTCAGGGCCGGAAGCGCCGTCGATTCCATCGAAATCGCCAGACCCTGAATGACGTTGGTACCATGACCGGTGACGGATGCCGCAGCGATGCTGCGAACGGGGCGATAATTCACACCCGTATAATATTCCGTGACCCAGATAATAAGCCCGGTGACGGCAAGACCTGCCACACCGCAATAATAAAGGCTCATGCCTGTGAAGGTCTTTTCAGCCACCGTGAAGCTGGTACCCATGCCGACCAGCGCATCCGTGACGAAATAGATGGCAACCAGCGAGAGAAGAGCCGAGGCGATGAAGCCCTTGTAAAGCGCACCCATGATGTTCTGGCTCTTGCCCAGACGGACAAAGAACGTCCCGATGATCGATGTCAGAATGCAGACGCCGCCGATCGCCAGCGGATAAGTCATCATGGTGGTGCTGTTTTCACCAACAAAGAAGATCGAGGCCAGAACCATCGTCGCCACAACCGTCACGGCATAGGTTTCGAAAAGGTCAGCCGCCATGCCGGCGCAGTCACCGACATTGTCGCCCACATTATCGGCAATCGTTGCCGGATTGCGTGGGTCATCCTCAGGGATGCCCGCTTCCACCTTGCCCACGAGATCGCCGCCGACGTCAGCACCCTTGGTGAAGATGCCGCCACCGAGACGGGCGAAAATGGAGATGAGCGAGGCACCAAAGCCAAGCGCAACAAGCGAGTCGATGACTTCGCGCGAACCGGGTTCATAACCATAATGGCCAATGAGAACCGCGAAATAACCTGCCACGGCAAGCAGTGCCAGACCAGCCACCAGCATGCCTGTCACGGCACCGGAACGGAACGCAATGGAAAGGCCCGCGGCCAGGCTGACGGATGAAGCCTGCGTCGTGCGCACATTGGCGCGCACGGAAACAAGCATGCCGATATAACCGGCCACACCCGAAAGCGACGCCCCCACAAGAAAGCCGATACCGACCTTCAGGCCAAGCAACCAGGTTACAAACACAAAGATGACGATGCCGACGATGGCAATAGTCGTGTACTGACGATTGAGATAGGCGCTCGCACCTTCTTGAATGGCGCTTGCAATTTCCTGCATGCGGGCATTACCCGCATCGGCGGCAATAACGGACCGGATGGCCCACATGCCATAGACCAGCGCCAACACGCCGCATCCTAAGATTAACCACAAAGCTTGGCTCATATTTTTCGTCCTCGATACTTACCAGATAAACAGGTGGGTACTCGAACATACGCTCCGGTTCTTGCGCCGAAGTCTCCCCCCTCTGCAACAAGCAGAATTCGGGCGAAACGATGCCAAATACGGTGTGGGAAAGCAACCGGAGCCAAAATGAGGTCTTTGGCGCAAACAAGCTATCGCATCAGAAATGGGTATAACCGCGATGCGCAAGGACGATCTCTGCGCCTGCCCTATCAACGGCCCGCAAACCTGACGCCTTGTCAGTCAACGTGCCGATACGTGTCACACGAAGCCCCTTCTCGCAGGCGCGAGATTGAATGGCTGCTTCCTGACCGGGGCGAGCCGTAAACAGAATCTCGTAATCATCGCCCCCGGTCAGTACCGGGACGAGATGCTGGCGATCCATATCCAGGAGGCGGGCAACAGGCTCCGAAAGGGGGACGCAGTTGGCCTCGACTGTCGCGCCCGTGCCCGAAACATCGCAAAGATGACCAAGATCTGCCATCAATCCATCCGAAACATCGAGCGCAGCGGTCGCGAATGTCAGCAGATCGGGACCAAAGGCAACCCGTGGCTCAGGCAACTGATAGCGCTGAATAAGCTGGGCCCGTGACGCTTCATCAAGCCCATCAAGCATACCCGTTGCCGCTTTGAGACCCAGCGCGCCATCTCCGATGGTGCCCGTCACGAAAATGTCGTCGCCCACCTGCCCGCCACCCCGGCGCAAGGCCTGCCCTGTCGGCACCTGCCCCACAGCGGTTACGGAGAGCGTGAGAGGGCCGTCGGTTGAAACCGTGTCACCGCCCCACAGCGAGACCCCGTAGGCACGTTGGTCGAGCGCCAGCCCCTCAGCAAATTGCGACAGCCATGCGCCATCGATTCGGGCCGGCAGTGACAAGGCCAGCAGATAGCCGAGCGGTGACGCGCCCTTGGCAGCAAGATCGGACAGATTCACGCGCAGCAATTTGCGAGCGACAAGATCAGCGGGATCAGTGGGGAGGAAATGCACGGACTCGACAAGCATGTCGACGGTGAGGACAAGATCATGGCCAGCGGTCGGTTGCCAGATCGCGGCATCATCCTTCAGGCCATAGGCACCGATTGCGCTCGCAGCCAGAGGCGCAAAAAATGTGTCGATGACCTCGAATTCTCCGGGCCGTCCCCTGGCATCACGCGCCTTGTCGAAGGGGAGATCCCTGCTCATGCAATGAACTCACTTGGACGGGGCGCGCACGCTGCGGCCAATACGGTCGAGCACGGCGTTCACGACGCCAGGCTCATCGCCTTCGAAAAAGGCATGCGCCACGTCCACATATTCATTAATGACGACCTTGAGCGGAATGTCGTCACAGCGACGCAACTCGTAAGCGCCCGAACGCAAAATTGCCCGCAACGTGGAATCAATACGCGCCAGAGACCAGCCCTTGGCCAGCGCATTGTTGATCAGAGGATCAATATCGCGCTGCTCGCGCACCACACCGCGCACCACATCTTCAAAATGGGCCTGATCAGGCTCCACCATCTCTTCGGAGTCAGGATCGGCAACAAGGCGCTGCTCGTTGAACTCCTCAATAATCTCATCAAGATCAGTGCCGGCCATGTCCATCTGGTAGAGCGCCTGCACAGCACCCAAACGCGAGGCGCTGCGCGCCTTTGGGTTGAGGCCTTTTGAAGTCGGCTGGGCGGGTGCTGTTGTCATGTAAATTGCCGGGTCCCTCAGGCACCCAGACTCCTTTTCAGATCAATCATATCCAGGCACGCGCTGGCTGCCGCGCCGCCCTTGTTCTTCTCGTCCACCTTGGCGCGGGCCCATGCCTGCGCCTCATTTTCAACAGTCTGTATGCCATTTCCCAGCGCAAGGGAACGCTCAACGACCAGATTCATGAGCGCCCGGGCTGATTCATTGGCGACAATGTCATAATGGGTCGTTTCGCCGCGGATCACGCAACCCAGAATGACAAAGCCGTCAATGCGCTTGGTCGAGCCGCCGTGGGCCATGGAATCCAGGCAGAATTTGACCGCCGTAGGCAGTTCCAGAACCCCCGGGACGGCAACCCGCTGATAGGTCGCTCCGCGGCCTTCGATCTCGGCAATCGCGCCTTTGGCGAGCTCATCAGCCAGCGCTTCATAATAGCGGGCCTCGACGATCATCACATGGGCTTGGGTCTGTTTCATGATGTTTTCTCCCCGACCTTGGCCGATTTGGGAGCCGCGCCCGTGATGGGTCTCTGCTCCACGACATGCAATCCATAGCCATCAATACCCACAATACTGCGATCCGTGTCGGAAAGCAGAATCATATCGCGCACGCCCAGATCGAGCAGAATCTGGGCCCCGACACCATATTCCCGCAAGCGACGTGGCATGGTCTGTTCACCGCCCTCGCCTTTCCGCAAAAGCAGATCCGAAACAATGGTCGCCGTGGTGTCGCGGATGAGGACGATGACGCCGCTTCCCGCCTCATCAATGATCTGCATCGATTTTTGCAGAATGTCACTGCGGGGACCGCTGGCATGGAGAATATCGTCGAAGACGTTGATGGCGTGCATGCGCACCAGTACCGGCTCGCCCGTATTGATGTCGCCTTTGACCAGCACCAGATGTTCGGCATATTCGACCTGGTTCACATAGACCTTCAAATGCCAGCTGCCGCCATAGACGCTGTCAAACTCAGTCTCGATTGAGCGATGAATGAAATTGTCATAGCGGCGCCGATAGGCAATGAGATCGGCAATGGTCGCGATCTTGAGACCATGCATCTGTGCAAAAGGCACAAGATCAGGCAGCCGCGCCATGGTGCCGTCATCATTCATGATCTCGCATATCACGCCGGCCGGATAGAGACCTGCCAGACGGGCGATATCAACCGCAGCCTCCGTATGCCCTGCCCGCACCAGCACGCCACCGTCCTTGGCCACCAACGGAAATACATGCCCCGGCGAAACGATGTCGTTCTGCGCCTTCGTCGGATCAATCGCGACAGAAACAGTATGCGCGCGGTCATGCGCGGAAATACCAGTTGAAATGCCCTCACGCGCCTCGATTGAAACTGTAAAAGCCGTCTGATTGCGTGACTGGTTGTTCGATGACATGAACGGCAGATTGAGCTGCTTTGCCCGGTCACCCGTCAGCGTCAGACAGACAAGACCACGGCCATATTTCGCCATGAAATTGACAGCCTCCGGCGTGCACATCTGCGCGGGCACCACCAGATCGCCTTCATTCTCGCGATCCTCCGCATCCACAAGAATGAACATCTTGCCATTGCGCGCGTCTTCAATGACGTCTTCTATTGGTGAGAGATATTCCTTGAACACGGGCTCTATTCCTTCTCTGCCAGCCGGGCGACATAGCGGGCCAGCATATCAATCTCGAGATTCACGAGATCCCCTTCCTTCGACACACCCCAGGTCGTCACACTCTGCGTATGCGGAATAATATTGATGCCGAAATGCACTGTGCCATCCGGCATGTCATTCACCTCATTCACCGTCAGTGACGTGCCATCAAGGGTGATCGACCCTTTCGGAGCAATGAAGCGAGCAAGCTCTGCCGGGGCCTCAAAGATGAAGCGCAGGGAGTCGCCCTCAGGAATGATGGAAACAATGCGGCCCACGCCGTCGACATGGCCGCTGACGATATGGCCGCCCATTTCATCACCCGCCCTGAGCGCACGCTCCAGATTGATGTTCCAGCCTTCGGACCATTCGCCCAAGGTCGTGGTGTTCAGGGTTTCAGCCGAGGCCTGGACCGCAAACCAGTTCTGGCCATCATCATGGCCCTTCTCGACAACAGTGAGGCAGCAGCCCGAGCAGCAGATCGAGGCGCCAATATCGATGCTATCGGGTGCATAGGCTGTTTCGACCACAAAGCGCGTATCACCCTGTTTCTCGATGCTGCGCAGTCGCCCCTTGTCGCTGACAATCCCAGTAAACATTCATTCCATCCTAGTTTCGTACGATATAGGTTGAGAGCGTGTCGGCACCAATCTGGACACTCTCCCGCAATACAAGCTCCGGCACCTGCTCCATTCGCTCCACACCCAATGTCGCAAGCGCCGACTGCCCATCCCCACCGATCAGTTTGGGCGCCTGAAACCAGGCCAGCCGGTCAACAAGACGCGCGCGCAAGAAGGAGGAAGCAAGCCGCGCACCACCCTCAACAAGCAGGCGCGTAATGCCGCGTGATGATAGGACATTGAGCATGATGTCAGGGTCCATGAAACCTTTATGACCCGCAGGCACATCGATGAGCGTCACGCCGCAATCCTTGAAAGCGGCTCGCCGCACGCTGTCGCCACCGGGCAGTGTCAGCAACCAGAGCGGCACATCCGTCGCCGAACGAACGAGTTTCGATGTCAAAGACAGGCGCAAATGGCTGTCGGCCACCACGCGGATAGGGCTACGATCTGCCAGACCCGGCAAACGGCAATCAAGCAACGGATCGTCCAGCAGCGCGGTTGAACTGCCCACCAGAATGGCATCGTTCATCGCGCGCATCAGATGTCCGCGCTGGCGCGCCGCTTCCCCCGTGATCCATTTGCTGTGACCGCCATGGGTTGCGATTCGACCATCGAGAGACGAAGCAATCTTGAGTGTCACCAAAGGCCGGTTTTCAGAGACATGCAGAAAGAAACCGGCATTGAGTTGCCGCGCCTCATCCGAGCACAGCCCTTCCTCGACCTCGACACCCTGTTTTTCCAGCATCGCAAAACCGCGACCGGCAACGCGCGGGTCAGGATCACTGACCGCGCCAACAACGCGGGCAATGCCGGCGTCAATCAGCGCCTGAGCACAAGGACCGGTTTTGCCCTGATGCGCGCAAGGCTCCAGTGAGACATAGGCTGTGGCGCCACGGGCCGCCTCCGCTGCCTGTTTGAGGGCCTGGGTTTCGGCATGAGGGCGCCCGCCAGGCTGGGTCCAGCCGCGCCCGACAACATGCGGGCGACCGCCATCCACGCGGATGATGACGCAGCCGACACTGGGATTGGGCGCCGTGCGCCCCAATCCCCGCGCGGCAAGCAACAGCGCCGTTTTCATATAGGAAAGGTCATAAGGCCTTGGCATCTCTTATCCCGCATTTACAAAACCGGCGGGCCAAGAGTTCAGCGGTCTTAAACGTCGCCCTCATCTTCCAATTGGGCAGGGCCACTGAGTTCGCCCAGAAATTCTTCGAAGTCCTTGGCCTCGCGGAAATTCTTGTAGACCGAGGCAAACCGGACATAGGCCACGGCATCAAGAGAGCTGAGGCCTTCCATCACGAGACGACCGACCATGGCGGAAGGAATTTCCGTTTCCCCCATGCTCTCAAGCCGCCTCACAATGCCGCTTACCATACGCTCAACACGCTCCACCTCAACAGGGCGTTTGCGCATCGCGATTTGCACGGAGCGCATGAGTTTGTCGCGGTCAAAGGGAACACGGCGATTGCTGGCTTTGACGATTGTGAGTTCGCGGAGCTGAACGCGTTCAAATGTCGTAAAACGCCCGCCGCAGGCAGCGCAGAAACGACGGCGGCGAATGGCCGTATTATCTTCGGTCGGACGCGAGTCCTTCACCTGGGTGTCTTCATTACTGCAATATGGACACCGCATCAGCTCTTCCCCGCCTTGGCCTCAAACGTTAACTATAGCTTACTTCGTTCCGCCATAAATGGGGAATTTTCCGCAAAGCTCAATCACGCGCTGACGCACGCTTGCTTCAACCTCGTGATTACCAGATTCGCCGTTGGCAGCAAGACCATTCAAGACTTCCGTGATCAGGCGGCCGATCAACTGGAACTCGCTGACGCCAAAACCGCGTGTTGTGCCGGCCGGTGTGCCAAGCCGCACCCCGGAGGTCACCATCGGTTTTTCAGGATCGAAAGGAATACCGTTCTTGTTGCAGGTGATGAAAGCGCGTTCCATGGCCGCTTCAGCGACATTGCCGGTGAGCGACTTGGGCCGCAGATCAACCAGCATAAGATGCGTGTCGGTGCCACCGGATACAATGGCCAGACCGGCCTCGGCAAGCGTCGCCGCCAGCGCGCGGGCATTGGCAATGATCGAATGGGCATAGGTTTTGAACTCGGGACGCAGCGCCTCGCCAAAGGCGACGGCCTTGCCCGCGATGACATGCATCAGCGGCCCACCCTGAATGCCGGGGAAGATCGCCGAATTGATCTTTTTACCCAGATCCGGATTGTTGGACAGGATCATGCCGCCACGGGGACCGCGCAGTGTCTTGTGGGTTGTCGTTGTCACCACATCGGCAAAAGGAAGCGGGCTCGGATGGGCGCCACCGGCCACCAGACCGGCAAAATGGGCCATGTCCACCATCAGATAGGCGCCAACTGAGTCGGCTATCTCGCGGAAAGCCTTGAAGTCGATCACCCTTGGATAAGCGGAGCCACCGGCAATGATCAGCTTGGGCTTATGCTCGCGCGCCAGACTGGCCACCTCGTCCATATCAATCAGGTGGTCCTGCCGCCGCACGCCATACTGGACGGCATTGAACCACTTGCCGGACTGGTTTGGCGCGGCGCCATGGGTCAGATGGCCGCCAGCGGCCAGGCTCATGCCGAGGATTGTATCGCCCGGCTTGATGAGCGACATCATCACGCCCTGATTGGCCTGTGAACCGGAATTGGGCTGCACATTGACATAGGCACAGTCAAATAGGCGCTTGGCGCGGTCAATCGCCAGTTCTTCGGCAATATCAACAAATTCACAGCCGCCATAATAGCGCTTGCCGGGGTAACCCTCGGCATATTTGTTGGTCATGATCGACCCCTGCGCTTCAAGGACAGCGCGGGAAACGATGTTTTCCGAGGCGATCAATTCGATCTGGTTTTGCTGGCGATACAGTTCCTTGTTGATGGCGGCCTGGATGTCCGGATCACGCTCCGCCAGGGACTGCGTGAAAAAGGCCGATGATGTATCGGCGGACAAACTCTCGCTTGCAGCATGGCTCGAAGACATGAGCATGACCTCTTTTAAGATTGCACAACCAGACCGATCCGCAGCCTTGACCATCACCAGCCGAAATCCGGATGGAGGCGCCTCGGACTAGAGGCAGCCAACAAGTCCGGCAACAGTCTTGTTCAAGAAGGACGCGGCGACGTCCGCCCGCATGTTAAACTCGAAGGCGTCATACCACATATCGGGTGCGGTCACCAGTTCTCCACTAGGCATCGCAAACGACAGGCTAACGCCAGACTTCGTCAATAAATCTGGCGCGATCAGACTGGAAAACCAGTCCGCTCACCTCAGCGTCACCACGAAAACAATATAAACTTCATGTACAAATACATTAGGCAATCATATCAAATAGCCGATTTTACTGATTCAAAAAATGTCATTCGATTATGCTTTTGTTTTGTATTTGAATTCTTTATTTCAGTCTACATGCTCCACAGATCCCTTGCGATTACGCCGAAATAGGATATAAACCGGCGAAGATAATATAACCTCAAGTGGTTATCTTCAGTTCACGAGTTCAGGTAATAAAAAAGATGCCCGATAGCAAAGCAACAAACGACGAAAGCTATGAAGACGTGCTGGGTCTGACAACAGAGATTGTCTCGGCTTACGTCAGCAATAATGCCATGGCGGCGGCCGACATTCCGGCACTCATCAAATCCGTCTACGGCACCCTGTCCAACCTCGAAAAGGATGAAACCGCCGCCTTGACTGAATTGACACCGGCGGTACCCGTCAAAAAATCAATTACCCCTGAGTTCATTGTCTGTCTTGAAGACGGCAAAAAGCTGAAAATGCTGAAGCGCTATCTGCGCTCGCAATATGGCATGACACCTGAGGATTATCGCGCCCGCTGGGGTCTGCCACCGGATTATCCGATGGTCGCGCCCAATTACGCCGCGCAGCGTTCCAAGCTGGCCAAGCAGATCGGCCTTGGTCGCGTCAGCGCCGCACCCGTGACACGTGGTCGCCGCAAGAAGTAAGCGCTATCATCAAAGCGCCTAGACAATAATACCGCCCTTGGGTCCTGCCGGTCCCGAGGGCGGTGTTTTTTTGTCGGCGGCCATGTCCGGATCTTCATCCCGTTTCAGGCGGAGCTGCAGCTTTTGCAACGCAATGCGTTGAAGCTCTTTGCTCGGGGCATGCGCAGGACCGACGATGGAAACCTCAATGCCTGTCGCGGCGTCAACAGCCGAAACCTTTACACTGCCGCCAATGGGCTGAAATTCAAAAATCACTTCGCGGCTCACGCCGCCTTCGTCGGAAGGCAACTTACGGGGTGGGACATCTCTCCCGTCAGGCGGCACGCCGTATATTCCGCTGCGTCCAGACCTGGTCCAGCGCAGCAACCAGATCACGCATCATCTCGTCTGTATGCAGAGGGCACGGTGTGAAGCGAAGACGCTCCGACCCGCGCGGCACGGTCGGATAATTGATCGGCTGCACATAGATATTGTGGTTCTGCAGCAGATCATCGCTGACCTGCTTGCAAACCACAGGATCGCCAACCATGACCGGCACGATATGGCTCTCGCACATCATGACCGGTAGTCCGGCAGCAGTCATCATCTTGCGCAGCGTCGCGGCGCGTTCCTGATGACGCTCACGCTCCGCATTGCTGGTCTTGAGATGACGCACAGCAGCCAGCACACCGGCAACCAGCACTGGCGAGAGCGATGTCGAGAAAATGAAGCCGGGCGCATAGGACCGCACCACATCGATCAGCGTTGATGAGCCGGCAATATAACCGCCCATGACACCGAAGCCCTTGGCGAGGGTACCCTCGATGATATCGACTTTGTCGAGAACGCCGTCGCGTTCGGCAATGCCGCCACCGCGCGGTCCATAAAGACCGACGGCGTGAACCTCGTCCAGATAGGTCAGCGCACCATAGCGTTGCGCCAGATCACAGATTTCACCAATGGGCGCAATATCGCCATCCATGGAATAGACGGACTCAAAGGCCACGATCTTGGGCTGATCGGGATCGAGGTCTTCCAGCAGCGACTCAAGATGGGCAAGGTCGTTGTGACGCCACACCCGTTTTGGGGCCCCGCCCCGCTTGATGCCTTCAATCATGGAAGCGTGATTCATCTCGTCGGAGATTGTCACGACATCGCCAAATATGCGCGCCAGCGTCGAAAGCGTCGCGTCATTGGCAGAATAGCCGGAGGTAAAAAGCAGCGAGGATTCTTTCTGGTGCAGATCGGCAATCTCGCGTTCGAGTTCGACGTGATAATGCGTCGTGCCCGAAATATTGCGTGTCCCGCCCGACCCGGCACCGACCTGGTCAATCGCCTGATGCATGGCCGCGAGGACATCGGGATGCTGGCCCATGCCCAGATAGTCGTTGGAGCACCAGACAATGATGTCACGCTCGCCCGAGGGCATGTGATAGGTCGCACGGGGGAAAGAGCCACGATGGCGCACAATATCGGTGAAGACGCGATAGCGGCCTTCTTCCTTCACAGCGCCCAGCGCCTCACCGAGTGTCTTTGCGTAATCCATGCTCAATAATCCCGAACCGTCATCCATCCCATATTGTCAACTTAGTCGCCCAGACAAGACTGGCTACACGCGAATTGTCGCAGAATTTTCATGGAGATAACAGTTTCTTAGGCCGCCCAGAGCCCTTTTTGTTCCAGAACTGTCTTCAGCTGCACCGGATCATCTGTCATGATCCCGTCAACACCGAGGTCAATCAGACGGCGCATTTCAAGCGGATCATCAATCGTCCAGACATGGACCTGCAGACCGATTTCATGCGCCTCATCAATCATTTCCTTGTCAATCAGGCGAATGCCGTATTGTGACACCGGTATCTGTGCGCAGCCCTCGGGAAATGACCCCCAAATGCCGTGGAAGGGCCCTGACCAGCTGGCAAAACGCAGGCGCGTCGTGCCCAGCGGACCAAGGCTCGTGCATAATTTGGGGCCTAAAGCATCCCGCATTGCAACAAGACGCTTGTCCGAGAAAGACCCGATACAGACCCGCTCAATGGCATTCGCTTCGCGCAGGGTCCTGATGAGCGGCGCAACTGCATTATCGCGCTTCGGGTCGATATTCAGGCGCAGCTCTGGCCAGGTCGACAACAGGTCGCTGAGCAGCGGTATGGGTTCAATACCGTCCACGCGCGCCTTGCGCACATCGGCATAGTCCATCTCAGCGATAATGCCATGTGCATCGGTGACCCGGTCTAGCTGGTCATCATGGAACGCGAGAAGCACGCCATCCGCTGTCGCATGAACGTCGGTTTCAACGTAGCGATAGCCAAGATCAACCGCGCCCTGAAAAGCAGGCATGGTGTTTTCGGGCCAGGCCCCTGCCCCGCCACGATGGGCAAAAGCCAGAAAGCCTTCATACTCCAGATAAGGAAACTTAGCGGGCCGCATGAGCTGCCCTCCTTTCAGGCGTTTTTCACCTGTTGTTGTTTATTAGGCGTCTTCACCTTCGCTCAAGTGACGAGCTCAGTGTCGTATCGCGATTATAGATGTCATCTCGGAAATTGACTACTCCGTCATCCGTCGACCAGGCGGTCAGATACATAAGATGGATCGGGACATTGACCTTGAGGGGCACATCAAGACGGGCGGTTGACTGGATGGTCCTGTCCACGCGCTGCCGGTTCCAGCCATCATTGTCCTGAAGCAGCCAGGTCACGAGGTCGCGGACATCCTGCACACGCACGCAGCCGGAACTGAAATTGCGGCCGGAGCGATCAAACAGACTCTTCACGGGCGTATCGTGCAGATAGACGGCAAAGGGATTGTTGAAATTGATTTTGACGGTGCCAAGAGAGTTGTGGCTGCTCGGATCCTGCCGCAGGCGATATTTCTCCGTCACACCGGGTTCAAACCAGTTGACGTTATAAGGGCTGATCTCGCGCTCATACTGGCCCCACCCCTGAAGTACGCGGATATTCTTGCGCACAAGATAGCCCGGATCGGCCTGCACTTTCGGCAGCATGTCCTTCAGCGCAATTGATTGCGGCACATTCCAATAAGGATTGAAGGCGATATAATTGACTTCACTATCATATTCCGGCGTCTGACGATCCAGCTTGCCGACAATCACGCGCTTGCGCATGACGACGCGGCCAGCTTCCACCGCCTCGACTTCCTGACCGGCAATATTCACGAAGACATAGCGATAGGCCTCGGATTTCGGCATCGCATCCATCAAGCGCTTGATATTGAGATTGATCTGGCGAATACGCGCTTCAACAGGAATATTCATCGCAGCAATGGTGCGACGCCCCACAATGCCGTCCGGCTTAAGGCCGTGACGCAACTGAAAGCGCTCCACCGCCTCGTAGATCGCCTGATCAAACAGAAAAGGATCGGCGGCGGGATCGGAGACAAAATCGCCTGTCACTTCCAGCCGGCGGCGCACCATGGCGACGCGCGGGTCGCGCACGTCAAGCTCCAGACGTTCGCCCTGGGGGATACGCTGCCAGCCGCCCTGCATCTGGATTTCCTCATAGCGCCCGAGTGATCGCTTCATCAGATAGAGACCGCTCTCACCCAATGTCGGGACCATCGAAACGCTGACAGGCGCGTTCGAGATGTCGTTCACATCCTCTGAATCGCTCTGCATGGTTGCAGCCCATGGATCGACCCATTCAGCATTGCCCGGGGTCGATTCAGCATGGGCGACTTGGCTGATGACCAGACAGGAGGCAACAAGCAGCCCTGCGCCCAGAAGGCGAAGAAGATCAGTTCGGAGGGTTGGGTGCGCCGCTATGGCCAAAATACATTTCCCTGTCAGAAGACGTCTCACACCGCTTGCGTCCTGTTATGGCACAGAACGCGACGGGTTAACCCAGTTTGGCATGAAATATGTCGCAAACCCGATCACCTTTATGACATTCAGGCCGAAAATCCCCGGTCCGAAGCGTCCAAGTGGTGAAAATGCAACTCTCATGCTGCACGGGGCGGCAGGAAAATGTTCAGTGGAAGCGCTCAGAGGCGAAAACGGATTTGGTCGGTCCAGAAGCGTTCGAGCTTGTGCAGCGTGGCATTGACCTGCGCCAGCTCGCTCTCGCTGATATCGCCCACTTCGCCAATCATGCCCGCATGCTTGTTGTAGACACCATCAATGGCGGCGCAAATATCGCGGCCCTTGTCGGTCAGGCTGACACGCACGGAACGGCGATCCTGACGCGAGCGCTTGTGATCAATATAACCGGCTTCAACGAGCTTCTTGAGGTTATAGGACACATTGGAGCCCAGATAATGACCGCGCGTGCGAAGCTCGCCCGCTGTCATCTCGGCATCGCCAATATTGAACAGCAGAAGTGCCTGGACGCTATTGATTTCAGAACAGTCGATGCGGTCCAGCTCGTCCTTGATCACGTCAAGAAGACGGCGGTGCAAACGCTCGACATATGTCAAAGCAACAAGATAGGAGGCTTTGGCTTCAGGATCATTCTGATCCTCAAGAACCGGACTGGCCTTTGTGTTCATCATACCCATGGTCGTTGCCTCAAACTCCGCTTAAAAGGACCCCTTCACACGGCTTTCTGCCATGACAAATTGGACAATATCCAATTGATCCTAATGAGCCCTTAAGCAACATGAAGTCTCAGACATCACCCCTGAGTAGCTTAATAATTCCTGAAAAATCCAGCCCGTCTGCGCCTGCCGCCTCCATCAGGGCGTAGAGCTGCGCCGCCTGCGCGCCCAGTGGCGTGGGTGATTTCACCGATTTGGATGCATCCTGCGCGAGCCGCAAATCCTTCAGCATCATGGCCGCGCTGAAGCCAGCCTGATAGTTGCGGTTGGCGGGCGATGCCGGCACCGGCCCCGGCACCGGGCAATAGCTCGTCATGGACCAGCACTGCCCCGAGGCGGTCGAGGAAATATCAAACAGGGTTTGTGCATCGAGCCCCAGCTTTTCACCCAGCAGAAAGGCTTCGCTAACCCCGATCATGGAAATGCCGAGGATCATGTTGTTGCAGACCTTGGCGACCTGACCATTGCCGGCCTGGCCCGCATGGAAGATGTTCTTGCCCATCTTCTCAAGCAACGGTTTTGCCGCTTCAAAGCCTTCGGCGCTGCCCCCCACCATAAAGGTGAGCGTGCCTGCTTCCGCCCCACCGACACCGCCTGAAACAGGGGCGTCGACCATCATCATGCCGACCGCTTCCGCAGCCATGATCACGTCGCGTGCCGATGTCACATCGATGGTCGAACTGTCGATGAAAAGCGTGCCTTTCTTCGCAGCCGCCAGCAGGCCCGCATCACCCAGATAAATCGACCGCACATGTTCACCGGCGGGCAGCATGGTGACGACCGCATCGGCGTCACGCGCGGCATCGGCAGCACTCTCAGCCTTTGTCGCACCAGCCTCCACAAGCGCGGCCACCGCCACCTCGGATAGATCAAAGACCTTGAGCTTGTGCCCTGCCTTGACAAGATTGCGTGCCATGGGGCCGCCCATATTGCCAAGTCCGATAAAACCGATGGCTGCCATTATTCCTCCTGTGCCGGTTGGCCGGCTATTATTTGAGTCTCAATTCATCCTCGCCCAGCGAGGCGAAATAGGCATCGACCTGCGTCTGGCTGACCTCATCAATCGTGGCTGGCACCCAGGCAGGTGCCTGATCCTTGTCGATGATAACCGCGCGCACGCCCTCGTAAAAATCATGCCCCTGCATGCAGCGGCTTGTCAGCCTGAAATCAACGGCCATGCAGTCTTCAAATTCAAGCGTCGCCCCCAGACGAAGCTGAGCAAAGGCGACCATGGCACAGGTTGGCGATTTGGCTTCTATGAGCTGTGCCATTTTCTGCGCCCAGTCCGAGACATCATACCGAAGAGAGGACAAGACCGCTTTTAGCGTCTGCGCTGAAAAATGCCGGTCAATCTGCTCCTGCATGGCCGCAATCGGCGCCTCGCCTGCATCCTGCGCAAAGCGGGCAAGCGTATCGGCAATGGCATCACCTGAACCAAGCGCCTGCTTCAGCGCCTCGATCTGATCCCCGGCCACGAACACATCTGCGATACCGGCATAAATGGCGTCCGCCGCCTTGAAGCGTTCGCCCGTCAGCGCCAGATACATGCCGAGTTCGCCCGGCAGTCGCGGCAAAAAATAGGTCCCGCCAACATCGGGGATGAGGCCAATGCCCGTTTCCGGCATGGCAAAAACCAGACGTTCGGTGGCGACGCGATGCGAGCCATGCACCGACATGCCCACGCCACCGCCCATGGTGATGCCGTCCATCAGTGCGACATAGGGTTTGGGATATCGCTTGATGAAGGTGTTGAGGTGATATTCCTCACGATAGAAGTCATAGACGTTGCGGTCGCCGGCCTTGCCCCAGTCATGCAGCGCGCGGATGTCGCCGCCAGCGCAAAAACCCTTTTCGCCCGCGCCTTCAATCATCACCAGCTTGATAGCGGGATCATCGGCCCATGTCCTGAGCTGCGGATGGATAAGCCGCACCATATTCAGTGTCAGCGCGTTCAGCGCCTTGGGACGGTTGAGTGTGATGAGGCCTGCCGATCCGACACGCGAAAAGAGAACTTCAGCTTCCTCAGACATGGGGGTCCTTATCGATCTGGCGTCAGGTCAGTTTGCGCAAAACATCAGCTTTTGAAGAGTTCACGCGAAATAATGACGCGCATGATTTCATTGGTGCCTTCAAGAATCTGATGCACGCGCACATCGCGCAAATGACGTTCCAGCGGAAAATCCTTCAGATAGCCATAGCCGCCGTGAATCTGAAGTGCCTCATTGACCACTTTGAAACCGGTATCGGTCGCAAAGCGTTTCGCCATGGCCGCATGCATGGTGGCATCAGGCGATTTGGCCTCCACTTTCGTGGCCGCCTGATAGATCATCAGCCGGGCCGCTTCCAGTTCGGTTGCCATGTCGGCGAGCTTGAACTGCAGCGCCTGAAACTGTGCCAGCGATTTGCCGAACTGACGCCGTTCGCTCATGTAGTTCTTGGCCGCCTTGATCGCGGCATTCGCCGTGCCGATCGAGCAGGCACCAATATTCAGTCGTCCGCCATCCAGCCCCATCATGGCGATACGAAAGCCCTGCCCCTCTTCGCCAATGCGATTGGCAACAGGCACACGGACATTGTCGAACATGACCTGAGCTGTGGGCTGGCTGTTCCAGCCCATCTTGCGTTCCGGCACGCCAAAGCTGAGACCCGGCATGTCCTTTTCGACAATCATGCAGGTGATGCCACCAGCCCCTTCATCTCCTGTTCGCACCATGCAGACATAAATGTCCGAAGTCCCCGCGCCGGAAATAAACGCCTTGGAGCCATTGATCACATAGTGATCGCCCTCCCGCACGGCCTTGGTGCGTAGCGAAGCGGCATCCGAACCCGCCGAGGGTTCCGTCAGGCAATAGGAGGCGATGAGTTCCATGGTTGTCAGGCGTGGCAGCCATTTGCGGCGCAGATCCTCACTGCCAAAGCTGTCGATCATCCAGGAGGCCATATTGTGGATCGACATGAAGGCGGCCGTCGATGTGCAGCCCTCCGAGAGCGCTTCAAAGATGAGCGCGGCATCAAGGCGCGTCAGGGCCGAGCCGCCGACATCCTCGCGCACATAAATACCGGCCAACCCGAGCGCCGCTGCTTTGCGCATGACCTCAACCGGGAAAAAGGCCGTCGCATCCCAGTCAGCAGCATGGGGTGCCAGATCATCAGCCGCAAACTGGCGCGCCATGTCCTGAAAGGCTGTCTGCTCGTCAGTCAGTTCGAAACGCATGCCCGCTCCCTAAAAGTTCCGCCCGCCAAGGGGCCAATCCACATTATTGCTCTGTTTTCAGGACTGATCGTCAGGTGATAATGGGCACCCTCAGGGCTGTCAAACAACGCGCATTTGACGCAAGGTCAGCAAGACGCGCATGAAGTGACGCATTGCACGAGGCGTCGCCACATTATATGAGAGTGGCATGAAACAGCCTGCTTATCCCGCCCCGGCCTTTCCGGCCACCCGCATGCGCCGCAATCGGCGCACCGATTGGTCGCGCCGTCTGGTCGCCGAGAACCAGCTGAGCGTGAACGATCTGATCTGGCCGACCTTTCTGGTCGATGGTGAAGGCAAGCAGGAACCGGTGCCCAGCATGCCCGGTGTGAACCGGCTGAGCGTGGACGCCGCCGTCGCCGCAGCCAGAGAGGCAGAGGCATTGGGCATTCCGGTTATTGCCCTCTTTCCTTACACGCCCATGGAAAAACGCGACCCGCTGGGAAAGCTTGCCAGCGATCCAGACAATCTGGTCTGCACCGCAACCCGCGCCATCAAGGCCGCCTGTCCCAATCTCGGCATCCTCTGCGATGTGGCCCTCGATCCCTATACCAGCCACGGCCATGACGGGGTGATGGAAGACGACACCATCCTGAATGATGCCACCGTGGAGCGGCTGGTCGAGCAGGCACTGGTTCAGGTGGAAGCGGGCTGCGATATCATTGCGCCCTCCGATATGATGGACGGCCGCATCGCCGCCATCCGGCAGGCCTTTGAAGCCCGTGGCCTGCAGGACACGCAGATCATGTCTTACGCCGCCAAATTCGCCTCCGCCTTCTACGGCCCTTTCCGCGATGCCGTAGGCGCTGCTGGCGCCCTCAAGGGCGACAAGCGCACCTACCAGATGGACCCGGCCAATGGCGATGAAGCCCTTCGCGAAGTCGCCCTCGACATTGCAGAGGGTGCCGACATGGTCATGGTCAAGCCGGGCATGCCCTATCTGGATGTGCTCGCCCGCGTGAAGCAGACTTTCGGCATGCCGACCTTCGCCTACCAGGTGTCCGGCGAATATTCGATGATCGCCGCTGCCATTGAACAGGGCTGGTTTGTCCGCGAGAAGGTGATTCTGGAGAGCCTGACCGCTTTCAAGCGCGCCGGCGCCGATGGGGTGCTGACCTATTTCGCCAAGGATGTCGCCCGCATTTTGGCGAGCGCCTCCCGAGGCTGATTCCACTCATGCCAAACCGGCGAGCATCAATGATGCCTCGCCATGCAAAGCAGCCAGACCGCCCGCGCCGTCCAGACGCGCGCCAAGTTGCTGAACAATGACCTTGCGCCGGTTGGCCGCCTTCCGGTCCTTGAGGGGACCGAACATCAGTTCATAACGTCCGGCAAAATCCTGCGCAAAGTTCAGATAGGTCTGCCGCGTCGCGCGTATGCTGGAAACAGAATCCAGATCAGCCATCAACAGATCGTATCCTTCCAGCGCTATCGCCCCCAACAGGTTGTCCAGATTGGTGAAATGCCGATAGGGCGCAGCTTCGGAAACGCCAACCCGTCGGGCTGTCTCCCGCAGGGTCAGGGCGCTGCGGCCACGAATATCAATCAGCGTGATTGCCGCGTCCATCAGGGCGCGTTTCAGATCGCCGTGATGATAATGCGCCTTGCTGCCTCTCAACCTGACTCGTGAAACCACCCGGCGTTCTCCATTTGTGCAAACGGGCTCATGTTATCGACGTTAACATGTAATATATGCAGAATAAAAGAACACTCAGTGAACGGACGACTTTTCTAAAATGGAAATTCTTCGTGCAGCCCGTCGACACGCACAATGGTATCGGTGACAAAGCCGTTGAAGCCGGTTTGCATGCCTATCGAATAGGCACCCATCATGCCAAATTCTATCCAGTCGCCCTCGGAAATATCTTCCGGCAATGAAAAAAGCGGGCGCAGCGTGTCGAGGCTGTCACATGTAGGACCAAAAATTCTATAGGGCTTCATGTTACCGGACAGCACCCGGTCATCTGCAATCGCCCGAACCGGCGGGTCGAGATCACAATCACGGATTTCGGAAAGACATCCATAAATTCCGTCATTGATATAGAGGTCGTCCCCCTTGCGCAGATGCACCTGTGTGATGACGGAGCAGCCTTCAGCAACCAGGGCCCTGCCCGGCTCGGCATAAAGAGGCATGGTCAGCTTCAGACGTTCTTTCGTCGCCTTGATAACGTCAAAATAATCCTGAAGCGGCGGCACCGCATATTTATAGGCAGCGGGAAAACCACCCCCCACATCCATATAGTCGATCGGAACATCTGCATGTCTTGCCACACCGGACGCCATTTCCATGGCCACGCGAAAGGCATCCGGATCGGTGCATTGGCTGCCGACATGAAAGGCGATGGCCGTGCGGCAACCACGGGCATGCGCTTCCTTCAAAAGTGAAACGGCATTTTCAGGCGTGGTTCCAAATTTGGAGGAGAGATCATAAATCGCGCTCCCCTTGGGTGTTGAGATACGCACTTCAATCGTGATGTCCGTACCGGCGATCCCAATGACCTTGTTCAATTCATCAATATGATCGACCACATAATGCGTGATGCCATAGACATCGGCAGCCGACTCAAGGGCGCCGCGTCCCTTGACCGGATGGTTGAAATAGCAATGTGCCTCAGGAAGTTGTTCAACAACTTTGGCAATCTCGGGCACCGACGCGGTGTCGAAATGCTCAACGCCCCCCTCATTGAGCGCCTTGAGAACAATGGCGTGCGGATTGCACTTCACGGCATAAAGCGTGGTCCCCGGAAAGCCGCTGACAAATTCCCGTGCCCGGTTCTGAAGGATCTCCGGGAAAATGCAGAAAACCGGATAGGACGGGTCCAGCCGGCGTATGACTTCTGCAATCGAGGGGAAACTCAGCGCCTTGCGGGCAAGATTGGACATTCAAATTCCTTCTTCTACTTGGTGGGTTTGCCCGGAGGTTCATAGCGTGTCAGCAGGCTCGATGTATCAAGGCGCCCGCCGCCCGCCTTCTGGACTTCACCATAAAATTGATCAACCAGCCGGGTGACGGGCAGATCGGCGCCATTGCGCGCGGCCTCTGCCAGACAGATCGCAAGGTCCTTGCGCATCCAGTCGACGGCAAAGCCGAAATCATATTTGCTTTCTATCATCGTCTTGTAACGATTTTCCATCTGCCAGCTCTGGGCAGCTCCTTTCGAGATCACTTCAATGACAGCATTCGCATCCAACCCTGCGCGCAGGGCAAAATGAAGTCCTTCAGCAAGCCCCTCCACAAGACCAGCGATGCAGATCTGATTGACCATCTTGGTAAGCTGACCTGAACCCGATGGCCCCATCAGGCGCATCTGGCGGGCATAATGCCCCATCGCCTTTTCTGCAGCGGCATAATCAGCCGCCGCGCCCCCCGCCATAATGGTCAACTGACCGTTTTCGGCACCCGCCTGTCCACCCGATACAGGTGCGTCCAGAAAGCCGAGACCCGCCGCAGCCGCTTTACCGGCCAGCTCGCGGGCCACATCGGCTGAAGCTGTTGTGTGATCCACAAAAACCGCACCGGCAGACATGGCAGAAAAAGCGCCGTCCGGCCCGATGGTCACCGCACGAACATCATCATCATTGCCGACACAGGCAAACACGATCCGCGCATCACGTGCAGCCTCGGCCGGTGTTGCTGCCGCCCGACCCCCATAGGTCGCCAGCCATTTATCGGCCTTTGCAGATGTGCGGTTGTAGACACAGACATCATAGCCCGCGCGCGCCAGATGCCCCGCCATGGGGAAACCCATGACACCCAAACCGATAAAGGAAACTTTGTCAGACATATGAGGCCTCAAAAACGAAAGGGCCTGCAATGTAGCAGGCCCGACCGTCGAAAGGCAAAAACATCACCCGAACGATAAAGTCAGTAGACAGATGGATTAACGCACCTCGCCTATCGCCGCCAGCCGCCCGGTCTGGCAATAGGTCGAGGATTCCATACCGCAATCGGCGTAATAGAGGCGCAGCGTCGGCCCGTCAGAGGTGATGTCGTAGCAGTCCTTGGTATTGTACTGAATGATCTTGGACCGATGGCACCACTTGTTGCCTTCAATCATCCATTGGCCCGATCCCGACTCGGATCGTGTCGACGAATATTGGCCATGATAGGTCTGCGCAAAATAATGTGTCAGTGTCACCTTGGAACTGCCATCCGGATTGAGCTGAATCACCGTATTGATAAGGCGGTTCCCGCCCTCCAGATCGACACGTCCCATTTCCAGATGAAATGTCTTGCCGGAAATGCGTGACAGTATCTGTCCACCTGTCATGGCATTGCCCTTGCGGTTGAGGATAGTCTCTGCGGCATCACCACCGGCGCCACCACCTGTGCCGCCCTCAAGGCCACCGCCTGCTGTCGCTGTCTGGGGTGGGGTTTCTTCCACCGCCTCAGGTTTCACTTCTTCCTTGGGCGGCTCAATCGGCTTTTTGGATTTGCGCACGGCCACTTCAGGTTTCGGCTCGGGCTTGGCAACCGGTTTGGGCTTCACAGGTTCGGCAATCTTCTTGGGCGCAGGCGGCGCCGCACGACGATCCTGCGCCGGACCAGCGGCCAGCTGGAACGTGACAGAGTCGCCCCCGCCAGGTCCGGGGCCGCCAAAAATACCACCTTCCAGATAGCCGCCAAAATAGAGCAGCGCGTGAATCGCCAGCGAAACGAGAATGAAGAGTCCCAGGCGCTGAGGAGCAGGTTCATTGCTGTCTTTATTGCTTGGGTTGCTGGGCCAGCCGGAAATCACTGTTGTGCTCATCCTGCAGGCTCCGTCAGAATTGTCACCTGCTTCACACCCGCCTTGCGCAGCTCTTCCATCAGCCGAAGAACGGACTCCGCCGGAGCCTGCGCATCGGACTTGATGGCGACAGCAACGGCATTGCTCGTTTTGATATAGTCGCCGATCCGGTAGCCTGAAAGCGCGGGATCAACAACACTCTTTCCAAGCCAGACAAACCCGTCCTTCTCGACAATGATGGTCAGAGGCTGCTGCGTATCCCGGTCATCCACCTGACCGGAGGGCAGAGTCACATCGACATCTTCACCGGGTTGCATGGTGCCCGCGAGCAGGAAAAAAATGAGCAGCAGGAAGACCACATTGATGAGCGGCACCATGGTCTCAAAAGGCCTGCGCGGCGTGGGTTCGTCAAATTCAATCATCGCTCAAGCTTCTCCACACGGGCTGTGCCGACAGAAGCCGCCCCGCTGCCGCGCGCTGCTTCGATCGCCTGAATGAGCGCCTGGGTCTTTGACCCGTTTTCGGCAAGAATCGTCACCGTGATGTCTTTGCGGGTACCGACGGCCTGCTTCAGGTCATCGGAAAGCGTCTCAGGCGAAGTCGGTTTGCCGGCCACTTTCATGCTGCCATTGCCCATCAGCCATATCTCAACGACTCGGGAATCTTCGGGCAGCTGTGTCTTGCTTTCCGCCGGCGTCACCACGGTTAATGTCTGGGACTGCAGGAAGCTCGTTGTCAGCATGAAAAAAATCAGCAGCTGAAACACCACATCGATAAGGGGTGTCAGACTGAAGAGATTTCGTTTTCGGATAGGTTCTTCAAACATGCCGGGGCCTTTCGCCTCGCCTTGCGAGCCTAATCGGCGGCCTGGGCCGTGCCGCGCGAAGCGTGAGGCCGCGCATGCAGCGCTGCCAGAACGCGGGCAGATGCATCACGCATGGAAAGACGTGTCTGATCGACCCGACCCTCAAAGAGGTTCAGCACGGCAATCGCGGGGAGCGCCACGACAAGACCGACAGCCGTCGTCAGCAAGGCCTGCCAGATGCCGCCGGAAAGCAGTGCCGGGTCCACCTTGGCGCCTGACTGTTCCAGCCGCTGGAAAGCCTGGATCATGCCGATCACGGTCCCGAGCAGACCAAGCAGCGGGGCAATATTGCCGATCATCTCAAGCCAGCGGAAATATCGCTGCATGCTGCCAAGCTCAATGGCCCCCACACGCGCAATTTCAGCAGCCACATCCTCATCGCGGAGATCACCACGCGCCTTGGCGCGCACCCCTGCCGCCATGGCGCGGGCGAGCGGGGTCTTGTGCTTCTCAAGCAGGGCAAGCGCGCCAGCCGCATCACCGGCCTCAATCTTGTCAACGGCAGGCTCGACAAAGCTGCGGCGCGACAGACCAAGCGACCAGAACTGCACCACCTTCATGATGATGATGGCGGCAGAGATGACGGACAGCACAAGCAGAATGGCAACGATGATGCCACCCTTGTCGAGCAGCGGCCCCAGCGCAAACCAGGGTTCCGTCGACTGTCCGATAACAGCCGCAGCCCCTTCCGTGACAGAGCCCGACGCAGCCCCGATGGATTCCTCAGCCATTCATTCCTCCCCTTGGCACAGCCGCTTATCGCGGACAAACTGGTGCCAGTTATTTTTTTATAGTAAGTTATCTTTACTAAATCACCACTTTTACAATAGGTCAAGAAGCCTCATCAGCGGCGACATGAAATTTCCAGGAAACTCCGGATGCTGCCCACCCCTGCACAAGAAACCAGAACCGACCTCCCTCCGGATGCGCTGTCGCCCGGACATTTTGCAACGCTGATTACGGAAGTGGGGACATTGCTGGGCAAGCTCTATGACCGCCGCATGGGTCTGACAAGAACCCACAACAGGCTGATTTTTGAGCTTGTGGAAAAGGACGGCCAAACCCAGACCGAACTGGCCCATCGCCTGGGTCTTCACAAGGTCTCGGTCGGCACGGCGGTGAACGAGCTCGTCGCACTCGGCTATCTGGAACGGCGCGCACATCCCAATGACGGACGCGCCAAACGCATCTGCCTGACAAAAATCGTTCTGGATAATCTGCATATCGGGCGGGACAGCTTTGAAGAAATTCACACCGCTGCCATCAATCAGATTGCACGTGAAGACTATGTTGCCATGATCCGTTGCATGTCGCGGATGCGCGACAATCTCGAGAATCTCGACAAGGCCGATATGGCAAAAACGGAAGGCAAATAAACTGGTCCGTTAAACTGGACCGTCAGCCGACCTCGGCATATTTCCCGCGGTAATAAAGAAGCGGCGCGCCCTCTTCGGCATAATCAAATGCAACAACACGACCAACAAGGATCACATGATCGCCGGCATCATGCTGGGCCTCGATAGCACATTCAAAATGTGCCAGCGCCTCGCGCAGCGCTGGAATGCCATGTGTGCCGATCAACACATCAACATCGTCAAGCCGGTGATGCCCGCGCTGTGAAAAACGGTTGGAGAGCGCCTGATGCTCTTCACGCAGAATGTTGATGACAAAATGCGAAGCGGCGGTGAAAGCCGGCAAGGTCTCCGAGCTCTTGTCCAGGCACCACAGGACAAGTGGCGGTTCCAGCGAAACAGACGAAAATGAATTGATCGTCAGCCCCATGGGCGCCTGCCCGGCGGACTTGGTCGTCACAATGGCCACACCCGTCGCAAAGCAGCCCAGTGCATTGCGCAGTCGCCTTGTGTCGATTACCTCATCCATATGGAGCACTCCAATTCACCTGAAATCATTACCCGGACAATGAAAACCGCCCCGAATCACCGGTTTCGGGGCAGCTCAGCCTGATCTAGGCCCCGCTTCCGGCAGGACGCAACCGCCTAAACACGCAAAACCGCTTAAATTTGCGCAAATCATCATAGTTAAACCCGCTGTTAACACGCCTCGGACGAGAATGACCCTCAGGTGGGGTGCTCTGCATTATCGCGGGCCCAGATACTTAAAGTGGGAAGTTTGAGTAATGCGGCTTGTGGTGGGCATTATTGTAGTGTTGGTCAGCGTCTTTGGCGGTTATGCCGCCATGGGTGCGCATCTTGAAGTGCTGTTCCAGCCCTTTGAGGCCGTGATCATTCTCGGCGCGGCAATCGGCGCCTTCGTCATCGGCAATCCCCCTGCTGTTCTCAAGGGTGTTGGGGGTGTCTTCGGCACGCTGCTTCGCGGGTCGCGCTACGACAAATCCGCCTATCTGGAACTTCTGGGACTTCAGTACACGCTCTACAAGCTTGCCAAGAGCAAAGGCAATCTGGCGCTGGAAGCCCATGTAGAAAATCCCAAAGAGTCATCCCTCTTCGCCCAGTTCCCCCGTTTTGCCAAAGACCATCACGCTGTCGAATTCATGTGCGACTATCTGCGCATGATCACGCTGGGCACCGAAAATGCCCATGAGCTCGATACGTTGATGGACGAAGAACTCGAAACCCACCATCAGGAACGTGAACAGATGGTCGGCGCCATTCAGGCCCTTGCCGACGGCACGCCGGCTCTGGGTATCGTCGCCGCCGTGCTGGGCGTGATCAAGACCATGGGCTCCATCGACCAGCCCCCCGAAGTGCTCGGCCATCTCATTGGCGGCGCGCTTGTGGGGACCTTCCTTGGCGTCTTCGTGGCTTACGGTTTCTTTGCGCCCATGGCGCAGTCCCTTCGCTCAATCTATGAGGCGGAGTCAAAATTCTATCTCTCGATGAAGGCGGGTCTTCTGGCCCATATGGCCGGCTACGCACCTGCCGTCTCCATCGAATTCGCCCGCAAGGCCCTGATGACGGATGTTCGTCCGACATTTGCAGAGGTTGAAGCCTCAACCAGCACACTCACACCCGCCACATCCTGACGCGCGAAGTAGATCTATTAAATGGCCAGCAACGAAGCCCCCATCATCTACAAGAAGATCAAGAAGGCGGCCCATGTGCATCATGGCGGTGCCTGGAAGATTGCCTATGCCGACTTCGTGACGGCCATGATGGCCTTCTTTCTGCTGATGTGGCTCATCAGCATGACGACACCCGAACAGAAACAGGGTCTGGCTGACTATTTTGCGCCCGCCAATGTGAGCCGCTCCACCAGCGGTGCCAATGGCGTGATGGGCGGTACGGCTTTCGATCAGGAAGGCGCCCGCATGCCGGGCTCCGCGCCCCAGATTTCCAAGAACGTCTCCATCCCCGATCCGACAAAAAATCCCGACACGCAGGATCGCAAGGTTTCAAGCAGCAGCGACGGCAATTCCAACGGCACACAGAGCATGCAGAAAGTCGCCGACGGCACCAGCGCCACCGGTATGTCACGCGATGACATGAATTTCCGCAGCGCCGCTGAAAGCATCCGTCAGGCCATTGAGGAAAATCCCGACCTCGCTGAAATGTCCAAGAACATTCTGATCGACCAGACGCCAGAAGGTTTGCGCATCCAGCTCGTGGATGAAGATGGTCGCGCCATGTTCCCGTCTGGCCATGCCGAACCCTATGAGCGTACCCGCCAGTTGCTTCAAACAGTCGCGAAAATCCTGCTGACCCTGCCCAACCGGATCAGCATTTCCGGCCACACCGACGCCGTGCCTTATCGCGGCGCACCGGGCTATTCAAACTGGGAACTGACCGCAGACCGCGCCAATGCCGCACGCCGTATCATCGAAAATGCCGGTATCCAGCGCGACCGCATCTATCAGGTCGTGGGCAAGGCGGACACAGAGCCACTTTTCCCTGAAGACCCCTATATGTCAGCCAATCGCCGACTGGCCATTGTGCTGCTGCGTGAAGCTCCCGTCACGCCGCCGGGCCTGACACCCTGAGCCTTGCAGAAATATCACCAAGTCCCTATTTGTAATGCTTCGATTCACTAGGGGATGAAGCATCAGATGCCGGGAACAGACAACAGCCTGTCCAGTGTGATGCCGCGCCAGGCGGGTTTTGACTGGCCCAAGGGTGCTTTTGACGGCGTGATTGCCGCGCGAGCTTTCGCATTTTTGGCCGACCTTGTGGTGCTGCTCGTCATCACTTTCGCCTTCTCGCTTGTCTTCCTTGTTCTGGGCATCCTGACATTCGGGCTTCTCTGGCCCGGCGCCGCCCTTGGCTGGCTCATTGCGCTGGGCTATTTCACATTATTTGTTGGTGGTCCGGCTTCGGCAACGCCCGGCATGCGCTGGCAGGGCATCGAGCTTCGCACCTGGGACGGTTATCGGCCCAGCTATGTGCAGGCTGCCCTTCAGGCCGTGATTTTCTATTTTTCTGTCGCAATCGGAACGGTTCTGATATTGCTCGTGCCCTTCTTCAATCGTCGGCGCAGATTTCTGCACGACTATCTGTGCGGCACTGTGGTCATCCGGACGGACAGCCATCTTTGAACGACAAGCAAACCTGTTCTGCTTAGCACCCTCCCAACTTTCAGAAAAAGCTGTTTGCCATGAGCGTGATGTCAGTCGAAGTGTGGCAAATGTGGGCTGTTTTCAGCCTTATCATTGGTGCCGTGTTTCTCTACAGCCGTGACGACATCACGCTGGAAATGACCTCGCTGGTCATCCTTTCTACCCTGCTCGTTTTCTTCTTTCTCTTTCCGGTCCTTGGCCCGGACGGCAAGAACCTGCTCTCCACATCCGCACTCCTTCAGGGCTTTGCCAATCCCGCCCTGATAGCCGTCCTTGCCTTGCTGGTTGTGGGCGAAGGCATGTTCCAGACAGGTGCGCTGGATGGGCCTGCCAAGCTGATCGCGGATTACGGCGTGCGTGCGCCACAAGCCACGATCATCACGACCTTCATCATCATTGCGCTGGTGAGCGCCTTTCTCAACAACACGCCCGTCGCGGTGATGTTCATTCCGGTGCTGGCCACGCTTGCCACACGCCTGCAAATACATCCCGGCAAGGTCATGATGCCACTCAGCTATGTTTCCATCCTTGGGGGCATGACCACCTTGATCGGTTCATCCACCAACCTGCTCGCAGGCGGTGTGGTCATTCATGCAGGTCTGCCCGCCATCCAGATTTTTGACTTTGTCGTTCCGGGTCTTTTTCTGGCATCCATCGGTCTGACCTATTCGATTTTCGTTGCGCCGCGGCTGCTGCCGGAGCGCGCGGGTCCCACGAGTGAAATCGCCGGTTCCGCGCCTGCGAGCGACGGCAAGTCCGGCAAGCAATATATTGCCCAGATCGGCGTGACATTCGGCAATCCCCTCGTCGGTGCCAAATCCGCCTCGGGCCTGTTCCCGCCGCTCAAGGACATGACCGTTCGCATGATCCAGCGCGGAGAGCATGCCATTCTGCCGCCATTCGAGGATGTGGAGCTGCGTCCGGGTGATGAGATCATCGTTGCGGCCACACGTCAGACGCTGACAGAAGCCCTGCGTTCGGGCGACAAGATTTTCGAGAGCATGCTCGAAGAACGCTTTGCCGAAGGGGCCGAAACGGAGGGGCCTGCAAAACCTGCCGGCGAGTTGACCATCGTCGAAGCCGTTGTCGCGCCCGCTTCACGCATGGTCGGTCAGACTGTCGAACAGATTGCCTTCCGCACCGCAACCGGATGCATCGTCATCGGCATTCAGCGTCGCAGCCGCATGATCCGCACACGGCTGGATGATATCCGCCTCGAAGCTGGTGACGTGCTGCTGATCCTTGGCAAGCGCGGCCAGTTGCAGGCGCTCCGCCACAACCGCGACATCTTCCTGCTGGAATGGTCCGCCACCGACTTGCCCGATCCCCGCAAGGCCCGACGCGCCCTTGCCATTTTCGGGCTGATGATTGTCGGTGTGCTGGCCGGCGGCGTACCCATCGAAGTCATGGCCGTGCTCGCGGCAGCGGCAGCCATCGGGGCAGGCGTTTTGAATATCCGACAGGCGACCCAGGCCATCGACAGGCGTATTTTCCTGATGGTCGGGGCCACCATCGCCCTTTCCACGGCGCTGGAGACGACAGGTGGGGCCCAGGCTATCGCCTCAGCCACTGTAAGCACTTTCGCCTATTACGGGGCCGCCGCCATCATGTCGGCGCTCTTTCTGGTCGGCGCTGTCATCACCAATGTGCTTTCCAACAACGCCACGGCCGTGCTTTTGACGCCGATTGCCATTTCCACAGCCCGCGAACTGCATCTCGACCCCATGCCCTTCGTCTATGGTGTCATCTTCGCTGCAAACTGCTCTTTTGCGACCCCCATGGGCTATCAGACCAATCTTCTTGTCATGGGCCCGGGCCACTATACCTTCAGGGATTTCGTAAAAGCAGGATCGCCTCTCGTCATTCTGATCTGGCTGGCCTATTCTTTCTTCGCTCCCTGGTATTATGGATTCTAGGCTTCATCGGAGCCTTGATGCAGAGGCGAGAATGACGTGACTGAACATTTTGGCACCCGCTTTCCACAGTTCTACATCACCACGTCGCAGGCATGCCCCTATTTGCCTGGCCGCTACGAAAAGAAGGTCTTCACCCATTTGCTGGGTGACGATCCTGTGCATCTCAACAATGTGCTGACCCAGGCCGGGTTCCGCCGCAGCCAGAATATCGCCTATCGGCCTGCCTGCGAGGCTTGTTCGGCCTGCGTTTCGGTAAGAGTGCTGGTCAATGACTTCGAACCGTCGCGCAATTTCCGCAAAATCATCAACCGCAATGGCGATCTGATCGCAAAGCCCTTGCCCCCGCGCGCCACCCAGGAACAGTTCGGCCTGCTGCGATCCTATCTCGACAGCCGCCACGCCGAGGGCGGCATGGCCGATATGGCAAGCCTCGACTATGCCACCATGGTGGAGGACACAACGGTTCACACCGAGATCATCGAATATCGCACAGCGATCCCGCCCGAAGGCCATGAAGGTGACAGCCCGCTCATCGCGGCCGCCCTGACCGACGTCCTCGAGGACGGCCTTTCCATGGTCTATAGCTATTATGATGTGGAACAGGAAAGCCGCAGTCTGGGCACCTATATGGTGCTGAACCACATCGAACGCGCGCGCCGCATGGGCCTGCCCTATGTCTATCTGGGCTACTGGGTCGCTGATTGCCGCAAAATGTCCTACAAAACCCGCTACAAACCACTTGAGGCGCTGGGGAAATCCGGCTGGGCGCGGCTGGAAGGCGACGAACCGGCTGAATGAGGCATCTTGCCCCCAGATCATTGCACCTGACGCGGCACCATCTATACTCACCAAAATTGCGCTCGAGGGGCGCGCATCGCTCTGCTCTAAGTAGAGTGCTGGGGAAAATATCGGGAGCACTTCATGAAACGCCGTTCGTTCCTGGCAGGCGCTGGAATTCTGACAGCCGCCGCCGCAACCATGCCTGCCCCTGCCATTGCGGCAGGCAAGCGCAATCTGAAGATGGTCACGACCTGGCCCAAAAATTATCCCGGCCTTGGCGTATCGGCCGAACGGCTGGCCAAGCGCATTTCGGACATGACCGAAGGAGCCATCAACATCAAGGTCTTTGCGGCGGGTGAGCTCGTCCCTGCGCTTGAGTCCTTCGATGCTGTCTCCAGCGGCGCTGCCGACGTCTATCACGGTGCGGAATATTACTGGCAGGGCAAGTCGCAGGCCTTCAATTTCTTCACCGCCGTTCCCTTCGGCATGACAGCCGATGAAATAAACGCCTGGATCTATCATGGCGGCGGACAGGAACTCTGGGACGACCTCTCCAAGGGGTTCAACATCAAACCCTTCATGGCTGCCAATACCGGCGTGCAGTTGGCCGGCTGGTACCGCAAGGAAATCAACACGCTTGAAGACCTGAAGGGCCTGAAAATCCGCATGCCCGGTCTCGGGGGCGAAGTGATGCGCCGCCTGGGGGCCGCTGCCGTGACGCTGCCCGGTGGTGAAATTTTTCCGAGCCTCCAGAACGGCACGATTGATGCGACCGAATGGGTCGGCCCCTGGAACGACATGGCCTTCGGTTTCTATCAGGTCGCCAAATATTATTACTGGCCGGGCTTCCACGAACCGGGCTCCAGCCTCTCAGCCGGTTTCAATCTCGCCGTCTGGGAAAGCTTCACGCCCGCACAGCAAGCCATCGTGCGCGCCGCCTGCTCGGCTGAAAATGATTACACGCTGGCCGAATATAATTACTGGAATGGCCGCAGCCTGAAAACGCTCATCGAAAAGCACAAGGTTGAACTGCGCAAGTTTTCACCGGAAGTGCTGACCGCCCTGCGCACGACCTCCGATGCTGTGCTCGCCGACACCGCCAAGGCCGACGAAACCACAGCCAAGGTCTATGCCAGCTTCAAAGAAGCCATGAACTCGTCTGCCGAATGGACACGCATCGGTGAGCAGGGTTTTGTTGACGCACGTCAGGGCTGAGCTTGCATGATGGAAATTCTGCGCCGCATCGCCACCACCATTGACGCGCTGAATGAAAAGACAGGCCAGATTTTCGCATGGCTCTCTCTGGCCATGGTGCTGGTCCAGTTTCTTGTCGTGGTGGAACGCTATGTCTTCGGAATCGGCTCGGTCTGGACGCAGGAGTCGATTGTCTACATGCATGGCACCATGTTCATGGTGCTCGCAGGCTATACGCTGCGCCACAATGAGCATGTGCGTGTCGACATCATCTATCGTGGAGCTTCGCCGCGCTACAAGGCGATTATCGACATCATTGGCACCTTCATTTTCCTCTGGCCGATGTGCTACCTGACATACAGCGTTGCCCTGCCCTATGTGCAGTCTTCCTGGTCCGTGCTGGAAGGCTCCAAGGAAACGAGCGGCATTCAGGGCGTGTTTCTCCTCAAAAGCGTCATTCTCGTTTTCTGCATCCTGCTTGCCCTGCAGGGCCTTGCAACAGTGCTGCATGCCATCCGCGAATTGTCGGGCAGTGAACCGCCCGCCGATGAACCGCTGCCGGCGCTTTAGGAACCCAAATGGATATTCGTGAATCCCTCGACGTTCTGATGTTCCTGGGCGCTGTTGTGGCGCTGCTGTCGGGCTTTCCGGTTGCGTTCACGCTGGGCGGCATCGCACTTCTGTTCGGTGTCATCGGCATCGGGCTCGGCGTCTTCGACTTCGGCTATATGGCCGTTCTGCCGCAGCGCATCTACGGCAACATGACCAATGACGTGCTGATCGCCGTGCCGCTCTTCGTCTTCATGGGCACCATGCTGGAACGCTCCAAGGTCGCCGAAGAATTACTCGAAAATATGGGCCGGCTCTTCGGCACCCTGCGCGGCGGCCTTGGTATATCCGTGTCGATCGTCGGCGCCCTTCTTGCCGCCTCCACAGGCATTGTCGGTGCCACCGTGGTGACCATGGGTCTCCTGTCCCTGCCGACCATGATGCGGCGCGGCTACGATCCTGCTCTTGCCTGCGGCTCCATTGCGGCGGCCGGTACGCTGGGCCAGATAATCCCGCCCTCCATCGTGCTGGTGCTGCTGGGCGATACGCTTGCCACCTCCTATCAGAAGGCGCAGCTTGCCGAGGGCATCTTCACACCCGATACGATTTCCGTGGGCGATCTTTTTGCCGGTGCGCTCATTCCGGGGCTGATGCTGGTCGGCTTTTATATTCTCTATCAGATCTATCGCGCGATCACGGATCCGAAGTCATCACCCGCCATGCCGGTGGATGAAAGCCTCAGCACCGGCGAACTCTATGCCCGCACGCTGCAGGCGCTGATCCCGCCTGTTACCCTCATCATCGCCGTCATGGGTTCAATCCTCGCAGGCATCGCCACGCCAACCGAGGCCGCTGCTGTGGGCGCTGTCGGTGCGATCCTGCTGGCCGGCGAACGCATTTCCGGCGCCAAGATGTCTGTCCGCGTTGCAGCCTTCGCCCTGATTGCGCTTCTCGTTCAGACGAGCTTCTACGATCTGCGCATCGCGCGAACCGATCTGAGCGGCGGCGCCATATTCGGCATCACCATGGCGGGCCTCTTTTGCGTCGCCATTATCTGGGGCCTTGTCGCCAGTCTCTACGGCCTCTGGCGCAACCGCGTGCTCAATGACGTGATGCAAACGACCGGGCGCATCTCCTCCATGGTCTTTGTCATCCTGATCGGTGCAGCCCTGTTCAGCCTCGTGTTCCGCGGGCTTGGCGGCGATGACACCGTGCATGAATTCCTGACCGGCATGCCCGGCGGCACAATGGGCGCCATGATCACCGTCATGGCCATCATGTTCCTGCTCGGCTTTTTCCTCGACTTCATTGAGATCGTCTTTGTGGTCGTGCCGATTGTGGCACCGGTTCTGCTGCAGATGGGAGTTGATCCGATCTGGCTCGGCATCATGATGGCCATCAACCTGCAGACATCCTTCCTGACGCCGCCCTTCGGCTTTGCCCTCTTCTATCTGCGCGGCGTGGCACCGGATTCCATCACCACGATGCAGATTTATCGGGGTGTGATACCCTTTGTGCTGATCCAGATTTTTGCGCTGGTCATTCTGGCGCTCTTTCCGGCTCTCGCCACATGGCTGCCGCAACTGCTCTTCGGATAAGGTTCTTACATGGCCGACAAGCCCCCAAAAATCACGTCCGACCTGGGACAGCGCATGATGGGTTCCACCCTCGCCATCATGGCGATGGCAGGCGTTATGGCCTATTTCATCTATACGGGTCAGGTCCTGCCGGATGATCCAGTGGTCTACAAGGCAACCTCGACACAGACTGAATCCTATGCCGCTGGTCAGCCAACCAAACTGACCATTGATGTGCGCATTGAAAATTATGAAGACAAACCGCTTGAACTTGTCTCGCCAACCCAGTGCGAAATCTTCGAATGGTTTGTGACCGATCCCAAAGGGGAACTGGTGCAGTCGCAGACGACGCCGGATAGCTGTGCCCAGATGACGGCCCAGCAGGTCCTCACCAAAAATCAGGCCATCAGCGACAGCTACACCATTGAGCTCGACCCCGCCCGCGTGAAGCCCGGCGAATATCGCCTCTTCACGCGCTATTGGGGCATGGAAACCAATCAGGCACTCGACATCCGATAAGGCGCAAGCCTTAGTCCGATCCGAAATCACCGCCAAATTTGCGGCTGGTCGGGAAGCCCTTGGGCGGCAGACGCCCGGCCTGGGCCCGAGCGCCCACCCATTCCTTGAGATCGGTAAAGACGCGCGTGCGACCCGCGCTGTCATAGACGATCAGGCCATCCTTCAGATTGAAGGTCTTGACGTCGGCCAGACCACCATCAGCATATTTCTGCAGACGAACGCCCTTGCCGCGGGTCATCTCATTGAGTTCCTTGATCGGGAAAAGAAGCATCTTCTTGTTCTCGCCGATTACCGCCACATGGCTGCCCTTCACGGCAACGCAGGCCACGGCTTCATCCGTGCCCGAGACGTTGAGCACCTGCTTGCCCGCGCGGCGCATGGCGATGACTTCATTTTCCGGGACGATGAAACCATTGCCCTCATGTGAAGCAATCAGCAGCTTGCGATCAGGTTCATGAATGAAGAGCTCGACAATCTCGTGGCTCTCATCAAGATCAATCATCAGACGCAAAGGCTCGCCGTGGCCGCGCCCGCCCGGCAGCTTGTCTGCCGTCAGCGTGTAGAACCGGCCATCGGTGGCAAACAGCACAATCTTGTCCGTGGTCTGGCCATGGATCATGAAGCGCGGACCATCGCCTTCCTTGAACTTAAGCTCGGCATCGGCTGCCAGATGCCCCTTGGTCGAGCGTATCCAGCCCTTCTTGGAACAGATGATCGTGATCGGTTCGCGCTCGATCATCGCTTCAACGGGCACAAACTCTACGCTCGGCGCGTCGGAAAATGTCGAGCGCCGCCTGCCGAGTTCGGTGCGTGGCCCAAACTTCGCTTTCACTTCCTTGATCTGCTCACCAATCATCGACCACTGGTCGGCATCGGAAGACAGCAGCTTCTTGAGCTGTTTCTGTTCGGCTGTGAGCTCCTTGTGCTCCCCGCGAATTTCCATTTCTTCGAGTTTGCGCAAGCTGCGCAAACGCATGTTGAGAATGGCTTCAGCCTGATTGTCGGTCAGCTTGAACCGCTTGATGAGCTTGGCTTTGGGCTCATCTTCCTCGCGGATGATGCGGATCACTTCATCAAGATTGAGATAGGCAACCAGATAGCCTTCCAGCACTTCCAGTCGCTTGGCGATCTTGTCGAGGCGGAAGTCACTCCGGCGGATCAACACGTCCTTGCGGTGATCAAGCCAGGCCTGAATCGCCTGACGCAGCGACATCACGCCGGGCACCTGCCCTGCTGACAGCACATTCATGTTGAGCGGGAAGCGCGTTTCCAGCTCACTGGAGCGAAACAGCGACTCCATCAGATGCAGCGGATCGACCGCCTTGCTCTTGGGCACGAGAATGAGACGGATTTCTTCAGCCGATTCATCGCGCACATCATCAAGCAGCGGCAGCTTCTTGGTCACCAGCAGATCGGCGATCTTTTCAACAAGCTTCGACTTCTGCACCTGATAGGGAATCTCGGTGACAACAATCTGCCAAAGGCCTCGCGGCAATTCTTCCACTTCCCAGCGCGCGCGCAGACGGAACCCACCCCGACCGGTCTCATAGGCTTCAATAATGGCTTCGCGCGGTTCCACCAGAATGCCGCCCGTGGGGAAATCCGGGCCCTGCACGAAATCGACAAGCTTGGCGGTGGTGGCATTGGGATGCTTGATGAGATGCAGCGCCGCATCGCAAAGTTCAGCCGCATTATGCGGCGGAGTGCTGGTGGCCATGCCCACGGCAATGCCAGCCGCACCATTGGCAAGCAGGCTTGGAAAGGCCCCCGGCAAGACCAGCGGTTCGCTATCCTCGCCGTCATAGGTGTCTCGGAAATCAACGGCATTTTCATCAATGCCGTCCAGCAGCAGGCCCGCTACTTCCGTCAGGCGGGTTTCGGTGTAACGCATGGCCGCAGCATTATCGCCATCAATATTGCCGAAATTGCCCTGACCATCGACCAGCGGATAGCGCACGGCAAAATCCTGCGCCAGACGCACCAGCGCGTCATAGACCGACTGATCGCCATGCGGGTGATAGCGACCAATGACATCGCCCACCACACGGGCAGACTTCTTGAAGCCCGAGCCCGGCTCCAGCTTGAGCTGGCGCATGGCAAAAAGAACACGCCGGTGAACCGGCTTCAGCCCGTCGCGCACATCCGGCAGCGCACGGTGCATGATGGTGGAAAGCGCATAGGCGAGGTAACGCTCTTCCAGCGCCTCGCGCAGATTGACGTCGAATTGGTTTCCGCTCGGTGGTGTAACTGCTTTGGTCATCAATAATCCAGAGACGTAAGGTTCGGCCCTGACCGGCCCGGGGCCGTGCAGGACACGAGAATTCCATCAGTCGTTTATAACAGCGATTCGGGCCTCATGCCCGCGCCTGAAACCGTTCCTGCAGGCGGATTCGCGCATCGGGCAACGCGCCGCGCTGAGGGCCGAAAAGATGCCGCTCCAGAAAATGGCCGGTTATGCGCAATCCCTCGGCCACCTCGGTAGGCCCGGCAGATTGCGCCGATGAGCCGACCATGAATTCAGGCAGACGGAACAGCCGGTCCTTATAGGGTTCACCTGCCTCGCGGCTGACGGCCCCGCCACTACGCGGCGAAACATAGATCAGATCATCGCGCGCGCCGGTGGCCGCGCATTTGGCCAGATCCAGGCCAAAGCCCAGCTCCTGTAGCAGGCCGAGTTCCCAGCGAACGAAAATGACCGGCCAGATGTCGCTGTCATCCATCAGATCAAACAGCAGCTCCAGCCCGTCAAAGAGGGGTTCATGCACCTCTCGCTCCGGCAGGACACTCGCAACCGAACAGGCAGCACTGAGCCCCAGCAGCGCAAAGCCGTCTTCCATGATGAGGCCGGCGCGCGGCTTGATCACTTCAACAGTATAAGTGCCCAGATGGTCTTCCAGCCGCGCCCGCCAATGTGCGCTCATGCTGTTGCCGGGCTGAAGCGCGCCCTTCTGGCGACGTCCGGCGCCGCCACGGACAAGACCAAGATGCCGCCCATGCTCGCGCGTGAAGAGCTCCAGAATGGCGCCGGTCTCGCCATAGCCGCGCGTCGACAGAACGATACCTTCATCGCGCCAGTCCATGACGCCCCTCGCCAGACTTAAAGTCACCTCGCAGGTTCAGATATTTTCGCCTGCAATTTGAATATCTTAAACTAACAGCCTCATCCGATTCGATCACGAATCGCCTGTCGGAAAATCGAGCCCCATCTCGCGATAGCGCTCGCGATCATCGGCCCAGTTCTCGCGCACCTTCACAAAGAGGAAAAGGTGAACGCGTGTTTCGAGCATTTCTTCCAGTTCCTCGCGGGCGAGCTGGCCAACGGTCTTGATGGTCTGACCGCCTTTGCCGAGCGCGATTTTCTTCTGGCTGTCGCGCTGCACATAGATCACCTGCTGGATGCGGATCGAACCATCCTTCTTCTGCTCCCAGCTTTCCGTTTCCACGGTCAGCGAATAGGGCAACTCCTCATGCAGACGCAGAAACAGCTTTTCGCGCGTCACTTCGGCGGCCAGTGAGCGCAGCGGCACATCGGCCACCTGGTCCTCCGGATAATGCCAGGGACCGACAGGCATGCGACCGGCTATATAACGGCGCAGATCGTCCACACCATCACCCGTCAGCGCCGAGATCATGAAGGTGTCGGTGAAGATACCCGCTTCGTTCAGGCGCGTGGCAAGCTTCAGAAGCTTTTCGCGATCAACCGTATCGACCTTGTTGAGCACCAGCACGGCCTTGCGACCCTGATCAATGAGCCCTTTCACGATGCGGTCCGCATCATCATCGCGACCATGATCGGCATCAATCAGCAGGATCACGACATCGGCATCCCCCGCCCCGCCCCAGGCGGCATCCACCATGGCACGGTCGAGACGGCGCTTCGGCTTGAAGATACCGGGCGTATCGACAAACACGATCTGCGTTTCATCCTGAAGCGCGATGCCCCGAATGCGTGCCCGCGTCGTCTGCACCTTATGCGTGACAATCGCCACTTTCGAGCCAACCATCTGGTTGAGCAGAGTCGATTTGCCCGCATTGGTCGGGCCGATAATCGCAACAAAGCCGCAACGCGGTTCAGCAGCGGTTTTGTTTTCCTCAGTCATCCTCGCTCCATTCACCCAGCGCAATGAGCATCATTCTCGCGGCTGCCTGTTCTGCCTGCCGCTTGGAGGCACCCTGCCCCAGCGAACCTTTCATGCCACTCACGCGCACCTCAACCTCAAATATGGGGGCATGATCGGGGCCTGAACGCTCGCGCATTACATAAGACGGCACACCCTTGCCATGCGACTGGCTCCATTCCTGAAGCGCCGTCTTGGCATCAATCAGGCGCGGGATCGGCAAAGACATGCCGCCGGTCCATTCCGCCCGGATAAAGCGACGGGCAACGTCCAGCCCGCCATCAAGATAGAGCGCGGCAATCAGGGCCTCGCAGGCATCAGCCAGAATAGCGGGCTTTTCCCGCCCGCCGGCATTCACCTCCCCCGGCCCGAGGCGCAGAAAAGGCCCGACACCAATGCGATGGGCAACTTCGGCGCAGGCTTCCTTGCGCACCAGCGAGTTCAGACGGACAGCCAGTTCACCTTCTTCAGCAACGGCGTAGTCCTCGCTCAGCCACTCCGCCACCACAAGGCCAAGAACACGGTCACCGAGAAACTCAAGGCGCTCATTGGTCGGCATGCCGCGCTGTGTATCAGCCGCGCTGGAATGGGTCAGGGCACGCGACAGCAATTCGCGATCGCTGAAGACATGTCCGAGCGCCTTTTCCAGCGGGGCGTAATTCACGCCGCGCACGCCACCTGTATTATTGCGGGTCAATCGGTCCACTTGCCAATTCGGTCCCAGCGGATGGCCGATGGCCAACGCCAGAACTGCCAGAAGCTCGCCGTGCCATTGGAGGAAAAGAAAATGATCTCCGCCTTGCCGACCAGATTTTCGGCCGGCACATAGCCAACACCGCTGGCGACACGGCTGTCGCTGGAATTGTCTCGATTGTCGCCCATCATGAAATAATGGCCGGCCGGCACGACATAGACGCCTGTATTGTCATAGGCGCCATCGGGGTTCATGTCCTGCGTGATATAGGTCACGCCATTGGGCATCGTCTCGCGATATTGCGGAATGCGCCGGACGTTGCCGAGATCATCCTGCACCACACGGTCCTCGACGCGGACCCGCGGCACGGCCTTGCCATTGATATAAAGTACGCCGTCCTGCATCTGGATCTTGTCGCCCGGCAAGCCAACAAGACGCTTGATAAAGTCGGTGCGATTGTCCGAGGGGGTCTTGAAGACAACAATGTCGCCGCGCGTCGGATCACTGCCCATGATGCGCCCACTGAAAAGGGGCGGACTGAAGGGCAAGGAATGCTTTGAATAGCCATAGGAATATTTGGCGACGAAAAGATAGTCACCGATCAGCAGCGTGGGGATCATCGAACCCGACGGGATGAAAAAAGGCTGGAAGAGGATGGCGCGGATGACCAGCGCAATCAGAAGCGCATAACCCACTGTCTTGGCATTTTCAGCGAACGTATCTGTCTGGACGTTCTTCACTTTATCCGTCATCGACATTTCCCAAACTCCTGCGGGGATCGCCCTGCAGCTCTTACAAAATCATGATTTGCCGGACCATATCACAATCGGTCCGGAGAAAAGGCTTAACCTGTTGTCATCTCGGAAATGGCCGGAACAGCCGAAATAATGACAATGGCCTGAGCCAATGGGTGGTCATCCGTGATGGTCAGATGAATGACAGGGGTCATGCCCTCCGGCGTCATAAAACGCAAGCGTTCCATGGCCCCGCCCGTCAGCGCCATGGTGGGCTGACCGCCGCGCATGTTCACAACGCCCATATCCCGCCAGAAAACGCCCCGCCTGATGCCCGTGCCCAGCGCCTTGGAGCAGGCCTCCTTGGCCGCAAACCGCTTGGCATAGGATGCGGCGCGCAAGCGGCGCCCATCCGATTTCTGCCGCTCGATATCGGTATAGATCCGTTCGACGAAGCGATCACCATAGCGCTCAAGTGTCTTCTCGATACGGCGAATATCGATGATGTCGTTCCCGATCCCAAGGATCATGCAGCTTCACTCCCTATCAGGCACTCCGCGAGCCCATGGCTTCCGCGCGCGCCTTGTTCATCAGGGCCCGCATCCGTTTGATCGTGGAATCAAGCCCCCCGAAAATGGCTTCCCCGATCAGGAAATGGCCGATATTCAACTCCGCAAAATCCAGGATGGAAGCAACCGGGGTAACGGTGTCAAAGGTCAGGCCATGCCCGGCATGCACCTCAAGGCCCAGCGATGTCCCATAGGCAGCCGCCACTGTTAGACGATCCAGCTCCTCGCGAAAACGTGCATCATCGCCTTCAAGCCAAGCCTCGCAATAGGCACCAGTATGCAATTCCACCACCGGCGCGCCAAGCGAGAGTGCAGCATCAAGCTGACGCTGATCGGCATTGATAAAGAGCGACACCCGGATACCGGTATCTGCCAGTCGCGACACAAAGGGCTGCAGATGATTATGCTGCCCGGCTGCATCAAGCCCGCCTTCCGTGGTCACTTCCTCACGCCGTTCCGGCACGATGCAGCTCGCATGCGGTTTGTGATGAAGCGCAATCGCAAGCATTTCCTCCGTTGCCGCCATCTCCAGATTGAGCGGCAAACCGATCTCATTCATGAGCATTTCAATGTCGCGGTCGCGGATATGGCGCCGGTCCTCGCGCAGATGCGCGGTAATGCCATCGGCACCGGCAGCCGCCGCGGCATGGGCCGCCCGCACCGGATCGGGGTGCTCCCCCCCCCGCGCATTGCGGATAGTGGCTACGTGATCAATATTCACGCCAAGCCGCAAAGGTCGAACGCTCTCCACGCCCATGATCATCACTCCCTTAAACCAGGCTCATTCCGGCACGCCCGAAGGCATGTCGCCGTTGATTATAGTCGCCTCGGGGTCCAGTGCCACCTTGCGCGCCAGGGCGCGTTTCGCCAGCCCCTCACGTCGTTGCACCTGATAGGCCCCGACAGAAACACGGGTGATCACGTAAACGACAAGAGCAGCCACAATGCCCACCGGAATGGACCCGACCGCCATGGGCACAAGCACCGGCAAGATCATGTCAAAGGCCCGCCCGGTCAGAAAATCTTCCGAGATCGAGGGACCACCACCTGTTGAAACGCGCCCCAGCATCAACATGCCGGTCTCATAGACCACAAACCAGATCGGCGGATAGGTGAGCGGATTGCCGAGAAACGTGCCGAAGGCTGCAGCAATCAGATTGCCCCGGAAAACCCAGGCGCACAGCATGGCCAGCACAAAGTGAAATCCGAGATAGGGCGAACAGGCCGAGAAGGCGCCTGCCGCCACCCCTACCGCCACGGCATGGGGCGTACCGGTCAACCGCCAGACGCGCCGCCAGCCATATTGCAAGGTCCGGCGCCACCCGGCGCGGGGCCAAAGAGACTCACGCAGCTTTTCGATGGGTCGCAATGCGGTGCGGCGACGAAACAATGGCTCTCCCCTCAGGCGAGGTTTCGGCTGCCCGGCTTGGAGGTCGGGATCGCCGCAAGCTCGGGTGGCAGATCATCGACCGCATAGGTCGGGAAATCGACCTGTGCCAGAGAAATGAGCTTGGTACCAACCTTGGCCTTGCCGCCGGAGCGGTCGATAAGGCAGGCCGAGGCGACAACCTTCGCCCCCATCTTCCGGATGGCGCCAATGCATTCACGCGAGGACAGACCCGTGGTGACGATGTCCTCAACCATCAGCACCCGCATGCCCTTGGTCAGCGGAAAACCGCGACGCAGGACAAATTCACCATTCTCGCGCTCCACATACATGGCAGGCAGCTTCATCTGGCGCGCCATTTCATAGCCCGGAATGATGCCGCCAACGGCCGGGGAAACGATGGCATCAATATCGCCGGAGACTTCCTTGCGCACTTTTTCAGCCAGCGCCTTGCAGAGCCGCGCGGTGCGCTTGGGATTCATGAAGACGAGCGCCTTCTGCAGAAACACCGGGCTATGAAGACCCGAAGAGAGAACGAAATGCCCATTGAGCAAGGCGCCCGCTTTTTCAAATTCCTTGAGGACCTTGGCTTGTTTCATGATCTGTCCATTCGCGCATCATTTGTTACGGCCATGCCATAGCAGAAACCGGCATGACCCCATATTAATTATCTGTCGTCTAACGCCGCGACCTAGCGACGCTGCTCACAACCGAGAGGCCATTGAGCGCCGACATGATGCGGGTGAGGTGCTTGAGATCACGCACATCGAGATCGATCTGCATGTCATAAAAATCACTGTCGCGCTGGGCCATGCTGAGATTGCTGATATTGCTGCCATAATCGGCAATCAGCGATGCCACATTGCCAAGCGTACCGACCTCGTTTTTAGCGGTCACACGCAGGCGTGTCGGAAACATCTGCGGCGCGTCGCTTGGCACATCCCAGGCGACGTCAATCCAGCGCAGGCCGTCGCCATCAAATTCCGCCAGACTGGGGGCATCAATCGGATAAATCACGATGCCCTCGCCCGGCGTCATGATGCCGACAATGCGCTCGCCCGGCAGCGGAAATGTCTCGTCGGCAAAATGCATGGCGAGATCCTGCCCGCGGCCCGAGACATGAATAACCGTTGTTCCCGTGCCTGCGCCATTGAGCTTCTTGCCCTTGCGCGAAGAGGTTTTTCTGACCGTCAATTCCGGATAGGCCGCCGCCAGCACCTGCTCGGCCGTCAGGGTTGCCTCGCCCACGCGCGAAAGCATTTCATTCATGTCACTCTGATGCAGCGGCCCCAGTGCGCGCTCCAGAATGGAATCTGTCGCTTCCTTGCCCGCTGCCTCGAATGTCGCCTTCACGATCTGGCGACCCAATCGCGCAAACTCGATCTGCTTGCTCATGCGGATCGACCGGCGAATGGCCGACCGCGCCTTGCCCGTTGTGACAAAACCTTCCCAGGCCGGAGACGGGCGCTGCGCCTGTGAGCGAATGATCTCGACCTCGTCGCCATTTTCAAGTGTCGAGCGCAATGGCATGTGACGGCCATTGATCTTGCAGCCAACACAGGTGTCGCCGATATCTGTATGCACCGCATAGGCAAAATCAACCGGCGTCGCGCCACGCGGCAAGGTAATGAGCAAGCCCTTTGGCGAGAAACAGAAAACCTGATCGGAGAACATCTGCAGCTTTGTATGCTCCAGAAATTCTTCGGGCGAACTGCCATGTTCCAGCATTTCAATCAGCTGACGCAGCCAGATAAAGGTATTGGCAAACTCGCCAGCATTTTCAGCCCCACCCGGCTTTTCCTTGTAGAGCCAATGGGCCGCAATGCCGTAGTCGGCGACTTCATGCATCTTCCGTGTACGGATTTGAACTTCGGCGCGTTTCTTCTCCGGCCCGATCAGCGTGGTATGGATCGAACGATAGCCATTGTTCTTGGGCGTGGAGATGTAATCCTTGAAGCGCCCGGGCACGGTCGGCCAATGCGTGTGCAGAATGCCAAGCGCCTTGTAGCAGTCCGCGATCTCGTCAACGATGACCCGAAAGCCGAAAATGTCCGAAAGCTGTTCAAGCGAAATGGAGCGACGCTCCATCTTGCGCCACATCGAATAGGGTCGCTTTTCGCGCCCCACCACTTCCACGTCGATACCATTGGCCACAAGTTCCTTCTGAAAGGACTCGCCAATGCGCTTCACAATATCGCCACTTGCCGCGCGGAATTCATTGAGCCTTTTGAGCAATGTCTCGCGCGCCTCGGGATTGAGCTGGGCAAAGGCCAGATCTTCCAGCTCGTCCCGGATTTCCTGAATGCCCATGCGTCCGGCGAGCGGCGCATAAATATCCATCGTCTCCTGCGCGATGCGCTGGCGTTTTTCCGGCGAGGGAATGAAATGCAGCGTGCGCATATTGTGCAAACGGTCGGCGAGCTTGACCAGCAGCACGCGAATGTCATTGGACATGGCGAGCAGAAACTTGCGGAAATTTTCCGCCTGCTTGGAACGCTCCGAGGTGAGCTCAATGCGGGTAAGCTTTGTGACGCCATCGACAAGCTGGGCAATCTCGGCACCGAAAAGCCGCGTTAGCTCATCCATGGTCGCACCGGTATCCTCAATCGTGTCATGCAGTAGCGCTGTCACGATAGTCGAGGTGTCCAGCTTGAGGTCGGTCAGAATGCCGGCAACTTCAATGGGGTGGGAAAAATAGGGGTCGCCCGATGCCCGCTTCTGACTGCCATGCTGTTTCATGGCATAGACATAGGCACGGTTGATCAGGGCTTCGTCCGCTTTCGGATCGTAGCCGAGCACGCGATCAACGAGCTCATACTGACGCATCATGCCTTCAAGTCTCCCAGAGGGTTCTTTCCAATCAGATAATATAGGTCAATGTTGCCACAAGTGGTGGTGGCTCAGACACGAAAACGCCGCCTCGATCACATGGACCGGGCGGCGCCTTACTTCATTTGGGCCTTCGGAAGGACCTGAAAGGCCTTTCGCCGCTAGTTTCAGTCTTCGACATCCATGTCGTCATCGGCCGATTTCTGCTGCGGCGAGTCGATCTGGGTCTGGATGGCACGCAGAAGCTCTTCTTCCGTCATGCGGCCTTCACCTTCGGAGGCACCGAAAGTATCAGCAATTTCGCCCTCGCCTTCGCCGGACATGAGAAGCTGCATGTTCTCGACTTCGGGCTCTTCGGTCTCAATGCGCTTCTGCATGCTGCTGATCAGATCTTCACGCAGATCTTCAGGAACAATCGTCTTGTCAGCAATTTCGCGCAGCGCAACGACGGGATTCTTGTCATTGTCGCGGTCGATGGTCAGTTCGGCACCAGCCGACATGGCGCGTGCACGATGTCCCGCGAGCAATACGAGCTCAAAGCGGTTCGGCACCTTGTCGACGCAATCTTCAACGGTCACGCGGGCCATTCAAAAACTCCAATAGATTCGGAAAATGGATTTGGACCCGTGTTTAGGGTCTGAGCCACTCAAAAGCAAGCTAAAACAGGCTGTTAGGCTGAATCAACGCCGGATATGGCTCTATTTTGCGGCTATCGGCGCGATCCCGGCCTTCTCGGCGGCCGGTAAATGAGCAATAAGAACCTCGATATGCGCCCCGGAGACCGGATGCCGCCAGCCAGGCGCAATATCCCGCAGAGGAAGCAGGACAAACCCCCGCTCGGCCACGCCCGGATGCGGCAAAACAAGCGGAATGGGTCCCAAACCCGCTGCAAGACCCTGAGGTCCCACCGGCGGAATGACCATCCCCTGATAATCCAGCAAATCAAGATCGAGCACCCGCGGGCCCCATCTTTCGCGCCGGACACGGCCAAAAACGGCCTCGATCCGATGAAGCATTTCCATCAGCTCATATACGGGCAGCGCAGTCTCGACCCGGATCACTGTATTGACAAAATCAGGCTGAGGCGTTGGCCCGACGGCGGCTGTGCTATAAAATGACGAAATAGCCCGAGGCGTCATGCCCATTTGGGGCATATAGGCGATGGCCTTTTCCAGCGTGAGGCGCGGCGATGCGCCCATATTGGCCCCAAGCGCGATATAGATGCCGCCCCCGGCATAGCGCTTCAAATCACTTGCGGCATTTTGTCCGGCTTCGACGCTGTTATCGCTGTGTAATATAACCATCTAGATCGAAACAACTCTAATTCGCATTATCATTCCATAATACGCTTTCAGACCGGAACAAAGAGACCGACATGCAATTTTATCCAACCGAACGCATCGCCCTTTTCATAGATGGTGTGAAGCTATATTACGCCGCGCGCAATCTCGGCTTCGACATCGACTACAAAAAGCTCCATACGCTTTTCAAGGATCAGGGCGTGATGATCCGCGCCTATTATTACACGGCCCTGCTGGAGGATCAGGAATATTCCCCGCTCCGCCCTCTGATCGACTGGCTGGACTATAATGGCTTCACCGTCGTGACCAAGCCCGCCAAGGAATATACAGACAGCACAGGCAAACGCCGCGTGAAAGGCGATATCGCCATTGATCTCGCAGTCGACGCGCTCGACCTTTGCGACAACGTTGACCATCTTGTGATCTTCTCCGGCGATGGTGATCTCTGCCCGCTGATCGCCGCCGCCCAGCGTCGCGGCAAGCGCATCAGCGTTGTCTCCACCATCAAGACATCTCCTCAGATGATTTCGGATGATCTGCGCCGCATCACCGACCAGTTCATCGAGCTCGATTCATTGCGCAGCAAAATTGCGCGCGCGCCATCAACCCGTCATGATGACGATGATGATTATGATGATGACGAGCATGTGGAAGCCGTGCGCACCACAGTCAGCCGTGGATGATCGCGCACCAGGCGTGACACCAGCATGAGCAAAATTGTAACCGCCGAACCGGCGCGCGACTGCGCGCTCTGCCCGCGCCTTGTCGACTATCGCCACGCATCTGCCGCCGCCCATCCCGACTGGTTCAATGGCGCTGTGCCATCTTTCGGTGGCGAGGATGCACGCCTGCTGATTGTAGGCCTGGCACCGGGCCTGCAGGGAGCCAACCGGACGGGTCGCCCCTTTACGGGCGATTATGCCGGCGATCTGCTCTATCCCACACTTCTGAAATTCGGCTTTGCGTCGGGCACTTATGAAGCGCGCATTGATGATGGCCTGACCATGCAGGGCGCCATGATCACCAATGCGGTGCGCTGCGTACCGCCACAAAACAAGCCGACGCCGGAAGAGCAGAAAACCTGTCAGCCTTTCTTTGCCACCCGCATGTCAACACTGCCAAAGCTGAGAGCCATTCTGGCGCTGGGGCATATTGCCCATGATGCGGTGCTGAAGGCACGCGGCATCAAGAAGTCAGCGGCCAAATTCGGCCACGCCGCTCAGCACGACATTGGTGATGGCCTGACACTGTTCGACAGCTATCACTGCTCCCGCTACAACACGAATACACGCCGACTGACAGAAGCCATGTTCCATGCCGTCTTTGAAGACATCCGCAAGCTGATCGATTCTAACTAGAGGCGCAGCCTATTCGCTGTAGCGCTGCTCTCTCCACGGATCGGCTTCATTGTGATAACCGCGTTCTTCCCAGAAGCCGGGCTTGTCCGTCGCGCTGAATTCAATGCGTCGGATCCATTTTGCACTCTTCCAGAAATACCATTGCGGCACGATGGCGCGCACCGGGCCGCCATGCTCCCGCGTCAGCGGCTTGCCTTCCCAGCTATGGGCAAGCAGCACATCTGGCTCGGCAAAGACATCCAGGGAGATATTGGTGGTGTAGCCGTCATAGGCGTGGAAAATCACATGCCGCGCATCCGCTTTCGGCCGGACAAGATCAAGGATGCTCCGGGACGACACCCCATCCCATTGATTGTCATAGCGGCTCCATGTCGTGACGCAGTGTATATCGCTTACAGAGCGTGACTGCGGCAAAGCCATGAAGTCCGCCAGCGAGAGGATGATTTCCTTCTCGACCAGACCCTCAATGCGCATCTTCCATGTCTGAGGATCAAGATCGGGTTGCACACCGAGATCAAGTACAGGCCATTTTTCAACAAGATGCTGACCAGGGGGCAAACGGTTTTCGCGTTTGAGATCAGGCCGGCCGGTGAGATGACGACCGGCCTCGGCCGTCTTTTCCTTGGAGGCAATGAGCTTCTCTTTGATCTTGCCCGTCAGCTCAGGCTTGTCTTCATCGCTCATCTTGCACCTCGTTTGTCAGCCCTTGTCGCGAAGAAGACGGGCCTTGTCCCGCGCCCAGCTCCGCGCCTTGATGGTCTCGCGCTTGTCGGCCATTTTCTTGCCCTGCGCCAGACCGATCTCGACTTTCACCCGCCCCTTATCGGTGAAATACATTTTCAGCGGCACAACGGTCATGCCCTGCCGCGTGATGGCCGCGGACATTTTTTCAATCTCGCGCTTGTGCAGAAGAAGCTTGCGGGGACGGCGTGTCGAGTGACCCTGCTGATGCGCCGCCTGCAGATAGCTCGGGATATAGAGGTTCACCAGAAAAAGCTCGCCATCCTTGGCCTGCGCATAGGCGTCATTCAGGCTGCCCTGCCCGGCGCGCAGGGACTTGACCTCGCTCCCCACCAGCATCAGACCAGCTTCAAAGGTTTCCGAGATTGAATAATTGAACCGGGCCTTGCGATTGTCGGCAATGATCTTGCTGCCGTCGCTGAGCTTTCTTTTGGCACCACCACTTTTAGAGGACATGACCTCTCAACCAGCCTTCCCGTTCAATTGATCAGGCCCGCATGGCGCATCGCGCCACGAACCTTGACCTGCATGGCCTCGCTGGCCGGAACCAGCGGCAGGCGCATTTCATCCTTACAGAGACCAAGCAGACTGGCCGCATATTTGACCGGCGTCGGGTTCGGTTCACCAAAGAGGTGATGATGCAGAGGCATCAGCTTGTCCTGCAGTTCCAGCGCATGGGCAAAGTCTCCTGCCAGACAGGCCGACTGAAACTCGGCGCAGAGACGCGGCGCGACATTGGCCGTCACCGAAATGCAGCCCACGCCACCATGGGCATTGAAAGCCAGCGCCGTGCCATCCTCGCCCGACAGCTGGATGAAGTCCTTGCCGATCTCCTGCCGCTGCAGGCTGACCCGCGCAATATTGTTCGTGGCATCCTTCACACCGATCACATTCTTCAGCGACGCAATACGCTTCATCGTATCCACATTGATATCGACGATGGTGCGACCGGGAATGTTGTAAAGGATGATCGGCAGATCGACGGCTTCATCAATCGCCTTGAAATGCTGGTAGAAACCTTCCTGCGAGGGCTTGTTGTAATAGCCGGTCACACTGAGCGCGGCATCCGCGCCCACCGCCTTGGCAAAGCGTGTCAGCTCGATGGCTTCCAGTGTGTTGTTGGAACCGGCACCGGCAATGACCGGGACGCGCTTGTTTGTCACCTCGACACAGATTTCCACCACACGGCGATGCTCGGCATGGCTCAACGTCGGTGATTCACCCGTCGTGCCGCAGGGCACCAGACCATGCGTGCCTTCCGAAATCTGCCACTCGACGAGTTTTGCGAAGGCATCCTCGTCCACCTTGCCGTCCGAAAACGGGGTTATGAGGGCAACAAACGAACCCTTGAACATTCTTTTTGCTCCTTAGCCCCATATCCGGGCGCGATTCCGGCACCGCCGAAGGGGCGCAAGATAACCATAAGCTGCTGTGGCATCAAGGAAACTGGCGAGGCAGCCCTTGCGACGCAGCATAGCATCTCTATAGAGTTATCCCCACCGGTTGCAATGATGCCAGAATGCCAGATGGCGTGGCCCCCTTGCGGGCTGGCGCCTCCGGTCCGAATGGCCGGTAATCGTTGGTTCTTGCGTGAATTGAGGCCTTAATTGCTGGCTCGCCTGTTTGTTTTATCGTCCCGTATATTCGCCGGTCCTGGCCTTGCCATGGCCCTGCTCCTTTGCTGCATGGCGCCGGCCATGGCAAGCGGCCTCGTCCTGCCGCTTGAACGGCCCGGCAGCACCGCCGCACAGGCAACGCCGGTCCCAGCGCCGGTATCCGCCCCCATCAAGACACCGGTCAGCACGCCCAGCGTGACAGCCAGCAATGGGGTCGTGCCCACAGGCTTGCTGCTGAGCCCCGGTGATCTGGCGGCGACGCGCGATGCCTTTGCCGAGGCCGATCGCGGCAACTGGGTGGAAGCCATGCGCCATATGAGCGCCATCAGCGACCCGGCTGCCCGCAAGCTCATTCTCTGGAGCCGCTTCACCTCGGACGACAGCAGCGCCACCCTGTCTGACATTGTGGCCTTCATGGAACAGAACCCGGACTGGCCGCGCCAGAGCACGCTTGCGCTGCGCGCCGAACAGGCCCTGCTCATCTATCCGCTCAGCGATGCCGACACGCTGAACTGGTTTGACAAGAGCAAGCCCCAGACCGGCGATGGCCGCTTGCGCTATGCCCATGCGCTGCTTGTCTCGGGCCGCAAGGATGAGGCCAAGGCTGTGATCCAGCAGGCCTGGATCGAAAATGATTTCTCCGCGGCAAGTCAGGCAGCCATCCTGAGGGAATTCCGGCCCTATCTGACAACCGATATCCATCAGGCGCGGCTTGCGCGGCTGCTGGCCGACCGCCGCGCCAGCGACGCCAAAACCACCGCCGCACTGATCGGTCAGGATGCCCAGGCGCTGGCCAATGCCCGCATCGAACTGACAAGCGCCCGCAGCAAGGACGCCACGCAGGCGCTCTCCAAGGTGCCGGATTATCTGCGTCGCGACCCCGGCCTGCTTTTTGATCAGGCCCGCTATGAGCGTCGTCGCGGCAATCCGGAAAACGCCATCCCCCTGCTCGTCACGGCGCCCAACAAACCCCACGGCACCTATACGCCGGATGGCTGGTGGGTGGAGCGCAGCATTGCCGCGCGCAAGGCACTGGCAAGCGGGCTCTATAATGATGCCTACAAGATTGCTGCGGGCAACGGCCTGAGCGAAGGCGGCGATTTTGCCGAGGCCGAATTCATGGCGGGCTGGATCGCGCTTCAATATCTCAACAAGCCCGATATCGCCTTCGGGCATTTCGACAAGCTTGCCAAGGGCGTGTCGACACCCATCAGCAAAGCACGCGCCGAATATTGGAGCGCGCGGGCAAAGTCCGCTGGTGGCGACAAGGACAAAGCCAAAGCCCATTACACGGCGGCCGCCACCTATCCGACGACCTTCTATGGCCAGCTCTCGCTTGCCGCGCTGGCGACCATGGGCGGCGACGGCAAGATGACGCTGACGCAGGACCCGATGCTCGGCAAGGGCGATAAAAAGAAATTCCTTGATACTGAACTGGTGCGGGCCGCCCGCATTCTGAATGCGCTGGATCGCGAGAACCAGACATGGGTCTTCATGCTGCATATGGCAAACACGCTGGAAGACCCGGCAAAGCTGGCCGCCCTTTCCGATCTGGCGGCAGGCTTTGGCGACGCCAAGCTGTCGCTGCGCATCGCCAAGGCTGCCTCGCTGCGCAATATCGTGCTGGCGCAGCGGGCCTATCCCACATCACGCATGCCGCAATATACGCCACGCGGTGCGAGTGTGGAAAAAGCGCTGGTCTATGGTCTGTCACGTCAGGAAAGCGAATTTGATGCCGCCGCCATGAGCCCTGCAGGCGCGCGCGGCCTGATGCAGCTGATGCCGACAACGGCGCGCGCCGTCGCCAAGCAGGTCGGCCTGCCCTATTCAAAAGCGCGCCTGACCGACCCGACCTATAATGCCACGCTCGGCTCGGCCCATCTCGGCGATCTGGTCGACAGTTTCGACGGCTCCTACATCATGAGCATTGCCGCCTATAATGCAGGGGCCTCGCGCGTCAACCAGTGGGTGGCGCAATATGGCGATCCGCGCTCGACCAAGGTTGATGCGATTGACTGGATGGAGAGCATTCCCTTTTCCGAAACCCGCAACTATGTCCAGCGCGTGATGGAAAATCTGGAGGTCTATCGTACAAGGCTGAGCGGGAAGAACGAAGCCGTGCAGATCAACAAGGACATCAAGCGTCATACAGGCGCACCCATTTCAACGAGCGCCCCGCTGCGCATGCCGGTCAATGTGCCCCTGGTCGCCTCGCCTGCGCCCAAGCCAACCGCAAGCACCGGCACCACTGAGCCAAGCCCGGCTGCAAGTGTCGGAACACCCATGATGGCACCTGTCATCGAAAAGGGTGATTAAACGGCTATCATTTCGCGACTTTGATTTTTGCCCCCCATTGAAGAGAACATCCATGGCCCCCATGCCCTTCCGTGAATCATTTGTCACCACGCAGGACGGCCTGCGCATCTATGCCCGCGACTATGGCGAACGCGCGAGCCCGCTGACGCCGGTCGTCTGCCTGCCGGGCCTGACACGCAATTCAAAGGATTTTGAAACGCTTGCCGAACATCTTGCACCGCATCGGCGTGTGCTCTGCCCGAACCTGCGCGGGCGTGGCCGCTCACAATATTGCGAGAACTGGACCGACTACACACCCGCTACCGAACTGATGGACGTGCTCGATGTGATGGGCGCCTCAGGCATATCGCAGGCGGTCTTCGTGGGCACATCACGTGGCGGCCTGATCGCGATGCTGCTTGCCGCCTTCCGCCCCGCCACGCTGAAAGCTGTCGTGCTGAATGATGTCGGCCCCGAAATCGCCATGGACGGCCTCAAGCGCATCGCCGGCTATGCCGGTGTCATGGAAGTGCCCAAGACATGGGACGAAGCCGCGGTACAGGCGCGCATGATGAATGAGCGCGAATTCCCCAATCTCTCGGGCGAAGAATGGCGCGCCTTCACCCGCCGGACCTTCACAGAGGAACATGGAGCGCCCAAGCTCGATTATGACGCCAAGATCGGCACCGGCCTGCGCAAGGGTCTGGAAGCTGCCGCCAGCGGCCCGCTGCCTGACATGTGGCCGCAATTCAAGGCGCTGAACAATCTGCCGGTGTTGGGCATACGCGGCGAAAATTCCGACCTGCTTTCAGCCGAGACTTTTGCCCGGATGGCCGCCGAGCACCCCAATTTCACCAGCGTCACGGTGAAAGATCGCGGTCACGCGCCCTTCCTCGACGAACCGGAATTCCTGACGGCGCTCGACGCATTTCTGGCCCGCGAAAAGCTCTGAAACCGGCCATTAATTCAAGAATCCGGCGGTCAGGGCTATCACATGGCCGCGCTATGAAGATAAGTTAACTTGGTGCAACGCAGCATAAACCCCATCTGCTGTTGGAACAGAACCAAAGGCCCGCACCGATGTCTCCGACCCAAGCCAAGCCCGATCCCAGCCCCGAAAACCCCCATTTGCAATGCAATGAACGGCCCGTGCTCGTGCTGCAGGGCGGCGGGGCGCTCGGGTCCTATCAGGCCGGTGTCTATGAGGCGCTGGACGACGTGCAGATTGACCCCGTCTGGGTGGCGGGCATCTCCATCGGCGCCATCAATGCCGCCATCATCGCCGGCAATGAGCCCGCCCATCGCGTCGAAAAGCTTCAGGCCTTCTGGCAGGATGTCTCAAGCAATCTGCAGGGCCTGCTCCCCGGCAATGACAGCACCTGGCGAGGCTTCTTCAATTCGGCAAGCGCCTCGCTGACGGCGGCCTTCGGTGTCCCCGGCTTTTTCGTGCCGCGCCTCGTGCCGCCAATATTCCAGCAACCCGGCACCATGGCCGCACTGAGCTATTACGACACCAAGCCATTGCGGGCGACGCTTGAGCGCCATATCGACTTCGACCGGATCAACGCCAAAAAAACCCGGCTAAGCGTCGGCGCCGTCAATGTGCGCAGCGGCAATTTTGTCTATTTCGACAATCAGACCAAGACGATCACACCCGAACATATCATGGCCTCCGGCGCCCTGCCCCCCGGCTTCCCCCCCGTCGAGGTGGATGGCGAATTTTACTGGGATGGCGGCCTCGTTTCCAACACGCCCCTGCAATATGTGCTCGACAGCGATCCGCGCCATGACATGCTGATTTTTCAAGTCGACCTTTTCAGCGCTCGCGGCCCGATGCCGACAACCATGCTGGAAGCCAATGAGCGCGAAAAAGACATCCGCTATTCCAGCCGGACGCGACTGAACACCGATATTTTCCGCCGTCACCACAAGACCCAGCTGGCGCTGCATAATCTGCTTGAAAAGCTGCCCGCTGAACTGGCCGATGATCCCGATGTGAAACGTCTGCGGGCGGAACATAATGATGCCGCGATCACCATCGTGCATCTCATTCACAGACGCCGCAGCTATCAGCAGAGCACAAAAGACTTCGAGTTTTCACGCGCCTCCATGACGGATCACTGGCAGGCCGGCAAGCGGGACGTGGAAACCACATTGGCCTCTGAAGCCTGGAAGGCCCGCGGGCGACCTCTCCATGATGTCGCCGTCTTCGACATGACCCAGAAAACACCTGCCTGATACCAAAGCCCCCCAAGGAGAGCATCATGCGTTTGAAAGATAAAGTTGCCATCGTCACAGGTTCTGCCAGCGGCATCGGCAAGGAAATCGCCACCAAATATGCCAGTGAAGGCGCAAAAATCGTCATTGCCGATCTCAACCTTGAAAAATCACAGGCGACCGCCGATGAAATCACCAAAGAAACAGGTGCCGCCAGCATGGCCGTCGCCATGGATGTGACCGACGAAGCTGCCGTCAATGCAGGCATTGAAGCCGTTGTCAAAAAATGGGGTCAGATCGATGTGCTGGTGAGCAATGCCGGTATCCAGATCGTCAATCCACTGGAGAGCTTCAGCCTGAGTGACTGGAAGAAAATGCTCGCCATCCACCTTGATGGCGCATTCCTGACCACACGCGCCTGCCTGCCCCATATGTATAAGGCAGGGTCCGGCAGCATCATTTTCATGGGCTCTGTCCATTCCAAGGAAGCCTCCGTGCTGAAAGCGCCCTATGTGACCGCCAAGCATGGCCTGATCGGGCTGGCCAAGGTGATTGCCAAGGAAGGTGCCAAACATGGCGTGCGCGCCAATGTGATCTGCCCCGGTTTCGTGCGCACCCCGCTGGTCGACAAGCAGATCCCCGAACAGGCCAAGGAACTCGGCATCAGCGAGGAAGATGTCATCAAGAATGTGATGCTGAAGGATACGGTGGATGCCGAATTCACCACCACCGCCGATGTCGCCGAGGTTGCCCTGCTCTTTGCCAGCTTCCCGACCAATGCGCTGACGGGCCAGTCCCTCGTCGTCAGCCATGGCTGGTTCATGCAATAAACAAACGGGAAGGGATGCAGCAGCGCCCCTCCCGCATTTTCCGCCTAGAATATCAAAGTGGCGCTCGCCGTCGCCTGATGGGACAGGAGGCTGTCGCCAACCTGGGCACGATAATCAAGCCCCAGACGCGACCAGCCGTTATTGATCGAGAAGCCGACACCGCCATGCAGCGTGTCCTTGTCATATTCATCTGCCTTGAGCGTCATGCTGGTGCCAGTTGACAGAAAACTTGCTTCGCTTTGTGGTGTCGCTTCCAGCAGCTGATGTGACCACCCCATGTTGACATAGGTGAAAAGCTGCGATTGCTCTCCCCCAAAACGCGCCTGAAGTTTCAAGTCCGCATTGGTCAGCAGGGAATGGAAGGCATCCGCCTCCACATGCATATCCACACCGTCTCCTCCACCCGCCTCGTCATAGCTGCCCTGCGTGAGATAGACATAGGAAGCCCCAAGGCTCGGCTGCAGGGAAAATCGTCCCAGCGCCGCGCTATAGCCAAGCTGACCTGACAAGCCGCCCTGATAGCCATTTGAGGCATATTCTGCATTGCGCGAAACATCACCGATCACAACGTCACGATTCCCCTCGTAGCTGTTATAGGCGATCTGCGAAACCAGATCGATGAAGGCAGGGCCGCGGTTGAAGGAACGATAATAGCTCAGGGCATAGCTTTTCACGGAGTTTTGCGCATCGGTGTAATCTGTATCATAGCCATGCGTACTGATGGTGAAGGCAAAGCCCCTGATGTCTCCATTCGAGTCACGATTATCAAAGCCAAAGGTGAAGCCGACCGTCGTGCCATCATAGCTTTGCGAGTTGGCGCCGGCATCGCTGGTATCGGAATTGATATATTCCTGCGCCCAGAACGTCTTGCCATAGCCGATACCGCGACCCTTCAAAGCAGCTGACTGCCCGTTGGAACGAAACAGAGCCAGGCGCGTGCTGATCTGGCTGCTGGTGATATCCTGCAACCTGATAGCGGTGTCTTCATGTGCACCTGTCATATCCGGCACCAGCTGTTCATAAGCCGCCTTCAGCTCAGCCTCACTGCCGACATTACCAACTGCACTTCCCAATTCATCATCCGTCGCGAGAGCCTGCGCAGCGGCAGCGTAAACCACTGCAAGATTATTGGTGTAGCCAAGCTCGGCAGCGGTCATGCGCGAAAAGCCAAGCTGCAACTGCTCTGTGGAGCCTGAAACGACCTGCAAAACGGCGTCATAGCCGATGATTGATGATGTCACATCAAGACCGGACACACCGCCAAGCAGATCAAGAGTGCCTGCATCAACAAGTGTCACGGTTGCATCATCAATGACATAGCTTTCAAAATTGACGTCGATCGTCGTGCCATTTGCAAGTGTTGTTGTCCCGGTCGTGTAAAGCGTACCGCTTGTGACGCCGTCGTCATCGACAGAAACGGCAAGCGTCGCATCGGAAGAGAATGTCGCCGTTGTCGCCTCAAAGGTATTGGTGTTCACAATCAGCGTTGCATCATCCACATAGAGATCAAGCGTACCTGTCGTGAGTTCGTTGCTTGCCTCCAATGTGCTGCCGCCGGAAAGCGAGACGGAATTGGTGCCGCTGCCGAAATCGAGATTGCCTGTAACGATACCACCGGTCACATTCAGCGCATCATCACCATCACCAAAATAAAGATCGCCATAGATTTCAGCATCATCGGAATTGTTAATGGTGATGTTGCTCGCCGAGCCCGTCGCATATAGCGCGTAGGTCCGATCCGTCGCCGTGCTGTCGCTGGAGTCTTCAGCATAAATCAGGGCATCTTCACCGCTATTGCTGATGATGAGATCACCGGAGGCAGCCGTCGCATCGATAACAATAGCCCGGCCCGTCCCCTCATCAGAAAGCTGGGCCTGCAATGTACCCGAATTGTCAATCGTTGTTGCCGACGCCGATGCCGTGCGCAGTACGATAGCGTCATAGTCTCCATTTTCATTATAGGCATAAAGCAGGCTGTTATTGGAGACGAGGTCAAGGACACCGAGGGCGTCCACATCAATGACTACAGCATCGCCCCCACCCGTGGACATATAGCTATAGGCGCCAATTATTGTGGCACTGCTGTCATCCAGATCATCATCAAAATTGTTGATCTCCGCCACATAGGCGTTGTCGCCAATGCTGATGGCGATGGCATTGGCATCATAAGCGATCGCTTTCATGCTGGCACCGCTGCCGTAATTTTCCAGGCCGCCTCCAAGATCGGTTGTGTAGCCCGTATCGCTATAGATGCGAAAAAGCATGACATCATCCCCGCTATTGCCGCCATAGGCCGTGATGGTGCCCTCTTCATTTATGAAGCCATAGGCATTGATGCCTGTCCCGACATCGCCGATGGAAATATCGCTCGGCGACACGCTGTCCGTGCCGATGACGATATTGAGCGGGCCATAGCTGGTAAGATAGCCAGTGTTCTTGATCCCGCCCCCGACACTTTTGTTGATCTGGATGGTCGGGCCACCAATAACGGCGTCCGTGACGGTACCTGCTGAATCAGCATCACCAGCTGCCCCGGTATAGATACCACCATCATTTGCTATGGAGCCGGTTGTGTCAGCAGAGACAAGGATACCTGTCTCGTTCACGTCACTCGTGGCGTAGATAATGCCTTCATTATCAACACTGTTGTCACTGTCGACCGTGATAGCCACCTCGTTGGCATCAATGGTGATGGAGCCGCTCGATGTCACACCCACATCGCCCGAACCACTGCCATCAGCGTTGGACGTAACGACCGGTGCCGTTCTCGCGCCCGAAACAGTCAGGTCACCAGCCATCAGGGGCACTGAACCGAGCAACAGGAAAAGAAATGAAAAGCAGACACGCACAAACACCGACATGGGTCGGTCGACCGAAAGTGGCATTGAGAACCCCCGAGGAAAAAGATCGGTTCGTTTCCGGTCGGCTCAAAGCCATTGACCCGTTAACGACTATCCATCCACGCGGGAAAATGAGGATTCCGGTGTTTTAAACGTTTGAAGTCACCTGATCCTGGAAGATGTGCCACATGCCCCCCCGAACAGGCTGTTTCAAACAATGCAAGTCGCAGTTGACGCGTGGGACTTTCATCCGCATGTTCCGCCCATGGACATGACACCGAAACCACTTTTTTCTTACAAGAAATACTGGGCCCATCGTTTTGGCGTGGCGCCATTTCTCCCCATGTCGCGGGCGGAAATGGACCTGCTGGGCTGGGACAGCTGCGATGTGATCCTCGTCACGGGCGATGCCTATGTCGATCACCCCAGCTTTGGTATGGCTATTATCGGGCGTCTGCTCGAATCCCAGGGCTTCCGCGTCGGCATTATTTCCCAGCCCGACTGGCAGAGCGCCGAGCCCTTCAAGGTGCTGGGCAAGCCCAATCTCTATTTCGGTGTGACCGGCGGCAATATGGACAGCATGGTGAACCGCTACACGGCGGACCGTCGCCTGCGCCATAATGACAGCTACACGCCCGGCGGCGGCGGCGGCGCGCGCCCCGACCGCTCCACCATCGTCTATGCGCAGCGCTGCCGCGAAGCCTACAAGAATGTGCCCATCGTGCTGGGCGGCATTGAAAGCTCGCTGCGCCGTATCGCGCATTATGACTACTGGTCCGACAAGGTGCGCCGCTCGATCCTCGTCGATGCCAAGGCCGACATTCTGCTTTACGGCAATGCCGAACGCGCGGTGGTGGAAGTGACCCACCGCATGGCCAAGGGCGACAAGCCCGCCGAGCTTGATGACATACGTGGCGTCGCGGTGACGAAATCCGCCGTGCCCGAAGGCTGGACCGAAGCCCATGCCGATGATCTCGACTCCGGCGATGAAGGCGGCCGCGTCTCCAACGAACAGACCGTCATCCGTCTGCCTTCCTATGCGCAGGTCGCCAGCGATCCGGAATCCTATGCCCGCGCCTCGCGCGTGCTTCACCGCGAAAGCAATCCCGGCAATGCCCGCGCGCTGGTGCAAAACCATGGCACGCAGGAGCTGTGGGTCACACCGCCCCCCATTCCGCTGACGACCGAGGAAATGGACGGGGTCTATGACCTGCCCTATGCGCGCGCGCCGCATCCCTCCTATGAAGATGCCAAAATTCCCGCCTGGGAGATGATCCGTTTCTCGGTGACGATCATGCGCGGCTGCTTTGGCGGCTGCTCCTTCTGCTCGATCACGGAGCATGAAGGCCGCATCATCCAGAGCCGGTCGGAAGAATCGATCCTCAAGGAAATCGAGACCGTGCGCGACACGGTGCCGGGTTTTACCGGCATCATCTCCGACATTGGCGGCCCCACGGCCAACATGTATCGCATGGCCTGCAAGGACAAACGCACGGAATCACTCTGCCGCCGCCCGTCCTGCGTCTATCCCGGCATCTGCCCCAATCTGAATACGAGCCATGAATCGCTGATCGGCCTTTATCGCAAGGCGCGCGAACTGCCCGGCATCAAGAAGATCATGGTCGCCTCCGGCGTGCGCTACGATCTGGCGGTAGAGAGCCCTACCTATGTCAAGGAACTGGTGACGCATCATGTGGGCGGCTATCTGAAGATTGCGCCCGAGCACACCGAAGACGGCCCGCTGACCAAGATGATGAAGCCGGGCATCGGCACTTATGACCGCTTCAAGAAGATGTTTGACGACGCCGCCAAGAAAGCGGGCAAGGAATATTTCCTGATCCCCTATTTCATCGCCGCCCATCCCGGCACCTCTGACGAGGACATGATGAACCTGGCACTGTGGCTGAAGAAAAACAGCTACCGGGCCGATCAGGTGCAAACCTTCCTGCCCTCGCCCATGGCGCTGGCAACGGCCATGTATCACTCCGGCAAGAATCCGCTGCGCGCGGTGCGGCGCGGGGCCTCTGAAAATGTCGAGACGATCAAGGGGCTGAAACAGCGCCGGTTGCACAAGGCGTTCCTGCGCTATCACGACGCCGAGAACTGGCCTCTGCTGCGCGAGGCGCTGAAAAAAATGGGCCGCGCCGATCTGATCGGCAATGGCAAGAAGCACCTGATCCCCAACTGGCAGCCTGCCGGCACAGGCGGCTCGGGCGGCGAAGGCAAGCGTCTGGGCAAGAAGCACAAGACGCAGAAATTCACCACCAAAGGCGTGATGGCGAACAAGCGCTGAGACTTATGGAGCGTCAGACGACGCGCTTGCCGTTCGCGTCAATCAGCAATTCGCCATCTTCCTTCGCGTAAGGACCGGGCGGCAGCCTGTCGAGCAGGTCCAGCACCAATTCGCTGGGACGGCAGAGACGCACGCCCTTGGGCGAACAGACAATTGGCCGGTTGACGAGTAGGGGATGGACGAGCATGGCCTCAAGAATGGCCTCATCAGTCACACCCTCTTCCAGCAAGCCAAGCTCGGCAGCCGGTGAGCGCTTCTCGCGCATGGCCTCGCGCGGTGTCAGATCTGCCGCGGCAAAGAGCGCCTGCAGCTGAGGCCGCGTCCAGCCCGTCTTGAGATATTCAATCACGACCGGTGTCTCGCCCGAAGCCTTGATGATCGCCAATACATTGCGCGATGTACCGCAATCGGGATTGTGATGGATGACAATGGTCATGACGGGGCCTCGGTCTGGAAAATCAGCTCGGGCATGTGCCCATAAGAGAACGGCAGGTCCGTTACCGAACCCGCCGTCGTCAACAAGCGAAAGATACGCAGAATGGATTACTTCGCAAGAAGTTCTGCGGCATGTTCCCAATTGGCAAGCTGGTCGACAAAGACCTTCAGATAATCTGGGCGACGGTTCTGATAGTCGACATAATAGGCATGTTCCCAAACATCGCAGACCAGAAGCGGCTTCTGGTCATGCGCGATCGGCGTATCCGCATTGCCGGTGGTGACGATGCTCAGGCCATCCTTGCCCTGAACAAGCCAGACCCAGCCACTGCCGAACTGGCCCGCACCGGCCTCAACAAATTTCGTCTTGAAGGTTTCAACATCGCCGAAGGCCTTGCTGATCGCATCGGCCAGCACCTTGGGAACTTCCTGCTTCTTGGGCGTGAGGGACTGCCAGAAGAAAGAGTGATTCCAGTGCTGGGCGGCATTATTGAAAATGCCCTTCTGGTCATCCTTGCCATAAGTCGCACGGACGATTTCTTCCACAGACTTGCTCGCCAGGGGGGTGTCTTTCGTCATGTCCACAAGCTTGGCGACATAGCCGCGGTGATGTTTGCCATGATGCAGATCAAGCGTGTCTTTCGACATATGGGGCGCGAGGGCATCGGCAGCGAAGGGAAGCTCGGGAAGCGTAAAAGACATGCGTGTACCTCTATTGAATTCGGAAAACAGAAACAAAAAACGGCATGCCATTGGTCATAGAGACCAAACATGTCAATTTTTTGCCCTTGGGTTATGCCTTACAGATAGGATATCCGAGCCGGAATTCAATTCATTGACGCCAAAACGCCATTTCTTGTCTCAGCGCGCAAAGGCCGCAGCCATGCGGCTAGCGACAGCCAAAACTGCCGAGGTCAAAAGCCGGATGCAGCAAAATGAATCATAAGGCCAGAGAACAAATATGAAGAAGCCGGGCGCTTTGGACGCCCGGCTTTCCGTTTGGCAGTTGGCGCTGTTAGCGCTTGATCTTGGTGATCTTGGTGCCTTCAATGCTGACACCAGCCATCAGGCCCTGTTGATTGAAGACGAAGGCATAGGCATCATCCTTCAGCGTGGATGTCGAAAGGTTTTTCGCAACACCCTCGTCCACCAGGACCACCGTGGGGCCGACACCGATTTCAAAGCCCGATGTCTCATCAAGATATTTCACGGCCTTGTCGGTCATGAGGAAAACGACATAGCCATAAGACTGGGCACCAGCCTGCAGACCCCATGATCCCGTGAAGGAGTTGTAGTAATCCACCACGACGCCATTCTTGATCAGCTCGCCTTCACCATAGGCGCCACCGAAAACCAGTCCGGCTTTCACCACATTGGGGAATACCAGAATGGCCTTGGCAGATTGCGAAAGCACCTTGGCTGTTTCATTGGTGCTGTAAAGCTGTTCCAGCGCCTGACGGGAATCCTTATCGAGATCAGCCGACGTCGCTGCGTTGGCAGCCGTAACCATGGTGGGCAGCGTCAGTGACGCGGTCGCAAACATGGCAGCTGCTATAATCTTGCTCATTGTTTTCATCATTTAGTCCTTCCGTTTGAATATGCCCGATGAGGCATATTTGCCTTGGGGAACGGCAAGGTCGGCATGGTTGCGATGAAATGTGATGAGATTGCGTTGATGAAAAGGCTATTTTAAGTAGAAAAAACATGCCTAAATCACCTCATTTTGTCCGTTATCTGAGCATTTCGACACAATCTACCGCCTGACGATTCAAGCGCGACCGGGACTGCTCGCAGGACTTCGAAAAAATATGAGAAATTATCAGCGCACTGATTCAATATCCTGTGAGATCAAATCCAGCCTTACACCACCAGACGCAATCATGCTAAAACGTCGAAAATCACGCGAATGAACGTGAAGCAACAAACAGACGACCAGAACCTCAGATAAAGGATCAAAAAGAGGTTCATGGCCGCAAAGGGGGATCAACCATGCCAGCCAATTACCAGCGACTGATGCTTAAAAATGGCCTTGCCATCGTCCTTCTCGGATTGATCGGCGGTTTCTTCCTGATTTTCAGCATGCTCGGCATGATTTCACTCTCACCCCTGCCCTTCAATATCGACTATCAAATCCCGGGCAACGCATCGCAATGGCGTGCGGTGCATGTGGGCAATCTGATGAACGGCCTGATGGCCATCATTTTCGCCCTTGCCCTTAGCCATCTGACGCTCACCGAAGGCGCAAAGAAATTCGTCTGTTACGGGACCATTGCTGCCATTTGGGGCAATGCCGCCTTTTATGTCTTCGGGGTCTTTGCCCCCAATCACGGCATCACGCTCGGTGACAATGTGCTGGGCGAAGGAAACTGGGCCGGTGTGCTGGCCTTTTCGCCGGCCTTTGTCGGCGCCTTCATTCTGATTGCCGTTGTGATCGTGATGTTCCGCGGGCTGCCCAAATAGCCCCGAGACTATTTTCTCTTGTGCCTGTCGCTTTGCGTTTTAGGAAACAAAATCAGGAGATGATCATGGCCAGATCCAGAATTGTTGACGATGCCGATTTCGAACATCCGATGGATGATTTCCCCGTCCGTCCGCTCGAATTCAAGTCTGGCGCGCTCAATACGGATGCCGTTATCTGGAGCCAGTCACATCCCCGATTTTCCATCTTCATGAATGCCTTCAGCGTCCATGTGCCCTATTTCGAACGCTATCTGATCCGCTCCATGTCCATGGCCAAGAAGCATGTCAGAGACGCAGCGCTGCTGGCCGACATCTCCGCCATTATCGGACAGGAGGCCCATCACGCAAAAAATTTCATTGAGTTCAATCGTGTCATGGCCCGCCGCTACCCGAAGATCGACGCACTCGAAATGCGCGCAAGAGACGATTTTGCCGAGCGCGCCGGAACCGACACACTCAAGCAGCTGGTCGGCTTCACAGCGGGCTATGAGACCTTCACCTTTCTGGCCGGCATGATCATTCTGGCCAATTACGAAGAATGGATGAGCGAGTCCGAGCCCACCATGAAAGCCATGTGGGTCTGGCATCAGGTTGAGGAAGTCGAACATGGCGCGGTCGCCTTCGAGGTCTATAAAAACCTTTATGGCACCGATGAGTGGTATCGCAAATATATGATCCTGAAAGCGCTCACCCATATCGCACTGGAGGTCAAGACGGCCTATCTGCATATGTGCAGGGAAGAAGGCCTGATGAACAGCCTGCCCTCGGCCACCACAACAGTCTGGTTCCTGGTCTCAACGCTTTCAAAAATGTTCTGGCACTGCCTGCCCACTTTCTCGCGTACATATCATCCGCGCCATCATCCGCTGGCAACGACAAGGCAGAACCGGATTGCCGTTGCCTGGCGACGCTTCACGAAAGCAGGTGGCGACCCGCTGAAGATTGATCGCGCCAAAATGAATGAGATCATCGGCGTCTCCTGAAGTTCAGCCATCAGGTCGAAGGTGCAACGAGACTGCCGCTTGACGGCTGTTGCCGGCAACGGCTTCCGGAAACTGCTTCGAAAAAACTGGCGACGCTCAATACGGTATCATTTATTCTGAAAGACAGAATATTGGCATCGCATGGCAGCGATGTTCAGTGGGCTGGCCAAAATCCAGGAAAATCTGATGAAATGCGTCTTGCACATTGGCACGGAAAAGACGGGCACGACGCTGCTGCAGCAGTGGCTCTATGAAAACAGGGACGAACTCGGTCGTCAGAAAATCTATCTTTCCGGAATTCTCGGCGTGCCGGTCAACCGACTGTTCGCGGGATATTTTCAGCACCAGCTGGATGAGTGGGCCGAAAGAAACAAAATTCTGTCGTTTGAAGACAAGGCGAAATATTTCGACGGTTTTCTGGAACGCCTGTCCGACGAAATAAAATCTGCCTCAACGGACCACAAGCTATTCCTGATCAGCTCCGAGCATCTCCACTCCCGTGTCTCCAGGCGGGAAGACATTGAGACAATAAAATCCTTTTTGAGCGATCATTTTGAGTCAGTGGAAATCATCTGCTATTTCCGCCCTCAGACGGACATGGCGGTTTCACTCTACAGCACCATGGTCCGGATGGACTACACACATGATGTTGAAACATTCGTCCAGGAGCATCTGAGGGACAACAGCTATTACTATAACTACAAGGAAATTGCCGATAACTGGTCCAGCGTCTTCGGCAAGGAGAATTGTCATTTCAAAATTTACGATCTGAAAAAATTTGCCGAAAAAGATCTCCGCATAGATTTCATCACCTTATTGCCCGTGTCCGTGAATAGGGAAAAGCTGACCTACAAAACCAGGGTGAGCAACCGAAGCACGAGTGGCTTGAGAGCACGGGCGTTCCGCATAATAAATCGATATGTGCCTTTCTGGGATGACAGAAACGGACAGAAAAACCCCTTGAACGACCGGCTGAAAAACCTCATCGCGAACAACAAATCGCTTGCGCACGGCGTCATAACCAGTCGCGCCAGAGACGAAATAGAAAAGAAGTTTGCAGCGTCGAACCGGGATTTCTTCGCCGAATATTTCGACGATGAGACGTCATTCAGCACAAATGCGCGGCTGGATCAGAACGACCGACATTTTTCATATGAGCAAGTGGAGATATTGGTCAGCACACTGCTGGAAGATTTAATGCCATTTATCTCTCTTGGCGCATCACAGCGCCTGTCTGACCGGGATGCTGACTGCCTCCGAGATATCGCCCTTAAAATTGAGGCCGGCCAGCAGCTCTCCACCAGAGACGCGTTGGAGTTAATGCAGCTTGCACGGCGCGCGCGTCCCGATGGCGCCCTCATAAAAAGAAAAATCGCAGACTATGCCGCGCAGGTCGAGAGCGGCGCATGAAGCAAGGGTCGATGGCACCTGCTCCCTGATGCCCGACATGTCAAACAGAAGGGCAGCGTCTCGCGTGCGCGCGGACCCTTATTGGCGACTTTGGTTCGCGCATTTTTCAAAACGCGCGATGTCATCACGACCAAATTTCCCACCGGGAACAATTCTGTCACGCAGGAAATGTGAAGCCTGCACGTCACTGTTGCCAAGATAAACCTGGCTGAACCGCAGACCGGGACAGTTTGTGAGCACACCGTCGACATCCGTCAAATCGACCTGGCCGTGAAGGCCACGATTGTAGATATGGGGTGTCGGCACCTCGGCCATGGCTGGCAGAACTGAAGCGCTCAGAAGGGCGATTGCGATCAAGCTACCCTGAAGTGATTTCTTTTGAGCTGTCATTGTTTGAATCCTTTTTGACTTCACGAACCCCCAACAACAGAAATTGTAGCAAGAGGAAGCATGCGCCAAGATGGGCTCAAATATACGATCCTGTCGGAAAGCCGCTGCATGCAGGACAGAGCGAGAGCATCGCCTTTGATGCACCGCAAGACAGATGGATATGCTAATTTTTGGTGGGGATGCGCCAATAGCATGCGCGGTATTGGCGGAGACGGAGGGATTCGAACCCTCGATACGGCTTTACACCGTATAACGGTTTAGCAAACCGTCGCCTTCAGCCACTCGGCCACGTCTCCGCAATGCCCCGTGTATGCCCAAGAATGACGCCAGCTTCAAGGGAAATGCTTGGTCCCGGCGCCCTTCAGGGTAAAAATCTGGCCCCTATTCGTGATAACGGGCCAAACCCTCCTGCGCCACCGAGGCAACAAGCCGCCCGTCCCGCGTGTAGAAGGCCCCCCGGTTGAAACCGCGCCCGCCAGACGCACTCGGGCTGTCCTGCGTATAGAGCAGCCATTCATCGGCCTGGAAGGGCTGATGGAACCACATCGCATGATCAAGGCTGGCCATTTGCAGCTTGCCACTCATCCAGCTTACGCCATGGGGCCGCATGCAGGTGTCCAGCAGCGACATATCCGAGGCATAGGCCAGCACGCATTGATTGATCGCCTCTGCCGTGCCCACCGAGCGCGGCGTGCGCACCCAGATATGCTGGAAGGGCTCCATCTTCTCAGGTTTGACAAAATTCTGCGGATTGACCGGGCGCATCTCCACCGGTCGCTCGCGACTGAAATGCTTGGCGATTTCAGGCGGCAGCTTGCTGGCGATGGCGGCGCGCAGCTCGGCATCCGTCGGCAGATCTTCAGGCGGCGGTACATCCGGCATGGCAGCCTGATGCTCAAAGCCTTTTTCGCGCACCTGAAAAGAGGCGGCCAGATTGAATATCTGCTTGCCATGCTGGATGGCGACAACACGGCGCGTTGTGAAGCTCTTGCCGTCGCGCGCGCGATCCACCTCATAAAGAATGGGCACCTTGGGGTCGCCCGGCCGGATGAAATAGGCATGCAGCGAATGGCAGACACGCTCTTCAACGGTGCGATAGGCAGCCACCAGCGCCTGCCCGATCACCTGACCGCCAAAGACGCGCTGCCAATAGACTTCCGGATTATAACCGCGGAAAAGATTGACCTCGATTTGCTCGATATCCAGCAACCGGATCAGATCATCAATGCTTTCGCTCATCTGCGCTCCTCATGGGTCACGGCACCCAGTGTCATCGCCAGAAGCGCGGGGTCTGCCTGTGGCGGCAAGATAGGAGGTCGCGAAGCATCTGTCACCGTTGACAATGCTTTGCAGCAATCACAACGGCTCAAAAGCAGGAAGAAGGAAGTTGGCCTTACTGGTTTGCCAGCCACTCGCGGGCCTGGCGCTGGGCCTCGGCAATTTCACTCGGGCTCATTTCATTGGCGAGCTCCGTGCGATAGGCACGCGCGGCCTCACTGCCCTTCATGGCGGCGAGATTGAACCACTTATGGGCCATCACCAGATTGGCTTCAACATCAACGCCGGTTGAATACATCAGGCCAAGATTGTAGAGCGCGTCGCTGCTGCCGCTTTCAGGTGAAAGTTGCCCCTCAGAAACCGTATCAAGCTGCATCCGTGCCATGTTCCGTCTCCTCATTGGATGGTCCGCACCGTGCTGTTCGCGGTACCAAACATCGAAGTGGCAAGGTGCCCCCCTTGCCTGTGGAAAAGTTTTTCATTCGGCGCTGAAGAAATGGTTAATGGCGGAGTCACCATGAATAAAAAAACCCGGCGCTGTTTTTGGGCAGGCCGGGATTTCATAAATTGTGGATTTCAGGCAACGCTAGAGCTTGGGGATCGCCATCCCGCGCTGGACGGCGGGGCGAGAGGCAACAGTCTCCATCCACCGCTTGAGATGAGCCATGCCGGCAAAGACATCGGGCTGCTGCGCGGTCAAGGCATCCACCACCGGCTTCACCCATGGATAGGTCGCCATGTCGGCAATGGAATAATCTCCCGCCATGAAGTTTGCCTCGCCCAGACGCTTGTCGAGCACCTTCAAAAGGCGGATTGATTCATTGGTATAGCGTTTGATCGCATAGGGGATGGGTTCAGGTGCCGAGCGCGTAAAGAAGGACAGCTGGCCGAACATAGGGCCGATGCCGCCCATCTGCCACATCAACCATTCAAGCGTTGCGGCGCGCTGCGCGCCCTTCGGGGCCAGAAACTTGCCGGACTTCTCGGCCAGATAAATCAGGATGGCGCCGGACTCAAAAACGGAAACCGCCCCGCCGTCGCCATCACGATCAACAATTGCCGGAATGCGGTTATTCGGGCTGATTTTCAGAAAATCAGGTGCGAACTGCTCCTGCTTCTGCAGATTGACCGGATGCACCTCATAGGGCAGCCCGGTCTCTTCCAGCATGATGGAAATTTTGCGCCCGTTAGGCGTCGTCCACGTATAGAGATCAATCACAGCCTGCCTCCCAGCTCATACTTGATGATGATCAGGGGCATATAGGAAGCCGCAAACCGGATCGCCAGAACTAAAGACGGTGCCGATCAGTATTTGACACTCACTTCCACGTGATGATGGCGATGCTGGGTGCAGACATAGGGCTCAAAGCTATAGTCACCGGCAGCCAGCTTCGTGCCGACAGCATCCTGCGGATCAAGGAAATCAGCCACGCGCTCGCCTGACGCATTGCGGATGGAAAAGCCATAGGTGCCGTCCATCACGCGGGTAATCATCCCCTCGCGCGGCAGGCTCACATCCTTGCCCCATTCAGTCTCGGTGCCGTAATTGTCTTTTTTGACGAGCGTGCCCGTGCCGACAATGACCTCGGCAGCAGCGCCGCCAACGACACTCAGGCTCAGAAAACAGGCCGCTACACTGCGGATTGCCCATCGTGAGAACGGTGTTGAAAAGGACATCGGGGTCTCCCCTCACTTGCAAAAACCGGCACACAAAATGCGAACAGCGCGCCCGGGCTGCCGGACGCGCTGCAAGCTTAGCATATAAGACAGCCCTGTTAAGGCCTGTCGGATTAACGTGCGCGTTGCCCGAACAGCAGTTTTCGTGCCTGTTCGGCTTCTTTGGTCTTATCTCCCAGCGTCCCCTGCCGCAATTCACGACCGAGGGCAAAGCCCTTTTGAACGGCTGGACGGGCGCTAACCCGTTCAAACCATTTTTTGAGATGCGGGAAGTCTTCAAGCCGCTGACCCTGGTTCTTGTAGGGTACAACCCAGCCCCAGCAGGCCATGTCCGCGATTGAATAACGGCCAGCGATAAAGTCCCTATCCTTCAGGCGCGCATTCATCACGCCATAAAGGCGGTTCACTTCATTCGTGTACCGCTTGATCGCGTACGGAATTTTGTCTTTGGCATATTGGCGGAAATGATGTGCCTGACCCGCCATAGGGCCAAGGCCCGCCATTTGCCAAAACAACCATTGGTCGACCTCAATCCTGGCACGCTCACCGGCAGGATAAAACTTGCCCGTCTTGCGACCGAGATATTGAAGGATGGCCCCCGATTCAAATATCGATATCGGTTTCCCTCCTGGACCATCCGGGTCCACGATGGCTGGCATCCGATTGTTCGGCGCGATCTTCAGAAAAGATCGCTTGAACTGGTCTCCCTTGGCGATATTCACCGGCCTGACCACATAGGGCAATTTGCACTCTTCAAGCATGACCGAGATCTTCCAGCCATTAGGTGTCGGCCAGTAGAAGAGCTCAATCGGTTTGGGTGAAGGCGCTTTGAGCGCCCCCCTCACCTTTGTCGAAGCATGCCTTTCGCCCTGCGTTTTACGGACAGGCCGGCGACTATCAGCCATTACTTTTAGGCAGCCGTCTTGCGGGCCGCAGGCTTGCGAGCAGCCGGTTTCTTGGCCGCAGGCTTACGAGCAGCAGGCTTGCGAGCGGCAGGCTTCTTGGCTGCCGTCTTGCGTGCAACCGGCTTCTTGGCCGCAGTCTTTTTGGCAGCTGGCTTCTTCGCCGCTGTCTTTTTGGCAGCGGGCTTCTTGGCCGCAACCTTCTTCACGGCGGGCTTCCGCTTGGCGGGCGCCTTTTTAGCCACTGTCTTTTTGGCAGCAGGCTTCTTGGCAGCAGGCTTCTTGGCAGCAGGCTTCTTGGCCGCAACCTTCTTCACAGCAGGCTTCTTGGCAGCTGTTTTCTTGGCGACGGGCTTCTTGGCCGCAGCCTTTTTCACAGCTGGCTTCTTAGCCGCAGGCTTCCGCTTGGCGGGAGCCTTTTTTGCTGCCGGCTTTTTTGCGGCAGCGGTTTTCGGTTTAGCTTTAGTCGTGGTAGCCATGGTTCTATTGCTCCTGATGTGCCATTTAATCTGGCGACAATCCATTGGACTCGCAACGCACACACTTCGAACGCCCTCGTACCCCTAAGGCGCACATCAATAATATGAGCGCGCAAAATGCGCTCGGCAATACAATGCAACAGATTTGTGCAAGCGGGCGCGCGCCACTTTCAGCCGAAAATGGTTACCAAGTCGTTCACTTGATGGACGAAAGAATTCGTCAGTCGTCGGATGATAGACCCAACTTCGCCGCAAGAATTTTGTTGACGACCTGCGGATTTGCCTTGCCAGACGTGGATTTCATCACCTGACCGACAAACCAGGCCACAAGAGCGGGCTTGACTTTTGTTTGCTCGACTTTGTCAGGGTTTGCGGCGAGCACCTCGTCGATGACGGCCTCAATTGCGCTTAAATCAGTGACCTGGCGCAGGCCTTCTTCTTCGACGATTTTGGCGGGGTCACGACCCGTTTTGTACATTGATTCGAAAACCTGCTTAGCGATTCGCCCTGAAATCGTGTCGTCAGATATCAAATCAATGAGCTCTCCGAGCTGTTTTGCGGTCACCGGCGACTCCTCAATCGAGTGTCCTTCGCGGTTCAGCGCACCGAAAAATTCACCCGTCACCCAGTTCGATGCAAGCTTGGCATCACGCCCTTTTGCCACCGCTTCGAAGAAGTCCGCACGCGCACTTTCACCGACCAGAACGGTCGCGTCATAGGGCGAGAGACCGTAATCGGCAATCAGACGCGCCTTCTTGTCATCCGGCAGTTCGGGCAGGGTTGCCTTGATGTGGTCGACAAATTCCTGCGTGAATTCCAGCGGCAGAAGGTCGGGATCGGGGAAATAGCGATAGTCATGCGCCTCTTCCTTGGAGCGCATGCTGCGGGTTTCCCCCGTCTTGGGATCAAAAAGACGTGTCTGCTGAACGACTTTTCCGCCTTCTTCGATCAATTCGATCTGGCGACGGGCTTCATATTCAATCGCCTGACCGATGAAACGGATGGAATTGACGTTCTTGATTTCACAACGTGTTCCAAGCGGCTCGCCGACACGACGCACCGAGACATTGACGTCGGCACGCAGGCTGCCCTCGTCCATATTGCCGTCACAGGTGCCGAGATACCGCAAAATCGTGCGAAGCTTGGTCACATAGGCTCGGGCTTCGTCGGATGAACGCATATCCGGACGCGAAACAATCTCCATCAGCGCCACGCCGGAGCGGTTGAGGTCCACATAGCTCATGGCCGGGTGCTGATCATGGAGGCTCTTGCCTGCATCCTGTTCCAGATGGAGACGCTCAATACCCACGCTTTCGCTGCGGCCGCCGGCAAGATCAATGATCACCTCACCCTCCCCCACAATCGGATGCTTGAACTGCGAAATCTGGTAGCCCTGCGGCAGATCGGGGTAGAAATAGTTCTTCCGGTCGAAAACCGAGCGCAGATTGATCTTGGCCTGCAGGCCGAGCCCCGTACGCACCGCCTGCTCCACGCAATAGGCGTTGATCACCGGCAACATGCCTGGCAGCGCCGCATCAACCAGGCTCACCTGGGTGTTGGGTTCGGCGCCGAACTCGGTCGACGCCCCCGAAAAAAGCTTGGCGTTTGAGGTTACCTGCGCATGGACTTCCAGACCCAGAATGATTTCCCAGTCGCCGGTTTCACCCTTGATAAGATCTTCGGCGCGCGGTTCGCGATCACGCATAATGACATTCATGGTCATGCTTTCCACCAGGCTGCGGGCGCAGGCTGAACGCCGGCGGCCTCTTCAATTGCATAAGCGGCCTTGAACAATGTTTCTTCGTCGAATGTCCGGCCAATCAGCTGCAGGCCGAGTGGCAGGCCCTGCGAGGAAAGCCCCGCAGGCACCGAAATGCCGGGCAGACCGGCCAGATTGACCGTCACGGTGAAGACGTCATTGAGATACATCGCCAGCGGATCATCGCTGTTTTCGCCAATGCCGAAGGCGGCAGACGGGGCTGTCGGCGTCAGGAGCACATCCACATCGGCAAAGGCCTTGATGAAATCATGCGCAATCAGCGAGCGCACCTTCTGCGCCTTCAGGTAATAGGCGTCGTAATAGCCGGCCGAGAGCACATAGGTGCCCATCAGCACGCGGCGACGCACTTCATCGCCAAACCCCTCGGCGCGCGTCTTCTCATACATGTCGGTGATGTCGCTGCCTTCAACGCGCAGGCCATAGCGAACGCCGTCATAGCGCGCCAGATTGGAAGAACATTCCGCCGGAGCAACAATGTAATAGGTCGGCAGCGCATATTTGGTATGCGGCAGGCTGACTTCCTTGATGACGGCACCGGCAGCCTTCAGCCACTCGATACCCTTGTCCCAAAGCGCGTCAATCTCGCTCGACATACCGTCGACGCGATATTCCTTCGGAATGCCGACACTCAGCCCCTTGAGGCTCTGGCCCAGCGCCAGCTCATAATCCGGCACCGGCCGGTCAACGCTTGTGGCGTCCTGGGGATCGTAACCCGCCATCGAGCCCAGCATGATGGCGGCATCGCGTACATCGCGCGTGATGGGGCCTGCCTGATCCAGCGACGAGGCAAAGGCCACAATGCCCCAGCGCGAGCAGCGGCCATAGGTCGGCTTGATGCCGACAGTGCCGGTGAAGGCAGCCGGCTGGCGAATGGAACCGCCTGTATCCGTCGCTGTTGCCGCCAGACACATGCGCGCCGCCACAGCCGCCGATGAACCGCCCGACGACCCGCCGGGTACCAGCGGCGTCGTATCGCCCGCACGGCGCCACGGATTGATAACCGAACCGTAATAGCTCGTCTCATTGGAAGAACCCATGGCGAACTCGTCATTATTGAGCTTGCCGAGCATCACCGCGCCGTCACGCCACAGATTGGAGGTGACATGCGACTCATAGGGCGGCACAAAGCCAACCAGAATATGGCTGCAGGCCGTGGTGCGCACGCCCTCGGTGCAGAACAGGTCCTTGACGCCGAGCGGCAGGCCTTCCAGCGCCCCGCCCTCGCCGCGCGCAAGCTTTGCATCCGACGCTTTCGCCATATTCAGCGCGTGTTCCGCCGTTGGCAGCACATAGGCATTGAGTCCGGCACCCGCCTCGACTTCATCGACATAGGCCTGAGTCAGTTCCACAGCCGAAATCTTTTTGGCTTTCAGCGCATCGCGGGCTTCCGCGAGCGACAATTTAATCGGATCGCTCATCGGTTCACTCCACCACTTTCGGGACAACAAAGAAGCCGTCATCGCCGCCGGGCGCATTGGCCGTCACTTCTTTCTGAAGATTGCCGGTGGTCACTTTGTCCTCGCGCCACTTCATGACCATCTCGACAGCGCCGGTCATGGGCTCGACACCATCCGTGTCCACCTCGCCAAGCTGCTCCACCCAGGAGAGGATGCCGTTGAGTTCATTTGCGAGGGCTTCGAGCTCATCGTCCCGCACAGCAATACGTGCAAGTCGGGCGATGTGCCGGACCGTGTTCTGATCGACCGACATGGGCCTGCCTTTAGTTTGGGGTTTGGCGCGGAGGAGCAACCTGCAATCTGAGGCGCAGGGCCCTGACGTCTGACCCGGAATGTATGAATCGAGCCGGAACATAACAAAGCCTTGGGCAAAGTCGCAATGCTGTGTTGGCCCCTGAGGCATCAGGCGGGTCAATTCAGGGCTCAATTTCACTATCTTCTGGCATTTCCGCAGTTTGCCGGGCATTTAAGGCGGTGAAAATCACCCGAAAGGAAGCCTTTTTGAGCGGCAATCTGAAGACATTGGAGGAAATGAAGACCCGTCTGACCCGTGGCCAGCGCCTGCTCGGGCTGGATCTGGGCTCCAAAACCATCGGCCTTGCCCTGTCTGACGTGTCCCTCACGGTCGCGACCCCGCTCGAAACCATTAAACGCACCAAATTCAAGGCCGATGTCGCCCTGCTCCTCGCCCTTGTCGCCAGACATGACGTCAAGGGACTCATTATCGGCCTGCCGCTCAACATGGATGGCACCGAAGGGCCGCGCTGCCAGTCCACCCGTGCCTTCGTGCGCAATCTGGAACAGCTCACCGATTTGCCCATTGCCTATCAGGATGAGCGCATGTCCACGCAGGCGGTGACACGCACGCTGCTGGATGCCGATGCCAGCCGCGCCCGCCGCGCCGAACTCGTCGACAAGATGGCGGCGGCCTATATTCTGCAGGGCGCGCTCGACCGCCTGCGCCACCTCTAGAACTGCACGCGACATGTGATCAGGGAGATGAATGTGACCGACCAGGCGCTTGAAGATTACCGCCATCGACGAAATCTCCTGCTCCTCGTCGGCTCCTCCCTTTTCATCAACAATTACGATCTCGGCATCTTCGCGCTCGCCCTGCCGCAAATACAGGCGTCGCTGCACATCCCGGAAGAAAGTCTGGGGCTTTATACCGGCATCATCCGCTTTGGTGTGTTACTCGCCTTCCCGCTCGCCTTCATGGCCGACATTGTCGGGCGACGTCGCCTGCTGCTGCTCACAATTATTGGCATGACGCTGGCCACCGTGTTGAGTGCCTTTGCACAAACCGCACCGCAATATCTCGTGCTGCAGACATTCGCGCGCGCCTTTTCCTATGCCGAAGACATGCTTTGCTACGTCATTATTGCCGAGGAATTCACACCCGAAAGACGCGGCTGGGCGCTGGGACGGCTCGCCATGCTTGGCACCCTGGGCTACGGCATGTCCTCGCTTCTATATAGCCAGATCGACAATCTGCCCCATGGCTGGCGTGATTTTTATCTGATCGGCACCCTTGGCCTGGGCGTCATCATGTTCGCGCGGCGCGGCCTGAAGGAGACGAAGCGCTTCACGGAACTGAAAGCGGCGCGCGGCGCCGTTCAAACCATGCGCCAGCGACTGACACCGATCATATCGCTCGCGCGCGCCTATCCCGGTCGCTTCGTTGCAATGGTCTGCATCACAGCGCCCTACACATTTGGTGTCGCCGCCGCCTTCGCCTTCATTTCCAAGTTCCTGCAGGAAAGCCACGGCTACACGCCCGTCAATGTGGGGTTGCTGCAATTCTTTGGCGGGGGTCTGTCCATCCTCGGTTTTTTCATGGCTGGCCGCGTGAGCGATTTTGCCGGACGCCGCGCCGTCATCGCCGTCACGATTCCGCTCGTCGCGATCCTCTTCACGAGCTTTTATCTCACAGGCGACCCCCTCCTCCTGATCGCAAGCTGGATTGGCTGCCTGTTCTTCTATTTCGCCTCAGAGGTGACGCTCTCCGCGCTTGGCAGCGAGCTCTTCCCCACATCCTATCGCTCGACCGCCACCGCCGCGCGGGCTGTCATCAATACGGTGAGCGGCATTGCGGGCCTCACAGTCGAGAGCATTCTCTATTCCATGGTCGGCTCGCATGCGACGGCCATCCTGATCCTGATGGCCGTGACACCCTTCGCCATCCTGCCAGTGATATTTTATCTGCCCGAAACCGCGCGCCGGTCCCTTGAAGATGTCTCCCCCGAAGTGCTGATTGACATTGAGACCAGCGCCAAACCCAACCCTTAGGACAGTCGATTGGCAGCTTCGGCAGGCTTCTGATAAGACCTCAAGACAAGCAATAACAATAAAGCCCGGGGCCCCATGATCGAAATCCTGAACTCCCTCATCCCCGTCTTTGCGGTGATCGCGCTTGGCTTTGCCATGAAGCGGATGGATTTTCCCGGCGAGGCGCTGTGGCTGCCGCTTGATCGCGTCACTTATTATATCTTCTTCCCTGCCCTGCTCCTGCACACATTGGCCATAGCCGATCTCGGCACCTATGACACCTGGCCCATGGCCCTTGCGCTCATGGCTGGCATGCTCTCCATGGTCGTGGTGCTAATGATCGTGAAACAACTCGTGCCCATGACCGGCCCGGAGTTTTCCTCCGTCTTTCAGGGTGCGGCCCGCTGGAACAGCTTTGTCGCGCTGGCAGCCATTGCGTCCTTTTACGGCCATGAAGGCGTGATGATCGCGGCGGTCGCCTTTGCCGTGCTGGTGCCGCTTGCCAATATCCTCTCTGTCACCATCCTCACGCGCTATGCGGGCGATACACCGGCTGGCTTTGCCGCTGTATTGCGGCTCCTGTCACGCAACCCGCTCATCATCGCCTGCGCCTTAGGCATTGTGCTGAATGTTACGGGCATCGGCCTGCCCGGCCCGATCGAACCCAGCTTCGACATTCTCGGCAAAGCCGCGCTCACCATCGGCCTGCTCGCCGTCGGGGCCGGATTGCGCCCCGGTCATGCCGTTGAGCAAAAATGGATCGTGCTGCTTACAAGCGGCCTCAAGCTTATCCTGATGCCGGCCATGATGATGGGCTGGTGTTTTATCTTCGGTGTCACCGGCCTGCCCCGCTTGGTGGTGCTGTTCTCGGCCATCGTGCCGGGCGCCAGCTCTTCTTATATTCTGGCACGGCAACTTGGCGGCGATGCCACACTCATGGCAACGCTGATCACCGGTGGCACAGTGCTGGCAGCCCTTACAATGCCGCTGATGCTCTGGGTCTTTGGGTAACAACTGTCATCCCGGCCTTGTGCCGGGATCCATCTTGAGAATTAGGCACCAATCATCGCACGCGCCAATATAGCGCGCTGATCCACACCCACCGGCAGCGTGCCATAGAGATCGCCCCAGTCGCGACCAAGCCGCGTCGCGCAATAAGCGTTCGACACCGCCTCAGGCGCATGCTTCAGGAGAATGGAGCCCGCTGCAATCTTCGCCATTGTCTCGACAAGCTGCCGCGAACGTCCTTCAAGCCCGGCCATATCGCTGAAACCCTCTTTCAGATCATCAAGGGCCGCATCATAGGCCTTGCTCTGGCCACGGGCGGTCTCGAATTCGGCAAGCACAATGTCGAGCGCCTCAGGTTCGCGCCCCAGAGCGCGCAACACGTCAAGGCACATGACATTGCCCGACCCTTCCCAGATCGCATTGACCGGCATCTCGCGATAGATGCGGCCCGCAATGCCTTCTTCCACATAGCCATTGCCGCCCAGACACTCCATTGCCTCATAGGCAAGATTGGGCGCCCGCTTGCAGACCCAGTATTTGGCAACCGGTGTCATGATGCGACGGAAGGCGGCTTCCGTTTCATCACTTGTGGCCCTGTCGAAGCTGCGCGCCACACGAAAAGACAGGGCCGTCGCCGCTTCACTTTCAAGTGCGAGATCGGCAAGCACATTCGACATCAGCGGCTGGTCAATGAGCTTCTTCTGGAAAACCGTCCGGTAGCTGCAGTGATGCACCGCCTGCGCCACGGCACCGCGCATCATGCCCGCCGTCGCCACCGCGCAATCAAGCCGCGTATAGGTTGCCATCTCGATGATGTTGCGGACACCGCGCCCCTCCTCGCCGATAAGCCAGGCGCTTGCTGCCTGAAACTCGACCTCGGAGGAGGCATTCGACTTGTTGCCGACCTTGTCTTTCAGACGCTGGATGCGGATGGCATTAACCTCGCCATCTGGCGTGAAACGCGGCAGCAGGAAACAGGAAAGGCCGCCAGGCGCCTGTGCCAGCACCAGAAAGGCATCGCACATGGGCGCTGAGAAAAACCACTTATGCCCGGTGATGTGATATTCGCCGCCCGGCCCACCGCCCCCAACAGGCATAGCAACGGTCGTATTGGCGCGCACATCGGTGCCGCCCTGTTTTTCCGTCATACCCATGCCGAAGGTCACGCCGGTCTTCCCGGAGGCAGGAATGAAGCGGGGGTCATAGTCCCGCGAGAGAATGCGCGGAATCCATGTATGGGCCAGATCATCCTGAAACAGCAGCGCAGGCACCGCTGCATTGGTCATGGTGATGGGGCATCCATGCCCTGCCTCGATCTGCGTCATCATATAGGTGCCGGCAAGGCGTTCCACGACGGCAGCGGGCTTGGGCGCGGACCCGTCCCTGAGATGGTCCCAGGGTGAGCCATGCAGCCCCTGCGCCATCGAGAGCGCCATGAGCTGGTGATAGCTCGGATGGAACTCCACCCGGTCCTGACGATGGCCAAAGCGATCAAAGCTCTTCAGCACAGGCAGATAGGCATTGGCCTGCCGCCCGAGATCAATCACCTCCGCCGTGCCGATCCGCGCGCCAAAGGCGCTGAGCGAGGCCTCGGCATCCCCCGCCCCTTCGCGTGCCACCGTTTCGGTCAGCACCTTGTCGGAACGGTAGAGATTGTAATTTTCAAGCGCAGGCGGCTGGTTGAAAACCTCATGCGTGGCAAAGGCGCTGGCGTCAGTCATGCACATCCTCCTTTTTGCCCGAGACTAGCATTTCCATCGCCGGATGGCCCGCTTCTTGAGGGCATCGGCAAGCCAGCGGGTGAAGACGCACAGAATCCTTGCTCACCGCCGGAATCGGTCCTATACAATCCAGCTTTAATGACCAGCACGGATCAACAGCCCCAACCCCTATTTCCCCATCGTCATCTGTTGGGCATTGAGGGGCTATCGCAGAGCGACATCGTCGCCCTCCTCGACCTTGCTGACAGCTATGTCACCCAGAACCGTCAGGTCGACAAAAAGAGCGCCGTGCTTCGCGGGCGCACACAGATCAATCTCTTCTTCGAGGCTTCCACACGCACACAAAGCTCCTTCGAGCTGGCAGGCAAGCGCCTCGGCGCTGACGTGATGAACATGTCGGTCAGTTCGTCCTCGGTGAAAAAGGGCGAAACGCTCATCGACACCGCCGTGACGCTGAACGCGATGCATCCCGATCTCATCATCATCCGCCATCAGGACTCAGGTGCCGTTGAGCTGCTCGCCCAGAAGGTCGGCTGCTCGGTCATCAATGCCGGTGACGGCTCGCATGAGCATCCCACACAGGCGCTGCTTGACGCGCTCACGATCCGCCGCCGCAAGGGCCGGATCGAAGGCCTGCTGGTTGCCATCTGCGGCGACGTGCTGCATTCGCGCGTTGCCCGCTCCAACATTCTGTTGCTCAATGCGCTCGGGGCCCGGGTGCGCGTCATTGCGCCGCCCACGCTGCTGCCGGTCGGCATTGAACGCTTCGGCGTCGAGGTCAGTCACGACATGATGACGGGTCTGGAGGGCTGCGACATCGTCATGATGCTGCGCCTGCAGCTGGAACGCATGACGGGCTCCTATGCGCCCTCGCAGCGCGAATATTTCCACTATTACGGCCTCGATTACGCCAAACTGGCCGCCGCCAAGCCCGACGCGCTGGTCATGCATCCCGGCCCCATGAATCGCGGTGTCGAAATTGACAGCACCGTGGCCGACGACATCAACCGCTCGCTGATCCGCGAACAGGTGGAAATGGGTGTCGCCGTGCGTATGGCCGTGCTTGATGCCCTCTCGCGCAACCTGCCCAATGAGGCAGCCTCATGAGCGCGGCAATTTTCAAAAATGCGCGCCTCTTTGATCCGGCTTCCGGCTATGACGCCGAGGGATGCCTTGTCACACGCGACGGCATTATCGAAGCCATCGGCCCTGAGATCAACGAGAAGGATTTCCCTGAAGACGCCGAGATCATCGATTGCAAGGGGCAGTTGCTTTGCCCCGGCCTCATCGACATGCGCGTCTTTACGGGCGAGCCCGGCACCGAGCATCGCGAAACACTGGCAACGGCAAGCCATGCCGCCGCCGCAGGGGGCGTGACGACACTCATCGTCATGCCCAACACCGATCCCGTCATCGATGAAGTCGCGCTTGTCGATTATATCGAGCGCCGCGCCCGCGACACAGCCATCGTGAATGTACATCCCATGGCGGCGCTGACGAAAAATCTCGATGGCGAGGAAATGACCGAGATCGGCCTCCTGAGCGAAGCCGGGGCGGTCGCCTTCACCGATGGCACCAAATCCGTCGCCAATTCGCTCCTCATGCGCCGTGCCATGAGCTATGCCGCCCATTTCGATGCGCTCATCGTTCAGCACGCCGAGGACCCGACGCTTTCGCGCGGCATGATGAATGAGAGCGAACTTGCCAGCCGTCTCGGCCTTGCAGGCATTCCCGCTGTGGCTGAAACTATCATGATCGAGCGCGACCTGAGCCTGCTCGAACTGACCGGCGGTCGCTACCACGTCTCGCAGATTTCATGTGCGGCTTCGGTCGAAATCATTGCCCGCGCCAAGAAGAAAGGCCTCAAGGTCACTTGCGGCGTCTCGGCGGCGCATCTGCAGCTCAATGAAAATGATGTCGGCCCCTATCGCACCTTCTTCAAGCTGTCGCCGCCCTTGCGTCGTGAAGAGGATCGCCGCGCGCTTGTCGCAGGTCTTGCCGATGGCACCATCGACGTCATCGTCTCCGGTCACGATCCGCAGGATCCGGAAGTGAAGCGACGCCCCTTCGCCGAAGCCACCTTTGGCGCAATCGGGCTGGAAACGCTGCTGCCCGTCGCGCTCTCGCTCTATCACAGTGGCGATGTGCCACTGGAACGTCTGTTGAGCGCGCTCACATCAGCCCCTGCCGATCTGCTGGGTCTCAAAACAGGCCGCCTCGCCCCCGGCCTGCCGGCCGACCTGGTGTTGATTAATCTGGGCAGCCCCTGGGTGCTGGACGCAACCGAACTCAAATCCATTTCCAAAAACACCCCCTTCGAAGATCGCCGTTTTCAGGGTCGGGCCTCGCAGACCTTTGTCGGCGGCAAGAGCGTCTTCACGCGGGCCTAATCGCATGCCGGTCACGTGAAGATGGACGTACGCGGCTGAATCGCCCAATCTAGCCAAAAGATGCGGGGCGGAAGGGGAACATCATGATGACATCACTCACCGACGGCACAAGCCTGATCTGGATGGCCGCCGCCATCATCATAGGCTATGCCCTTGGCAGCATTCCCTTCGGGCTCATCTTCACGCGCATGGCCGGCCTCGGCGATATTCGCGACATCGGCTCCGGCAATATCGGCGCGACAAACGCGCTGCGCACCGGCAACAAGTCCGTCGCCCTCGGCACATTGGTTTGTGATGCCCTGAAAGGCACCATCGCCGTCTTCATCGCCGGCCACTATCTGGGATCGAGCGCGCTCATCCTGCCGATGCTGGCCGCCCTTGCCGCCTTTCTCGGCCATCTCTATCCCGTCTGGCTCGGCTTCAAGGGGGGCAAAGGGGTCTCGACCTTTATCGGCATCTGGCTCGCTGTCTTCTGGCCTGTCGCTCTTCTCTTTGCTGCCACATGGCTGGCGGTTGCCTATTTCACCCGCATGTCGTCGCTGGCAGCCTTGGTCGCCGCCGCTTTGACCCCCATCTATCTCGCCTGGCTTGATCGCTGGGAATGGGTCCTGCCGAGCATCCTGCTTGTCGCCTTCATCTACCTGGCTCACCGCGCCAATATCTCGCGCCTGCTGGCTGGCACCGAACCAAAGATCGGTGCGAGCAAAACGGAATAGTCAGGCCGTGGCGTCTTCCGCTCTGCCACAAAGCGAAAGACTTGCGCGACTGCGGCTTGCACGCAGCGACAATATCGGCCCTGTCACCTTCCGCGATTTGATGCGCTATCATGGCAGTGCCATTGCGGCCCTTGAGGTGCTACCCGAACTTGCCCGACGCGGCGGCGGCAAATCGGCACCACGCGTGGCAAGCCGGGCGAGCATCGAAACCGAGATCGACGCCAGCAAAAAAATCGGCGCAAAAATCATCGTCATCGGCGATGGAGATTATCCCCTGCCACTGGCTGAACTTGATCCGCCACCGCCTGTCATCTCGATCAAGGGTGACACCGGTCTCTTCACCCGGCCCGCCATTGCCATTGTCGGCGCGCGCAATGCCTCCGCTGCGGGCTGCAAGCTCGCCGGTATCATTGCCCATGACCTTTCCGTGCAGGGCTATAACATCGTCTCGGGTCTGGCGCGCGGCATCGACACGGCCGCCCATCGCGCCGCGCTGGAACATGGCACCATCGCCGTCATTGCCGGCGGACAGGATATTTTCTACCCGTCAGAAAACCGGGCCCTGCAAAGCGAAATCGGCGAACGCGGCCTCGTTGTCAGCGAGATGCCGCCCGGCACAAGCCCGCAGGCGCGTCATTTTCCCCGCCGCAACCGCATCATCTCGGGGCTCTCTCTGGGCGTGGTCGTGGTGGAGGCTGCCCTGCGCTCAGGCTCGCTCATTACGGCGCGGCTGGCGCTTGAACAGGGCCGCGATGTCATGGCCGTGCCCGGCTCACCGATTGACCCCCGTGCAAGTGGCGCCAACAAGCTGATCAAGGACGGGGCACCGCTTGTTGAAACCGCCGAGGATGTCATGGCGGCAATCAGCACGCTCGGTCAGCGCCGTTTCATGGAACCGCCTGCCGATCTCTTCGCCTCAGCCGATGGTGATGATGATGATGGCGTGCCCGAAACGCCTGACGAAGATGCACGCAAACGCGTAATCTCGGCCTTGGGACCCAGCCCCACGCCACTTGATGATGTAATCCGGCAAACCGGCTTTAACACAGGCCTGGTGAGGGCGATTCTTCTGGAGCTGGATTTGGCAGGCCGGTTGCGCCGCGATGCAGGCGACCGCGTCAGCCTGCTCGACACATAAGCATGATCGCCGCCTCAGGCCCGTTTCTGATCGGCGCCCGGCGCCAGATGCGAGGCGGCTTCCTCCGCAGCCATGCCAAGCAGGAAGCCGAGGAAGCTGTGCCCTCTGGAAATGGCCAGTTTGCGGGCCGCAACCATCAGATCGAAAAGATAGGCCGCCACGTCCTCGTCATCGAGTTCATGGGCCTCTTCCACCCGTGGGCGCGCCACCAGACCGGCCTGCTCAAGAATCGGGTAGCTGCTCTCCGCGATGTTCTCACGCTTCATCTCATCATCTCCCCGAAGACAATTCCATAAAAATAGAACTAAAGAACTATATCCTAAGTTTTTAGATTGAAATAGCTGTTTTCGGCCCCACCTCTCCGGAAATGACGCAATCCGGCGCCGGAAAATCCCCTTCCGCGAAGGAAAATCCGGCCTGATTTGACAGGCGATAGGCTTTTCACCATGTTCTGCCATCGGTGAACGGCGATCCGATGCGGGGAGATTCCCTGATTTCATCTGAGATTTTCGGCGAAGAACCATGTTTTTCCGCAATCGCGGAAAAGAGGATGCGCCTCGCGAACCCGGTCGCGTGGCTCAAATACCGAGATTCCCGGCGGGCCGAGGCCGCCGACAGTCATATATAAAGAGCACGAGCCCTCATGGACGTCGTAATCGTCGAGTCCCCGGCCAAGGCCAAGACAATCAACAAATATCTGGGCAAGGGCTTCAAGGTCCTGGCCTCCTATGGCCATGTGCGCGACCTGCCCTCCAAGGATGGCTCGGTCCAGCCGGACCATGATTTCTCCATGGCCTGGGATGTGGACGCCAAATCCCAGAAGCGCCTCAACGAAATTGCGACCGCCGTCAAAGGCTCCGACAAGCTCATTCTTGCAACCGACCCTGATCGCGAAGGGGAAGCCATTTCCTGGCATGTGCTGGAAGTTCTGAAAAAGAAGAAGGTGCTCGACGGTGTCGATGTGCAGCGCGTTGTCTTCAACGCCATCACCAAGAAATCGGTGCTGGAGGCGATGGAGAAGCCCCGCGCGCTCGACAAGGAACTGATCGACGCCTATCTGGCGCGCCGCGCCCTCGATTACCTCGTCGGCTTCACGCTGTCGCCGGTGCTGTGGCGCAAGCTGCCCGGCGCCCGTTCGGCAGGCCGCGTGCAATCTGTCGCGCTCCGCCTGATCTGTGATCGGGAACTGGAAATCGAAGCCTTCCGTTCGCAGGAATACTGGACCATTGAAGCCGATCTGAAGACGACGGCAGGCACAGCCTTTGTCTCACGCATCGTGACACTCGACGGCAAGAAGCTCGACAAGTTCGACATCCCGAACAAGGAAACCGCCGACGAGATCGTGGCGCGCATGGCGCGGTCGCATTATCGCGTCACCAGCGTGGAAGCCAAACCGGCACGCCGCAATCCCAATCCGCCCTTCACCACCTCGACGCTGCAGCAGGAAGCTTCGCGCAAGCTCGGCTTTTCGGCCAGCCGCACCATGCAGATCGCGCAGCGCCTTTATGAAGGCGTGGAGATTGACGGCGAAACCACCGGTCTCATCACCTATATGCGAACCGATGGCGTGCAGATTGCCGACGAAGCCCTCGCCCAGGCCCGCACCGTCATCAATAATGAATTCGGCGAAACCTATCTGCCCGACACCCCGCGCATATATAAGACCAAGGCCAAGAACGCGCAGGAAGCGCATGAGGCCATCCGACCGACCGACCTTTCGCGCCTGCCCAAGCATGCTGCCAGGATGCTCGATGAGGACCAGCGCAAACTCTATGAACTGGTCTGGAACCGGACGGTCGCCAGCCAGATGGAATCCGTGCGCCTTGAACGCACAACGATCGAGATTGAAGCCGATGAGGAGCGCATCGGTCTGCGCGCCACCGGCTCCGTTATTCTCTTTGACGGTTTCCTCCGCCTCTATCAGGAGGGCCGCGATGAGCCGGATGATGACGCCGATGATGGCCGCCTGCCCAAGATGGAAAAAGGCGACAAGCTCGGCCTCGACAAGGTCCGGCCCGACCAGCATTTCACCGAGCCGCCACCGCGCTTTTCCGAAGCCACGCTCGTCAAGCGCATGGAAGAACTCGGCATTGGCCGCCCGTCGACCTATGCCTCTACGCTGCAGACATTGCGTGACCGCAACTATGTCATCATGGATCAGAAGCGTCTGAAGCCGGAAGACAAGGGACGCCTCGTCACAGCCTTCCTTGAAAATTTCTTCACGCGCTATGTGGAATATGACTTCACGGCCCAGCTCGAAGAAAAGCTCGACAGGGTGTCGGCGGGCGAACTCGACTGGAAGGATGTGCTGCGCGAATTCTGGCAGCAGTTCAGCGTTGCCACCGAACAGGCCAAGGAACTGCGGATCACCGAAGTTCTCGACCGCCTCAATGAAGTGCTGGGGCCGCATGTTTTCCCGGCCAAGGAAGATGGCAGCGATCCGCGCATCTGCCCCACCTGCGGCACCGGCCAGCTTTCGCTGAAAGTCGGCAAGTTCGGCGCCTTTGTCGGCTGCTCGAATTATCCCGAATGCCGCTTTACCCGTCAGCTCACCATCCCTGCCGATGGCGAGGAAGCAACCGGCGACCGCGTGCTCGGCATTGACCCGGAAACCAAGGCCGAGATTTCGCTCAAGTCCGGCCGCTTTGGTCCTTATGTCGAACGGGCACCGCTGGAAGAAGGCGACAAGCCCAAGCGCAGCGGCCTGCCCGCCAAAATGGCGGCGTCGGATGTTGACCTTGATGCCGCGCTGCGCCTTCTCACGCTGCCGCGTGAAGTCGGCCTGCATCCCGAGACCGGCAAGAAGATCACGGCAGGCCTCGGTCGCTTTGGTCCCTTCATTTTGCATGATGGCACCTATGCCAATCTGAAGGACCCGGAAGAGCTGTTCGACATTGGCATCAACCGCGCTGTTGATGTGCTGGCCGAGAAGATTGCCCGCGCCGAGGAACGTGCCGGAAAAATTCTGAAAGAACTCGGCGAGCATCCAGATAGCGGCAAGCCCGTCCAGCTCCGCGAAGGCAAATATGGGCCTTACGTCAAGCATGGCACGACCAATGCGACGATACCCAAAGCGACCGATCCCATGTCGGTGACGCTGCAGGAAGCCTTGGCCCTGGTCGCAGAGAAAGACGCCAAGAGCGGCAAGAAAAAACCAGCCAAAAAACCGGCTGCGAAAAAGCCTGCCGCCAAAAAGCCGGCAGCGAAGAAAGCAGCTCCCAAAAAGGCAGCGGCAAAAAAACCCGCCGCCGCTGTTGACGCCGAGGCAGCACCCAAAAAGAAAGCCGCAACCCAGAAGCCAGCTGCCAAGAAACCTGCCGCGAAGAAACCTGCCTCGAAGAAACCTGCGACCAAGGCGAAAAACAAAACAGCTAGCGCGGCGGACTGATCGTGGCAAAAGCAAAGCCGCCCATCGGATCCGGCAAACCCCGCAGGAAACAGGCCAGGCCAGACGGCAACCTGCCCTCGCGAGAGGAACTGCTCGCCTTCATCGCTGAAAGCGACGGCAAGATCGGCAAACGTGAAATCGGTCGAGCCTTCGGCATTCGCGGCGATGACCGTATTCCCCTCAAGCAGATGCTCAAGCAACTCGCCGAGGAAGGCCTCATCGCCAAGCGCGAAGATGCCGGTATCAAGAAGGTCGGCGTGCTCAAACCCATCAGCATTATCGAGATCACCCATCGCGATATTGATGGCGATCTCGTCGCACGTCCCGTGGAATGGGATGGCGACACCCCGCCGCCACAAATTGTCATCGCCCCCGACCCGAAAAAACCGGGCCGCCGCGAGCGCGATGCCGAAGCGCCTGCCGGTGTCGGTGATCGCGTGCTTGCCAAGATGACGCCCAACACCGATGACACGCAGCTCTATGCTTACGAAGCGCGTGTCATCCGGCTCGTCGGCAAGGGCGCTGAACGCATCCTCGGCCTCTTCCGTGCCAATGCGCTGGGCGGTCGCCTGATCCCGGTCGACAAGCGCGTCCGCAATGAATTTGAAATCGGCGCGCATGATGTGAATGACGCCGAAGACGGCAATCTTGTTCTTGCCGAAACCATTCCCGGCAAGGGCCATGGCCGCCCGCGCGCGCGCATCCGTGAAATTTTCGGCGACAGCAATGATCCCCGCTCCATCAGCCTGATTGCCATTCATGCCCATAGTATTCCTGATGCCTTTCCCGAAGAAACCCTGCGCGAGGCCGAGGCCGCCCCTGCCGCCAGTGCCAAGGGCCGCGTTGATCTGCGCGACATACCGCTTGTCACCATCGACCCGGTGGATGCCCGCGACCATGACGACGCCGTCTGGGCCGCCTCCGATGATGATCCCAAGAATGAAGGCGGCGTTGTCGTCATCGTTGCCATTGCCGATGTCGCCGCCTATGTGCGCCGGGGCTCCGCCATGGACCGCGAGGCCCGCAAGCGCGGCAACTCGACCTATTTTCCTGATCGCGTCGTGCCGATGTTGCCCGAGCGCATTTCCAATGATCTCTGCTCGCTGCGTGAACTTGAAGAACGCCCCTGCCTTGCCGTGCGCATGGTCTTTGACGCACAGGGCCAGAAGCGCAGCCACAAATTCATGCGCGCCATCATGAAATCCGCCGCCAAGCTCAGCTACAGGCAGATGCAGCAGGCAATCGACGGCAACCCGGATGAGAAATCAGGACCCCTCCTCGAAACGGTGCTGAAGCCGCTCTGGAATGCCTATCAGATTATTGCCAAAGCGAGGGATGCGCGCGGTCCGCTCAATCTGGATTTGCCCGAATACAAGATTGACCTCGACAAGGACGGCAACCTCAAAGGCGTCCGCATCGCCGAGAAATTTGAATCCATGCGCCTCATTGAGGAGTTCATGATTCAGGCAAATGTCTGCGCCGCCGAAGCGTCAGAGGAAAAGCATAAGCCGACCATCTATCGCGTGCACGACACGCCCTCGGCTGAAAAACTCGTCGCGCTGACAGATTTCCTCGCCACGCTGAATATGAGCTTTGGCAAGGACAAGAACATCCGGCCTTCAAGCTTCAATCGCGTGCTTGATGAGGTGCAGGGCACTGAATACAGCCAGATGGTGAGCGATGTCGTCTTGCGTTCGCAATCCCAGGCCATTTATTCGGCCGACAATATCGGCCATTTCGGGCTCAATCTGCGGCGCTATGCGCACTTCACCTCGCCGATCCGCCGCTATGCCGATCTTGTCGTGCATCGCGCCCTGATTGCAGGTCTGGGCTTTGGTGAGGACGGGCAAAGCGAGAGCGAAGTGGCCGAGCTCAGTGACATCGCCGAACATATTTCGCTGACCGAGCGCCGCTCCATGCTGGCTGAACGTGAATCAACCGACCGCTTCATTGCGCGCTATCTTGAAAGCCATATCGGCGCGACCTTCACCGGCCGTATTGCCGGCGTGACGCGTTTCGGCCTCTTCGTCAAACTCGCAGATACCGGCGCCGACGGCCTTGTCCCCATCGCCAATCTTGGCAATGAGTTTTTCCACCACGATGAAGCCAGCCACTCCATCATTGGCGAGCGCACGGGCCATACCTACAGGCTGGGCGATACCGTCAGCGTTCGGCTGGAAGAAGCCGTGCCTGTCACTGGCGGCCTGCGCTTTGAAATGCTGGAAGGCGGCCATGAGGGCAAGCCCTTTACCGGCCCGCGTCCCCGCCAGAACTTTGGCCGCGGCGCGCCCCGCCGCGCACCAATGAAACCCAGAGCCCTGCGCGCCAATGGCGACAAGGCAGACACGCCGAAAGAAGAACGCAAAGCCCGTTCAAAAACCCCCAAGGCCAAGAAACCGGCCCGCGCCAAGAAGCCCGCACGAAAATCCAACGCCAAGCCAAAACGGGACGCCTGACGAGCGCATTTGTCACGCGTCAACGCGCCACATTCTTTCTTTGTTGGAATGCGTCAAATCTGCAAGGCAGGAAATGGCATCAAATTACCCGTATTGGCGACCAACATGAGCATGACAGCATTGACCTCAGATCCCCGGACCTTCAAGGCAGCAGCCAGCGACCGCCCGACAGGACAGTCCATGTGGCGCGGCTTCAAGATGAAATGTCCCGCCTGCGGCAAGGGGCGGCTCTTTGCGCGCTTCCTGAAGGCAACGCCGGAATGCACCCATTGCCATACCGACCTCACATGCCACGAGGCGGATGATGCGCCGCCTTATTTCACCATTTTGATCGTGGGCCACATTGTGGTGCCGCTGATGCTTTTTGTGGAACTTGAATATCTGCCGCCCATCTGGGTCCATATGGTCGCCTGGCCCGCCCTGACGTTGGGTCTGACAGTCTATTTGTTGCCGCGCATCAAAGGCGCTGTTATCGGCTGGCAATGGGCCCTGCGCATGGCAGGCTTTGGGGACAAAGCGGAAAGTCAGCTTTAATCCGAAGCTGGACCTTGCGCGGCTGACGTTGCATCCTCCCGGCAAAAGAAATTGCCCCATTCGAAGGATGCATCATGGCCGCCCCATCTTCTCCGCTATTTGATCCGAAAAAATCCCGCGAACAGGAATATCGCGAAGCATCCGCTGGCAAGGCCGTGCGCCCGCGTGATGCCGCGACACTGATCCTTGTGCGCTATGATGGCAGCGCCCCGCGCGTGCTCATGGGTCAGCGCCATGCCGACCATAAATTCATGCCCAACAAATTTGTTTTCCCCGGTGGCCGCGTTGATCCGGCAGACAGCCGTGTCCGCGCCGCCCAGGAATTGCGCGAGCCGGTCGCACAGCGCCTGCTGCACCGGATGCGCGGCAAGCCAAGCCTTGCCCGCGCCCGTGCCATGGCCATGGCCGCCGTGCGTGAAACATTCGAGGAAACCGGTCTCATCATCGGTCGCCCGGTCGAGACCCGCATGCGCACACGAAACAGTGAATGGGCCGAATATTTTTCACAGGGCGTTGCCCCCGATCTGACGGCGCTCGATTTTGTCGCCCGCGCCATCACCCCGCCCTATCGCACCCGCCGCTTCGACACGCGCTTCTTCATCGCCGATGCCGAGCATATTCATGGCGACCCGGTGAAGACGACCGGCTCGGGCGAATTGCAGGGCCTGCATTGGGTGACGATCACCGATGCCCGCGATCTTGATCTGCCCAACATCACCCGCATCGTGCTTGATGAAATTGAGCAGCGCATGGCGCTCAAAAAGGCCGCGCAGGAACAACGTGACGTACCCTTCATTCATTTCCGCGCCGGCAATGCGATCCGCGATCTGATCAAGGCCTGATGCATGGTCTTGCCTGAAAAACCGCAACCGCCGGTGAGGATAAGAGATGCCGCCAGTCTGGTCCTGATTGATCGCGGCGGGTCCGAACCGCGCGTCCTCATGGGGCGGCGTCACGCGCGCATGGCCTTCGTGCCCGATGCCTTTGTCTTTCCCGGTGGCAAGCTTGATCCGGATGACTTCAAGGCACAGCCGGCAACTTCCTTCAGGCCGGATGTGCATGCCCATATGCAACAAAGCGCGGCAACACGCACAAAGGCTGAAGCGCTGGCCACAGCCGCCATCCGTGAGACCTATGAGGAAACTGGCATCTGGCTGGCAGGGCCGGGCGATGTCGGCGATGTCAGAAGCGAAACATGGACCCATTTCCGCAAGGCAGGCCTCGCGCCGCGTCTGGACGCCGTTCACATGGCCGCCCGCGCCATCACACCGGTGGGCAGCCCCATTCGCTTCCATGCCCGTTTTTTCGTGGCCGATGCCGGTGAAAGCCATGGCGAATTGCGCGGCAGCGGCGAGCTGGAGGAACTTGGTTGGTACACGCTTCGTGAAGCCCTTAAATTACCGGTCATTGATGTGACTGAATTTGTGCTAGGTGAAGCAGCCGCCGGTCGGTTTGACAGGCCGCGCGCCCATATACCGCTCTTCAGCTACAGAAACGGCCGCCCCTTTATCAGGCCCTGAGCCCTTCGACGTGATGCAAGATGACTGACCAGATACTGCCCCCCACAATGCTTTCCCCGCGCGACCGCAGGCTGGGCATCATCGCGGCCATTGCCTGCCTCACGGTTGTCGGCATCGGCCTTGCCGCCGTCATGCCGCTGTTGGCGCTTTCCATGGACCGCATGGGCGTGCGCAGCGGGCTCATTGGCTTCAATTCCGCCATGCCCGCCCTTGCCGGCATTCTGACAACGCCGCTCATCCCCTGGCTGCTCAGGCGATTTGGCACGCGCAACCTGCTGCTCGTGAGCATCGTCACATCAGCCGCCTGCATGATTGCCTATTACCTGCTGCCCAATATCTGGATCTGGTTTCCCATCCGCCTGCTCAACGGCGCCACGCTGACGGTCATATTCGTGGTCAGCGAAACCTGGATCAATCAGCTCGCCCCCGACCACCTGCGCGGCCGTCTGATGGCGATCTATGCGACCGTCCTCTCCATCGGCTTTGCCACAGGCCCCTTCGTGCTCATGGTGGCAGGCTCCGAAGGGCTGCTGCCCTATGCCATCATTGCCGGCCTGCTGATAACCGCCTGCGTGCCTGTCCTCGCCGCCGGGCATTTCGTCGAAGAAGGTGATCACGGCTCCGGTAAGGGCTTCTCAAGCTTCCTCTTTGTGGCCCCCACAGCCACCATTGCCGCGCTTGCCTTTGGCATGCTGGAAGCCGGCTCCATGAACCTCTTGCCGCTCTACAGCCTCCGCGTCGGCATGAGCGAGGCTGGCGCGACCGCAACACTTTCAATGTTTGCACTCGGCAATGTCCTCTGCCAGATGCCGATCGGCTATGCTGCTGACCGGATCGACAGGCGCCTGCTCTTGGGCCTTTGTGCAGGCTTTGGGGGCAGCCTCATCCTCATGATGCCGCTCTTTGCCGGCGGCAGCCTGTTCCTACCCGCCATCTTCCTTATCGGCGGCACCGTCACGGGCCTCTATACGCTCGGCCTGACCCTGCTTGGCGAGCGCTTCAAGGGAATCGATCTCGGGGCCGCCAATGCCGCCTTCGTGATGATGTACAGCTTCGGGGCGTTGATTGGCCCCGCCATGGGCGGTGGCGCCATGCAGATCTATGGGCCCCATGGTCTCCCGACCTTTTTGGGCGGTGTCACCGTCGCCTATGCCCTGTTTGCCTTGTGGCGCTGGCGCCATCCGCCACGATCCGGCGCGCTCTAGCCCTTTTCATGGCTTCGGGGTTGACTTCGCCGGTGGCCTGAGTACTCTCCCGCCCAATCCGCACATCCGAAGATTGCGCGAACATCATCCGCAGACTTGGCTAAAGTCCGCGCAAATACAGGGATTTCGCACCATGGCGAAGCCAACATCGATCAAGATCAAGCTCGAAAGCACAGCTGGCACGGGCTACTTCTACGTCACCAAGAAAAATTCCCGTACGATGACGGAGAAATATGTGACGAAGAAATATGATCCCGTCGTGCGCAAGCATGTCGAGTTCAAGGAAACCAAGATCAAATAACAAAAAGCAGACCCTCGGGTCTGCTTTTTCGTGAAGCGACTGAATAAGGTGGCCGATCGGGTTTTGATGCGGGTTTCTAGAGGAGGCCACTCCTTGCCCACGCCCGACCGGCCTGCCTCGCAGGCCCGGGAGATGCGGCAACCCAGGCACAACGAGGACAAGGTTGGCTGCCTGCTCCCCGGCTTGAAAGCGCCCCGATGGGGTCGGAAGCAACGGCTGAAAGGCCGCCAGCAGCAAGTCCAATCATTAACGATAATCCTAACATGAGACATCAAGGGTATGAAGCAAAAGCGCAGCTTTACCCTTCAACATCATGTAATATAATGAAAAATTAAGGTTAATGACGCGCCGTCAATTCGGCATGCCGGACGTTAAGCCTTCAAAATCATTTGAGAATTGAACTCAGGCGGCTTCCGCCACAACCCGGTTGCGGCCATCACGCTTGGCGCGATAGAGCGCATGGTCGGCGCGCTGCAGCAGCTTGGAGCCGGTGTCGCCATAGCCCTCGCTGACACCGATACCGATGCTGACCGTGATCGGCAGGCTGACGCCTCCCTCCACAACGAAAGGGGTCTTGGCAATGCGGTCCCGGAGACGCTCGGCCACCGACATCGCATAGGTAATATCCGTGTCGGGCATGATCACGACGAATTCCTCGCCACCCAGACGGCAGGCAAGATCGACGCCGCGCACATTCTGAGAGATGCGCTGGGCAAATTCCTTGATCACGGCATCACCGGCCGCATGGCCATGGGTGTCGTTCACCGATTTGAAGAAGTCGATATCGAAAATCAGCAGCGAGACCTGTTTGGCGGCAAGCTGTGATTCTTCCATCATGGAGCCCAGATGGCTTTCCATGTAGCGGCGATTATAGAGGCCTGTCAGACCATCCGTCACGGCCTGCTCCAGACCCTGCTGGAACTTGTCACGCAGATAATCCTGATAGCGTTTGCGCCGCAGCTGCGTGCGGCAACGGGCAACCAGCTCGTTGCGCTCCACCGGACGCACCAGATAGTCATTCACCCCCATATCCATGGCGCGTACGAGACGGGCCATATCGCCCTCCTCCACGATCGCCAGAATGGGCGTCTGCCTGGTCGCTTCCAGAGACCGGATCTGCGAGCAAAGCCGCAACCCGTCGGCCTGCTGCATCGACAGGCTGACGATATGGAGATCAAAATCGCCCTTGCTGGCAAGATTGATCAGCTCTTCGGGAGTCTCGGCGACGGTGACCTTGTGCTCAAGGCTCAAGGTCTCGCAGACGCGCTTGAGAGAGGCCGGCCTGTCATCAATCACCAGAATATGACCCGGCTCGGAGAGCAGCGCCTTCTCGTTCTGCAAGCCAAGCGCGCCAATCCGCTGCCCTGTGGCTTCACGCATCCGCAATTCATCCGTCACCATTTTCAGTCGGACAAGCGAACGGACACGGGCAAAAAGCGCCATGTCATTAAGGGGTTTGGTCAGAAAATCATCAGCGCCCGCTTCAAGGCCCTGCACGCGATCAGCTGTCTGATCGAGGGCTGTCACCATGACGACGGGAATATGCTCCGTCACGGGAGAGGCCTTGAGACGACGACAGACTTCAAATCCGTCCATCCCTGGCATCATCACGTCGAGCAGAATAATGTCTGGCTGTTGTTTGGCGGCAATCTCCAGCGCTTCTGGCCCATTGGACGCCATCAAGACGCCAAAATATTCAGCCGTCAGCTTGGCATCCAACAATTTCAGATTGGCTGGGACATCGTCAACTATGAGTACGCGAGCCGTCAAGGTTCACTCCTAGCCGAGAAAACGCTGGACCGTCTCCAGAAACTGCGTCACGGAAATCGGTTTGGAGATATAGGCCTCGCAACCACCTTCACGAATTTTTTCCTCGTCACCCTTCATCGCAAAGGCCGTCACGGCCACCACGGGAATGGAACGCAGGCTGTCATCCTCTTTGATCCACTTCGTGACTTCCAGACCGGAAACCTCGGGAAGCTGGATATCCATGAGAATGAGATCGGGGCGGTTCGTGCGCGCAATTTCCAGCGCTTCGATACCATCACGAGTCTGAAGCGTCTGATACCCATGGGCATCAAGAAGGTCATGAAAGAGCTTCATGTTCAGCTCATTGTCCTCGACGATCAGGACTTTCTTAGACATTGCGTCCATTGCTCCAGAACTCCACTTTGACCGGGTCAAACCCCCGTCGGATCAATCCCGTCCGAACCGGGTGGCCGATTCTCGGCTGCATGAACACCATATGACCCCAATATCCTTAACTAAGTCTTTAACAGCGCCCTATCTCAGTGCCATTTCACTTCAAATACAGACTATGATTAATGTCTCCTTCCAATTTCAGCGCCGGACAAGGCGGAGACGGGTAAATGAACAGGGATAGCGCCGAATTGATCGCCATTCAGGCGCTGGGTTTTCTGGCCGGCGACGAGGACCTGCTTGGCGCATTCCTTGATCTTTCCGGCCTGGCCGGGGATGAATTGCGCGAAAGGGCAACCGAGCCCGCCTTTCTGGTCTCCGTGCTGGATTTTATCCTGATGGAAGACGAGCGGGTTCTCCGCTTCTGCGAATCAACCGGCATGGACCCGCAATTGCCAGCCCAGGCGCGACGCACGCTGCCGGGCGGCGAAGTGGTCGAATGGACCTGAGAGACCAGCGTCCTGCGCAATCAATTAACGACACAAACAAGAATCGAGAACCGACATATGAGTGAGAAAACCCCGTCTGGTCCCAACCCTGCCACCGCCATGCAGAGTCAGGACCCGCATTTCATTGATGAGCTGGTTCTGCCCCAGCTTGAGGAATTAAATCTCATCCCGGGCCGTCCTCTGATTGTGTCGGATGCCGATGAAGTACTCGTCAAATTCATCGCCGGTCTGGAGACATGGCTTGAAACGCGCGGTCTCTGGCTCAATCTGCAAAGCTTCATGCTGACGGGCAACATCCGCGACAAGCTGACGGATGAACCGTTGAAGCCCGCCGACATGCCACAGCTCATGGAGGACTTTTTCGCCGACCACACCCATGCGCTGATTGCCGTTGAGGGGGCTGCCGCTGCACTGGAAGCACTTTCCAAACGGGCGCAGATCGTGGTGCTGTCCAACATCCCGATCAGTCAGCGCGGTGCGCGGGCCAAGAGCCTCGCTGCCCAGGGCATGGACTACCCCGTCATCGCCAATAAGGGGCTCAAGGGGGGTGCCGTGCGTCATCTGGCCGCCAGCGTCAATGCGCCGGTCTTTTTCCTCGACGACATTCCCCACAATATTGCGTCGGTCGCCAAGGCGCATGAACCGACCCATCGCCTGCATTTCATTGCCGATGAACGGCTCGCCAAACTCATTCCGCCGTCCGATCACAGTCACTTCCACACCAGCAAATGGGCCGATGCACGTGACTTCATTGAGGGTAAACTGAGCGAGGAAGGCTTCTAGACGCCATCATGAGCAAAGGCGCATCAGATGAGTGATGAAGCGTCATCAGGATTTTGCCGGGACTGCTTTGCGCCGGTTGCGCAGAGCCAGACCCGCTGCCCGGTCTGCCGGCGACCGCGCCTCGCCTTCCATCCGGAACTGCATAATCTCAGTGTCGCGCATATGGATTGCGACGCCTTTTATGCCGCTGTCGAGAAGCGCGACAATCCCGATTTGCGCGACAAGCCCGTCATCATTGGTGGCGGCACGCGCGGCGTTGTCAGCACCGCCTGCTACATCGCGCGCATTCATGGCGTGCGCTCCGCCATGCCCATGTTCAAGGCGCTCAAGGCCTGCCCGGAGGCGGTGGTCGTGCGTCCCGACATGGCGAAATATGTGAAGGTCGGTGGTGAAGTGCGCCAGCTCATGCGCGAACTCACACCCCTTGTTGAGCCCGTCTCCATCGACGAGGCCTTTCTAGACCTCTCAGGCACCGAAAAACTGCATCACGCTTCCCCGGCGGTCAGCATGGCGCGACTGGCAAAGCGCATCGAAACCGAAATCGGCATCACCGTGTCGGTCGGGCTGAGCTACAACAAATTCCTCGCCAAAATCGCTTCCGATCTCGACAAGCCGCGTGGTTTCTCCGTCATCGGCAAGGCTGAAGCGCTGGATTTTCTGGCCCGGCAACCGGTCTCGAAAATATGGGGCGTGGGCGCTGCACTGGAGGCCAAGCTCGCGCGCAACGGCATCACCCGCATCGCCCAGCTTCAGAAGATGGAAGAAAACGATCTCATGGCGAGCTATGGCAGCATGGGCCGCCGTCTCTATCGCCTGTCGCGCGGCATGGACGCGCGCGACGTGGTGTCGAGCCACGAGACGAAAAGCGTCTCGGCGGAAACGACCTTCTCCCGGGATATTTCAGACTTGCAGGAACTGGACAGCCGTCTCTGGACATTGTGCGAGAAGGTCGCCAGCCGCGCCAAGGCACAAGGCCTTGCCGGACAGACCATCGTGCTCAAACTGAAAACGGCCGACTTCAAATCCCGCACCCGCAGCCAGACCCTGCATGACGCCACGCAGCTTGCGGAAGTGATCTACCGGATTGCTTCACCGCTGCTGGCCCGCGAGGCCGATGGCACGTCCTTCCGCCTGATCGGTGTCGGCATTTCCCAGATCGTCGATGCGGAGATGGCCGACCCGCTCGACATGCTCGACCAGACGGCCAATCGCCGCGCGACGGCTGAAAGGGCCATGGACAAATTGCGCGCCCGTTTTGGCGACGGCTCCATCATCAAGGGCCGCACAATGCGCCCGCGCGACAGAAACTGATCAGCAGGCACCCGGCTTGTAATAATTTACGTCCACTAGCCGGCCCCGCATATCCATATCGGAATAGATGAAGACAATGTCGCTCGACACGCCATTGGGAAACAGGCTGAAACGCATCTCAAAGCTCGGCGTGCCTTCATTATTGTCGGGATCGAAATAGCTCATAAAGATTGGCCATGCGGCAACCGATTTCAGCGGCTCCTTGCCGTCGCCGGTAATTTTCACGCCGACGGCGTCTTCCGTTTTTTCCGGTCGTCCGAAGAAAGCTGTGACCTCACTGGCATGGAGTTCCGTACCGTCAAAAAGCGCACCGGTAAAAGATTTCTTGCCCGCATTGATCGCATCCATAAGCGCAAAATTATACTGCGAAGGAAAGAGCGTCCCCTTGGGCAGGGTCACAGGGTCAGCGCCCTCCTGATCAACTGTAATCACGCCGGTCTTGGCATCGCGGATGGCCACACCACCGGCACTGTCGCTCACTGCACCATTGGTATAATCGATCCGCTCATAGTGAAATTCATGAAAGTCCGCCGCTTCCCATGTCGAGAGGCGCAGGTCGCTCGAAACGCTGCCCGTCTCGTCGGCAAGCAGCGTGACAAAGCGCTGGTCCATCGTATAGCCGCCACAGGACGGTCCGCCCCGCCAGTCCACCACCATGCGGCCCGACAGATCAGCCTGATCGCCCTCAATATCCTGTCGCCCGACAGACAGGTCATAAACGGCGCGATGCATGCGGGTCTGGTCCACCGCCCCGGCCAGAACCGGGCTGCAGAACAGGCCCCAGACAAGGACACTCAAAACCACCGACCGCAGGCCGGTTCCTGTCGAAAAATCCATCAATTGCACCAACAGCTTGTCATTCACAGTCCTGACTTTCCTCACATTACACCATCAGGTAAACCAATCACCTAACCAACAGGTAAGAAATACAGGCCCATGACCGCCACCGCCTCACGCCCGAAATTGCTCATAACACGCCAGCTGCCCGCCCCGGTTGAAGCCCGTGCCACCCAGCTCTTTGACGTTGAACGCAATGAGACAAACGGGTTGTGGGACCAGCGAACATTGCTGGCCAGGGCGGAAGGCAAGGATGCCCTCCTCGTCACAGTGACCGACCGGCTGGATGCCGCGACCATCGCCGCCCTGCCGCCAAGCATTCGCATGATTGCCACTTTTTCCGTTGGCCATGACCACATTGATATGGCGGCTGCCAATGCGCGCGGGCTGCCGGTCTCCAACACCCCCGATGTGCTGACGGACGCCACGGCCGAGATCGCCATCCTGCTCATGCTCGGCGCCGCGCGTGGCGCGACCACCGGCACAGCTGCCATTCGGGAGGGTACCTGGTCAAACTGGGCCCCGACCGGCATGCTTGGCATTCAGGTCACCGGCAAGCGGCTCGGCATTCTCGGCCTTGGCCGCATCGGTCAGGCCGTGGCTCGCCGCGCCCGCGCCTTCGACATGGAAATTCACTACCACAATCGCAAACAGCTTCCGCCCGCTCAGGAAGCAGGGGCCATCTATCACAGCGCGCCCGAAGCGCTCTTTGCTGTCAGCGATGTTCTCTCCATTCACTGCGCTTCAACGGCTGAAACGCGCGGCCTTGTGAATGCCGCCCGGCTCGCCCTTCTGCCGACTGATGCTGTTCTCGTGAATACGGCGCGGGGTGACATCGTGGTGGATGAAGATCTCATCGCCGCCCTGAAAAAGGAGCAGCCTGCCGCAGCCGGTCTTGATGTCTTTAATGGCGAACCCAACATCCACCCCGGCTATAAAGACCTGCCCAATGCCTTTCTGCTACCCCATCTCGGCAGCGCCACCCATGCCACGCGCGAGGCCATGGGCATGCGTGCGCTCGATAATCTGGAAGCCTTTTTTGCAGGCCGGCCCCTGCCCGATCCCATCATCACAAACTAGGAAAAATCTGCCGGGTGGCAGGCCATGTGCCACTATTTTACCTGCCAGGAACATGAGGGACATCAAGGTAAACGCTGATTTTACTATGTTTTTCGCCTCGCCCAAGGCGGCACGCCACTTGCAGCTTCACGCCTCGACACTCAATGGGGATGTTGCGGGGACATTATGAACCGGGCGATGAAGACGACAGACATCAGGCAGAGAAAGATCGATACCGCACTTGCCGGTCCTGATCCGATGACGCGTCAGTTCTGCGAATCCCTGTCTGACAGCCGGATGCATGATCAGGATGCACATGCACGCATCGTGGCGCTGGCGCTTTCTTATGCCAAGGAAGCCGAACAGCGAATCCTTGAGCTCAACGCCCGCGTCTCCCAGCTTGAATCCCTTTCCCAGACCGATGAGCTGACAGGCCTGCTCAACCGGCGCGGCTTCAATCATATTCTGGAACGCAATCTGCTCAGCGCCAACCGCTACGAGGAAACCGGCCTTCTTGCCTATATCGATCTCGATGGTTTCAAGAGCATCAATGATCTTCATGGCCATAGCACAGGCGACGAAGTGCTGCGGAGTGTCGGTCGCCTACTCAAGAAGAGTATCCGGGCAACGGATTATGCGGCGCGCATCGGTGGCGATGAATTTGCCATTCTGTTCGTGCGCGCCGATCACATGCGGGCCCGCGAACGCGCCAAGGAACTGACCAAAGCTGTGAACAAGCTGACGCTTGAACATCCTGATGGCAGGATCGCCATTCACGCCAGTCTGGGAATCGCCACCTATGATGGGGACACAGATCAACAGGCCCTGATCGAACGGGCTGATCGCGCCATGTATCTCAACAAGAAAAAGGGCAGCCGCAACTGGCGCCTCACCACCCACGGCTGAGCCTTATCAGGCGATAACAATGCCTGCCGGTTGCTGCTGCGTGATGCAGTGGATGGATCCGCCGCCATTGGCAATTTCCATGGCCGGCACCGGGACCACCAGCCTGTCGGGAAAAATTTCCGCCAGCATTTCAGCGGCTTTCCCGTCATTGGGATCATCATAGGTCGGCATCACAATGCCGCCATTGGCGATATAGAAATTCAGATAGGATGTGCAGAGACGGCGCCCGTCAGGACGACGGAATTGATGCGCGGGCATGGGCATCTCGATGATCTCGAGTTTCTCGCCTTGCGCATCGCGTGCGGCTTCCAGCCGCTTCCGGTTGTCCTGCATGCGCATGTAATTGGGATCACGCTTGTCATCCGGCATGGCCAGCAGCACACGGCCTGTTCCCGCAAAGCAGGCAATCATGTCGACATGACCATCTGTCTCGTCATCTTCCAGCCCCTGTTCGAGCCAGATGATCCGCCGCACACCGAGATAAAGGGCCAGCCGTTCTTCAAGCTGCTGACGGGTCAGTTCCGGATTGCGGTTCTGGTTCAGCAGACATTCCTCGGTGGTCAGCATGGTGCCATAGCCATCCACATTGATGGAGCCTCCTTCCAAAATCATCGGGCCTTCATAGCGGCGCATGCCGAGCGATTTCAAAATCTCGCCACCCACCTTCTGGTCATTGGCATAGCCGTGATAGGCATTGCCCCAGGCATTAAATCCCCAATGCACACCGGCCACCTGCCGGGCGGCATTGGTGACAAAGATCGGACCGGAGTCACGCGCCCAGGAGTCATCAATTTTCAGCGGCAGCAGATCAATGTCACGCCCGCAAACAAGGCGTGCCTGCGCTTCGTCTTCCGGATTGCAGACAATCGTGACCGGCTCAAACTGACGGATGGCGCGCGCCACGCCCGCATAGGCGGCATAGACCTGCACCATGCGATCAGTCCAGACTTCACTGCGGCTTGGCCACTGCATCCAGCATCGCGCATGAGGTTCCCATTCGGCAGGCATGAAAAACCCGTCATCAACCGGTGCTTTTGAACTAGTCTGCATTCTCTGTCTCCAGGCCCTTCAACATGTCTTGCAATCAGGCTAGGTATAGAGACTGCCAAAGACCACCGCAAAGAAAAGAGAAGAAACAGGAGTGAAAAATGGGTCAGGTCGAACAACGCCTCAAGGAGCTGGGCCTCACGCTGCCTGTGCCTGCCGTGCCTGTCGCCAATTACGTGCCCTATGTCATCACGGGCAATCTTGTCTTCATTTCGGGCCAGGGCCCGGCAGGGCCAAAGGGTCTTGAATATATCGGCAAGCTCGGTGCCGAACAGGATATTGAGGCCGGACGCGCAGCCGCCCGCCTCACAGGGCTCAACCTCATCGCACAGGTCAAGGCCGCATGCGAAGGTGACCTGGACCGCGTCACCCGCGTCGTCAAACTGCTCGGTCTCGTCAATTCCACGCCGGAATTTGACCAGCAGCCCGCTGTCATCAATGGCGCATCCGATCTCATGGTTGAGGTCTTCGGGGAGATCGGTCGCCATGCGCGGTCCGCTGTCAGCGCCGCCAGCCTGCCCTTCGGCATGAGCGTCGAAATCGAAGCCATTTTCGAGATTGAATAAGGCTCGTCCCGGCCTAGCTCATTTGTTTTATGACAGGATGAATTCAAAAGCCATCGATGGACGATAAAGAGCAAGCCATTCTGCGCGTCATACATGACCTCAGCGAAATTGACGCTGAAGCCTGGGATGCCTGCGCCAATCCGGCCGGCGAACCGTCCAATCCTTTTCTCAGCCACGCCTTCCTCCATGCGCTCGAAGAAAGCGGCTCGGCGACGCGCGAGACCGGCTGGATGCCCTATCACCTGCTGCTGGAAGATGGTGACGAGAAGTTGCTCGGCTGCATGCCCATGTATCTGAAGAGCCATAGCCGTGGCGAATATGTTTTCGACTATGGCTGGGCCGATGCGCTGGAACGCGCCGGTGGTCAATATTATCCCAAGCTGCAGGTTTCTGTGCCCTTCACGCCCGCCACAGGCCCGCGCCTTCTGACACCATCAGATGAGAAGCGCGCCGACAGCGAGACTGCGCTGGCAGCAGGCGCCGTCGAGGTCGCCAGGCGGCTTGGCGTTTCATCCCTGCATCTGACATTCCTGCCCGATCGGCAGAGCCGGCATCTGACGGAGATGGGTTTTCTCCAGCGGACGGACCAGCAGTTCCACTGGCACAATGACAGCTATGAGACATTTGATGATTTTCTGAAAAGTCTGGCCTCGCGCAAACGCAAGATGATCCGCAGGGAGCGCGAACGTGCCGTTGAAAACGGCGTCACCATTGAGTGCCTGACAGGCAATGACATCACCGAAGACCACTGGGACACCTTCTTCAATTTTTATCTCGACACCGGCAATCGCAAATGGGGTTCGCCCTATCTGACACGCCTCTTTTTCAGCCTCGTTGGCGAACGCATGCCCGAACAGGTGCTGCTTGTGATGGCGCGCCGCCAAGGCCGCTACATTGCGGGCGCGATCAATTTCATTGGTGGCGATGCGCTTTACGGCCGCAACTGGGGCGCGATTGAACATCACCCCTTCCTGCATTTCGAGGTCTGCTATTATCAGGCCATCGAATTTGCCATTTCGCGCGGCCTTGCCCGCGTGGAGGCGGGCGCACAGGGCGAACACAAGCTCGCGCGCGGTTATCTCCCCGCCAAAACCTACAGCGCGCACTGGCTTGCCAATGAGAGTTTCCACACCGCCGTCGAGCAATATCTGGAGCGCGAGCGCGCCCATGTCGACCATGACATCGCGCTCCTGAGCGAATATTCTCCCTTCAGACACGACACCGCCGCGCAACATCAGGAAGAAGAGTTCTAAGCCTATGGCCTATGATCCCAACAACATCTTCGCCAAAATCATTCGAGAGGAAGCACCCTGCTTCAAGGTCTATGAAGACGACATGACACTCGCCTTCATGGATGTCATGCCGCAGGCCGACGGCCACACGCTGGTCATCCCGAAATTTCCGGCCGAAGATCTGCTCGACCTCGATCCCGACTATGTCGCGGCGCAGGCCATGACCGTCAAGAAACTTGCCCCCGCCGTCAAGAAAGCCTTTGACGCGCCGGGTATCATGATCGCCCAGCTCAACGGCTCAGCCGCCGGCCAGACGGTTTTCCATTTCCACACCCATATCATCCCGCGCCGCTCGGGCCTGGAAATGAAACTGCATGCACGAGAGATGGCGGATTTCGACATGCTCAAGGAGCATGCCGAACGCATCAAGGCCGCGCTCGCCTGAACCTGCACTGATTGTCATCCCGGGGAAGAACCCCGGGATGACGTCATGAATAGCGGCGGGCGCTATGCGTACCAATAGAGCTAGCCGATTTTGAAGCAGCAGAGCTTGTTGCCGTCGAGATCACGGAAATAGGCGCCATAGAAATTGCCGCCACGAACACCCGGTGCGCCTTCATCCTTGCTGCCCAGCGACATCGCCTTGGCATGCATTGCATCCACGGCTTCACGGCTCGGCATGGCCAGTGCGACCATCACACCATTCCCGACCGTCGGTGCATTGCCATCAGCCGGGGCGATCACGCCCAGCATTGCGCCCTTGCCGTCAGCCCACAGGATCAGGCGGTCACCATCTTCCATGGCCCGCTTGGCGCCGACCAGCGACAGCAGCTCATCATAATAGGCACCGGCCTTCTGACGGTCCTTGCTGCCCAGTGTCACATATCCAATCATCGTCTCGCTCCCGTTCTGTTTCTTGTTTTGATTTCGTCTCAGATGAAATGGCCATGAAGGTTTCCCCTCATGGCCATCGCAAGTTTCATCGTCACTTATAACCCGGATCAGGGCCTATTCAACGAGCAGCGGCACTTTGGGCACGGACCCACCGCCACCGCGATCAGGATTGTCGCCGCCGCCCTTCTTGGGCCCTGACTTTTTCGATGCGGAGGGCGCACGCGGCGCGGGCTCTTCCACATCAAAGGCCAGATTGTCTTCATCATCGACGCGGACCAAGACATGGCCACCCTTGACCAGACGGCCAAAGAGCACCTCATCAGCCAGCGGCTTCTTGATGTTTTCCTGAATGACCCGCGCCAGAGGTCTTGCACCCATCAACTCGTCATAGCCACGCTTGGCAATCCAGGCATTGGCCTCAGGCGTAAGGGTGATCGTGACATTGCGATCCGCCAGCTGGGCTTCAAGCTGCAACACGAACTTCTCGACAACCTGTGCAATCACATCGGCCGGCAGATGACCGAACGGTATGACCGCATCCAGACGGTTACGGAATTCCGGTGTGAAGAGCTTCTTGATCGCATCTTCATCCTCGCCCTCGCGCTTGGTCCGGCCAAAGCCGATCGGCAGCTTGGACATATCCTGCGCCCCGGCATTGGTCGTCATGATCAGCACGACATTGCGGAAGTCGATCTTCTTGCCATTGTGATCGGTCAGCTTGCCGTGATCCATCACCTGCAACAGGATGTTGAAGAGATCGGGATGCGCTTTCTCGATTTCGTCGAGCAGCAGCACACAATGGGGATGCTGATCCACGCCGTCAGTCAGCAAGCCGCCCTGATCGAAGCCGACATAGCCGGGCGGTGCACCGATAAGGCGCGAGACGGTATGCCGTTCCATATATTCCGACATGTCGAAGCGCAGCATCTCCACGCCCATAATGTCGGCAAGCTGGCGCGCCACTTCTGTCTTGCCGACGCCTGTGGGGCCGGAGAAGAGATAGCTGCCAATCGGCTTTTCAGCTTCGCGCAAGCCCGCGCGGGCAAGCTTGATCGAGGCGGCCAGCGCATCAATCGCCGCATCCTGCCCGAAGACAACACGCTTGAGTTCGACATTGAGGTCCTTGAGCTTCTCGGTGTCACTCTTGGAAACCGACTTGGGCGGAATGCGCGCCATGGTCGCAATCACGCCTTCGATCTCGTTGACGCCGATCACCTTCTTGCGCCGTGACGATGTCAACAGCATCTGCGAAGCACCCGCTTCGTCGATTACGTCAATGGCTTTGTCCGGCAGCTTGCGGTCATGCATATATTTGGCCGACAGGTCCACCGCCGCCTTGATCGCATCATTGGTGTAGCGAACCTTGTGGAACTCCTCGAAATAGGGCTTGAGACCCTTGAGGATTTTGATCGCATCGGGAATGGAAGGCTCGGCCACATCGATCTTCTGGAAACGACGCACCAGCGCCCGGTCCTTTTCGAAATGCTGGCGATATTCCTTATAGGTCGTGGAGCCGATGCAGCGCAGCGTGCCACTGGCAAGGGCGGGCTTGAGCAGGTTGGAGGCATCCATTGCCCCGCCGCTCGTCGCCCCGGCGCCGATCACCGTGTGGATTTCATCAATGAACATGATGGCGCCTGGATAGGCTTCCAGTTCCTTCATCACCGCCTTGATGCGCTCCTCAAAATCGCCGCGATAGCGTGTGCCCGCCAGAAGCGTGCCCATGTCGAGCGAGAAGATCGTCGCGTTGAGAAGCACCTCGGGCACTTCGCCATTGACGATGCGGCGCGCCAGACCTTCGGCAATCGCCGTCTTGCCGACACCGGGATCACCCACATAAAGCGGATTGTTCTTGGAACGGCGGCACAGGATCTGGATCGTGCGATCCACTTCCTTCTCGCGCCCGATCAGCGGATCAATCTTGCCCGCTGTCGCTTTCTCGTTGAGATTCACGCAATAGGCATCCAGCGCCTCGGTCGAGGGTTCCTTGCCGCCGCCGCTGCGCGGCTTCTCATGCTTCTCGTCATCATCCTCGCCACGCACCGGGCGCACTTCGCTCATGTCGGGGCGCTTGGCAATGCCGTGGCTGATGTAATTGACCGCATCATAGCGCGTCATTTCCTGCTCCTGCAGGAAATAGGCGGCATGGCTCTCGCGCTCGGCAAACATGGCGACAAGCACATTGGCGCCGGTCACTTCCTCGCGGCCGGATGACTGCACGTGAATGACCGCGCGCTGGATCACGCGCTGGAAACCGGCGGTGGGTTTGGAATCCTCACCGTCATTCACGACGAGGCTTGCCAGTTCATTGTCGATATAGTTGAGAAGCTGCTGGCGAAGAATATCGGCATCCACATTGCACGCCCGCATCACGGCGGCGGCATCGGGATCATCCAGCAGCGAGAGCAGCAGATGCTCCAGCGTGGCGAATTCATGGCTTCTGTCATTGGCGAGCGCTAAAGCGCGGTGAAGGCCATCCTCGAGACTCGTTGAAAACGTTGGCACTAGAGACCTTCCCTTCTGCTGACCTACAGCCTAGACACGCTACTCTCTCTCCATCGTGCATTGCAGCGGATGTTCGTGCTGCCTTGCAAAGTCCATCACCAGTGTCACCTTGGTCTCGGCGACCTCATAAGTATAGAGGCCGCAGACCCCGACGCCATGTTGATGCACATGGAGCATAATTTGGGTCGCATCTTCCCGACCCTTGTAGAAAAACCGCTCCAAAACATGAATGACGAACTCCATGGGAGTGTAATCATCATTCAGCAGGAGAACCTTGTAGAGCGAAGGCTTCTTGGTCTTGGGTCTGGTTTTTGTGATGAGGCCGGTGTTCACACCGTCATCATCGTCATCCCCACGCCTGATATCGTCCGCCATAGCCGGTCCTGTTTCTTCACTTTGTCCTGCAGCGCTTGAGGCAGCGCAGACCAGACACCGTCATATTAAATCTCAGCCGGAACCCTTTCCTGAAAGGCGAAAAATTTTCGCAACAGAGTTTCCAGTCGGCAATGCCGCACCCACTATTACATAGTGGAACGTGAAAGAATTCAAAGGCCCAATGCGTCCAACACCGCAAGTTTCAGCCGGAATCTCCAAACTGATGTGATTATGACAATGCCGGAGCGCCGACCGGGCGTTCCCGACCATCCGGAAGCCGCTTCGCGACGCGGCCACAACACCGGCACGCGGCGCGCACCGAATCATCGACCGACTTTTTGCCCGGCGACGGACTCCCATTTGGCCCAGGGTTCAAGTGGGTTAACAAAATCCTAATTTTATTAACATTTTAGTAATAACTCCCCGGTATTGTGGAAAATAAGGCCAACTAACCGAAATAACGACGTTTTTTGGCCTCTTTCGCACCTTCGGGGGCTTCGCAAACTGTGTTCTCTTCGCTACACTTTCGGGAGATTATGAGTGCGGGGACCTGAGGGGTTAGGTCTCATTTCTACGGGGGTCGTTCGAAAAATGGCGAATTCAGCGCACTTCAGCGTAGGTCGCGGCTCCAACTTTGTGAGCAGGGCAGCTGGACGATGTGTCTCCCTTGGCCTGACCATGGGCCTCGCCCTTCTTGCAACAACCCTTCTGCTTTCAGCACCTGCCTTTGCCAAACCCCGCCAGGCCGCCTTCGTCATGGACGCCTATAGCGGCAAAGTCCTCTATTCAGATAACGCCGACTCGGAAGTCTATCCCGCCTCGCTCACCAAGGTGATGACCCTTTACCTGCTGTTCGAGCGCCTTGAGTCAGGCAAGATCAAGCTCACAAGCCGCATCCCCATTTCCGCCCATGCCGCCGCGCAGGCGCCGTCAAAGCTGGGTCTCAAGCCCGGTCAGACCATCAAGGTGGAAGACGCCATTCTGGCGCTGGTCACCAAATCGGCCAACGACATTGCCGTAGCCGTCGCCGAATATGTCGGCGGTTCGGAAAGCACCTTTGCCTCGCGCATGACATCCAAAGCGCGCGAACTGGGCATGAGCCGCACCCGTTTCAAAAACGCTTCCGGCCTGCCCAACAAGCAGCAGACAACCACGGCGCGCGACATGGCCACCCTGGCCAAGCGAATCCATGATGATTTTCCCCAATATTACCGCTATTTCTCGACCGAGACCTTTGTCTATAACAGCCGTTCGATGAAGAACCACAATCATCTTCTTGGCCGCTACGAAGGCGTCACGGGCCTCAAGACCGGCTACACCAATGCCTCGGGCTTCAACCTGACTGCCGTTGTCGAACGCGACAACAAATGGGTCATCGGTGTCGTGATGGGCGGCAAGACTTCGCGCTCCCGCGACAAGCATATGGTCCAGATTCTGGATCGCGCCATGCCGCGTGCCGTCGCGATGAATGGCAACGCCCGCTCGACAACACAATTTGCCTCACTGGCCGATGTCCCCCGCCCGGTCAGCAAGCCCGCCGATCTCGCCGTCTATGATCGCGATGGTCTCGATGCCCTGCTGGCAGCCAGCGATGAACGTGACCCCGACGAAGAAACCTATGCCGCGCCCCAGCCAACCGTTCTGGCAACTGCCGCACCTGCCAAGCCGGCAGCCGCGCCCATGGATCGCGCAACGGCCTATGCACTCGCGGCCTACAAGACAGCTGAAGGCCCCGTTCGCTCCGTCGGCCGTGAGCTGGGTAACCTCATCGTGACACCTGCACAGGCCAGCGAAGGCAATATGCAGGAAGGCGCGCTCGCACTGCGCAGCTCGGCGCCAACCGCAGGCCCCGGCAAGGATGCCTGGCGCTCAGGCGACCCCCTCATCCCGCAGGGAACATGGGTCATCCAGATCGGTGCCTATGCCGATCAGGCCGATGCCGTAGACCGTATTCGTGATGCCCTGCGCGCCGCCCCCACCGAGCTCGGCAAGGCTGTACCGGTGACCATTCCCGTCAAGACCGCCGACAACAAGATGCTTTACCGCTCGCGTTTCGGCGGCTTCACCGGTGAAGACGCCGCTCGCAATGCCTGTGGTCGTCTGGCCCGTCAGGCGATTTCCTGCATCGCCATTCCGCCGGAAAACTGGACCCTGCCCAAGCAGGCCGCAACGGATCGCAAGAACGACCGCGGCTGACACCCAGCGCCTTACGCTCATAAGCCCTCCACACCATCCTCAAAGTCTCTGCAGTGGCATCAAGCCGCTGTCGTTATGCCATCGCGGCACTGCTCGCGGTGGCCTGCGCCCTGTGGCTCCATGTCTGACAGGAACAAATCCGTGTCCATCCAGAAAGAAAATTTCATCCTCATCACCGGTGGCCCGGGCACCGGCAAGACGACCCTCATCGAAGCGCTGGCGCGCGAGGGTTTCCGCACATCCGGCGAAGTCGCCCGGGCCCTCATCAAGGAACAGATGCAGTGTGCCGGCCGCGCCTTGCCATGGGTCGATCCGACTCTCTATGCCGAAGAAATGCTGGCGCGGGAACTGACAGGCTACCGTGATCAGCAAGCGTCAGACGAACAGATCTTCTTTGACCGCGGCCTGCCCGACATTCTGGGATATCTTACCCTTATAGGTCTAACAGTGCCCCATGCCCTCTCAGAAGCCTGCACAAACCATCGCTACAACAATCACTGTTTCATCTGCCCGCCATGGGTCGAGATTTATGAAACGGATTCAGAGCGAAAACAGAGCTGGCAGGAAGTCGTCGAAACGGATGTCGCGCTGAAACGCGCCTATGAGTCACTCGGCTATGAAATGATTGACGTCCCGCAGGCACCGGTCGCGCAGCGTGTCCGCTTCATCCAAGATACCCTGAAGCGTTTTCAGCGCGAGCTGTGCTGAGCCTGCGCATCCAAGGGCAGGTTGAGCGTATCCATCAGCGCCCGCACCTCGGCCCGTGCCGCCACATGTGACATGGAGAGGCTCGTATCCACACCTTCTGATCGCAGATCAAGCAGCGTCAGGCCGGAGGGAAACATCTCGCGGAAAATCACGCGCTCACCAAAACCCGGCGCCAGCCGGAAGCCAATCCTTTGTGAAAGATCTTCAAGAACGGATTCCACGCGGCGCTTGTTCTTGGCATCCAGATGCGACAGTCGGTTGCGCATCACCACCCAGTCGATCTCGCCCCCGTCGGCCATCAGGCGGCGCTTACGGCTCTCCCACACCATCTCGCTGTAAAGGCTCGGCCCCTTGATGCGATAGGTCTGCGGGTCCACCCGGCCGATCAGGTCGAAATCGACAAAGCTGTCATTCATCGGCGTCACCAGCGTATCCGCCATGGCATGGCCGATACGCGAAAGCGGCGTGTCACTGCCCGGCGAGTCGATCACGACGAAATCATTTTCGACTTTCAGGCGCGCCATCACGCCATCGAATTCGGCCTTCTCCGCGTCCCTGACCTCGCTCACGGTTTCCCCTTGAGCGCGCGCAATCACATGATGATCAGGCATCAGCAGCTTGACATTGTTGGCGTCCGCCCAGCCTTTGCGGTTTTCGATATAACGGGTGAGCGATCGTTGGCGACTGTCGAGATCAATCGAGCCGACCTTGAACCCCTCATGCAGGAGCATGGAGATGAGATGCATGGCGGTCGTCGTCTTGCCGGACCCGCCCTTCTCGTTCCCCAGAACAATGACATGAGCCGTCCTGCGCTCCGACACTGCTTCATTCATGAAATCACCAACCCCCTCAAGCCCGGCCATCCTGTTGCCCCAATAGGTCGAATCAGGCGCGAAGTCTGTGGGGCCATGCCCGCCACGTCAATCAATCGCTCGAATGGCGGGGCGGCGATCGACCGGTGGTGCGGCGGGCGCCTCAACCAGTTTAAAAAATAGCACAAACATGACCGATTTATTTCACAATCCTGATGAAATGAGTCCTGAAACCGTGCAAGCTTCCCGAACAGAGAAGTACGTAAGGAGCCCTTGGGGGCTGATTTCATGAACCTGTTCAGCCAAAAATTGAGAACGGAGTTGTGCATGGGGCAACGGTAAATCCGGCGCGCCTTGGCTGTACGTCCCTTCCTGTCCGTTACTGGTACGGGCATTCCTTTCCAGATTTAGCTTCAATGACTTTATCAAATGAGGGGACGATGAGCGCAAATCATAACGACATCACGGAAGACGTTAAGCTGCTTCACTCCATGGGATATGCTCAGGAGTTGAAACGCGGCATGGGCGGGTTCTCCAACTTCGCCATTTCATTTTCAATCATCTGCATCCTGTCTGGCGGCATCAATTCGCTGGCTCAGGCAACATCGGGCGCCGGTGGTGCCGCAATCGGTATTGGGTGGCCGCTTGGCTGTGCCATTTCCGGTGTCTTCGCCTTGGCAATGGCGCAAATCTCTTCTGCATATCCAACCGCAGGCGGCCTCTATCACTGGGGCTCAATCCTTGGCAATCGTTTCTCCGGCTGGGTTACCGCCTGGTTCAACTTGCTCGGCCTTGTCACTGTTCTCGGGGCCATCAATGTCGGCACTTACTATTTCTTTTTCGGTGCCTTTGGTGCCTATTTTGGCATGGAAGATACAATCACGGTGAGAGTTCTGTTCCTCGTCGTGCTGACAGGCATTCAAGCAATCATCAATCACATGGGCATCCGGCTGACAGCATTGTTGACCGACTTTTCCGGCTATCTGATCTTTGTAACCGCACTCGTTCTGGCCGGGGTTTGCCTCTACTCAGCGCCCAGCTTGGACATTTCGCGTCTTTTCACCTTCTCCAATTATTCGGGTGATGCAGGCGGCGGTGTCTGGCCACAGGTTTCCGGTGGCTGGGTCTTCCTGCTGGGTCTGCTGATGCCGATCTACACCATCACCGGCTATGACGCCTCAGCGCACACGTCAGAAGAAACCATCGGTGCCGCGCATCGCGTACCCCGTGGCATTGTAATGTCTGTCGTATGGGCTGCCGTTTTCGGCTACATCATGCTCTGCTCTTTCGTCCTCATGATCCCCAATATGGATGATGCGGCCTTGCAGGGCTGGAATGTCTTCTTCTGGGCCATGGACACCCAGGTTAATCCACAGGTCAAGCAAGCACTCTATCTCGCCATATTCATTTCGCAGTTTCTCTGCGGTCTGGCGACGGTGACATCGGTGTCGCGCATGATCTTTGCTTTCTCGAGAGATGGCGGACTACCTTTCTCTTCCGCACTTTCAAAGGTAAGTCCAACGCTTCGCACACCAGTCAATGCAATCTGGACTGGCGCGACGCTTGCGGTGCTCTTTGTGTGGGGCACATCGCTTATCACCATCGCTGGGGCTTCGGCCTACGCCATTGTGGTCTCCTGTACGGTTATCTTCCTGTTTTTCTCCTTTATCATCCCAATCACGCTCGGTCTGTTTACCTATGGTGGTGACAAATGGCCAAAAATGGGACCATGGAATATGGGTCGCGGGCTCTACACATTATTTGCCCTGCTCTCCCTTGTTGCCATGGCGTTGATCTTTGTCATCGGCGTACAGCCACCCAATGATTGGGCACTGGAAATAACCATTGGCTTCCTGATCCTGACGGCCATCGTCTGGGTGGTATTTGAGAACCGCCGCTTTCAGGGGCCGCCTATCGGTGATCTCATCGCCAAGCGGCAGTCCGAAATTGCGGCTGCTGAAGCTGCAGTCGCAGCTGAATAAATTCTTGAACATGGGAGGGCATCACGCATGTGATGCCCTCCCGCCTTCACAAAACGGGTCGCGTCACCACCGCCAAGCCATGGCTGTTTTCATGACTTGCAGGCCCAAATAAGCCTTTCTGGTCTCAAGGAGAGATAAATGTCGGATGCGTTGCCCGGAAAACTAACCATCGATCAACTGGCCAATCTCGCATCAGCCGGCGACATCGATACCGTCATCATGGCCATGACCGACATGCAGGGCCGCCTCATCGGCAAGCGCATGACAGCTGGCTATTTTCTCGACACAGCCGTTCACGAAACTCATGCCTGCAACTATCTGCTGACCGTCGATACCGACATGGAGCCCGTTCCCGGCTACAAGGCCGCCAGCTGGTCCAAGGGCTATGGCGATTTTGCCATGAAGCCCGATCTCGCCACGCTGCGTCTCGTGCCATGGCTGCCCGGTACCGCCATCGTGCTCTGCGACACGCTCGATCACCACGGCGAGGACGTGCCCCACGCGCCGCGCGCCATGCTGAAAAAGCAGTTGAAGCGTTTGGCGGCCATGAAGATGAAAGCCAACATGGCTTCCGAGCTTGAGTTCTATCTCTTCAACGAGAGCTATGAAGCTGCCCACGACAAAAACTATCGTGACCTCAAGACAGCCAGTACCTACATTCAGGATTACCACATCCTTGGTACCACCAAGGAAGAGGCCATCATGCGCGCCATCCGCAACGGACTGGAAGGTGCCGGCATCCCGGTGGAAAACTCCAAAGGCGAATGGGGTCCCGGTCAGGAAGAAATCAACATCCGGTATGCCGAAGCGCTGGAGATGGCCGACCGTCATGTGCTGATGAAAAACGGCATCAAGGAAATGGCCCATCTCCACGGCAAGGCAGCCACTTTCATGGCCAAATGGAATTATGACCTTGCGGGTTCCTCCTGCCACATCCACATGTCGCTCTGGGACGAACAGGACAAGACCGCCCATTTCTTCGACCCGCAAAGCCAGACCCACGGCATGTCCGACATGTGCAAACAGTTTCTGGCCGGTCAGATCAAGCACGCCGCATCGCTGTGCTATTTCCTTGCGCCGAACGTCAATTCCTACAAGCGCTTCGTCAATGGGTCCTTCGCGCCAACCAATATCGTCTGGTCCAATGACAACCGCACGGCCGGCTTCCGCATGTGCGGCTCGGGCAAAAGCCTTCGCATCGAATGCCGCATCGGGGGTGCCGACCTCAATCCCTATCTCGCCTACAGCGCCCTGCTGGCGGCTGGCCTGAATGGCATCGAAAACAAACTGCAACTTGAACCCGAATTCACCGGCGATGCCTATGCCAGCGCAGAGGTGAAATTGCTGCCAAAAAGTCTTCATGCCGCACTGGCGGAACTCGAAAACGCGGCTATGCTGCGCGCCAGCATGGGGGACGAAGTCATCGAACACTATCTGCACACCGGACGCTGGGAACAGATGGAATATGAACGCCGCGTTACCGACTGGGAAGTGCAGCGCGGCTTTGAACGCGGCTAACCAAATAACACCCCCCAACCAGAAGAAGTCATATGTCTGAAACTCTGAAGATCATCTCCCCCGTTGACGGTTCCATCTATGCCGAACGACCCCTTGCCACATGGCGCGAAGTGGATGCCGCACTGGCCGAGGCAAGCGATGCCCAGGCCGAATGGAAGCGTACGACCATTGCCGAGCGCGCCGATCTCTGCCTTCGCGTCATGAATGAAATGCTCGCCATGACCGATGAGATCGTGCCCGAAATCGCCTGGCAGATGGGCCGCCCCATCGCCTATGGCGCGGGTGAAATGCGCGGCTTTGAAGAGCGCGCCCGGTATATGATCTCGATAGCCGAAGAGTCACTTAGCGATCTGGTGCAGACCCCCAAGGAAGGCTTCAATCGCTATATCCGCCGCGAGCCGCTGGGTGTCGTTTTTGCCATCGCCGCCTGGAACTATCCCTATCTGATCGCGGTCAATTCGGTGATCCCGGCCATCATGGCAGGCAATACTGTTATTCTGAAACATTCGGCCCAGACAGCTTTGGCGTCTGAACGCTTTGCTGCCGCCTTTGAAAAGGCCGGCGCCCCCAAAGGCCTCTTCAGCTTCCTCCATATGAGCCATGAAATGACGGAAAGGACGATTGCCGACGGCCGCGTCGATTTCGTCAATTTCACAGGCTCCGTCTCAGGTGGCCATGCCATTGTCCGCGCCGCATCAGAGCGTTTCATCGGTATCGGGCTGGAACTGGGCGGCAAGGACCCGGCCTATGTGCGCCGCGACGCCAATATTCCCTTCGCCATTGAAAATCTGGTCGATGGCGCTTTCTTCAATTCCGGCCAGTCCTGTTGCGGCAAGGAACGACTCTATGTCCATGCCGATGTCTATGATGATTTCGTCGAGGGCTTTGTCGATCTGACAAAGAAATACAAGCTTGGCAATCCGCTGGATGGGGCCACCACACTTGGGCCCATGGTGCGCAGCTCGGCCACCAGCTTCGTCCGTGGACAGATTGAATCAGCCATCCGTAGCGGTGCCAAAGCGCTGATTGACGAAAAGCTCTTCCCCGCGTCCGAGAAAGGCACGCCATATCTCGCGCCGCAGGTTCTCGTGAATGTGAACCACCAGATGGATGTCATGCGTGAGGAAACATTCGGTCCCTGCATCGGCATCATGAAGGTCACATCCGACGCCGAAGCCATCACGCTCATGAATGACAGCCCCTATGGCCTCACAGCTTCTGTCTGGACCGAGGACAAGGACGCCGGTGAAGCCATCGGCAACGAGATCGAAACCGGCACCTTCTTCCTCAATCGCTGTGATTATCTTGATCCGTCATTGCCCTGGACCGGCGTCAAGGATACAGGTCGCGGCGCAACGCTTTCCTCCGTCGGCTATGAAGCGCTAACGCGTCCCAAAAGTTTTCACCTCCGGATCAAGACCTGAGACATGCCCCAGAACAATATCGACAAATATGCCAGCCTTACTGGCAACTGGAACTTCCCGACCAAAATCCGCTTCGGTGCGGGCCGTTTCAGGGAACTGCCGCAGGTTTGCGCCAATGCAGGCATCGACCGCCCGCTCATCGTCACCGACCCCGGCCTCATGACCATGCCCATGATCGGCGATGCCATGCATATGCTGGAGTCAGCCGGCATGTCCTATGCGCTTTTTGGCGACGTGCATCCCAATCCCGTCGGGGCGGATGTCGAGGCGGGCCTCAAGGTCTATCAGCGCGGCAAGCATGATGGCGTCATCCTCATCGGGGGCGGCAGCGCCATGGATGCGGGCAAGGGGATTGCCTTCATGTCCGGCCAGACCCGGCCCATGTGGGATTATGAAGACCGCGAAGACTGGTGGTCCCGCGCCGATGCAGATGGCATTGCACCCTGCGTCGCCGTGCCGACGACAGCGGGCACGGGCTCGGAAGTCGGCCGTGCTGCCGTCATCACCGATGAACGCGACCACACAAAGAAAATCATCTTCCATCCGAAGATGCTGCCGGTCGAAGTCATCGCCGACCCGGAACTGACATTCGGCCTGCCGGCCCATGTCACGGCGGCAACCGGCATGGATGCCCTCTCGCATAATCTGGAAGCCTATTGCAGCCCCTTCCTGCACCCGATGGCGCAAGGCATCGCGCTCGAAGGCATGCGCCTCATCAAGGAATGGCTGCCGGTTGCAGTGAAAGAGGGCAAAAATGTCGAAGCCCGTTCCTTCATGCTGATCGCCTCCACCATGGGGGCCACCGCCTTCCAGAAGGGTCTTGGCGCCATGCATGCCATGAGCCATCCCTGCTCATCGCTGCGCGGCACCCATCACGGCCTCACCAATGCCGTCATCATGCCCTATGTGCTGCTGCATAATCGGCATGCGATTGAAGACAAGCTCATCGCCGCCGCGCGCTATCTCGATCTTGAGGATGTCAGCTTCAACGGCTTCATCGATTGGGTGCTCGCCCTGCGCAGGACGGTCGGTATTCCCGATACGCTCAAGGATATCGGCGTCGATGCCGACATCATTCCCCAACTGGCCGCCATGGCGCTTGAAGACCCCTCCACAGGCGGCAATCCTCTGCCCATGGATGTGCCGACCTATGAAAAGCTCTTCACAAATGCCATCACGGGGAAGCTGATCTAAAGCCCATCCCGCCTTGTCCATGGCGCCTTGCATCGGCTATCCTCCGCCGCCTTCACGGAGTAAACCCATGCCGCTCGACACAACGTCCTATGCCATCCCTGTTGCCCGCAGCGTGGCCGACCTGCGCGCGGTCGTGGCCACCTGGCGCAAGGAAGGCTTGAGCGTCGCCCTGGTGCCGACCATGGGCGCGCTCCATGCCGGTCACCTCTCGCTGGTTGATCTCGGCCTCACCAGAGCCGACCGGGTCATCGTCTCGATCTTCGTCAACCCGTCGCAATTTGCGCCGCATGAAGATCTCGACGCCTATCCCCGCACCGAGCAGGCAGACGCCGAGAAACTCACCGGCAAGGCCCATCTCATCTTCGCGCCCAATGCGGCTGAAATGTATCCGGCGGGCTTTTCCACCACGGTCTCGCTCACTGGCGTCACGGAACCGCTTGAAGGTGAGTTTCGTCCCACCCATTTTGCGGGCGTGGCCACGGTTGTCACCAAGCTCATGTTGCAGGCCATGCCGGATATCGCGCTATTCGGTGAAAAGGACTGGCAGCAGTTGCAGGTCATCACCCGCATGACGGCCGACCTCAATATCCCGGTCGAGATCGTTGGCGGCCCGATCATGCGCGAGGACGACGGCCTCGCCATGTCGTCGCGCAATGTTTATCTGACAAGTGCCGAACGTCAGGTCGCGGGCAAGCTCAACATCATCCTGCGGGACGCAGCCGCGCGCGTCTCGTCCGGCACGCCCATCGAGGAAGCCATGAGCGATGCACGAAAGCGCATCCTCTCTGAAGGCTTCAGTTCAATCGACTATCTGGAAATCCGCCACGCCGCGACGCTCGCGCCCTTCGAGGCCGGTCATCCCGATGGCCCCGCCCGCATCCTTGTCGCCACCAAGCTTGGCCGCACGCGCCTTATCGACAATATGCCGCTTGCCTAAAGCGGCGATTCCGCAGGCGCGTCTTCGGCAAGTCCCAGCCAGCCCATCGCTTCAAACCCGCGATAGAGAAGCCAGCAGATGAAATAGACGATAAAGCCGCTGAAGATCACATCACTCAAAAAGTGATCGCCCTGCACCACCCGGCCAAGGCCCACAAGCCCGCCCGTCACGCAGCCCAGAATGAAGAGCCGACGGCGCCACGCCCCCGCTGCCAGAAAGCCGAAAGCGAAGACATAAAAACCCATGGCGGCGTGGCCGGAGACGAAGGAGCAATTCTTCGCACATTGGTTCACCATCACCCATGGCGGGGTGAATGATTTGTCGCCGCCAAATGTTTCGGTCTGCCAGGGCCGCGCCCGTCCCCATTCATCCTTGAAGACGGAATTGACGACGAACCCCGGCGCCAGCAGCAGCGCCAGCAGCAGATAAAGCAGCTTCGGCGCAGGCAGCAGCATGGCAATGTTTTTCAGACCCGACCACAAGGTCGCAAAAATGCCACCGATAAAGGCGGCAATCACCGCACCGATATTATATTTCCGCCACACGCTTCGCGTGCCTGTGGCCGCGCGGCGCATGCCGTTTGCCACGCGCGCCGGGACGGCAAGTTCCTGCATGAAAAGAGCGCCCGAATGCCAGATACCGCTGGCACGGCGCTTGAGTTTCTCGCGTTGCGCGATGGCACGCTCACTCAGCCCGGCATCATTCAGACGGGGCTGGAAATAGAGCACCGCCTGCACCGTCAGCGAACCGAGCAGCCAGATGGCAAGAAATGTCGTGATCTTGTGAATGGCGCTATAGGAAAAAGCAGGCAGCAATGCGTCATGCCAGAAAAAACCCTGCGATGGCGTGTAAAACAGCCCCGTGAACCAGAGGTCAATATCCGGAAAAATCAGGAACAGGAGTGTCAGCCCGACAAACCAGACCACCTTCATATTGTAGTTCTGCATGCGCTGTTTTCGCTTTGGCCTCAAGGAGCCGCATCATGGCACACAAGCCTGCCACGCTCCACCCGCCATGCTGAAACAGCCGCCTGATCAGATCAGAGATGGGCCTTGAACCAGTCCCGCTGCACAGGCGCGGATTTATCGAAAATCTCGCCGGTATAAGCCTCAAAATGCATGCAGGGCAGCGCCAGAAACTTCTTGGGCTCCAGCGCCGTCTCAAAAGCCGCTGCCGTCATGTCATAAGGCGTCAGATGGTCGCCAAGGGCGGCCACCATCAAAAGCGGCGTCGGGGCGATCCGGGGAATATAAATGCCCGGCTCATATTCGGTGAAAAGTTCCACCGAATGCATCGTAATGTCATTCTCCCAGCTCGTATCGGGATGCGCTTTTTTGTAGTCGATGAAAAATTCATAGGTATCGGCGGTCGGCAACGAGCTGGGCTCGCCCTCAGGCGCCGTCACAGGCATGCGCGCAGGCGACTCGCCTTTCATGCGCGCCATGCGGTCAGCATCAAAGCCCGCCCGAAGACCTGCCCAGTAATCGCCGCGAATAAGGCGGCGTGCGGATTCCAGACCACCCACCAGCGGCACCTGCGACACCACGCATTTCACACGCCGGTCAATCGCCGCAACCACCAGCACATGCCCGCCGCTATAGCTTGAGCCCCAGATGCCGATCCGGTTACCGTCAACCTCGTCCATGGTCTGCGCATGGGAAATGGCATCGCGATAACCGCTGATCTGTTCGGCCGGCACAATATGCCCGCGCGGCGCGCCGTCGCTTGCCCCGAGATTGCGGTGGTCATAGACCAGCGCGGCAATGCCGGACTTGGCGAAAAAAGCCGCGAAATCATCAAGGAACATTTCCTTCACGGCGGAAAAGCCATGCGCCATGATAACGGTGGGGGCCGGGCCCGACACGCCCTGCGCCGGATAGAACCAGCCGCGCAGTGTCACACCATCTTCTGTCTTGAATTCAATATCGCGGCGCATCTCGTCCCTCCTTATTGTTTTTATCAGCCGATCAGCGCGACAAGGGCCTGTCCCCATTCTTTGGAGGGGGTTAAAGCAGGCCGAGCGCTTCCAGTTCCTCACGCATCTCATCGGGCATGTCGTCCGCCTCCATGCCACTGGCGGCATCGGGCGGCACATCCTTGGCGTCATAATAGCGCCAGCCCTGAAAGGGACGTTTCTCGCGCCGCTGCACCACGACGATCTCAGGATCAAGCACCAGCTTGCAGCGCTTCACACCCTCCGCGTCCACAAAGGTTTCGATGTCGACCAGCCTTTGCCGGCAGCGCACATGCCCCTTCATCACCCAATAAAGGGAGCCACCATCCAGCAACTCGTCAACGCGCGTCGGGCTCATCCGTGTCACATGCACGGGATAGGTCATGCCCTTGGTGCGCTTCTTTGTCGACGCCCGAGATGTCTGCCAGGCGCGCAGATCTTCCACATCGCGCCCGCCCACACACAGCTTGATCAAATGAACAGTCACGCAATGTCCTCAAAGCGAACCAGCACCGCGCCAGATTCCACCTGATCGCCCACCGCAACATGCACCGAAGCCACGCGGCCATCGGCAGCGGCAAGCAGGGTCTGCTCCATCTTCATGGCTTCCATCACAGCCAGCGCCGTCCCTTTTTTGACGTCCTGACCAGCCTCAGCCAGAACCTGAATCATCTTGCCGGGCATGGGAGCCGTCAAGGCGCCCGTCGCCCCGTCCGCCATCATCTCCACATCCAGCGGATCAGGCAACCCGAAGACATGGCAACCACCCTCATGGGTCAGGCTGAACCCGTCCCCGTGAGCGATATAGCCCGCTTTCAACCCGCGCCCATCGACATGGCCGCGTATGTCGCCATCATGACTCATCATGCCGGAGACAACATGCGAGCTTCCGTCAAATCCCATATGCCAGCCCGGCCCCACCGGTGTTACGACAACATCATATGACTGCCCGCCATGGGAAAAATGGATCGTTTCAGGACGATGGCCGCCCAGCACCCATTGATCATTCGCCACCCAGGGTGACCAGACTTCCGCCCGTCCTGCCTGTGCCTTGCGCAGGTCTCGCGCCCGCGCGCCCATCATGCCAATAACCGCGAGCCCCATCACCTCGGCGCTCAAGCCGCTGCCCGGCAAAAGCACATCAAGATGGCGTTCGATAAAGCCGGTATCAATATCACCCGCGACAAAGGCCGGATGCTCGGCAATCGCCGCCAGAAATTCGAGATTGGTACGGGGCCCCGCCACCTCCATGCCGCGCAAATGCCGCGCCAGCACCTGCAGCGCCTGCGCCCTTGTCGGCGCATGGGAAATGATCTTGCCGATCATCGGATCGTAAAAAACCGAAACGGCATCCCCTTCCCGCACCCCCATATCCATGCGAATGCCGGTCGTGTCCGGCGCGCGCAGGCGAATGAGCTTGCCCGTTGAGGGCAAGAACTGTGCGTTGGGGTCTTCGGCATAAAGACGCACCTCGACGGCGTGACCGTTGATGGCAAGTTGATCCTGCGTCATCGGGAGGGCGTCACCTGCCGCCACACGCAATTGCCATTCCACAAGATCAAGCCCGGTGATTGCCTCCGTCACCGGATGCTCCACCTGCAGGCGCGTATTCATTTCCATGAACCAGAAGCCGTCAGCCTTCAAGCCGTCGCTGGCATCGGCGATGAATTCCACCGTGCCCGCCCCGCGATAGCCAATCGCCTTGGCCGCGGCCACCGCCGCATCGCCCATCGCCTTGCGCATCGCCTCGGGCATGTCGGGAGCGGGTGCTTCCTCCACCACCTTCTGGTGGCGGCGCTGCAGCGAACAGTCGCGTTCAAAAAGCGAAACGGCATTGCCCTGCCCGTCGGCAAAGACCTGAATTTCGATATGGCGCGGGCGCGCGACATATTTCTCGATCAGCACATGCGCGTCACCAAAGGCGTTCTGCGCCTCGCGTTGGGCACCGGCGAGCGCGTCTGCAAAATCGGCAGGCTTGTCGACGCGCCGCATGCCCTTGCCGCCGCCACCGGCGACCGCCTTGATCAGCACGGGATAACCGATGGTCTCGGCCTCCCCCTCCAGGAAATGTACATCCTGCTCGGCCCCGTGATAACCCGGCACCACCGGCACACCGGCCTTTTCCATCAGCGCCTTGGCCGCGTCCTTCAGTCCCATCGCGCGAATGGCATCCGCAGGCGGCCCGACAAAAATCAGCCCCGCCGTCGAACAGGCTTCGGCAAAGGCAACATTTTCTGAGAGAAAGCCATAGCCCGGATGAATGGCCTCCGCCCCACTCGCTTTGGCAGCCGCGATGATCTTCTCAATTACCAGATAGCTTTCGCGCGCCGCCGATGGCCCGATATGCACCGCTTCATCGGCTTCAACCACATGAGCAGCCTCTGCATCGGCATCGGAATAAACGGCAATAGTCCGCAGCCCCATCTCGCGGGCGGTACGAATGATCCGACGGGCAATTTCACCCCGATTGGCAATGAGGAGCGATTTGAACATGGTCATCCTCACATCCGGAACACGCCGTAGCGTGTTTCCTCAATCGGTGCATTTAGCGTTGCTGAAAAGGCGAGCGCCAGCACGCGGCGCGTTTCGCTCGGCAGGATGATGCCGTCATCCCAGAGCCGCGCAGTGGCGTAATAGGGATGCCCCTCCTCCTCATAGCGTGCCCGGATCGGAGCCTTGAATTCTGCCTCCTCATCCGCACTCCATGTTTCGCCACGCGCCTCCATGCCCTCACGCTTGACGGTTGCCAGCACGCTTGCCGCCTGCTCGCCCCCCATCACCGAGATGCGGGCATTGGGCCAGGTAAACAGGAAGCGCGGCGAATAGGCCCGTCCGCACATGCCATAATTGCCCGCGCCATAGGAGCCGCCAATGATCAGCGTGATCTTGGGCACATTGGCGCAAGCCACCGCCGTCACCATCTTGGCGCCATCCTTGGCGATGCCACCGGTTTCATAGTCGCGCCCCACCATGAAGCCTGCAATATTCTGCAGGAACAGCAGTGGGACATTGCGCTGGCAGCAAAGCTCAACGAAATGGGCAACCTTCAGCGCCGACTCCGAAAAGAGAATGCCGTTATTGGCAACAATGCCGACCGGAATGCCGTGAATATGCGCAAAGCCGCAGACAATCGTCGTGCCGTAAAGCGCCTTGAACTCGTCGAAATCCGAGCCGTCCACCAGACGCGCAATCACTTCATGCACATCATATTGCACCGTCAGCGATGAAGGCACGACGCCGTCCAGCTCGCTGATGTCATAGAGCGGCTCGCGCGGTTCGGCATGGACAAGCTGCTCGGGCTTCCGGCGGTTGAGCGTGCCCGCAATCTGGCGGGCAAGCGCCAGCGCATGGGCATCATCAACGGCATAATGATCAGTGACGCCGGATTTGCGCGAATGCACATCGGCCCCGCCCAGATCTTCCGCCGTCACGATTTCACCCGTTGCCGCCTTCACCAGCGGCGGGCCGCCCAGAAAAATCGTGCCCTGCTTGCGCACGATGATCGTCTCGTCCGACATCGCCGGCACATAGGCCCCGCCCGCCGTGCAGGAGCCCATCACCGCGGCAATCTGGGGAATGCCCTTGGCCGACATGCGGGCCTGATTATAGAAGATGCGTCCAAAATGCTCACGGTCTGGGAAAATCTCGGCCTGATTGGGCAGGTTCGCCCCGCCACTATCCACCAGATAGAAACAGGGCAGATTATTCTCCAGCGCCACTTCCTGCGCGCGCAGATGTTTCTTCACGGTCACGGGATAATAGGTGCCGCCCTTGATCGTCGCATCATTGCAGACAATAACGCTCTCCTGCCCCGCCACGCGCCCTATGCCGGTAATGATGCCCGCTGCATTAATGTCCTCGCCATAAAGCCCTTTGGCCGCCAGCGGCGAGAGTTCCAGAAAAGGCGTACCCGGATCAATCAGCCCATAGACCCGGTCGCGAGGCAGCATCTTGCCGCGCTTCAAATGGCGGTCACGCGAGCGCTGGTCACCGCCAAGGGCTGCTTTGGCGCGCTCGGCCTGCAGCTCATCGGCAAGCCGGCCCATCGCCTCGGCATTGTCCCTGAAGCGCCGGTCACGCGAACTGATATTGCTTTTGAGTATGGCCATTTGACTTCCTGCGCATCGCCCCGGCCTTCATCCACGCATCGGGGGTAGATTTTTTATAAAAACAAACATACGTTCATTTAATTGGGTCGGCAAGCACCAAGAGCACTCGCCAGGAGTCAGAACCGGAACATGAGCAGAACTGTCGGGTCATCAGGACCAAAAACACTGGCCGCCATTCGTGAGGCGGGACTTCAGCTCATATACAAAGATGGCTATGAGGCCATGAGCCTGCGCCAGCTCGCCACCAGGGTCGGCCTCCAGCCCGGCTCGCTCTACAACCACATCGCCAACAAGCAGGACCTGCTTTTCGACCTCATCCATAATCACATGGTGGCCCTGCTCGCCCGCATCGAGATTGACCTGCAAGGCATTGAGGATCCGCTGGAGGCGCTCAAGGCCTTCACCGCCTTTCACCTCACCTATCACATCGAACGCAAACGCGAAGTTTTCATCGGCTCAGCCGAATTGCGCAGCCTCACACCCAAAAACCGCAAGATCATTGTCGGCCTGCGCCGCAAATATGAGGATCGGCTCTGCGATATTCTCGAGCGCGGCGTCGCCAGAAAGCAGTTCGCGCTGGAAGACATCCGCGTCAGTGCCTATGCCATCCTCGCCATGCTCACCGGCATCTGCACCTGGTATAATCCCAAAGGCCCGATGGACCGCGACACACTCATTAGAGTCCACACAGGTCTGGTGCTGGATGGGGTCACGCCGTCTCGTTGAACAACTCGCGCCCGATCAGCATCCGGCGGATTTCGCTCGTGCCTGCGCCGATCTCGTAAAGCTTGGCATCACGCAGCAGGCGGCCTGTCGGATAGTCATTGATATAGCCATTGCCGCCCAGCGCCTGCAGCGCTTCCAGTGCCATCCATGTCGCCTTCTCGGCTGAATAGAGGATCGCCCCCGCCGCATCCTTGCGCGTGGTCTGGCCACGATCACAGGCTTTGGCAACCGCATAGACATAGGCACGACAGGCATTCATCGTCGAATACATGTCGGCAAGCTTGCCCTGCATCAGCTGGAAGGTGTCAATCGGCACACCGAACTGCTGGCGCTCATGCACATAAGGGATCACCACATCCATGCAGGCCTGCATGATGCCGAGCGGCCCGCCAGAGAGCACGGCGCGCTCATAATCAAGACCCGACATCAGCACCCGCACGCCCTCATTGAGCTTGCCGAGAATATTTTCTTCCGGCACTTCGCAATCCTCAAACACGAGTTCCGCCGTGCTGGAACCGCGCATGCCGAGCTTGTCGAGCTTCTGGGCCGGTGAAAATCCTTTCATGCCCTTCTCGACGAGAAACGGCGTGATGCCCTTGGGGCCGGCGGCCGCATCGGTCCGCGCATAGATGATCAGCACATCGGCATCGGGACCATTGGTAATCCACATCTTGTTGCCATTGAGGAGGTAGCGGTCACCCTTCTTCTCGGCCTTCAGACGCATCGAGACAACATCCGAACCCGCGCCGGGTTCCGACATGGCCAGCGCCCCGACATGCTCACCGGAAATCAGCTTAGGCAGATATTTGTTCTTCTGCGCGTCGCTGCCCCAGCGGCGAAGCTGGTTGACGCAGAGATTGGAATGCGCACCATAGGAAAGCCCGACACTGGCCGAGCCGCGTGAAATTTCTTCCATCGCCAGCACATGTTCCAGATAGCCGAGCCCGGCCCCGCCAAATTCTTCCTCGACCGTAATGCCAAGCAGGCCAAGTTCGCCCATGGCCGGCCAGAGATCGCGGGGAAATACATTGCTCTTGTCGATTTCGGCCGCGCGTGGGGTGATCTTGTCAGCAGTGAAACCCGCCACCATGTCGCGGATCATATCCGCCGTTTCACCAAGCCCGAAATCAAAGGAAGTACCAGTCGCCATGGGTCTTGTGACCTCTCATTCGTCGTTCAACTATCGAAAGTCAGATGCGCTCGAAAGCCATCGCTGTGGCCTCGCCACCGCCGATGCAGATTGCGGCAACACCTTTTTTGACATCGCGTTCCTGCATCGCATGAATAAGCGTCACGATGATGCGGGCGCCAGACGCGCCAATCGGATGGCCCAGCGCGCAAGCGCCACCATGAATATTAACCTTCTCATGTGGCAGGCCGTGCTCCTTCATCGCCGCCATGGCGACCACGGCAAAGGCTTCGTTGATCTCGAAAAGATCAACATCCTTGGCACTCCATCCGGTGCGCTCGAAAAGCTTGCTCATCGCCTGCACCGGCGCGGTTGAAAACCAGGCCGGTTCATTGGCATGGCTCGTATGGCCGCGAATGGCAACCATCGGCTTCAGGCCCCGGCGTTCGGCTTCCGAGAGCCGCATCATCACCAGCGCCGCCGCGCCATCCGAAATCGAGCTGGCATTGGCCGCCGTCACGGTGCCTTCCTTGCCGAAGGCCGGTTTCAGCATGGGGATTTTCGCCGCGTCGGCTTTCAGCGGCTGCTCATCGCGGCTCACCGTCACCTCGCCCTTGCGGGTCTTCACATTGACCGGCACCACTTCGCGCGCAAAGTCGCCATCATGCACCGCGCGCTGGGCGCGCCCGAGCGATTCAATCGCATAGGCATCCTGCATCTCGCGGCTGAACTGGTAATGCCTGGCCGTGTCATCGGCATAGGACCCCATAAGACGGCCTTCATAGGCATCCTCCAGGCCGTCAAGATACATATGGTCCATCACCTGCCCATGTCCCATGCGATAGCCGCCGCGCGCCTTGGGCAAAAGATAAGGGGCGTTGGTCATGCTCTCCATGCCGCCGGCAATCATCACATCGCCATTGCCCAGCATCAGCGCATCATGCGCCATCATGGCCGCGCGCATGCCCGAGCCGCACATCTTGTTGACCGTTGTCGCCGCCGTGCTGTCGGCAAGCCCGGCCAGCAGGGCTGCCTGTCGCGCCGGCGCCTGTTTCAGACCCGCCGAGAGAACGCAGCCCATGAAAATTTCATCCACCGCATTCCTGGTAAGCCCGGCGCGCTCCACGGCTGCTTCCACGGCCACAGCGCCAAGCTCGGGCGATGTCGCATCGGACAGGTCGCCCTGAAAGCCGCCCATGGGTGTGCGCGCAGCAGACACAATAACAACAGGATCTGACAGATCGGTTTTGGACATTGGCAAAGCTCCCTCTAGACTGCGTGCCAGTGAACAAGACTGGCCCCTGAAAGGCCAGCCAAAAAAAGCCGCGTCATCGGCCATATTTCAGACATCCCGGGGGAACCAGATTGAGCTCATTTCTTCACGATATGGATTGGGTGCTGCCTTTACGTAGCGACACAGCCACCCTCATTTTCAATGGCTTCACCTGGCTTGGCTATTCCGCCTTCTTCCTGATCTTTCTTCCATTGGGCTACTGGTTCTGGGACCGCGCTGTCATGACGCGCCTTGCCGTGCTCATCACCATCACGGCGGTTGTGAATGGCTGGTTCAAGGATTTCTTCCACGACCCTCGCCCCGATATCCGCTATCAGCTCGACGCCAAGCGCGTCGCCGAATCCTATGGCCTGCCCAGCGGCCATGCGCAGATCGCCACCGCCATGTGGCTTTGGATCGCCCATGAAATCCGCAAACCATGGGCCATGCCGCTTGCTGTCTTTATTGCGGCGGGGGTCTGCTTTTCCCGTCTCTATCTCGGTGTGCACGACGTCGAAGACGTGCTGGCGGGCATTGCGCTTGGCCTCATCACGCTCGTCATCTTTGGCTTCCTCGTCTCGCCGCGCTTCAAGGCGCTGCACGAGGCCCGCATCCAGATCCATCTCGGCCTCATCGCCGCCGCCATGTTTCTGAGCCTCATCCTCTGGCCCGATGCCGATGGCCCGGGCTATGTGACAGCCATTTTTTATCTGCTCTTCGGCTGGATGGCCGGTGCCCATCTCGACCGGCAGCAAGCCCCTGAAAAGCCGGTCCTGCCCGCCTGGTGGCTGCAGGTCATCATGGGTGTCGTCGGTGTGGTCGTGCTTTTCGTCATCCGCGGCGTCATGATAAAGGCAGGCACGGCAGCAGGCCTCTCGGCCATGACCACAAGCTGCGCCACTTTCGGCCTGCTCGGCTTCTACATGACTTTTCTGGCGCCCTGGGTCTTCCGCCGCCTCGGGCTTATGAAACAGCCAGCCTAGTCTGCCCGCGTCTCGAATATATCAACGACGTCCGACTCGGTGAAAACCGTATAGACACCTGCGCCAGGGCTGCCGCCAATCACCACGAAACGATTGTCGTCAGCCGCGGCGACGGACCCGTGACGCGGCACGGGCATGGGGTCGAGCCGCGACCAGCTGCCGGTCTTCACATCGAGCGCAAAATGATCGGCATAGGTCTTGGGCGGTGACAATGTTTCACCACCCGTCACATGAATGACGCCATTCACCAGAGCCGCCACATGGCCCTCGCGCGGCGCGGGCATTGCCGCCGCACTGCGCCAATTGCCATTGCCTGTATCCAGCACATCCACCCGGGACGTGGCCGCACCACCTATACGCCCGCCAATGACATAGATGTCATTGCCCAGCGCGATATAGGCGGCATCCACGCGCTCGGATGAAAGACGCGCCTTGTCAGTCGTCCATTGATTGGTACCCGGATCAAAAACATAGATCAGCTCGGCATCCGCCCCGCGTCCGCCCATCGCGTAAATCTTGCCACCCGCCACAACCAGCGCCAAGCCCACGCGCGCTGTCGGCAGCGACGGCGCCCGTGTCCATGTGCCCACACGCGGGTCAAGCATCCACACGCTATTGCTGGGCGCGGCATCATTGGCATCCTGCGCACCGGCTTGCAAACCGCCCGCCACATAAAGACGGCTGTCCAGCGCGGCAATGCCGAATTGCTGCAAGCCCACCGGCAGCGCCGCCGAAGCGCGCCAGATGTCGCCCTTGATGTCATAGATTTCGGTGAGGGAGCGCGGCCCCGAAGTGCTGTCGCCACCGATCACATAAAGGTCATCGCCGACAAGGGCCGCCCCGGCAAAGGCGCGTGCCGTCATCATCGGCGCCCCGCTGCGCCAGCCCTCGGCGGCCAGAGCTGTCGAGGCCCCCGTCCCCAGCATTGCCAGCGCCAGCAGCGACGCATAAAGCCAGCGCCGCGCACCGCCACGAGAGAGCATCCGATGATCCATCAACCCATCCTCACCAAGTCACATAAGCGTATTCAAGCGGGGCCTTAAGACAGAACAAGGGCCGCCAGACCAAGAAACGCAAAAAAGCCGACAACATCGGTCACCGTTGTCAGAAAAACACCCGATGAGACTGCCGGATCGACCCCCATCTTGTCGAGGCCGATCGGAATGAGGATGCCGGCAAAGCCCGCCGCCAACATGTTCACAATCATGGCGGCAGCCAATACGCCGCCGAGCTCGAGATTTTCAAACCATAACCCGCCCGCCAGCCCCATCAATATGGCAAACATGATGCCGTTGATGAGCCCCACCATCACTTCACGCGTGATGATGCGCGAGACGTTGAAGGGCACGATGTCGCGTGTCGCCAGCGCCCGCACGGCAATGGTCATGGTCTGCGTCCCGGCATTGCCGCCCATCGAGGCGACAATCGGCATCAGCACCGCCAGCGCCACCATCTGCTCGATGGTGGCGTCGAAAAACCCGATCACGGTTGAGGCAAGAATGGCCGTCAGCAGATTGAGGAACAGCCAGGAAAAGCGGCTGCGCGTTGTCTGCACGATGGAGTCGGAAATGCTTTCCTCGCCCACACCACCAAGCAGCCGGATATCCTCACTGGCTTCTTCGGCGATAACGTCCACAATGTCGTCCACCGTCACCACACCGACCAGCCGCTCGTGCTCATCCACGACAGCCGCCGAGATCAGGTCATATTTATTGAACTGATAGGCGACATCTTCCTGGTCCATCTCCACCGGAATGAGCGTCTGCTCCGTCTCCATGATGTCGCCGATCTTGATCGGACGCTTCATGCGCATCACGCGCGACAGCGGCACCGTACCAATCGGCTTATAGGTCGGATCGACAACGAAGATTTCGTAGAAGGCATCCGGCAGATCGTCGGCCTCACGCAGATAGTCAATCGTCTGTCCGACATCCCAGAAAGGCGGCACCGCCACCAGGTCGCGCTGCATGAGACGACCGGCGGAATATTCCGGATAGTCGAGAGACTGTTCCAGCGCCGCGCGATCCATCGCCGGCAGCTGATCAAGAATTTCGCGCTGGTCTTTCTCGTCGAGATCCTCGAGCAGATAGACCGCGTCATCGGAATCCATTTCACTGAGGGCAGCGGCAATGTCTTTGGGGTCCAGACGGTCGAGCACGTCATCGCGAACGGATTCTTCGAGCTCGGAAAGAACCTCGCCGTCAAAATCCGAGCCCAGCATGTCGATAAGATCGTGGCGTTCATCCTGCCGCAGCAGCTCCAGCAAGTCCGCCATGTCGGCTGTGCGAAGCTCGGCAACAAGCCGCTTCACTTCAGGGCCATCGGCCCGATCCACTGCATCCAGCACCGACCGCACAAAGCTCGGCGTCAGTGCCTGCTCCATGGCATCCTGTCCGTCATGCTTTGTTGCAAGATCAGCCAAATGGAATCCTTCCGTCTGTGAAATGCAAAACCCGGGGATGGTTTCGCCGCCCGGCAAAAATCCAGATGGTGATTCTGCGCGGGCAAAGCAAATCAGAGTTTGCGCTATTTGCCGCCGCTTCGCCACCGCAGCAGGCCCAAGCACCGGCAGCAGCCTGACAATCTCGACCGGGACATGAAAAAACCGGCCTCTCCACCTCGCGGGTGGCCGGGGCCGGCTCTTCATTCACCGGATTGAGGTTCCGGTGCCTTGAGACATGGTGCGGTCGAGAAGACTCGAACTTCCACGGGAGTTACCCCACAGCGACCTCAACGCTGCGCGTCTACCAATTCCGCCACGACCGCGCATGTCCCGTAAGGCGCTGCATGTAACAAATCCCGGGGCACGGCTCAAGCTGCAAATGCACCCGCCCCTCACTTTGATGAAAGGGGGCCCTTTCAGGCGGTCAGGTCAGATCCCGTCGCCATCCGTATTGACCGGCAGATGGATGCCGCATTCGTCCTTGTCGCGGCCCGTCCAGCGGCCATCGCGATAGGACCCGCCTTCCGGCACCTTCTCCGTGCAGGGCATGCAGCCGATGGAGAGATAGCCGTCTTTCACCAGCGGATGGCGGGGCAGCTTGTGCCCTTCCACATAGCGGTCGAGTTCTTCCTCGCCCCAATAGGCCAGCGGATTGATCTTGAAACGCGTGCCTTCGCGCTGTCCCTCACCCAGAATCGGGCGGATACGCTCTTCTTCGATCGGGTCCATCACGGCCCGCGCCGAGGTCTGGAAGCGCTTGCGCCCCGTGATCGAGGCATCAAAGCCGGCAAGAGCGCGCTCAAGCGGCAGTACCTTGCGCATAAAGCAGCACTGGTCCGGGTCCACATTCCACAGACCGCCATTCGGGTCCTTGGCTTTCAGGTCGTCGGGATGGGGCGCAATCGAGCGCAGATCGGTCAGGCCGAGCTTTTCCTGCAGCCGGTCGCGATAGCGCAGCGTCTCGCCGAAAAGCTTGCCCGTATTGAGAAAGATGATCGGTGTCGAGGGGTCGATTTCGGCCACCATATGCAGCAGCACCGACGATTCGGCCCCGAAGGATGAAACCACGGCAATGCGGCCGGCAAATTCGCGCTTGATCATCGCTTCCAGCAGCGCCCCGCCGGTGAGCCCCTCATAGGAGGCCCGCAGTTCTGTCAGGCGCGGCGAAGCAACAGTCGCCGAATCCATGGCCGCCGCGCGGCCGTCTGATGGTCTGAGCTGTATGACGGTCATGACAACCATCCTTTCTCATCAATATAGGCATCAGCCCGGCGCGCAAGCTCGCCAATACTGAGCCCTTCTGCACGCCACGCATCACGCTGGCGCGATAATTCATCCAGCCGCTCCGCCCATTCGGGGCCAAACAGCGCTTCCAGTCGCCGCCTCAGGCGCCTGGCCATGCCCGGCGACTTGCCGCCGGTCGAAACCGTCATCACAAGGTCGCCACGTCGCATCATCGACGGCACGTGAAAGTCGCAAAGCGGCTTCCGGTCTTCCGTATTCACCAGCCGCCCATATTCGCGGGCTTTGGTCGCCAGCATCTCGGCTTCCGCCTCATCCGGCAGCCCGGCAATGAAAACGATGCCTGCCGCCTTCAGAACCGCGTCTGAGGGCCTTTTGCCCCTGAGCCGCTCGCCTGCCGCCATCACCAGCGCCGGGCTTGGCAGCGCGCTATAGAGGCTTATATGGGCAGCACCGGCGGCATCGAGCAGCGCCAGACGTTTCTCGGCTTCTTCCCCCTCGCCAATCAACACGATTTGCAGGCGCGACACATCGAGTAGAACGGGAAACATGCCGCCTCCTTGGCAGGGACGCTTATTCCCCTCAGATTTAGGGGATGCGCCCGAATAATTCAATATCCAGACGTAATATATATTAATTCACATATATTTTGTGTTTAAAAATGACTTATCTCCAATCCGGAGATAGCCAGCATTTCGCCCGAAATGATCAATTTGTAGAGTCGAGTAGCGAAAGCTCGATGGTGTAATGCGAGACCCAACTTATGAATTCAAACCACCCAAGCCGCCCGTCACTGGCAACCAAAATCACCTATATGTACCGAGACGCAGGAAATTATAAATTTTATGCGAGTTTTCTCGTAGACAGAGCAGTGACCCTATCCGACCTAAATTCTGAACTCCTTCACGGAGAATATTTTGTTCCCGAGAAAATTGGGCTGAATTCACTCGTGCCCGAACAAATGAATCAAGATGACCATTTACTGCACGAATTCATCAGTACTGAGACAATCTATACAGATGAACCAACTAAGAATGCAGCCGACCTTCTTAATAGAATAAGACACGCAAATGAGAAGGGATGGTTTTCTGCCAATTCAAATCCACAAGCATGAGCTACTGAAACGAAGCCTTATAATTCTGCGGAGCCAGAATAAGTTGTTCAGACAAAGGCGGCTTTAATTCAAACGCTTTTGGATCTTTGAGAAAATCAAAAACGCGCATCAATCGAAATTCGTCAGGTCTCTCTTTCGAAAGTTCGTACTCATTTGAGCTAATGTAGAAAGGCGTTTTTTGATGCCCAACTGTTGTCTTAACTTCAATTAGGCGCTCTGCTCCCGTAAGCTCAAAAGACAGGATATCAAAGCCAGCACCGTCACCGTCTTCCTCTGATACCCACCGAACTTTTTTAGCCAGATCAGGTCGCTCTTCCCACAGTCGCAAACGCTCAAAATTTAGAACGAGCTCCTCTCCGTTGCGACCAAGCTTTCTGTTTCGCTCATCCCGCGCTGCCGGATCAAACTTTCGCACTAGCCTTTCAAGCTCTTTGTTGGTGACAGGTGTATTTAGGCTTCGTTCTGGAGGCGCTTGTATGAAAAGTTGCTTAGCATCTGACAATCCCTGCACAGGGCTTGGCTCAAAAATTTCAAAGACATTGTTTTTCGGATTTGAAAAAACCTGCTCTAGCGTAAGAAGAAGAGCTCTTTGAAAATTTTCCATTGGCACATATCCAGTCACCCATGGAAGGCCAAATCTTCTTAAAACAGCGCTGATGTTTTGAAACTTAAATTCAATAGAGCCTTTTGAACGACCCGTCGCAGCTTGCACTACTCTGTTATGTTGGGCTTTGACATAGGGCACATTGGCGATGTCATTTTTGAGCATGGCCAAGTACTCAGAAATCACGATTTCGATTTCTGCTGACGTCCAATCAGTACCGGCGGGATCGACCTTGCTCATACGAAACAGCTTATAGGAGATTTATCATTTCGCAGAGCTATTGCCCCCATCATCGGTTGATGGGCGGCAAATCCTCTAAACCGAGACGAGGCACCTTAATTTACCGTAATTATATGTGGAAAGGCCGCCTATTCAGCCGCTGAGCTGAAATTTTTCAGCGTCGAGGTGATCGACACGGCAATGCGTTCGCCCTGCACCATCAGCGTTCCCCGGGCGATCGGCACATTATTGGCCAGCACCCAGACCTCGTCATCCTGAAACGTGTCGAGTTCGATCACCGCGCCGCGACCCATCTTCAATAGCTGATGGATCGGCATGACAGCCTTGCCAAGCACGACGGAAATCTCGACATACACATTATTGACCGAATTCACGCGCGGGACCCCAACCGATAGAAGTGAGAACTGTTCCTCGACCCCGATCTTCACATGCTAGAGTTACCCCATGGTTAAGACCGCATCCCTCTCCGACGCCCCCCAAACCCCTGCCCCGCAGGGCGTGGAATGGCGCATTTCCGACGCGCCCGTGCCCTATGATGTGGCCGTCGCCGAGATGGAAGCCCGCGCCGCCGCCATTGCCGAGGGCACCGCGCCCGAGCTTGTCTGGCTGTTGGAGCACCCCCCGCTCTATACCGCCGGCACCAGTGCCGATGAAAAGGATCTGATCGCACCGGACCGTTTCCCCGTCCACAAGACCGGTCGCGGCGGCCAATACACCTATCATGGCCCCGGCCAGCGCGTGGCCTATGTCATGCTCAATCTGAAAAACCGCAAACCCGATGTCCGCGCCTTCGTCGCCGATCTCGAAGCCTGGATCATCAACACGCTGGCCCGCTTCAATGTCGAAGGCGAGGTCCGCTATGGCCGCGTCGGTGTCTGGGTCCGCCGTCCCGACAAGGGCAAGGGTCGCGAGGACAAGATCGCCGCCATCGGGGTGCGCATCCGCAAATGGGTGACCTTTCACGGCATCAGCATCAATCTCGATCCCGAGCTTGATCACTTCACCGGCATCGTCCCCTGTGGCATCAGCCAGCATGGCGTCACAAGCCTTGTCGATCTGGGCCTGCCCGTCAGCATGCCCGAACTGGACATGGCGCTGCGCGATGCCTTTGACGAGATTTTCAGCGTCCCGCCGCCGCAGGACTGACCCATGACAGGTGCTGCGCATTTGGGTTTTGCCACAAACAGGCGCTAACCTGCTTGGGCACAAAACGCGACAAGTCATAAAATAAAAAAACGGGGAAATGCCATGTCACTCGGTCTCAGCCGCTTTCAATATACCAAAGGCCTGCATGATCTCGGACGCGGGGGCTATGCCTGGCTGCAACCTGACGGCGGCTGGGGCTGGTCCAATGCCGGGTTGATTGTGGACCGGGGCGAGTCACTGCTGGTCGACACGCTTTTCGACGTGCCGCTGACGCGTGACATGCTCGCCGCCATGCGCAAGGCCGAACCCAAGGCTGCCGCCAAGATTGGCACGCTGGTCAACACCCATCACAATGGCGATCACTGCTATGGCAATGAATGCTGCGAGGGCGCGGAGATCATCGCCCACCGTCTGGCAACGGAAGCCATGACGCATGAAAAACCCGACATGCTGATCGGCTTTCTGAAGGCCGCCCCGCAGCTCGGCGACCTCGGCACCTTCCTGACAAACTGCTTTGGCCCGTTTGACTTCAAGAGCGTCACCCAGACCCTGCCCACCACCACCTTCGACACGGAGATCACGCGCAAGGTTGGCGACAAGACCGTGCATATCATGCATGTCGGCCCCGCCCACACGCCGGGCGACGCGCTCGTCTATGTGCCTGAGGACAAGGTTGTCTTCACCGGCGACATTCTTTTCATCGAAGGCCACCCCATCATGTGGGAAGGCCCGGTCTCCAACTGGATTGATGCCTGCAATCGCATCATTGCCATGGATGTGGAAACCGTGGTGCCGGGTCACGGCCCCATCACCGACAAAAAAGGCGTGGCGGCGGTGCGCGACTACCTCACCTATGTGCGCGATGAGGCCCGCAAGCGTTTCGATGCCGGTCTCACCGCTTTCGAAGCCGCCATGGACATCAACATGTCCGACTATGACAGCTGGGGCGATGGCGAGCGCATCATCGTCAATGTCACCACGCTCTATAACGAGTTCTCGGCAAACCCTGTGCCCAATGATGCCGCCACACTGTTTTCGCAGATGGCAGCCATCGCCAAATCAAAAGGCTGTCTGTGATCCGCCCTGCGGCTAAAGCTCGACGCGCGTGATCTGCACCCGCCCACTCAGCGCCATCGCGCCAATGCCGATGCAGACCGTGACGAGCCAGAAAAGCCCGCCCGCAACGGGTGCGTGGATAAAGGCCCAGACAATGCCCGTGCCGATCACGATCCCGGCAAAGCCGCCCAGCGCGCCCTCGCCTGCCGCGCCAAGACGCGCGGAGACAAAACGCGCAATGACGGCAATGGAGGCAACAAGCCCCATCACCACGCCCAGCGGCCAGAGCAACAGCAGCAGGCCCGCCAGCGGCAGGCCGACAATGGTGACGGCACTCATGACCGCCAGAATGGGCACACCGGCGAGCCAGAAAAACCCGATCACCAGTGCCATCAGCGGCGCTTCAAAAGCAGCCTTGCTCATATTGTCGGCGTGGCTCGGCCCGAACAGCACCACAAGCGAGGCGAGCAAGCCGAAAAACACCGCCCCCGCCAGCGACATTTCATATCCGGGTACGGAATAAAAGCGGCTGCCTTCCTGCATCCAGGACCGGCGCTCATGCGGCTCGGCGCCCGGCCCCATATGATCGGGCATGCCGGAGCCCATCATGTGGTCATTGCCGATGGGTTCATCGCGCCATGAATGGGGATAAATCGTGCCCGACACCTTGGCGCCCTGATCGATCACGGCTTTGGAGGCGGAGTAATAACGCAGATCGCCATCCACCACGGCATCCGGCCCGAGGCTCAGATTCATGCCGTAATAGGTCACATCGCCCTTCACATGGCCGTTGATCACCGCATTCTGCGCACGGATCGTCAGATCACGGCCAATCAGGCCTTCCACGGCAACCTGTCGGCCGGTAATCCATGCATCCTTGGAAATGGTGGTATCATTGGTCACCGACACGGTTTCGCCGACAATCGTCAGCGACCCGTCAACCTTGTTATCCACCGTCACATCCTGACCGGCAGCATAAAGGCTGTCGCCAAAGCTCCATTCAGAGGTTTTCTGAACAGCGGCGTCACGGGCCTCTGCCGCTGTACCAGCCGCACAGAGCGTGAAAAGGGTTAACAGGACCGTCAGAAAAAATGCGCGCATAACCACTCCAGATTCAGGACCAAAATCATCCATAAATCCAAAGTGGCCCTTCAACGCCCCCATTTCAATTGGGGATATCTTTTCTTTTCGTAAGATTGGCCGCTCAGCCGAAATCAAATTCCATGATCACGGCGTCCACAGCCAGACTGTCACCCGCCGCGCATTCGATCTTGGCCACCTTGCCATCGCGTTCGGCGCGCAGGATGTTTTCCATCTTCATCGCTTCCACGACAGCCAGCGTCTGACCCGCCTTCACGTCCTGGCCCGCTTCCACCGCGATGGATTTGACGAGACCCGGCATCGGGCAGAGCAGGAATTTCGACGTATCGGGCGCCACCTTTTCCGGCATCAGCAGATTGAGCGCATGAGCTGTTTTCGTGCGCACGACAGCATGGGCCGAGGCCCCGCGATATTTCAGTTGATAGCCTTCCTTGGCACGTTCAAGCTGCACCACAATCGGTTTGCCATCCACAAAGCCGTGGAACACAAACTCGCCGGGCACCCATTCGCTCTCGACGAAATGCGTCGACATCACCTTGTCGTCGGCATCAAGCAGCGACACCTCAACGCCCATCTCGTTGCGAATGGCCGACGCCTTCACGGTCCAGTCATTGATGGAGACAACCCAGTCGGTCGGCAGACGACGTGGACGGTTCGGCAACTGCCCGGAAATCATCACGGCACGGTCGGCATGAATCTTGTTCATGTAAACGGCAACCGTCGAAAGCACATTCATGCGCGTATCCGACAGCGGCACGCCATGGAAGCCGTCCGGAAATTCTTCGGCGATAAATCCCGTCGTCAGACGGCCTTCCATGAAGCGCGGATGCTCCATGATCGCCCCGAGGAATGGAATATTGTGCTGAATGCCTTCAATGCGGAACTTGTCGAGCGCCACAGACATATGTTCGATCGCGCTCTTGCGATCCGGTCCATGCGTGCAGAGCTTGGCAATCATCGGATCATAGAACAGCGAAATCTCACCGCCCTCGTAAACGCCGGTGTCATTGCGGATGGTCAAACCGTTCTCCGTGCCTTCAGCCGGCGGCTGGTAGCGCACCAGACGACCCGTTGACGGCAGGAAGTTGCGATAGGGATCTTCGGCATAGATGCGGCTTTCAATCGCCCAGCCTTTGATCTTCACATCCGACTGCTTGATCTTCAGTTCTTCGCCATAGGCAACCCGGATCATCTGTTCCACAAGGTCGATGCCCGTGATGAGCTCGGTCACCGGGTGTTCCACCTGCAGGCGCGTATTCATTTCGAGGAAATAGAAATTGCGATCCTGATCGACGATGAATTCCACCGTACCCGCGCTTTCATATTGCACGGCCTTGGCCAGCGCCACGGACTGTTCGCCCATGGCCTTGCGGGTGGCTTCATCAAGGAAGGGTGATGGCGCCTCTTCGATCACCTTCTGGTTGCGACGCTGGATCGAGCATTCGCGCTCCACCACATAAATCGCATTGCCATGCTTGTCGCCGACCAACTGGATTTCGATGTGACGCGGATTGGTCACGAATTTCTCGATGAAAACACGGTCATCGCCGAAGCTCGACTTGGCTTCCGACATTGAGGAGGCAAAGCCTTCGGCCACTTCCGATTCCGACCACGCAATGCGCATGCCCTTGCCGCCGCCACCGGCCGAGGCCTTGATCATTACGGGATAGCCGATTTCACCGGCAATCTTCACCGCTTCTTCCGGCGTCTCGATCACGCCGAGATAGCCCGGCACTGTGGAGACCTTGGCTTCATTGGCAAATTTCTTGGACTCAATCTTGTCGCCCATCACTTCGATGGCCTTGATATTGGGTCCGATAAACTTGATCCCTGCCTTCTCCAGCGCGATGGCGAATTTCGGATTCTCCGACAGAAAGCCATAGCCCGGATGCACGGCTTCAGCACCGGTCTGCTTGCAGGCATCAATGATCTTGTCGATCAGCAGATAGGACTGCGCGGCCGGCGCGGCACCAATATGCACCGCCTCGTCGGCCATCTCCACATGCAGCGCATCCTTGTCAGTGTCCGAATAAACGGCAACCGTCTTGATGCCCATTTTGCGCGCGGTCTTGATAACGCGGCATGCGATTTCGCCACGATTGGCGATCAGGATTTTCTTGAACATATGGCTCGCCTCAAAGCGGAATGTTGTCGTGCTTCTTCCAGGGGGTCTCGATCTGCTTGTCGCGCAGCAAAGCAAGCGCGCGCGAAACGCGGACCCTGGTCGAATGCGGCATGATAACCTCATCGATATAGCCACGCTGGGCAGCCACGAAGGGGTTGAGGAAGCGGTCTTCATAGACCTTGGTGTGATGCGCAATCTTTTCCGGATCGCCGATATCGGCGCGATGGATGATTTCCACCGCCCCCTTGGCGCCCATCACAGCAATCTGCGCCGTCGGCCAGGCATAATTGATGTCGCCACCAATATGCTTGGAGGCCATCACGTCATAGGCACCACCATAGGCCTTGCGCGTGATGACGGTAATTTTCGGCACGGTCGCTTCGGTATAGGCAAACAGCAGCTTGGCACCGTGCTTGATGAGACCGCCATATTCCTGCGCCGTACCAGGCAGGAAGCCCGGCACGTCGACGAAAGTCACAATCGGAATATTGAAGCAGTCGCAGAAACGCACGAAGCGCGCGGCCTTGCGGCTCGCATCGCTGTCGAGCACGCCCGCCAGCACCATCGGCTGGTTGGCCACCACACCCACGGTTCGGCCTTCAATGCGCGCAAAGCCGGTGATGATGTTCTTGGCAAAGCCTTCCTGAAGCTCGAAGAAGTCCGCCTCGTCTACAACCTTCAGGATCAGCTCCTTCATGTCGTAGGGCATGTTCGGATTGGCCGGAATCAGCGTATCGAGCGAAATTTCCGTACGCTGAGGATCATCAAAGAAAGGACGCTCCGGCACTTCGTCGCGGTTCGACAGCGGCAGGAAATCCACAAAGCGGCGGATCTGCGTCATCGCCACCACGTCATTGTCGAAGCCGCCATCGGCGACAGACGATTTCGTGGTGTGGATGCTTGCCCCGCCCAGCTGTTCGGACGTCACGGTTTCATTCGTCACCGTCTTCACCACATCCGGGCCGGTCACGAACATGTAGGAGGTATCGCGCACCATGAAGATGAAATCCGTCATGGCGGGCGAATAAACGTCACCACCGGCGCAGGGCCCCATGATCACCGAGATTTGCGGAATGACGCCCGAGGCCTGCACATTGCGGGTGAACACTTCACCATAGCCACCCAGCGCGTCCACGCCTTCCTGAATGCGCGCGCCGCCCGCATCGAAAAGGCCGATGATCGGCGCGCCAGTGCGCAGCGCCATATCCTGGATCTTCGTCATCTTGCGGGCATGGGCCTTGGAGAGCGAACCGCCGAAAACGGTAAAATCCTTCACGAAGAGATAGACCGGGCGACCATTGATCGTGCCCCAGCCTGTCACCACGCCATCACCGAGAATCTTCTGCTTCTCCATGCCGAAGTCGTGGCAATCATGCTCGACAAAGGTGTCGAACTCTTCAAATGAGCCTGCGTCGAGCAGCAATTCAATGCGTTCACGCGCGGTCAGCTTGCCGCGCCCATGTTGTGCATCAATGCGCTTCTGACCGCCGCCGAGCTTCGCTGTTGCACGAAGCTCCTCAAGCTGGCGAAGAATCTCCTTCATGCCGCCCCTTTCACACGCTGGGTCCCGAATATGGTGACCAAATCACACTTGTTCGATTGTTCGCCCCGCCAGACTGGTGCCGGAACGAATGACAGGCGCTTGAATAGCACCCCGTTCGTCAGTTTGCCAATTGCTTCAAATCAATCAACAAACTTGTAGGTAGTGAAGCCTAACAGACTATATCCCGCGCGAGCAAAATGAAGTGATGCGTGGCTTCCAGCTCTGATTTTCGGATGGCCAGACGGGCCGCTTCCTCTTCGTCTTCCCCGCACATTTCGATCTGCCAGGCCTCGTCAATATGGGCCGCATCAAATGCTGCCGCAGCGTCGAGTTGGCCTTTCAGCAGGGCAAGCCCGATCACCGCCGATCCTGTCAGGGTGGTGGCATTATGGAGCCCCGCCAGCTCGAAGGCATTGAAGGGCTCAACGGCCCGCCGCAATGCCTCGATGGCGTCATCATCCTGTTTCACATGCATGATGCCGGAGGTGACCTTAAGCCGGGCGCCAAAGCGCTCCGCCACCCAAAAGAGTAGCTTGTCCCAGCAGGCCGCCTGCCGCTCGACAAGGCTCGAAGGTGATTCTGCCCGGTAGCTCAAAAGGTCGGTCCCGGCAAAACTCAGAATATCGGCAATCACCGCCTCCCGGCGCGGCGCCACCAGATCAAGCGCGGTATTGGCAAGCTTCGTATGCCACATGCGACGCGGATCGATATAGTCGGTCTGCGCGGCCCATTCATCGGCCACCGCCTGCCCCAGCGTCCTGCTCGGCACAATCAGCGGCTGCCGTGTCGGTGTCTTCACCGTGCGCCCATCCAGCTGAATGGCAAAGCCGCCCTCGACGGGCGTGGCGCTGGCCTCCTTGTAGAAGCGCTTGGGCAGACGCGGTGCTTCCTGACCGGGATGGGCAACCTGATCATCCATCGGTCGCCCCCGCAGGTCGAACAGCGACACATTATCGTCTTTGTTGTCAGCACTCATTTGAAGAAACCGCCAATGCCCTTGGTCACGCTGTCGACGGCACTGCCAACACCCTTGCCCACGCTTTCGGCCGCACCACCGACACTGCCCAGCACGCCGCTTTGCTCCTTGGCGGCATTTGTCGCCAGCGCACCGCAGCCACCGCTCGCCGAGGCGGAGTCATTGCCCGTGCTCATCAGCGGCAGCAAGGCGCCGAGACCGCCGGTCAGCGCCACGCCCGCCGCGCCGGTAGCGATGCTCTTGGCAGCACTTGTCTTGTCGATCCCCGCGCCGGGCGATGTCAGCGGTCCCGACACGCGAATGGGGAAGGCAAGGCTCACAAGGCTCGCCTCTTTCGGCTTGGGTTTCAGCAGCAGATCAAGACGCTCATTGCCAAGATCAATCGTGCCGGCGCCTGTCGTCACCAGCGCATTGGTTTCCATCGCCAGCGCCTTCGACGTGCCTACACCGCCCGCAAAGTCAAAGCGGCTGATGGCACAGACAAGCTGCGCCGTGCCGCTGCTGCTGCCACCTGGAATAATCGCCTTGGCCAGATCGTCGGAGACAATCGCAAAAGCCTTGGAATTGATCGTTCCCTTGCCGAGCACGAAATTTGTCTGCCCGTTCAGCGATGAGGCAATGGCATGCAGCGAGCCGCCACGTCCTGAAAGCTGCGCGCCAAAATCGGCATTGGCGGAAATCATGTTCGTGACATTCATGTCCTTCAGCATCTGGCCGAAATTGAAGCCGCTGGAAGAGGCATTCAGTGTCACCGCTTTGCCCGCGGCCTTCGCGCCGAGCTTGGCGTTGATCTTGGCGCCACGATAGCTCGCTGTCACCGGCATGCTGAGCACCCCACCGGAAAGCTGGATCGGCACGATCACATCATCAAGACGCAGGCCGCTCACCAGCAATTCATCAAGCTTGAGTGTCAGATTGGCATCGGCCTGGTCCAGCGCCTCAAGCGGCAAAGGGTCCCGGCTGAACAACGGCCCACCCTTCGCAGCACCGGCACCACTCCCGCCACCGGCAATCGAGGTCAGGTCTAGCTTCTCGCTTTCCAGCACACCTTCAATCTTCGGTTTGCCGTCCAGCGACACCGACAGGTCACCCTTCGCGCTGGTGCCGTCAACCGAGAAAACAGCATTGGCCAGATTGACATTGGAGCCTTGCGAAGAAATATCCGATGCAAAGGACACAGGCGAACCGTTCACGCTGCCAACAAGATTGGCATGCACCCCATTGCCTTTGGAGCGGATCGAGACATCCTCAAAATTGGCCTTGCTGATCTTGCCTGTCTGGCCGTCGCGATAATTCAGGGCGAGATTTTTAATCGTCACCTGCGGCAGCGCGCCGATGGCAAAACCACCGCCGGATGCGGGCGCCGCGTCAGCAGGCTCAGCCTTGTCGAAGAGCTCCCAATTGCCTTTGCCGTTCCGATCCGTCTCCAGATAGATATTGGCATTCTCAAGCGTCACATTCTGCAGCGCCACCGTGCCGGAGAAGAGCGGCACCAGCGACAGGCTCAACCCCAGCTTGTCGGCACGAACCATATTGGGTTCCTTGCCCCAATCGGCATTGCCGAAGGTCACGCCTTCCGCCACCAGCGATGGCGTCAGCGACAGACCGATATGAAGGCCACCAGCGATCTTGAGATAGCGTCCCGTCGCATCTTTTGCCGCCTGCTCAATGCGGGGCGCAAAACGACCGAGATCGACAAATGTGAGGGCGAATAAAAGCCCGCCCACGACAACAACAAGACAGACAATAAATTTCAGAAAGGCGCTCATATCGCTCCTCCTTCCAATGCAGCGTCCTTGGTGGACGCGCCCAATAGTCGTTCAATGGCAGGCACGATATCGCCCGTCTGCGTCACAATCTGGTGCGCGCCGGCCCGGGCCAGCGCCTCTTTGGGATGATAGCCCCAAACAACGCCGAGCGCATGGGTGCCAGCTGCCCGCGCCATCGCCATGTCATAGCTCGTATCCCCCACCAGCACCGTATGCTCGGGCCGCACGCCGGTCTCGGCCATGGCCCGATGCAGCATTTGGGGATGCGGCTTTGAGGGCGCATCATCCGCCGTCTGCAAAGTCACAAAATGGTGCCGCAAGTCATGCGTTTCCAGCGCGTGCCGCAGGCCTTTCTGCGACTTGCCCGTGGCAATGCCCATCAACGTGTCGGGGCGCTGCGCCAGCGCCTCAAGCGTCTCGCGAATGCCCTCAAAAAGCGGCTCGGCCAAATCCTTCCGGCTCCGCAACGTAAAAAAGGCTTCCTTGTAGCCTTCGCGCAGACTGGCACGCAGCGCCGCTTCCGCCTGCGGCATCAGGGCAGCCATTGCCTCATCCGGCGACAGCCCCACAATCGAGAGAACCTGTTTGCGCGGCAGCGTTGCCAGCCCGTGTTTCTCAAAGGCATGATTCATCGCCGCCACGATCATGTGCTGGCTGTCGATCAGCGTGCCGTCACAGTCAAACACGACCATCTGGAGAGGCTGGCTCACGGCTATAGCTCCAGCGCCGCAAAGGGATCATCATCATCTTCCGGGTTAAACCCGAAGAGCTTCCATGCCTTCAGCATATGACGCGGCAATGGCGCTTTGATGAACAGGCGCTTGCCTTCAGGATGACCGATATCAAGTGAGCGCGCATGAAGATGCAGCATCCGTTCGATCTCGCCACCCGGATGGGCGTCTGCCCCACCATATTTGCCATCGCCGACAATGGGCGTGCCAATGGCAGCCGCATGGGCGCGGATCTGATGCGTGCGCCCCGTCATCGGCATGAAGGCGACCCAGGAGAGCTTGTGGGCAGCCGTTTCCACCACGGCAAAATGCGTCACGGCATGCTTGGCGTCTTCATCACCCTTTTCAGCGGGCTCCATCTTTTCAAAGCCCGGCCCGCCCTGCTTGGACAGCGCCAGCTTGATCGTGCCCCGGCGCGGTTCCGGCACACCCATCACCAGCGCCCAATAGACCTTGCGTGCATCCTTGGTCTTGAAACTCTTGCCCAGCGATGTCGCCGCCCTGGACGTGCGCGCCAGCACCAGCACACCGCTCGTGTCACGGTCTAGGCGATGCACAAGACGCGGCCGTTCCTTCGCATCAAAGGTCAGCAGGTCCAACATGCCGTCAATATGCTTTTCGGTATTCGTGCCGCCCTGCACGGCAAGCCCCGGCGGCTTGTTCAGCACGATAAGGGCGTCGTCCTTGTGGATCACGGCCTTGCGCAGCATGGTCGCATCCGCCTCGCTGATCGCCTGCACAGGTTTTGTCCGTGTCTCGTTCGCGTCAGCTTCCGGCAATGGCGGCACGCGGATGATCTGGCCTTCCACCAGCCGGTCATTGGCCTTGACGCGCGCGCCATCCACCCGCACCTCGCCCTTGCGCAACATCTTTTCCAGCCGCCCGTGGGTCAGCTGCGGGAAGCGACGCTTGAACCAGCGGTCCACGCGTATGCCGTCCTCGTCCTCGCTCACGCCCAGTTGCAGAACGGCGCTCATACAAATGCAATCCTTGAAATCCAGAGGCCCAGAAAAAGAGCCATCAGGCCGACAATCACCGAACCACCCACATAGACTGCTGCAAGCATGTAGTCATGCCGCTCGATCATATTGGCCGCATCCAGCGAGAAGGCCGAAAAAGTCGTAAAGCCGCCCAGCACACCCGTCATCAGAAAGCTGCGCATTTCCTGGCTCACATTGAACTTGAGCGCCAGACCGCCAGCAATGAGCCCCATCACCAGCGAGCCGATCAGGTTCACACCGAACGTGCCCCAGGGAAAATTGATCCCCATCAGGCGCATCATCATGTCGCCGAAAAGATAGCGCAGCGACGATCCAATCGCCCCGCCCAGCGCCACTGCCAGAACCATATTCATGCGCCTTTTTCCTCTCTCAGCTTGCGCCAGTAGCTCAGGCGCTTGTTGATTTCGCGCTCGAAACCGCGTTCCACGGGCGCGTAAAACTGAACCCGTTCCATTTCGTCTGGAAAATAATCCTGCCCCGAAAAGGCATCGGGCGTATCGTGGTCATATTGATAGCCCTCGCCATAGCCAAGCTCTTTCATCAGCCTGGTCGGCGCATTGAGAATATGGGCCGGCGGCGTGAGTGAGCCCGTTTCCTTGGCAGCGCGTTTGGCTGCACCAAAGGCGGCATAGGCCGCATTGGATTTGGGCGCCGTCGCCAGATAGACCAGCGCCTGCGCAATCGCCAGCTCCCCCTCAGGCGAGCCCAGAAAATCATAAGCCTCCTTGGCGGCCAGCGCCTGATGCAGCGCTTCGGGATCAGCCAGCCCGACATCCTCCACCGCCATGCGCACCATGCGCCGCACGATATAGAGCGGGTCTTCGCCGCCAGCCAGCATCCGCGCCAGCCAGTAAAGCGCAGCGTCGCAATCTGATCCGCGTACCGACTTATGCAGCGCGGAAATGAGGTTGTAGTGCCCCTCCCGCCCCTTGTCATAAAGTGGCGCGCGGCGCTGCACGGCGCCCACCAGACCGGCTGTATCCAGAACACCCTCGACCTTCAGGTCGAAAATCTCTTCAGCCAGATTAAGCGCATAGCGCCCGTCGCCATCGGCCATGGCCCGCAGACTCGCCCGCGCATCGGCGTCCAGCGGCAGCTTGCGCCCGGTAAAGCTTTCGGCACGCGTCAGCAATTCTTCAAGGGCGGCATCGTCGAGCCGGTTCAGCACCAGCACCTGCGCACGCGACAGAAGCGCGGCATTGAGCTCAAAGGACGGGTTCTCCGTCGTCGCGCCGACAAGCGTGATCGTGCCGTCTTCCATCACCGGCAGAAAGCTGTCCTGCTGCGTGCGATTGAAGCGGTGAATCTCATCCACAAAAAGCAACGTGCCCTTGCCCGTCTCGCGCCGCGCCCGCGCCATCTCGAAAATCTTCTTCAGATCCGCCACGCCGGAAAAAATCGCCGACATGGCCTCGAAATAGAGCCCCACACGATCAGCCAGCAGCCTTGCGGTGGTGGTCTTGCCGGTGCCGGGCGGACCCCAGAGAATGATCGATGACAGATGCCCGCTCGCAATCATCCGTCCCAGCGGCCCCTGAGGCCCCAGCAGATGGTCCTGCCCCACCACATCTTCGATGCGTTTAGGGCGCAGCCGGTCGGCCAGAGGCCGCGGGGCCCCGTCATCCATGCCTGCCGCTGCAAAGAGATTGCTCATTTGCGGTATCTAGCATGTTTTCAGGGCTTTCTCACCGTCCAGCACCCTTGCCGGCATGGAATTCGGGCGGCCTGCGACAATAACGCTATTGAAAGTCATTCGCATAAATGGCACATTACTGGGCAAGACGAGCGCAACCGGTGTCCCTTCAGGATTGGCACCCGCAACGAGAATGACCGCCTTCCCATGATCATTTGCATGTGCAACGCCAAAAACTGCCGCACGGTCAAGCAGGTGCTGGAGTCCCGGCCCGATGTCACCTCCCCCCAGGACATTCATGAAGCCATGGGTTGCAAGCCAAAATGTGGCCGTTGCCTCCCCACCCTTGCCGGCATGATCCGCGAGAACCGTGACCAGCAGAGCCTGAATGGACTGATCGCCGCTGACTGAGCCCTCAATTCGTCTATAGTCGACTGAGGCGTTCATTTTTAGTTGCAGGGAAATCCAACATGCGCGGCGATACCAAGGTCATCGAATATCTGAATACGGCTCTCAAGCTCGAATTGACGGCCATTAATCAGTATTTTCTGCATGCCCGCATGTTCAAGAACTGGGGCTTCCTGAAGCTCGGCGATATCGAATATCACGAATCAATTGACGAGATGAAACATGCCGATCGCCTGATCGAGCGCATCCTCTTCCTTGAAGGCCTGCCCAATCTGCAGGATCTGGACAAGCTCAAGATCGGCGAAAATGTCGTCGAATGTCTGGAATGCGATCTCAAGCTCGAATATGAAGCCCATGCCTTTTACAAGGATGCGGTCACCTATTGTGAGCAGGCGCGCGACTACATCTCACGCGAACTGTTTGAAGACATTCTGGAAGGCGAGGAAGAGCATATCGACTTCCTCGAAACGCAGATCGATCTCGTCAAATCCGTCGGCCTTGAAAACTATCTGCAAAGCCAGATGGGCGAGGCATCCGCCTCCTGAGCCCTACCCGCCGACAGTCGCATTGAAGGTTCTGTCACCGCGCCGCACGGAGAAATCCCATTGCGAACGGGGCGAAGCCGTCACGTCGATCAGGTCGCGCACGGAATTGATCTTCCGGCCCGCCACTTCCACAATGATGTCGCCCGGCTGGAACTGAAGCTGTCGGGCCGGCGAGCCGTCGCTCACATCCATCACCACCACGCCCTTGGCCGACCAGCTATCAAGCCCCAGCTCGTCGGAAATGGCCGGTGACAGATTGGCAACCGTTGCCCCGCGGAAGGGATTGCGCCCTTCAATTTCATGGCGGTCAGCAGCGGGCTTTTCAGGCGGAGGTTCCAGCGTCAGCCGCGTCTCGCCCATCACGCCATCGCGGCTATATTTCAGTACGGCCTGCCCACCAAAGGATTTCGTCGCAATCCGGTAGCGCAGCGCCTGGGGGTCATCCACGGCAAAGCCATCGACCTCGCGAATGACATCGCCCACCTGCAGCCCCGCCCGGTCAGCCGGACCGCCTTTGTAGATGTCGCGCAGCAGATTGCCGCCCGGCCGGTCGAGCCCCAGCGTCTTGGCGAGATCAGCATCCACCACCTGCAGCGAGGCGCCGAGCCATGGCCGCTTCACATAGCCGCCACCATTGCGGGCGGACTCAACAACCGAGCGCACCATATTGGAGGGGATGGCAAAGCCGATACCGACACTGCCGCCGCTCTGTGAAAAAATGGCGGTGTTGATGCCGATCAGCTGGCCATCTGTCGTCACCAGCGCCCCACCTGAATTACCCGGATTAATGGCTGCATCCGTCTGGATGAAAAACTGATAGTCCGAAACCCCCACATGGGTGCGCGCCAGTGCCGACACGATACCGCTTGTTACCGTCTGCCCCACGCCAAAGGGATTGCCGATGGCAAGCACCAGATCACCAACCTCAACAGTGTCTGAATCCTTGAAATTCAGGACGGGCAGTTTCAGGCCTTTGGTGTCGATCCGCAGCACGGCCAAATCCGTTCGCTCATCGGCCACCACAACCTTGGCTTCATATTCGCGCCGGTCAGACAGCGCGACGGTAAATTGCGTGCCGCCTGCGATCACATGATTATTCGTGACGATAAGGCCGGATGAATCAACGATGACGCCGGAGCCAAGCGACTGCTGCACCCGCTCGCGCGGCGCGCCACCCATCTGCCCGCCAAAGAAACGCTGAAAGAAAGGATCATTGAAGAGTGGCGATGTCCGTTCCTGCACGACGCGTTTGGAATAGACATTCACAACAGCCGGGGCCACGCGCTTGACGACACCGGCATAGGAAAGCTGCACCTCGCCCGAGCTCGACGGCACCCGCTTTTCCGCACGCGCCGAATTGGATGCCGGGAAAAAGACAAGCGACAGAAACAGAATGAAACCGGCGAGGACAAAGACCCAGGCGCCATGCAACCAGGATTGAGACAGCATTTCTTCCACCATTTCAGCGCCCCCATCAACGGTGGCTTACCCCACGCCACCACAATGGCCCCGTCAGGAGGATAATTTTGTTGCCTCAAAGCGGGACGTGCAAGACGTAATGCCGCCACGCTCCATGACAAGTTGTTTAGACGCGCCGCAAGCACCTTCCTGACAACAAAAAAGGCAGCCCCGAGGGACTGCCTTGATATTTTTGCCTGTCAAAATTTTATGACAGCAACGGCGCAAAATGGTTAAGCGGCTTCTTCGTCGCCATCCATCTGTACCGGACCGGAGTCCTGACCCTTGGCGCTTTCGTCGCGATCAACAAACTCGATCACAGCCAGAGGGGCATTGTCGCCATGACGGAAGCCAGCCTTGAGAACGCGGATGTAACCACCCTGACGTTCGGCATAGCGCGGCCCGAGAATGTCGAACAGCTTGGCGGCCCAGACTTTGTCAGGCAGCGCGCTATAGGCCTGACGGCGGGCATGCAGATCACCGCGCTTGCCGAGCGTCACCAGCTTCTCCACATAGGGACGAAGCTCCTTGGCCTTGGGCAGCGTTGTCACAATCTGCTCATGCTTGATCAGCGCAACAGCCATATTGGCAAGCATCGCCTTTCGGTGGCTTGCGGTCCTGTTGAGCTTGCGGCCGGAATTACCGTGACGCATGACCCGTCTCCTTCATTAGGCGGCGTCTTCAAGACGCTGCATCAACTCAAAATGCCTTGCGGCGATCAATACTGGTCTTCGTAGCGCTTGGCCAGCTCTTCGATATTCTCCGGCGGCCAATTCGGAACTTCCATGCCCAGATGGAGACCCATCTGCGCCAGAACTTCCTTGATCTCGTTCAGCGACTTGCGACCGAAATTCGGTGTACGCAGCATTTCGCCTTCTGTCTTCTGGATCAGGTCGCCGATATAAACGATGTTGTCGTTCTTCAGGCAGTTTGCCGACCGCACCGAAAGTTCCAGCTCGTCCACCTTCTTGAGGAGGGCGGCGTTGAATTCGAGTTCCGGACGGCTCTCTTCGACCTGCTTCTGCTCGGGCTCTTCGAAATTCACGAAGACCTGAAGCTGATCCTGCAGAATGCGCGCGGCATAGGCCACAGCGTCATCCGGCGTGATCGCGCCATTGGTTTCGACCTGCATGGTCAGCTTGTCATAGTCGAGGATCTGGCCTTCACGTGTGTTTTCCACCTTGTAGGAAACACGCAGCACGGGGCTGTAAAGGCTGTCCACGGCGATCAGGCCGATGGGCGCATCTTCCGGACGGTTGCGGTCCGAAGCGACATAGCCCTTGCCGAGCGCGACAGTGAATTCCATGCGGATGTCGGCACCCTCGTCCAGCGTGCAGAGCACGAGGCCGGGATTGAGGACTTCGATATCGGCACCTGTGGTGATGTCACCAGCAGTCACGACACCGGGGCCCTTTTTCGTCAGCATCATGCGCTTGGGGCCTTCAGCGTGAAGACGCAGGGCCAGCTGCTTGATGTTGAGAATGATATCGGTCACATCCTCGCGCACACCGGCGATCGAGGAAAATTCATGCAGCACGCCGTCAATCTGCACAGCCGTCACGGCCGCGCCCTGAAGCGAGGACATCAGCACGCGACGCAGCGCATTGCCGAGCGTCAGGCCAAAACCACGTTCCAGCGGCTCGGCAACAAGCGTTGCAAAGCGCATGGGATCATGGCCCGGATTGATTTCGAGCTTGTTCGGTTTGATCAGCTCTTCCCAGTTTTTCTGGATCAATTTAGTAACCTCTTGCCGTTACGGGCGTCTCTCGACGCGCCCTGGCGGGAGAAATCCGCCACCTGCTCTCTTTAACGTCCGCTCCACTATCCAATCGTGCGAGCTGGACGTGACCTTCAATTCGCAAGAAGAACGAAGGTCAGACGCGGCGCCGCTTAGGCGGACGGCAGCCATTATGCGGAATGGGTGTCACGTCACGAATGGTCGTGACCGTGAAACCAACCGACTGAAGCGCGCGAAGGGCTGACTCACGACCGGAACCCGGGCCACACACTTCAACTTCAAGTGTTTTCATGCCGTGTTCCATGGCCTTCTTGCCAGCATCTTCCGCAGCCATCTGTGCAGCGAAGGGAGTCGATTTACGGCTGCCCTTGAAGCCCATCATGCCAGCCGAGGACCATGAGATCGCGTTGCCCTGGGCATCGGTGATCGTGATCATTGTGTTGTTGAACGTCGAATTCACATGGGCAACACCCGATGAGATATTCTTGCGTTCCTTGCGGCGGATGCGTGTCTTTTCCTTCGCCATCAGTCTTGAACTTTCGTGGTACGCGGGAGCTGCTCAGAAGCGCTCCGGCTGGTCTCCAAAGGGATCGGTTATTTCTTCTTGCCGGCAATGGCCTTGGCCGGGCCTTTGCGGGTGCGTGCATTGGTGTGCGTGCGCTGGCCGCGGACCGGCAGGCCCTTGCGGTGGCGCAGGCCACGATAGCAGCCAAGATCCATCAAGCGCTTGATGTTCATGGACGTGTCGCGGCGAAGGTCGCCTTCCACCATGTAGTCGCTGTCGATCGTTTCACGAATCTGGATGACTTCGGCGTCAGCCAGTTCATTGACGCGACGCTCAAGCGGGATTCCCACCTTGTCGCAGATCTCCTTGGCCTTGGCATTACCGATACCGGTAATATAGGTCAATGCAATAACTACCCGCTTATTTGTCGGGATATTGACGCCAGCTATACGAGCCACGCTCTTCTCCTGCTTCACATGACCTGTGCATAATCAACCGTGTCACGCTTCGTGAACGGCAAAATAAGCCACAGGGGGAATCGCTTTTACGGTGCTTACATCAAAATTCCCGGCTAAAAAGGACCAATATTTGGCTGAAATACGCCATTTAGTGGCCCAAAACCGGGAAATACACTGAAAGTACCTCTGCGAAGGCCGGGATTATAGGTTTTAACCTCTCCCAGTCAACCAGCTAAGCACGCTTCCCTTCGATTTTTTAATACCAAGCACTGCCACGATTGCAGCAGTCACTTCATCCATCGTCTGCATGCCATCTACGGACTTCAGCTTGCCCGTCTTGCCATAATAGGCAATCAGGGGAGCTGTCTGTTCGTCATAGACATCGAGACGCTTTTTGAGCGCCTCGGCATTGTCGTCAGCGCGCGGACCGCCTTCGGTCTCGGCAGCGCGGGTCTCGATGCGGTTGAGCAGAATGGCGCTATCCACCTTCAGTTCGACCACGGCGTCCAGTTCCGTCCCCTTGCTGGCCAACATGGCGTCAAGCGCCTCTGCCTGGGCCACATTGCGGGGGAAACCGTCGAGAATATAGCCTTCCTTGCAGTCAGGCTGCTCGATCCGTTCAGCAATGATCCCGACAACCACCTCATTGGGCACCAGGTCACCGCGCGCCATGATGGCTTCGGCCTGCTTGCCGATATCGGTTTTTGCCGCCACAGCCGCCCGTAGCATGTCGCCCGTGGAAAGCTGGACGAAACCAAACTGTTCTTCCAGACGCTTGGCCTGGGTGCCCTTGCCTGCGCCGGGCGGTCCAAGAAGGATCAGTTTCATCGACGCGCTCCCCGCAGCTTCGACTTCTTGATAAGGCCCTCATACTGATGTGCGAGCAAATGGCTCTGCACCTGAGCAACCGTATCCATGGTGACACTGACAACGATCAGCAACGAGGTGCCGCCGAAATAGAAGGGCACGCTGTATTGAGAAATCAGGAACTCGGGCAGCAGACAGACAACCACCAGATAGATCGCTCCCAGCATGGTCAATCGCGTCAGCACATAGTCGATATATTCGGCCGTGCGCGCGCCTGGACGGATACCGGGAATGAAACCGCCATATTTCTTGAGGTTGTCAGCCGTTTCTTGCGGATTGAAGACAATCGCGGTGTAGAAAAAGGCAAAAAAGGTGATACCAGCGGCATAAAGCGCCATGTAAAGCGGCTGGCCATGGCCGAGCATGGCTGTCGCCGTGTTCAGCCAGTCAGGTCCCTGACCCGCCGTGAAATTGGCAATCGTCACCGGCAGAAGCAGCAGGGACGAGGCAAAAATCGGCGGGATCACGCCCGAGGTGTTGAGCTTGAGCGGCAGATGGGAGCTGTCGCCACCATACATTTTGTTGCCAACCTGGCGCTTTGGATACTGCACGATCAGGCGGCGCTGGGCGCGCTCGATGAACACAATCGCCATGATCACGGCCACAATCATCACGCCAAGGAACAGGATTATGCCTGTGGACAGCGCACCCGTGCGACCGAGTTCCAGCGTACCGGCCAGCGCATGGGGCAGCTGGGCAACGATGCCGCTGAAGATGATCAGCGAGATGCCGTTACCGACGCCGCGCGAGGTGATCTGTTCGCCCAGCCACATCAGGAACATGGTGCCGCCAACCAGCGTGATCACGGTGGACGCCCGGAAGAACATGCCCGGATCCATCACGACATTGCTCGCGCCTTCCAGACCCACGGCAATGCCATAGCCCTGCAGCGCGGCCAGAATGACCGTGCCGTAGCGTGTGTACTGGTTGATGGTCTTGCGGCCCTGCTCGCCTTCCTTCTTCAGCGCTTCAAGCTGAGGGGAAACCGTCGTCATGAGCTGCATGATGATGGAGGCCGAGATATAGGGCATGATCGCCAGAGCGAAAATGGCCATACGACCGACGGCACCACCAGCAAACATGTCGAAGACACCCAGAAGACCGGATGAGTTCTGCTTGAACACGCTGGCAAGAGCTGCCGGATCAATACCAGGCAGCGGAATATAGGTGCCAAGCCGATAAATCAGCAGCGCACCCAGCGTGAACCAGATGCGCTTCTTCAGCTCGTCAGCCTTCGCAAAGGCAGAGAAATTCAGATTTGCTGCAAGCTGTTCTGCCGCCGAAGCCATTCGATATCACCCTTTAGTGCAGGAACCGAAACATGTCTTTCGGCGCCACCCCGTCGACGACTTATTTAGCCGCTTTCTTGGCTGCCTTTTCCGCAACGCGTGCGGCCACTTTTTCTTTCTGCGACTCAACCACAGTCACCGAACCGCCAGCCTTTTCGACAGCTGCCTTGGCAGCCTCTGAAACACCGGCAACTTCGAAATCGACTTTGGCCTTCAGCTCACCCTTTGCAAGAAGACGAACACCGTCACGAACACGACGAAGAACACCAGCCTTTACAAGAGCTTCGGCATCAACCTTCACCTTGGGGTCAAGCTTGCCGGCATCAATTGCCGTCTGCACACGACCCAGATTGACCGGGTTGAAGTCCAGCCTGAAGATGTTGTTGAAGCCGCGCTTTGGCAAACGCATATGAATCGGCATCTGGCCGCCTTCATAGCCTTTGATCGCCACACCCGAACGGGATGTCTGGCCCTTCACGCCGCGACCACCGGTCTTGCCTTTGGTCGAGCCGATACCGCGGCCAACGCGAATGCGTGACTTGCGGGCGCCCTGATTGTCTACAATTTCATTGAGCTTCATGACTGTGCCTCGTACCCCTTAAGCCTCGTCCACAACGCGGACGAGATGGGCGACTTTGTTGATCATCCCACGGACTGCGGGTGTGTCTTCGAGCGTCTTCGTACGACGCATCTTGTTCAGACCAAGGCCGATCAGCGTTTGGCGCTGGTCGGGCTGGCGCCGCAAAGGGCTCCCGATCTGCTGGACGGTTACAGTCTTATCACCGCCTGATTTCTTCGCTGACATGTCTATGTCCCTCTATTCGTAACGCTGAGCGCTAAGCCTCAGTCGACTGCTGCTTCGCTCGCATCGGCAGCGGATTCACCGCGACGACCGACAATCTCACTAACTTTCTTGCCACGGCGGGAGGCCACCATGCGCGGGCTCTGCTCATGCTTGAGCGCGTCAAACGTGGCCCGAACCATGTTGTAGGGGTTGCTGGAACCAAGCGACTTGGCGACAACATCCTGCATGCCGAGCGTCTCGAAAACGGCGCGCATCGGACCACCTGCAATGATGCCTGTACCGGCAGGCGCTGCACGAAGCAGAACCCGGCCGGCACCATGGCGACCATCCACATCGTGATGCAGCGTCCGGCCTTCGCGAAGCGGCACGCGGATCATCGCGCGCTTGGCAGCTTCCGTTGCCTTGCGGATGGCTTCCGGCACTTCGCGTGCCTTGCCATGACCGAAGCCAACGCGGCCCTTCTGGTCACCAACCACGACGAGTGCGGCAAAACCAAAACGCTTACCGCCCTTCACCACCTTGGCGACGCGGTTAATGTGGACGAGCTTGTCGACAAATTCGCTGTCGCGTTCTTCCCGGTCCCGAAAATCTTTACGTGCCACTATGCAAATCCCTTAGAAGTTGAGGCCGCCCTCGCGGGCACCCTCTGCGAGCGCCTTCACGCGCCCGTGGAAAATGTAACCGCCGCGATCGAACACGACATCCTTGACGCCCGCATCGCTTGCGCGCTTGGCGACAAGACGACCCACTTCGGTCGCCGCATCGACATTGGTGCCCTTGCCGGAGAAGGCTTCCTCTTTCGTGGAAGCTGCCGCCAGGGTGACGCCCTGCTTGTCGTCGATAATCTGCGCGTAGATGTGCTTTGACGAGCGGAAGATCGAAAGACGCGGACGGCCATTGGCCATGCGCGCGATCTTGCTGCGGTTGCGCATCGTACGGCGCTGATGAAGTACCTTGAGTTTGTTCATGACCGCATCCCGCTCACTTCTTCTTGCCTTCCTTACGGAAGATGAACTCGCCCGCATAACGCACACCCTTGCCCTTGTAAGGCTCCGGCTCGCGATAAGAACGGATCTCGGCAGCAACCTGCCCGACTTTCTGCTTATCAATTCCGCTGATCGAAATTTCGGTTGGCTTGGCCACCTTTACTTCGATTCCTTCCGGAATGGGATACAGGACTTCGTGGCTGAACCCCAGATTAAGCTGGAGATTCTTGCCCTGAAGCGCTGCACGATAACCCACGCCGCTGATTTCCAGGTTCTTGGTAAAACCGGTTGTGACACCGATCACCAGATTTTCAACCAGCGTGCGGCTCAAACCCCACATCGCGCGGGCTTTCTGTGAATCATCGCGAGGACGAACAGTCAGCTTGCCATCGGCATGCTCAACCGTCACATCATCAACGAGAGTCAGCTTGAGCTCACCCTTGGTTCCTTTGACGGCAACTTCCTGCCCATCAATTTTGACCGTTACCCCGGCAGGGACTTCGATCGGATATTTGCCAATACGCGACATGGTCTCTTTTTCCCGTCGTCACTTCTGACGTGTGCTTCTGGCGTCTTAGAAGACGCGGCAGAGCACCTCGCCACCAACATTCTGCTCCCGTGCCGCGACATCAGACATGATGCCCTTCGGCGTCGAAAGGATCGAAATCCCAAGCCCGTTGCTCACGACCGGCATCGTCTTCACAGACGAATAGACGCGGCGACCAGGCGTGGACACACGTTCGATCATGTGAATGACCGGCGTGCCTTCATTATATTTGAGTTCAATCTCGAACTCCGACTTCCCGTTCGGGTAGTCAACCTTTGCATAGCCGCGGATGAAACCTTCATCCGCAAGCACATCGAGAACCCAGCCACGAAGCTTGGAGGCCGGCGTTGCGACTTTGCTTTTTCCGCGCAGCTGTGCGTTGCGGATTCGCGTGATCATGTCGCCAAGAGGATCGGTCATCGTCATTGCGCGTTACTCCTCACCAGCTCGACTTGACCATACCGGGGATCTGCCCTCTCGAGGCGAGATCGCGCAACGCAATACGTGACATGCGGAGCTTACGGTAATAGGCCTTGCTACGTCCCGAGATTTCACAACGGTTGTGAACGCGGGTCTTCGACGAATTGCGCGGAAGCTCGGCGAGCTTCAACTGCGCATCAAAACGATCTTCCATCGAAAGATTCGCATCCGTCGTCATCGCTTTCAGTTTCGCACGCTTGTCGGCAAACTTTGCCACCAGCTTACGACGCTTCTGATCACGATTAATGGCGCTCTTCTTTGCCATTCAAACCTCCGTCGGGTCCGCTCAAGCGAACCGATCCAAAATTATTTAGTGAACGGGAAATTAAACCCGCGCAGCAATTCACGTGCCTCATCGTCCGTCTTGGCAGTGGTGCAGACGATGATGTCCATACCCCAAGTCTGGTCGACCTTGTCGTAGTCGATCTCAGGGAACACCAGATGTTCCTTCAGACCCATCGCGTAATTGCCGCGACCATCAAAGCTCTTGCCATTCAGTCCACGAAAATCTCGGACGCGTGGCAGAGCAATCGTCACCAGACGATCAATGAATTCAAACATACGGTCCTTGCGGAGCGTGACCTTGAGACCGACCGGCATGCCTTCACGAAGCTTGAACGTCGCGATGGATGTCTTGGCCTTGGTGATGACCGGCTTCTGGCCGGCAATCGCCTGCAGGTCTTCAAAGGCCGATTTGATCTTCTTGGAGTCGGCGACAGCTTCGCCAACACCCATGTTGATCACAACCTTGTCCAGCTGCGGAATCTGCATGACGTTCTTGTACTGGAACTTCTCCGTCAGCGCAGCGCGGATCTGGTTCTCATATACAGCCTTCATACGGGGCGTGTACTGCGTATCAGCCATCGATCACTTCTCCCGACGCCTTGGAAACACGGACCTTGCGGCCATCATCCAGCGTCTTGAACCCAACGCGTGTTGCCTTGCCCGTTTTGGGGTCCGCAATCGCGATATTCGAAACATGCAGCTTGGCTTCGCGGTTCACGATCCCGCCAGCCGAAACCTGTGTCGGCTTCGTGTGGCGCTTGACCATGTTCACGCCCTGCACCAATGCTCGTTCCTCTTTGGGGAACACACCGATGACAGTGCCGCTCTTACCTTTGTCCTTACCGGACAGCACGACGACCTTGTCGCCTTTTCTAATCTTCGCAGCCATCAAAGCACCTCCGGCGCGAGCGAAATGATCTTCATGTGATTTTTCGCACGCAGCTCACGAGTAACTGGTCCAAAAATACGTGTGCCGACTGGTTCGCCCTGGCCGTTGATCAGAACGGCAGCATTGCTGTCGAAGCGGATCACGCTGCCATCGGCACGCTGAATGTCCTTGGCTGTGCGAACGACGACCGCCTTCATGACGTCGCCCTTCTTCACCTTGCCGCGCGGAATAGCTTCCTTGATGGTGACGACGATGATGTCACCCACGGTTGCGTATTTGCGCTTGGAACCACCAAGAACCTTGATGCACATCACGCGACGCGCACCCGAGTTGTCGGCAACTTCCAGATTTGTCTCTTGCTGAATCATGACTTAATCCGCCTTCGCTCGGAAAGGTCCTGAACACACTGGCTCAGGCTTCTTCCGTATAAACTTCCCATTTCTTCAGCTTCGAGATCGGCTTGCACTCACGGATCTTTACCGTGGTGCCAACCGCTACTGCGTTGCTTTCGTCATGCGCGTGGTAACGCTTTGACCGCCGCACGATCTTCTTGAGGACCGGGTCCTTGAAGCGGCGCTCGACCTTGACCACGACAGTCTTGTCGTTCTTGTCGCTGACCACGGTACCCTGCAGGATTCTTTTAGGCATTTCGCTTGTCCTCAGTCCTTGCTCGTGCCAGCAGCCGGCGCATTGCGCTGACCCTGGATTGTCTTGATACGCGCGATGTCACGACGGACCTTGCGCATTTCCGACGTCTTCTCAAGCTGCCCGCTGGCACCCTGAAAGCGCAGGTTAAACTGTGCCTTCTTCAGGCGAAGCAGTTCGTCCTGCAGCTGATCCGGCGTCAAATCTCTAACTTCACTGGCCTTCATGGCCTCACCCTTTCGTTCAACCCGCGTTGCGGCGGACTATTATGTCTGCCTTAGGCCTGTTCGCCCGGACGGGCAACAAACCGTGTCTTGATCGGCAACTTTGCCGCACCAAGACGCATCGCTTCTTCCGCAATCGCCAGCGGCACACCATCAATCTCGAACATGATGCGGCCTGGCTTCACACGGGCTGCCCAGAATTCAGGCGTACCCTTACCTTTACCCATTCGCACTTCAGTCGGTTTCGACGACACCGGCACATCCGGGAAAATCCGGATCCAGACACGACCCGCACGCTTCATGTGACGAGTGATCGCGCGGCGGGCCGCTTCGATCTGACGTGCCGTGATACGAGCCGGCTCCTGCGCCTTGAGACCGTAAGCCCCAAAGTCGAGATTCATGCCACCCTTGGCCTTGCCATGGATGCGGCCCTTATGGGCCTTACGGAACTTAGTGCGCTTCGGTTGCAACATTGTCGTAGCTCTCTTCGCTCAATTTCTTTGTCAGAAACCAGGGGCCTTTGCCTCAGTCTCGACCGGCTGCCTCACGGCGCGGACGGCCACTGCCGCCACCACCTTCACCACCTTCAAGCGCACGGCGCTCGGAGGCCATCGGATCATGCTCGAGGATTTCGCCCTTGAAGATCCAAACCTTCACACCACAAGTGCCATAGGCGGTCATCGCGGTCGCAACCCCATAATCAATATCGGCGCGCAGCGTATGCAGCGGCACACGGCCTTCGCGGTACCATTCGGTACGCGCAATTTCCGCGCCACCAAGACGACCCGCGCAGTTGATGCGGATACCGCCGGCGCCCAGACGCATCGCTGACTGAACAGCGCGCTTCATGGCACGACGGAAAGCCACGCGGCGTTCCAGCTGCTGCGCGATATTCTCGGCAACAAGCGTCGCGTCAATCTCGGGTTTGCGAACTTCAACGATGTTCAGATGAACTTCGCTGTCGGTCAGCTTGCCGATCTGCTGGCGCAGCTTCTCAATATCTGCACCCTTCTTGCCGATCACCACACCCGGACGGGCTGTGTGAATGGTCACGCGGCACTTCTTGTGCGGACGCTCGACAACGATCTTCGAAATACCCGCTGCCTTGAGCTGGTTGCTCAGAAGCGTGCGGATCTTGATATCCTCATGCAGCAACTTGCCGTATTCCTGACGACCCGCAAACCAGCGCGAGTCCCATGTCCGGTTAACGCCCAGGCGCAGACCAATCGGATTTACCTTATGACCCATCAGGCCGTCTCCTCGACTTGGCGCACAACAATCGTAATCTGGCTGAACGGCTTCTGCAGCTTGCCAACGCGACCACGTGCATGGGCCTGCCAGCGCTTCATGACCAGATTCTTGCCCACATAGGCCTCAGCAACGACGAGATCGTCGACATCGAGGTCGTGGTTATTTTCAGCATTCGCAATCGCGCTTTGAAGAACCTTCTTCACGTCGATCGAAATACGCTTGCGCGAGAAGGTCAGGTCAGCCAGAGCCGTATCAACCTTCTTGCCGCGAATAAGCTGGGCAACCAGGTTCAGCTTCTGCGGGCTGATGCGGATCATGCGACCCACAGCCTGCGCTTCATTATCGGCAAGACGCCGTTTGTTTGCAGCTTTGCCCATGGCTTACCTCTTGGCTTTCTTGTCAGCCGTGTGGCCGAAATAGGTGCGCGTCGGTGCAAACTCACCGAACTTGTGCCCAACCATGTCTTCATTCACGAGTACCGGAATGTGCTTCTTGCCATTATGGACGGCAAAAGTCAGTCCGACGAACTGCGGCAGAATGGTGGAGCGACGGCTCCACATCTTGATAACTTCTTTGCGGCCTGAGCTGCGTGCGGCTTCTGCTTTCTTGAGCAGATACCCATCCACGAAGGGGCCCTTTTTGACGGAACGTGCCATATCGAGATCCCTTACTTACGCTTGTGACGGCTGCGGACGATGAACTTGTCGGTCGCCTTGTTGCGGCGCGTCTTCTTGCCCTTTGTCGGCTTACCCCAGGGGGTAACAGGATGACGACCACCAGACGTACGGCCTTCACCACCACCATGGGGATGGTCGACGGGGTTCATGGCAACACCACGAACCGAAGGACGCTTACCAAGCCAACGGTTACGACCGGCCTTGGCCAGCGTGATGTTGGAATGGTCCGGATTGGAAACCGCACCGATCGTGGCCATGCATTCACCACGGACCATGCGCTGTTCACCCGACGAAAGACGGAGAAGCGCATAGCCATGGTCGCGGCCGACCAGCTGAACATAGGCACCGGCGGAACGGGCGATCTGACCACCCTTGCCCGGCTTGATTTCCACATTGTGGACAATCGTGCCGACAGGAATTGCCGAGAGCGGCATCGCGTTGCCAGGCTTCACGTCAACCTTGGCGCCTGCAATCACACTGTCGCCAGCCTGCAAACGCTGCGGCGCCAGAATATAGGCAAGCTCACCATCCTCATACTTCACCAGCGCAATGAAGGCGGTACGGTTGGGGTCATACTCGAGACGCTCGACAGTGCCGGGCATATCAAACTTGCGCCGCTTGAAATCAACAAGACGATAGCTGCGCTTGTGACCACCACCGCGATTGAACGCCGTGACGCGGCCGTGATTGTTACGTCCACCCGACTTCGAGAGGCCTTCTGTCAACGCCTTGACCGGCTTGCCCTTGTAGAGCGCCGAGCGGTCGACCAGTACAAGGCCGCGCTGGGCGGGACTCGTCGGTTTATATTTTTTCAGTGCCATGGTTCAGGCTCTCTCTGTCCGGCCTTAAAGTCCGGTCGTCACATCAATCGAAAACCCGTCTTCGAGGGTCACGATCGCTTTCTTGAAATCAACTTGCTTGCCGGCAATACCCCGGAAGCGCTTTGTCTTGCCCTTGCGGACCAGTGTGTTGACCGCTTTGACCTTCACACCGAAAAGCTGTTCAACGGCTTCCTTGACCTGAGGCTTCGTCGCCTTGGGGGCCACCTTGAAGATGACCTGATTGAACTCGGAGGCCATCGTTGCTTTTTCAGTGATCAGCGGCGAAACGATCACGTCGTAATATTCTTCTTTCATTTGAACCGTGCCTCCAGGCTTTCAAGCGCGGCCTTCGTGAGCACGAGCTTATCGCGGCGCAGAATGTCGTAGACGTTGATGCCCTGCACAGGGAGCACATCGACGCCATGGACGTTACGGGCGGCCAGAGCAAAATTCTGGTCAAGTTCCGCGCCATCAATGATCAGCACCGAGGTGAGACCCAGCTTCGCGAAAACCTCCTTGACGGCCTTCGTCTTGGCTTCCGGAATCTTCGCATCCTCAAGGATGATCAGATCGGATGTCGCAGCCTTTGAAGACAGCGCAAGCTTCAGCGCCAGCGCACGAACCTTCTTGGGCAGATCAATGGCATGGCTGCGAACAACCGGGCCAAAAGCCTTGCCACCACCACGAAACTGCGGTGCCTTGCGATCGCCGTGACGGGCGCCGCCAGAACCCTTCTGCTTGACGAACTTCTTGCCCGTCGCAGTGATTTCCGAACGACCCTTCGTCTTGTGCGTGCCAGCCTGACGCTTGGCCAGCTGATAACTCACCATGCGATGGAGAATGTCGGCACGCGGCTCAAGGGCAAAAATGGCATCGGTCAGTTCGACCGATCCGGCATTCTCAGCCTGAAGTGTGATTACATCGGCCTTCATCACGCACCTTCCTTCTCGGCGCTGTCACCTTCGGCAACAACAACCTCTTCCGCAGGCGCCGCTTCGTCAGCAACCTGGGCAACAGCTTCTTCACCGCTGCGACGGAACGCGCCGGGGAGCGGAACGCCCTCAGGCAGCTTCACCTTCACAGCATCGCGCAGAAGAACCCAACCACCCTTGGAACCAGGCACTGCGCCCTTGACCATGATGAGGCCGCGGTCGACATCCGTGCGAACAACTTCCAGGTTCTGGGTTGTCACGCGGACAGCACCCATATGACCGGCCATCTTCTTGCCCTTGAAGACCTTGCCCGGATCCTGGCGCTGGCCCGTCGAACCATGCGAACGATGGCTGACAGACACACCATGGGTCGCGCGCAGACCACCAAAATTGTGGCGCTTCATGACACCGGCAAAACCCTTACCGATTGAGGTCCCGCTCACATCAACGAGCTGGCCCGCAACGAAATGGTCTGCGGTGATTTCCACACCAACATCGAGCATGTTGTCCGGGGTCACCCGGAACTCGACCATTTCCAGCTTGGGTTCGACATTGGCTCGGGAGAACTGGCCACGCTGAGCGTTGGGCACGTTCTTGACCTTTGCCAACCCGGTACCGAGCTGCACGGCTGTATATCCATTTTTGTCATCAGTAAGCTGTGAGACAACCTGACAGTTGTCCAACTTCAATACCGTGACCGGTACATGACGACCATCTTCCATGAAGACGCGTGTCATACCGACTTTTTTGACTATCACACCGGAACGCATGGGTCCCATTCCTCGTTCTTATCCAAGATCCAGCTTAAAGCTTGATCTCGACGTCCACACCAGCCGCAAGATCGAGCTTCATCAAAGCATCGACGGTTTGCGGTGTCGGGTCCACGATGTCGAGCACACGCTTGTGCGTCCGAATCTCAAACTGTTCCCGGCTCTTCTTGTCGATATGCGGACCACGAAGAACCGTGAATTTCTCAAGCCGCGTAGGCAACGGGATCGGTCCCAGCACCTGCGCGCCGGTACGTTTCGCCGTATTGACGATCTCCCGGGTCGAAATGTCGAGCACGCGGTGATCGAAACCTTTCAACCGGATGCGAATTTTCTGCCTTTGCATAGTCAATTCCTGTGCCTGTCGGCCTTGCGCCACTGCGCTATGAAAGCCGGCGTGTGGAGATCCACACGCCGGATCAACTCAAATTACTTCAACACTTTCGAGACGACGCCGGCACCGACGGTGCGGCCACCTTCACGGATAGCGAAGCGCAGCTTCTCTTCCATGGCGATCGGCGCGATCAGTGTCACATTCATCTTCACATTGTCGCCCGGCATCACCATCTCGGTGCCTTCGGGAAGCGTCACAACACCCGTCACGTCCGTCGTA
>WGND01000007.1 GCA_016124805.1 Hyphomicrobiales bacterium | reverse complement strand
GTTGACGCTGGAACTGGGCGGCAAGTCCCCCGTTCTCGTGTCCGAAACGGCCGATATCGCTGATGCGGCCGCCCGTGTCATGAACGGCAAGACGCTCAATGCTGGCCAGATTTGCCTCGCACCGGATTATGTCTATGTGCCTGAAGGCAAGGTCGACAGCTTCGTGAAAGAGGCCACACGCTCCGTTACCAAGATGTTCCCGACGCTCAAGGACAATCCTGACTACACTTCAGTCGTTAACCAGCGCCATTTTGATCGTCTGACGGGCTATGTCGAAGATGCACGCGCCAAGGGTGCGAAAATCATCGAGATCAATCCGGCCAATGAGGATTTCTCTCAGCAGCAGGCGCACAAGATTCCGCCGACGATCATTCTGGATGCGACCGACGACATGAAGGTCATGCAGGATGAAATTTTCGGACCGCTTCTGCCTGTGCGCAGCTACAAGAAGTTGGACGACGTCATCGGTTATGTGAACAGCCGTCCCCGCGCCCTTGCCCTTTATTATTTCGGCAATGAAGCCGCCGAAGAGCGCAAGGTGCTTGATCGCACGACGACCGGTGGCGTGACCATCAATGACGTGATCATGCATGTGTCGATGGAAGATCTGCCATTTGGCGGCGTCGGTCCTGCCGGTATGGGCTCCTATCATGGCGTTGACGGTTTCCGGACCTTCAGCCACGCCAAGGCCATTTACACCCAGACAAAGAGCAAAATGGTCGCTGAAATGATGCGCCCCCCCTACACAGACAAGTTCCGCAAGCGGATTAAGTCCATGATCAAGAAGTGAGCATGGCAAGCGTGTGAGTTTTTGCATAGGGCGGCGTGTCAAAGCGCCGCCCTGTCTTTTTGAGGAATGACCATGAGCGATGTGAAACATTTTCTGACTGACGCTGAAGCTCTGCTGCCTGAAACCATCAAGCTGCGACGCGCGATCCACCGCGAACCGGAACTGGGTCTGCAGAACCCGCTGACCACGCAAAAGGTGCTTGATGCTCTTGAGGGGCTGGATGTGCAGATCGAGACGGGCCCCTCAACAACAGGCCTGATGGTGTCGATGGAAGGCCGCAAAAAAGGCACGCAAGGCGGGCGGACCATTCTTCTGCGTGGCGATATGGATGCGCTTCCCATGCCGGAAGAGACAGGCCTGGAATATGCCAGTGAAATCGACGGGCGCATGCATGCCTGTGGACATGATGCCCATACGGCCATGCTCGTTTCAGCCGCCCATATCCTGAACAAACGTCGCGAAGAATTTGCAGGCACTATCAAATTCATGTTTCAGCCTGGTGAAGAAGGTTTTGAAGGCGCACGCTACATGATTGAGGATGGCCTGATTGATGGCCGCGTCAAACCTGATGGCGCCTTTGCGTTGCACATCACACCCAATTTTCCGGCAGGCACCATTATTGGCAAGCCGGGCACCATGATGGCATCTGCTGACGTCTGGAAGGTCAAGGTCGTCGGCAAAGGCGGGCATGCGTCCATGCCGCATATGGCTGTTGATCCCATTCCCGTCGCCTTTGAGATCGGGCTGGCATTGCAACAGATGGTGACACGTCGCATCGACGCTTTTGACCCGGTCGTGCTCACCACTGCCAAGGTGACGGCAGGCACCACAGACAATGTGATCCCCGGGTCAGCCGATATGCTGGGAACGGTGCGGGCCTGTTCAGAGGCAGCTCGCCGTCTTGCACATGAAGGTATCGAGCGCGTGGCAAAAAATATTGCCGCCGCCCATCTCTGCGAAGCTGTTGTCGAAATCGAGCTTGGCTACCCGGTGACGGTGAATGACGCCCCCTTTGTCGATTTCGCCCGCAATGTGGTGAATGATCTGATCGGGGAAGAGCGCTACATACCGCGCACCGCACCTGTGATGGGTGCTGAGGATTTCTCCTATGTGCTCCAGCGCATCCCCGGTTGCATGATGTTCCTTGGCGTGATGCCAAAGGACCATCACGGCCACAAGCATGTGGCGCCGTGCCACTCAAATCATATGGTGCTCAATGAGGACAGTATGGCAGTGGGGGCTGCGCTGCATGCAGCCGTCGCATGGCGCTTCCTTGAAGAAGGCATTATCGCGGCCTGACAGTGACTGAGGAATGGCGGAGGCTCAGGCCTCCTCCACCTCTGAATCACTCGTGATGCTTTCTGCTGCGTCCATGTCGGATGACACATCGTCGGCAGTCTCATCTTCTTCCGTTTCCGGACGACGCTTTGGTAGCTTGACCGCGCGCAGCATGAAGGCTGGCACGTGGTCACCCAGACCGAGCACGGGGCCGTCATCATCATCACGGTCGCGCCCACGTCCACCGCGTTCGCGCGGTGCGCGGCTGCGTGAAGATGAACGGCGGGGTTGTTCTTCCTTGGTCTCTTCTGCTGCTCTTTCTTCCGGAGCGGTGCTCACAGCCGGAGCGGCGTCTTCCTCCGTTGGCGCGGCATCGTCGGCCTGCTTGCGCGAACGGCCACGGCCACCGCGCGAGCGGCGCGCGCGGGCTGGCTTTTCATCGCTGGCAGGCTTGTCAGCGGCATCTGAGGTTTCAGAGCTTGCCACAGTCAGATCGGCCGGTGCATCGGCGGCTTCGCTTGCGGCTTTCTCTGGTTTTTCGTCAGCGGGGGCGGCATCTGATTTCTTTTCGTCATAGACGGGAATGGAACTGCCAATGATTTTCTCGATGGCGGTCAGATATTTACCGTCTTCGCGTGTCGCAAGCATATAGGTCGTGCCGGATTTGCCCGCACGGCCCGTGCGACCGATGCGATGGACATAATCCTCGGCATGGCTCGGCACATCAAAATTGAAGACGTGGCTCACATCAGGAATGTCGAGGCCGCGGGCGGCGACATCACTTGCGACCAGCAGGCGAATCTCGCCCGAGCGGAAACCATCCAGCGTACGGGTGCGCACGGACTGGTCGAGATCGCCATGCAGCGAACCGACAGAAAGGCCACTCTTTTCAAGCGCCTTGTGCACCACGGTGATGTCACGCTTGCGATTGCAGAAAATGATCGCGTTTTTGACATTGTCTTTCTGGATCAGTTCGCGAAGCACGTCACGCTTGTTGTCGCGTGAGGTCTTCACCAGATACTGCGCAATATTGCTGCTCGTGGTGGAGGGGCGCGCAACTTCGATACGTTCCGGGTTCTGAAGGAATGTATCCGTCAGACGCGTGATCTCGGGCGCCATGGTGGCAGAAAAAAACAGTGTCTGGCGTGTAAATGGAATTTTCTTGCAGATTTCTTCGATGTCGGGAATGAAGCCCATATCGAGCATGCGGTCAGCTTCGTCGATCACCAGAATCTGCACACCCGTCAGCAGGACTTTGCCGCGTCCGCAATGATCGAGCAGTCGGCCCGGCGTGGCGATGAGAACATCCACACCGCGATCAAGCTTCTTTTCCTGATCACCGAAGGAGACGCCGCCGATGAGCAGGGCCATGGAGAGTTTGCTGTATTTGCCATAGGTCTCGAAATTCTCGGCAACCTGCGCAGCGAGTTCGCGCGTCGGCTCCAGAATGAGCGAGCGCGGCATGCGGGCCCTGGCGCGGCCACGCGAGAGAAGATCAATCATGGGCAGGGTGAAGGAGGCGGTTTTGCCTGTGCCGGTCTGGGCGATGCCTAGAACGTCGCGGCCTGCCAGAACCTGTGGAATGGCTTTCGCCTGAATAGGCGTTGGTTCGGTATAGCCTGTTTCGGCAACTGCCTTTAGCACATCTGGCCCGAGGCCGAGTTCGTCAAAATTCATAAATGGGACCTGTTCGCAATGTAAACGCGCATCCCCGGTGACATCGCCAAATCCGGATGACCGGCAGAAGGGGGAGCTTGGCGAGCCTACACATAGCGCGCCTCAGCGAATTTCGCCGCAACATAGGCCCTCGGCCAAAAATGTCAACCAATGCGGGGAAAAGGCCGATTTGCAAGCCGATCTGCTGAAGAGGAAAAAGGCCATTTCCCCATTCTTAAGGACTCGTCTTCATAGTTGGTCACAAGCTCTGGGGAGGGAACGCTGAAATGGAAATTGCTAACGGGGCGCTGACCCGTTCAGAGGGAGCTGCACAAGCTGCGCAGCTGCTTGCCAAAAGTCGCCTGACCGTTCTGTCACGGGTGAACCGATGGCTTGGCCATGTCAACATCTTCTATTCGACTGTGAGCCTTGCCGGTTTTGCTGTCATTTCGGCGGTCGGTCTTCATTGGCTGCTTGGAACGCGCCATTTGGGAGACCTGTTCCGATCAGCAATTGTAACCGTGATCGTGGGCGCGCCCATCATATTCTATGCGCAGACGGTGATCCGTCAGCTCGCCAAATCCCGACGTGCCAGCAAGCAGATGGCTGAAAAACTGGCCTGGGCGCTTGCCAATGCCGAACAGGCCAATGCCGCCAAGTCGAGCTTTCTGGCCAATATGAGCCATGAGCTGCGCACCCCGCTGAACGCCATTATCGGTTTCTCCGACATCATCAGGTTCGAGCGCTTTGGTCCGGTCGGATCGCAGCGCTATGTCGAATATGGCAAGGATATCAACGAGAGCGGCATCCATCTGCTCAGCATTATCAACGACATTCTGGACCTGGCGAAGATTGAAGCCGGTCAGGCTGTTCTTGAGAATGAAGAGCGCATCGACATCCGGGCGACGCTGGAGAAGGTGAGCCGCATCATTCAGCCACTGGCTGATCGCCGCCATATCGATATTTCGCTGGATGCAGGTGAACTCCATGGTGAGTTGCTGGTCGTGCAACGCATGTTCCACCAGATTGTTCTCAACATCCTCTCAAATGCTGTCAAATTCTCACCGGCGTCCAGTCAGGTGAAGCTGAGCTATCGCCTGAAATCAGGTGAACCTCTGGTGATCTCCATACATGACAATGGTCCCGGCATGACCCCGGCAGAGACACGCCTGGCTCTCACACCCTTTGGGCAGGTGCCCCACGGCATGACAAACCATGGCGGTACAGGGCTGGGTCTGCCGTTGGCCAATGCGATGATGGAGCTTCACGGGGGCGAATTGAACATCAGAAGCGAACCCGGCAAGGGCACGACCATCGATCTGGTCTTTCCCGCCGAGCGCGTCTTTTGCGAGCTTGATGTCTGGACCTATCTCTTCGCCTGAGCCGATCAGATATCCAGATCCTTGGCGAAGGCGGCATGTTCCTGAATGAACTGAAAGCGCATTTCCGCCTTGGTGCCCATAAGCCGTTCCACGGCTGACGATGTATCGCTGGCTTCATCCTCTGGCACCACGACCTTGAGCAGGGTGCGCTTGGAACGGGTCATGGTGGTTTCTTTGAGCTGGGCCGGCAGCATTTCGCCCAGACCCTTGAACCGGCTGACCTCGACCTTGCCCCGCGCGCTGAAGTCGGACTTCATCAACTGGTCCTTATGTGCATCATCGCGTGCATAAGCCGTCTTCCCGCCCTGTGTCAGCTTGTAGAGCGGCGGCACGGCCAGATAGAGATGGCCGTTCTTGATCAGCTGCGGTAGCTCCCGATAGAAAAAAGTGATGAGGAGAGAGGCGATATGTGCCCCGTCCACATCAGCGTCTGTCATGATGATGATCTTCTCATAGCGCAGGTCTTGGTCGCGATAGTGAGAGCCCGTGCGCACCCCCAAAGCCTGAATGAGATCACTGATTTGCTGGTTCTGCTGCAATTTGCCGGAACTGGCATTGGCGACATTCAGGATTTTGCCGCGCAGGGGCAGAATGGCCTGTGTCGCCCGCTCACGCGCCTGTTTGGCAGAGCCGCCGGCTGAGTCACCTTCGACAAGAAACAGTTCCGAACCTTCCGAGCCGGACTGGCTGCAATCTGCCAGCTTGCCGGGCAGGCGCAGCTTTCGCGTCGCGGTCTTGCGCGCCACATCCTTTTCAAGACGTCGGCGCAGGCGGTCATCCGAGCGGTCAATGATCCATTCCAGCAGCTTTGTCGCCTGCTGGGGCGCGGCTGTGAGCCAGTGATCAAAATGATCACCAATCGCCTTTTCAACAAGACGCTGCGCTTCCGGGCTCGACAGCTTTTCTTTGGTCTGGCCCTGAAACTCCGGCTCCCGGATGAAGACAGAGAGCAGCGCATTGGCCGTGCCGATCACGTCTTCAGCCTGAATCTGGTTTGCCTTCTTGTTGCCCACCAGATCGCCATAGGATTTCAGGCCCTTGGTCAGCGCTGCCCTCAAACCTGCTTCATGCGTGCCGCCTTCAGCGGTGGGAATGGTGTTGCAATAGGAACTGATGAAACCTTCATCGGTCGCTGTCCAGGCAATCGCCCATTCAACCGAGCCATGACTGCCGGCCCGCGAGACCTTGCCGGAGAAGGGCTCGGGCGTGACCGTTTCATTGCCTTCAATCGTGGCGCGCAGGTAATCCACAAGTCCGCCGGGGAAATGCAGAACGTCATTTGCCGGTGTGGCGTCTTTCTCACTCAGCAATTCGGGCGCGCAGGACCAGCGAATTTCAACGCCGCCATAGAGATAGGCTTTGGACCGCGCCATTTTATAGAGGCGGGCTGGCTTGAAGGCAGCGCCCTTGCCGAAAATCTGGGTGTCGGGCATGAAAGTTATGCGCGTCCCGCGACGGTTCTGCACACGACCCTTGTCAGTAAGTTTGGTTTTGGGGTCACCGCGCTCATAGCGCTGGGTGTAGAGCGTCTGCTCGCGGGCGACTTCCACTTCCAGCCATTCCGACAGCGCATTGACGACCGACACGCCTACGCCATGCAGACCGCCCGAGGTCTCATAGGCCTTGCCGCCAAATTTGCCGCCCGAATGAAGTGTCGTGAGAATGACTTCGAGCGCTGACTTGTTCTTGAATTTGGGATGCGGGTCGATGGGAATGCCACGACCATTGTCCACAACGGTCAGGCTGCCATCGGCATGCAGCGATACTTCGATCCAGTTGGCATGGCCTGCCACGGCTTCGTCCATCGCATTGTCGAGCACTTCGGCAAAGAGATGATGCAGCGCTTTTTCGTCCGTGCCGCCAATATACATGCCGGGACGGCGGCGCACCGGTTCCAGGCCTTCCAGAACCTCAATGTCCTTGGCCGAATAGCCCTCATCACGCCCGCCTCCCTTGGCAGCAGCTTTGGCGGCGGGCGCCACTTTTGCCGCCGGCTTGGCGGCGAGGGCAAACAGATCATCGGTATCGGCAGGTTTGTTGGAGCGTTTCGCGGCCATTGATACTCAGGACTTCAAAGAGGAGGAGGGGAGGGACGAATCGAGCCCGATTGTAGGGCGGACCTGCGTCTCTGGGCAAACACGCAGCGGTCAGTTCAATCGGCAAGCAGCGAACGAGATAGCGCATATTTGATTGATTTGGCAGCTTTGCTCGGGTTCCAGCCACAGTCCTGTATCAGAAGGCCCCAGCTTTCAACCGATGAACTGGCCCACATGAAATCGGCGGCACGCGCGGGCGTCCAATGGGCCGCCAGTGCATGATCTGCCCGAAGGCTAAGTGCAAGCGTTGAAAACATGCCCCGCAGATCAGTCATCCGGTCTTCCCAGGCTGTTGCCGCCTCGGCGTCGCCATGGCGCAGTCGGATCAGATCGCGTGCAACGGGATAGATTTCCGGCACAAAGCGCAGCCAAACATCCAGACAGGCCTCAAGTCGCTCCTTTGCGTCTTTGGTTGCCAGCGCCCCGACGAATTTTTTCTCAATATCAGCGCGCTCATCGGCGCGTCGAACAAGCGCAACGAGCAGGCCGCCGCGAGAGCCGAAATGCACATAGATCGACTGGCGCGTGATCCCCACAGCCGCCGCAATCTCGCTGAGCGAGATGTCGGCACCTCGCCGCGCGATCAGCGTCCACGCGGTATCGAGAATGTCATGGCGGGTGCGTTCTGATTTTCCATTTTTTGACACGTGTAATAATTTCTGTTTATTGTACACGTGTAAAAAATAGCAATGAATGACCCAGAGGGAAAGCACGCATATGGCAATCGACAGGCAGGACATCAGACTGGCTCAATTGGCAGCGGCCTATGGCCAGGGCGGGAATGGACATGCGCCCACAGCCTCGCAATGGGAAGCGCTGGCCTCGCGGCCTGCCGAGGCGCCGGTCACGCTCGTCAATTTCTTCAAATTGCGGAATGAGGCGCTCTATCCGGATGGTGTGGAGGCAACGGCCTGCTCCGGGCAGGAGGCTTTTGCCCGATATGCTGCTGTCAGCGCACCGGGGCTTGAGAAAGTCGGCGGGAAATTCCTGCTGTTGGCGCCCTTTGAGGCCAGCCTGATTGGCGAAGCCGAAGACTGGGACTTTGTGGCAATTGGTGCCTATCCGAATGCCGCTGCCGTTTTCGAGCTCTTCGAGTTGCCCGATTATCAGACGGCCTTTGTCCACAGGGTAGCGGCCTGCACCCGCCAGAAAACGATTATTTGCGCCGCTTAGGGCTTTTGCCTTGCATTCTTTATGTGTCACCATTCCCAAAAAAGAAAATGGGGGACTTCTCAATGGCCGACACCGTGAATATTTCATCGCCCTTGACGCTGCCCTGTGGCGTCATGCTGAAGAACCGCCTTGCCAAAGGCGCAATGACCGAAGGGCTTGGCGATACGCGCAACATGGCCACGGAGCGCCATGTGCGCCTCTACCGGCGCTGGGCGAAGGGTGGGGCAGGCATGTTGCTGACCGGCAATGTGCAGGTCGATCGTTACCACCTGGAGCGCCCCGGCAATGTGGCGATTGACGGCCCGCAATCCGATGTGGCCCTTGAACGTCTGCGGGCCTGGGCGCGGGCCGGCACGGAAAATGACACCCAGCTCTGGATGCAGATCAGCCATGCCGGTCGCCAGACGCCCGCTTCAGTCAACCAGACACCCTTTGGCCCGACGGATAAAAAGCTCGAAATGCCGGGCAGTCAGTTCGGCCAGCCCCGCCCGATGACCGCCGCCGATATTCGAGACGTCATTGCACGTTTTGCCCATGCGGCTGCGGTCGCGCGCGATACGGGGTTTTCAGGCGTGCAGATCCACGCAGCCCATGGCTATCTCATTTCGGAATTTCTCTCGCCTGATGTGAACACGCGTGACGATGAATGGGGCGGCAGCCTTGAAAACCGCGCGCGTTTGCTGCTTGAAACCGTCAAGGCGGTGCGCACCGCCGTCGGCGCTGATTTCCCGCTCTCGGTCAAACTCAATTCGGCTGATTTTCAGCGGGGTGGTTTCAGCCACGAGGAGTCGATGAAAGTGGCCGGCTGGCTGAATGAGGCCAGTGTCGATCTCCTCGAGGTGTCCGGCGGCACCTATGAGCAGCCACGCATGGTGGGCTCGGACAATCTGACCTTTCATCCGGAGAAATCCGAAAAGCGCCGCGAAAGCACGGTTGCCCGCGAGGCCTATTTTCTCGATTACGCCCGTGACATCCGCAAGGTTGTCAACATGCCGCTCATGGTCACAGGCGGCTTCCGCTCTGTTGCGGGCATGAATGCCGCTCTGGCAAGCGGGGAAATGGATGTCGTCGGTATTGCGCGTCCCATGTGTGTCGATGCCGACGTGCCGGCAAAGCTTCTCTCAGGCGCCATTGATGCCGCGCCAACATTTGAACATACGCTGCGCATCGGACCGGGCTTGCTAGGCCCCGCCAGCCCGATTGCATTGGTGCGCGGCCTGAATGGTTGGGGACAGCAGGGCTGGTTCTGCCTCCAGCTTATTCGCATGGGCGACGGCAAGGACCCCGATCCCAAAATGGGGGTCTTTTCAGCCTTCCGGAACTATCAGAAGAATGAAACCGCCACGGCAGCTGCGCTTGTGAGAGACTGAGCGATGGCGGAGGTGGCGGAGCCGGTGACCGGCTATGGCAAGCGTCAGCTTGTGGGCCTCTTTCTGGGTCCCCTGCTGTTGTTACTCACCTATCTGATCCCGGCACCTGAACTGCTCGGATCGACGGGCTGGCATGTGGCTGGTATCGCGGGATTGATGGCGACCTGGTGGATCTGCGAGCCGATTCCCATTCCCGCTACATCTCTTCTGCCTCTCGTTCTCTTTCCCCTGCTGGGCGTCTCCCCCATCAAGGAGGCGGCGGGTCCTTACGCGCATCCAATCATCTATCTCTTCTTTGGCGGCTTTCTGATCGCGCTGGCGATGGAGAAATGGTCACTGCATCGCCGCATCGCCCTTTCGCTGATCGGGGCCATGGGCACAAGGCCCGCCAATATCGTGGCGGGCTTCATGCTGTCGGCTGCCTTGCTGTCCATGTGGGTCAGCAACACGGCGACAGCACTGATGATGTTGCCAATTGCCCTGTCCATTGTTGCGCTGGTTGAAAAACAAGCGACTGATGAAAGCAAGAAAGCGGCGGCGAAGACTTTTTCTCTGGTATTGCTTCTGGCTATCGCCTACAGCGCCACCATTGGCGGGCTTGGCACGCTCATCGGCACGCCCCCGAATGCACTTCTAGCCGCCTTCCTCAATCAGACCTATGGCTACCAGATCGGTTTTGCCCAATGGATGCTGATCGGTGTGCCGGTTGTGATGCTTGGGCTTCCCATGGCCTATCTGCTCCTCACGCGCGTGATCTTCAATGTGGCGCATCTGGACATTTCAGGTGTGGCTGGATTGATCGCTTCCGAAAAGACAAACCTCGGGGCGATGAGCCGTCAGGAAAAGCAGGTCGCTCTGGTTTTCCTTCTGACGGCCCTTGCCTGGGTCTTCAGGCCGCTGCTCGGCGACTGGCTGCCCCTGCTGAATGACACGACCATCGCCATTCTGGGCGGGCTTGTTCTCTTTCTCATTCCCGTCAATTTGCGCAAGGGTGAGTTTCTCATGGACTGGCGTGCTGCCAGAGAACTGCCATGGGATGTCTTCCTGCTTTTCGGCGGTGGTCTCAGTCTGGCAGGGGCAATTGAAAGCCATGGTGTGGCGACCTGGCTCGGCAGCCTTTTTCAGGGCGCGGATGCTTTCCCGCTGATCGTGCTGATAGCGCTGGTCTCCTTTGCCATCCTCATGCTGACCGAACTCACAAGCAACACCGCCACAGCCGCAACCTTTCTGCCAGTCGTTGCTGCCGTTGCCATCAGCATGGGGGAAAATCCGCTGCTTCTGGCGGTACCCGCCGCGATGGCGGCGAATTGTTCCTTCATGCTGCCGGTCGGTACGCCACCCAATGCCATTGTCTTTGGCAGCGGCAAGCTGACTCTGCCTGAAATGGCGCGGGCAGGGTGGTGGTTGAATCTCGGCTTTCTTGTGCTGGTGGTCGCCGTCACATATACGCTCGCACCGACGGTGTTCGGGATCGCTCATGGCGTCGTGCCTGACTGGGCGTTGTTACCGGCCGCAACCGGCAAATAATCTCATCATTTTCGCGAAGAGTTTTTCAATGCACGCAACCCCGCTCTGACGGAAGCCCCGGATATCCTGTCGGGCGTTCCTTGCGGGGCTGCTGCTGGATGTGCCTCTGGCACTCGCCCACGCCTATAGGCGGAGCAATAAACAGACATCTTCCTGCGCGCTCAATAGCGCTGTCCTGTCGTCAGTTCTGGTTTGCGCTGTGGGCTTCAAAATTTGCGCTGACCGGGCGACGCATCAGATACGCGTAACAGGGTTCAGTCTGAGCAGTTCAACTTGTTTGCGAGAAACAAGTTAAGCAAGTGGAAGTCTTTAACGTAGGTGGGGTCATCTTTGTAAACCTCCTGCCTTTCCAACAATAAAAGGCTACGCCCGAGCCGAAGCCATCGTCAACAGAAATGAGAGTCAACAAAGCTGACCTTATAGGGGGGCTAAAATAAGACGTAGACGGAATAAAATCGCGTTTTCAGATCACGGGCAGCGCAAACAAAAAGGGCTGGTGTTGCCACCAGCCCTTCGTGTCGTAATCGGTCGCAATCAGACGCTGTAATACATGTCGTATTCGACGGGATGCGGCATCATTTCATACCGCATGTTTTCTTCCCACTTCAGTTCCATATAGGCATCGATCTGATCGTCGGTGAACACGTTGCCCTTCGTGAGGAAGGCGCGATCAGCGTCGAGCGCACCGAGAGCTTCGCGCAGGCTGCCCGCAACAGTCGGGATCTGGCTCAGTTCTTCCGGCGGCAGCGCGTAGAGATCCTTATCCATCGGTGCACCCGGATCGATCTTGTTCTGGATGCCGTCAAGGCCGGCCATCAGCATGGCGGCAAAGGCGAGATAGGGATTGGCCGTCGGATCGGGGAAGCGGATTTCGATACGCTTCGCCTTTGGCGATGTGCCATGCGGAATACGGCAGGAAGCCGAACGGTTGCGAGCTGAATAGGCCAGCAGCACCGGTGCTTCATAACCCGGCACCAGACGCTTGTAGCTGTTGGTGGAGGGGTTTGTGAAAGCGTTCAGCGCCTTGGCATGCTTCAGGATGCCGCCGATATACCACAGGCATTCCTGGCTGAGGTCGGCATATTTGTTGCCGGCGAAGAGCGGCTTGCCTTCCTTCCAGATCGACTGATGGCAATGCATGCCCGAGCCGTTGTCACCGAAGACAGGCTTCGGCATGAAGGTGACGGACTTGCCAAAAGCATGGGCCGTGTTGTGGATCACATATTTGTAGAGCTGCAGGTGATCAGCAACCGTTGTGAGCGTGGCGAACTTCATGCCGAGCTCGTGCTGGGCGGAGGCCACTTCGTGGTGATGCTTTTCAACGGCAACACCCATTTCTGCCATCAGCGTCAGCATTTCGCTGCGGATATCCTGCGCGCTGTCGATGGGGTTGACGGGGAAGTAGCCGCCCTTGGTGCGAACGCGGTGACCAAGATTGCCAGTTTCATATTCCGTGTCGGTGTTGGTTGGCAGTTCGACGGAGTCGACTTCAAAACCGGTCTTGTAGGGCGATGTCGAGAACTTCACATCGTCGAACATGAAGAATTCGGCTTCAGGGCCAAACACGATGGTGTCGCCGATGCCTGTGGACTTGAGATAAGCCTCGGCCAGCTTGGCGGTGCCGCGCGGATCGCGGGCATAGGGTTCACCCGTTGAAGGCTCGAGAACGTCGCAGAAGATGGCGAGCGTTGTCTGAGCATAGAAAGGGTCGATTGCTGCTGTGGCAGCATCCGGCAGCAGAACCATGTCGGATTCATTGATGGCTTTCCAGCCGGCAATGGAAGAGCCGTCAAACATGGTGCCTTCAGCAAACATGTCTTCGTCGATGAGCGAGATATCAAAAGTCACGTGCTGCATCTTGCCGCGCGGGTCAGTAAAGCGCAGATCGACGTATTTCACGTCCTTGTCGTTGATGATCTGCTGAATCGTATTGAAGTCAGCCATTGGATCCTCTTTTCCCTGTTATTTCCGGAAGGGTAGATAAAACGGGCGGCTGCCCGTTCTGGGTGAATTTGATCCTGGGGAGCGACCCCTCGGATCGTTGGAGCTGTTCAACTCCAGGTCGTCAGACGCAACCGGCAAGCCGGACACATCTCTTAGATAGCTTCCACACCGATTTCACCGGTACGGATGCGAATTGCTTCTTCCACATTCGAGATGAAAATCTTGCCATCGCCGATGCGACCGGTACGCGCTGCCTGCTGGATGGCTTCCACGGCCTTCGAGACCATGTCGTCATTCAGAACAACTTCAATTTTCACTTTTGGAAGGAAGTCGACCACATATTCGGCGCCCCGATAGAGTTCGGTATGCCCTTTCTGACGGCCAAAACCCTTGGCTTCGGTCACGGTGATGCCCTGCAGGCCAACTTCCTGTAGCGCTTCCTTCACCTCATCGAGCTTGAAGGGTTTGATGATGGCCTCAATCTTCTTCATTTATATATTTCCTTTAGCTTGGTCAGCTAGCCCGCCTGTATTCGTGAACGATTGATTAGCATGGGCCGTGCCAACCGGGATGGGCTGGGAAAGAGAATTGGAAACAACGACTTAGGCCAATGTGACCGAATCGGTGCCTGTCCGGTGAGCATAATAATTGCACAGATAATAGGCATTATGGATGAAAGATAGTCACAAAAATATGGACTGCCCTAAAGATTGGCAAATTTGGCAGGAATAGCGGAAGAACGCCAGTGTCCGGCTCAAATTGATGGTCCAAGCGACCCGATTGACAGTCAGGCCTTCGCCCGCGACAACGGGCGGCACTCCTTTTCTTCATTCGGGTCGAGGCATTCATGCGCGCTGCCAACAAGGTCTTTGCCGGTCTGGGCACGACGATATTCACCGTCATGTCGGCGCTCGCCATGGCCCATGAGGCGATCAATCTGGGGCAGGGCTTTCCCGATGATGAGGGGCCGGACGATATAAGGGCCGCCGCGGCAAAGGCGATTGTCGAGGGCCCCAATCAATATCCCCCCATGATGGGCCTGCCGGTGCTGCGCCAGGCTGTGGCCGCGGCCAATAAGCGGTTTTACGGGCTGGATGTGGATTGGCAGCGAGAAGTGCTGGTCACTTCTGGTGCTACCGAGGCCCTTGCGGATTGCCTGCTAGCCCTGCTGGAGCCGGGCGACGAGGCAATCATTCTGGACCCGAGCTATGACAGCTATCGTCCCATCATTGAGGCCGCCGGCGCCAAGGCGGTTGCCGTGGCGCTGACGCCGCCTGACTGGACGCTACCAATGGAGGCGCTGGAAAAAGCTTTCAGCCCGCGCACAAAACTTCTCCTGATCAACTCGCCCATGAATCCGACGGGACGCGTCTTTTCGCGCGAAGAACTGACGGCACTCGCTGGGCTGGTTCAGCACCACGACGCCTATGTGGTCTGCGATGAGGTTTATGAGCATCTCGTCTTTTCCGGCCACAGCCATATCCCCCTGATGACCTTGCCCGGCATGCGCGAGCGTTGTTTGCGCGTAGGCTCGGCCGGTAAAACCTTCTCGCTCACAGGCTGGAAGATCGGTTATGTCACGGGCCCTGCCGCCTTGATTGAAGTGGTCGCCAAAGCCCATCAATTCGTGACCTTCACCACGCCGCCCGCGCTGCAGAGCGCTATCGCCTATGGGCTGGGCAAGGGGGATGACTATTTTGTTGGTCTGGCAGCCGCGCTTGAGGCCAAGCGTGATCTGCTGGCCCGCGGTCTTGTGGCGGCAGGCTTTGAGCTGCTGCAGACCGACGGCACCTATTTCATCACCGCCGACATTCGCAGCTTGGGATTCAACGGCACGGATGAAGATTTCTGCCGCGAGATCACGATCAATGCCGGGGTTGCCGCAATCCCGCTGAGTGCCTTTTATCCGGCAGGATCACCGCAGGCGCCGCGTCAACTGGTGCGCTTCTGTTTCTGCAAACAGGACAGCATCCTGATCGAGGCCAGCCGCCGCCTTCTTGTCTGGTCGCAGCGTCAGCCAGCCAGTACCGCAGGCTGAATGCCCGCCATAAAGGCGGAACTGGACAGGCGGAATGAAAGCGTTATTCTCGCCAAAAATCGTTAGCAAGACGAACTAACATGGCGAGGGAACAGATCATGTCGACATCCAATATCGATGAAAACACACCCATTCTGGTCGGCTGCGGTCAGCTTGTTCAGAAGGAAAAGGATGTCAACAAGGCAAAGTCGCCGATGGACCTGATGGCCGATGCGGCGCGGCTGGCTGCGGGCGATACCGGACTGGGTGATAAGCTCTGGGCCGCCCTCGACAACATCACGGTCGTGCGCTTCATCACAGACAGCCCGGGTGCCAAAGGCTTCCCTTTCGGTGTCTATCCCAACGCGCCCAAAACACTCGCCAATCTGGTCGGTGCCAACCCGGCACAGAACTGCTACGGACCAACTGGCGGCAACACGCCGCAATATCTGGTCAATCGGACAGCCGAAGAAATTGCGGAAGGCCGCACCGAAGTGGCCCTTGTCGCAGGTTCGGAATGCTTTGGCTCGATGATGCGCGCCATCATGGCCGGCAAGACATTGCCCTGGAATGATGATCCGGGCGGCGAGCGCATCGACATCGGCAATGAGCGCAGCGGTGTGACGCCCACCGAGAAGCGCCACAAGCTCGACTTCCCGGTCAACGCCTATCCGCTTTTCGAGAATGCGCTGCGCGGTCAGGCCGGGCGCAACGTCCAAGACCATCAGCTTTACATCGGCCGGCTGATGTCGCCCTTCACAAAGGTAGCGGCCCAGCATCCGCAAGCCTGGTTCCCGATCGAACGCTCGCCGGAGGAAATCGCCACGGTCAGCGATACCAACCGCTATGTCGGTTTCCCCTACACGAAATACATGAATGCCATCATGCAGGTCGATCAGGCGGCCGCCGTTGTCATGATGTCGGTGAAGAAAGCCCGCGAGCTTGGCGTACCTGAAAGCAAATGGGTCTATCTGCATGGCTGCGCGGATGCCAATGAGCTCTGGTATCTTTCCGAGCGTGTGAATTTCCATTCCTCACCTGCCATCGAAACCATGGGCCGCAAGGCGTTCGACATGTCGGGCTGGACCATTTCCGACATCGACTATTTCGATCTCTATTCCTGCTTCCCCTCTGCCGTGCAGATTGGTCGGGCGGCCCTTGGCATTGCCGAGGATGATCCCCGTTCACTGACCGTCACAGGCGGCCTGCCTTACTTCGGTGGCGCCGGGAATAATTACGTCATGCATTCCATTGCCACCATGATGGAAAAGCTGCGCGCCAAGCCGGGCAGCAAAGGGCTTTGCACCTCCAATGGCTGGTATGTAACCAAACACGGCATCGGTCTTTATTCGACCGAACCCAAGCAGGGAAAATGGAAGCGCGAAAATCCGGCGACCTATCAGGCCGAGATTGATGCGCAGGCCCATCCCAAGGTTGACGAGACGCCGAACGGTCGCGCAAAGATTGAAACCTATACCGTCGTCCATGGTCGCAACGGACCCGATTTCGCTATCGTCTTCGGACGCCTGCTGGATACCGATGCACGTTTCGTCGCGCATACGCCCAATGACGAAACCACCCTGCGCGACATGGTCGAAAATGAGCAGCTTGGGCGCATGGGAACGGTTGTCGCCAATGAGGGCGGCATCAATATCTTCACACCCGAGTGACGACGGCCTAGGCTTGTCATCTCAGTAACAGTCACGACGAGAGGATGGGCCACATGACTCTCATTTATATGATCCGGCACGGCGAAGCCTCTGCCGGATGGGATACGCATCCCGATCCGGGCTTGAGCGATCTGGGCCGTGAGCAGGCGGTGCAGGCGCGTGACAATCTGCTGGCGCTGCGCAGCGACCCCATGCCGATTGTCACCTCACCGCTCAAGCGATGTGTCGAAACGACAGTGCCGCTGGCAGAGCGTTGGGGCGTGGCGCCGATCATCGAGCCGCGCATCATTGAAGTGCCCTCGCCGCTGGCCGATTTGAAAGCCCGCACCATCTGGCTGCGCGGCATGATGCAGGGCCGCTGGTCGAATGTCGAAATCCCTACCGATGCCACGCCGGGCTTTGCCCAGACCCTGATCAACTGGCGTCAGGGTGTGCTCGAAGCCATGCTGGCGGTACAGCAGGACTCGGTGATGTTTGGCCATTTCATCGTCATCAATGCCGCCGCCGGTCTCGCGACGGGGAGCGACAATGTGGTGCTCTTCAAGCCGGACAATGCGTCCATCACCATCTTCGAGACGGATGGCAAGCGTCTGAAGCTGGTCGAGCAGGGTGGCGAGGCCGAGACGAAGGTGAATTGAGGCACGTTTCGCCCATTGGACGCCACAATCAGCTGGCTATAGTCGCAGCATGAACGAATTGCTGATTCCCCTGCTGACGACAGACCAGATGGCCATGGCGGACCGCCTGACCATCGAAGGCGGCAAGCCGGGCATTGACCTGATGGAGAATGCCGGGCGCGGTGTCGCCGATGTCATCCACGAGAAATATACCCGCAGCCAGGTCGCGGTCCTTTGCGGACCCGGCAACAATGGCGGCGACGGGTTCATTGTCGCGCGGCTGCTGCGTGATTGGGGTTGGCAGGTCACGGTCTTTCTGCTGGGGTCGCAGGAAGCACTGCATGGTGATGCCGCAGAAGCGGCTCACCGCTGGGCCGGGGCCGTGCATCCCATGACGGCTGATGCCCATATTGATGCCGGTCTCGTGGTCGATGCGATTTTCGGGGCGGGCCTCACACGCGATGTCACAGGCGTCGCCGCTGAACTCATCGCAAAGCTCAATGCCTCGCCCGTCCCCGTTGTCTCAATCGATGTACCGAGCGGCGTTGACGGCAACACAGGGCAGGTGGGGGGCTGTGCCTTTCTGGCAGATCGCACCGTCACCTTCTTCAAGCCCAAACCGGGTCACTATCTGCTGCCCGGTCGCACGCAATGCGGTGTGCTGCATGTGGCCGATATCGGCATTCCCACCGACACGGCCGACGAGGTGGGTGTCAAAACTTTCCGCAACACACCGGTGCTCTGGGCGGACGCTTTCCCGCGTCCGCGGCTTGACTCCCATAAATATACCAAGGGCCATGCGGTGGTGCTTTCCGGCGATGCCCCGCATACGGGCGCGGCCCGGCTGGCGGCACGCGGTGCGCTGCGGGCAGGCGCCGGTCTGGTGACAGTTGCCTCGCCACCCGAGGCCCTTGCCATCAATGCTGCCCATCTGACCGCGATCATGCTGACCGCCTGCGCCAATGCCGATGGTCTGACGGCCATACTGGACGACAAGCGCAAAAATGCCTGCCTCATTGGCCCGGGTGCAGGTGTTTCAGGTGCCACGCGCGAGCATGTGCTGGCAGCCCTTCTGTCTGGTGCGGCGCTGGTGCTGGATGCCGATGCGCTGACGGCCTTTGCAGAAATTCCCCGCGACCTCTTTGTGGCCATCAAGGGCTATTTTGCCGGTCCCACCGTGCTGACCCCGCATGAGGGTGAGTTTGCTAGGCTTTTCCCCGCACTGATCGACCAGACGCAAAGCAAACTCGAACGGGCCCGCAAGGCGGCAGAAGAGGCAGGTGCGGTGGTGGTCCTCAAGGGTCCGGACACGGTCATTGCCGCGCCGGATGGTCGGGCCGCGATCAATGCCAATGGCGGGCCTGAATTGGGCACGGCAGGTTCCGGCGACGTACTGGCAGGCATGGTACTCGGCCTCATGGCGCAGGGCATGCCCGCCTTTGAGGCGGCCTGTGCGGCGGTCTGGCTCCATGGTGAAGCGGGCAATCTCTTCGGTCCGGGGCTCATTGCGGAGGATTTGCCTGAAATGCTGCCCGCCGCCATTCGGGACCTTTTGCCTGTCCTCGCGGCCCTCTAGGCCGCCTCAGGCCCGCCAGAGGCCTTTTTCGCTGCTTTTGCTGGCAATCACCTCACGCCCTTGATATAGAGGCTCCCAAATTGGGTACGGCTGGCCTCTTCGGGCTTCCGCCGGCAGACCTCGCGGGCGTGGCGGAATTGGTAGACGCGCTGGATTTAGGTTCCAGTGCCGCAAGGCGTGGGGGTTCGAGTCCCTCCGCCCGCACCAGTCTGAATGCTCCCGGGATACCCGAACAAGACATAATAGGAATTTACGAATGCTGGTGACTGTTACGAGCGCGGATGGATTGAAGCGCGAACTCAAGGTTGAAGTTCCCGCCGCCGAATTGCAGGCGCGCATGACGGGCAAACTCGACAAGATGAAAAATCAGGTCCGCCTCAAGGGCTTCCGCCCTGGCAAGGTGCCGGTTTCTCATCTGCGCAAGACCTTCGGCAAACAGGTCATGGGCGAAACCATTCAGGAGGCGGTCAACGAGACAAGCCAGCGGGCCCTCGAAGAACATTCCATGCGTCCTGCCGTCCAGCCAGCCATCAATTTTGAAGGCGAGATGGAAGAAGTCATCGATGGCAAGTCAGACCTGACTTACACGATGAGCTTTGAAGTCATCCCGGCTTTTGAACTGGCTGACTTTTCCAAGATCACGATTGAGCGTCCGGTGGCCACACCCAGCGACGCCGATGTAGACGAAGCGCTGAGCCGTCTGGCTGCCAATCAGAAGAGCTTTGCTGATCGCGCCGAGGGCGAAAAGGCCGAATCCGGTGACCAGCTGACCATCGACTTCATCGGTCGTATCGACGGCGAAGCCTTTGAAGGCGGCGCTGCCGAGGATGCTGCTCTGGAAATCGGTTCGGGCCAGTTCATTCCCGGCTTCGAAGATCAGCTCATCGGTGCAAAGGTCGGTGACAAGCTGGATGTGGTCGTGACATTCCCGGCCGATTACGGCGCGGAGACTCTCGCGGGCAAGGAAGCCGTCTTTGAAACAACCGTGAAGGCTGTAAAGGCCCCCGGCGAAACAAAGCTGGATGATGATTTTGCCAAGCGTTTCGGCATGGAAGGCATCGACAAGCTGCGGGAAGCCATGGCTGAGCAGATGCAGTCGGACTTCTCCAACATGTCTCGCCAGCATCTCAAGCGCGCCTTGCTGGACCAGCTTGACGAGCTCCATGATTTTGAACTGCCGCCCGCCATGGTGGAGCAGGAATTCAACCAGATCTGGTCGCAGTTCGAGCAGGAACTCAAGCAGCAGGACAAGACCGCTGCCGATCTGGATGAGCCGGAAGAAGAAATCCGCGCCGAATATACAAAGATTGCCGAGCGCCGCGTGCGCCTCGGTCTGGTTCTGGCCGAAGTGGGCGAGATCAGCAAGGTCACCGTCACCGAGCAGGAAGTGAACCAGGCACTGATGGAACGTGCCCGCCAGTTCCCAGGTCAGGAACGGCAGGTCTTTGACTTCTATCGACAGAACCCGCAGGCGATGTCTGAAATTCGCGCTCCGATCTTCGAAGACAAGGTCATCGACTATATCGCCGAACTGGCAACAGTGACCGACAAGACGGTCTCGCGCGACGAGCTCTTTGCCGACGATGAGCATGATCACGACCATGACCATCATGACCACGATCATGGCGAAGAGGGCCATGTTCACGGTCCTGATTGCGACCATGACCATGACCATGATGACGCCGATGCCGCGTCCGCCGAAAAGAAGGCGGCGCCCAAGAAAAAGCCTGCTGCCAAGAAGCCGGCTGCCAAAAAGACACCGGCCAAGGCCAAAAAAGAAGATTGATCGGCAGACACTTATGCATGGAAAGGCCCGGTTGCAAACCGGGCCTTTTTCGCGCTTAAGCAGTCTCCACAGCTTTTTCAGCCCGGACGCAAGCCATCTCTGGCCTTCGGATTGGCTTTCGCTAAAGTGTGGGAACGGTCCATTTACCGAATCGGACTATCCATTATCAGCTTGGCCGAATGAGCAGAGCCTTGGTTTTGGGCTCGATCATGACTATATGGGCTAACGGATAGCAGCGTCGCGCTCAGGAGATAAAATGAAAGACCCTATCGATACTTATATGAATCTCGTGCCGATGGTGGTCGAACAGACCAATCGTGGTGAGCGCGCCTATGACATTTTTTCCCGTCTTCTCAAGGAACGGATCATTTTCCTCGCCGGTCCGGTCGAAGACGGCATGGCCATGCTGGTGACGGCCCAGCTACTCTTCCTCGAGGCCGAAAACCCCAAAAAAGAGATTTCGATGTATATCAACTCGCCGGGCGGCGTTGTGACATCAGGTCTGGCCATTTACGACACCATGCAGCATATCCGCCCGCCGGTTTCGACGGTTTGCATGGGGCAGGCCGCGTCCATGGGCTCGCTGCTGCTGGCAGCCGGCGAAAAGGGCATGCGTTACGCGCTCCCGAACAGCCGGATTATGGTGCATCAGCCTTCTGGCGGCTTTCAGGGGCAAGCGACAGACATCGAAATTCATGCCCGTGAAACGCTCGCGATCCGTGAACGCCTGAACAATATCTACGTCAAGCATACCGGTCAGAGCCTGCAGGATGTTCAGGACGCGCTGGAGCGTGATAATTTCATGAGCCCGGAGCGGGCAGCTGAATTCGGCATTGTCGACTTTGTGGGCGTAAAGCGCTCCGAGGATGCCGACGACAAATAAGACGTTACCAAGGCGGCATGACCGTTCTGGAAAGGGATGGGGCAGGTTCAGCAACCTGTGAGCGACATCCCCTCTGCGAATCAATAAAGCGCAGATTATCGCCCCATTTCAGGCCGGACAGGCATGCTGAAATTGCTTTTCAGGATGTAATGAAATCTTGATCCTTCAGCAATTAACATGCTCGTATGTCGTTAAGGTGACGAGATTCCAATCTGAAGGGGCGCCCGACACGTAGGAATAGTCGAGCAAACCGGAAGGTTAATTGAAGACAGGCACATTTGGTGCATGCTTAGAGTAGAAGTTCCATCAAGGGGCGGCAGGCCAAAGGCCTAAGGAGTGTTTATGAGCAAGGTGAGCGGCGGCGACTCGAAGAACACGCTTTACTGTTCCTTCTGCGGCAAGAGCCAGCATGAGGTCCGTAAGCTGATTGCGGGTCCGACCGTTTTTATCTGTGACGAATGCGTCGAACTCTGCATGGACATTATCCGCGAGGAAAACAAATCCTCGCTGGTGAAGTCGCGTGACGGGGTGCCGACACCACAGGAAATCTGTTCCGTACTTGATGATTATGTGATCGGTCAGAAGCATGCCAAGCGCGTGCTCTCGGTGGCCGTGCATAACCACTACAAGCGCCTGAATCATGCCGCCAAGAACAATGATGTGGAACTGGCCAAGTCCAACATTCTGCTGATCGGTCCGACAGGCTGCGGCAAGACCCTGCTCGCCCAGACACTGGCACGCATTCTCGACGTGCCCTTCACCATGTCGGACGCCACGACACTGACCGAAGCCGGCTATGTCGGCGAAGATGTCGAGAACATCATTCTCAAGCTGCTTCAGTCTGCCGACTACAATGTCGAGCGGGCCCAGCGCGGCATTGTCTATATCGACGAGGTCGACAAGATCAGCCGCAAATCCGACAACCCCTCAATCACTCGTGACGTGTCGGGTGAGGGCGTGCAGCAGGCCTTGCTGAAGATCATGGAAGGCACGGTCGCGTCCGTGCCGCCCCAGGGTGGTCGCAAGCATCCCCAGCAGGAATTCCTGCAGGTGGATACAACCAACATCCTGTTTATCTGCGGTGGCGCTTTCGCCGGTCTTGAAAAGATCATTGGTCAGCGCGGCAAGGGCTCGGGCATCGGCTTCGGCGCCAAGGTGCAGTCGAGCGATGACCGCCGCACCGGTGATGTGCTCAAGGAACTTGAGCCGGAAGATTTGCTGAAATTCGGTCTTATCCCCGAATTTGTCGGTCGTATGCCGGTTCTGGCGACGCTGGAAGATCTTGATGAGCCCGCGCTTGTCCAGATTCTGACCCAGCCCAAAAATGCGCTGGTCAAGCAGTATGAGCGTCTCTTCGAAATGGAGAATGTGAAGCTCACCTTCTCCGATGAAGCGCTGCGGGCCATTTCCCGCCGCGCGATTGAGCGCAAAACGGGTGCCCGCGGTCTCCGCTCCATCCTGGAATCGATTCTTCTGGAGACCATGTTCGACCTCCCGACACTGGAAGGTGTGGAAGAGGTGGTCATTAGCGCAGAGGTTGTGGATGGCAAGGCGAGCCCGCTTTACATCTATGCCGAACGCAAGGGCGATGTCGGCACCGGCGCCTGATTGCTCGATTTGAGTGAAATTTTAGATGGCCTTGAAAGCACATGCTCTCAGGGCCATCTTTATCTCAACGAAGGCTTTCCGGCCTTCTGGCGACAGACAAATTGCCGTATCCGGCACATTTCAGCAGCCAGTTCTGCGGATCCGCAGCGAGATACACGGAAATCAGGCCAAAAGGACTGTTTTCCTGCCCCCTCCGAATCCCGTTAAGCTGGTGAACTGGCGTGACGCTCAGCTTTCATTCAGGAATGAAATGCTAGCCTGTCTAATCGCTAAGGCCGGGTAATTGTGAAAGCAGGTAAGCGAATGAGCGATAAAGACGATATTCCAACTGTCACGGAAACCGGTGAAGTAGCCAGTGGCAAACATGTGCTGCCGGTTCTGCCGCTGCGCGACATCGTCGTTTTCCCCCATATGATCGTGCCGCTTTTTGTTGGCCGCGAGAAATCCGTGCGTGCGCTCGAAAATGTCATGCAGGATGACAAGCAGATTTTTCTGGTCGCCCAGAAGAATGCGGCTGATGACAATCCGGATACGGATGATATTTATCAGATCGGCGCCATCGGCACGGTGCTGCAGCTTCTCAAGCTGCCCGATAATACGGTCAAGGTACTTGTCGAAGGCGTGCGTCGTGCACGCGTGCTGCGCTACACCGACAACGAAGAATTCTTCGAAGCCGAAATCGAAACAATCGATGAAACTGATGAGGTTGATGACCAGCTCGAAGGGCTGGCCCGGTCGGTTGTGTCCCAGTTTGAAGGCTATGTGAAACTGAACAAGAAGGTGCCGCCGGAAGTTCTGGGCTCCATCGGTCAGATCGATGATGCCTCCAAGCTCGCCGATACGGTCGCCAGCCACATCAACATCAAGATTCCCGAAAAGCAGGAACTGCTTGAGATGGAATCCGTTTCGGCGCGTCTGGAACGTGTCTATTCGCTGATGGAAGGCGAGATCAGTGTTCTCCAGGTCGAGAAGCGCATCCGCTCACGCGTCAAGCGTCAGATGGAGAAGACCCAGCGCGAGTATTATCTGAATGAGCAGATGAAGGCCATTCAGAAGGAGCTCGGCGACGGTGAAGAGGGCAAGGATGACTTGCGCGAGCTCGAAGAGCGTATCGCCAAGACCAAGCTCTCCAAGGAAGCCAATGAGAAGGCCATTGCCGAGCTGAAGAAGCTCAAGCAGATGAGCCCCATGTCGGCGGAAGCCACGGTTGTGCGCAACTATCTCGACTGGATTCTCTCCGTGCCGTGGAACAAGAAGAGCCGCGTCAAGAAGGACCTGAACAACGCCCAGGCCATTCTCGATGCCGACCACTTCGGCCTCGACAAGGTGAAGGAACGCATCGTTGAGTATCTTGCCGTGCAGCAGCGCGCCAACAAGCTCAAGGGGCCCATTCTCTGCCTCGTTGGTCCACCTGGCGTCGGCAAGACCTCGCTTGGCAAATCCATTGCCAAGGCAACGGGTCGTGACTTCGTGCGCATGTCGCTTGGCGGTGTGCGGGATGAAGCCGAGATTCGTGGTCATCGCCGCACCTATATCGGCTCCATGCCCGGCAAGGTGATCCAGTCGATGAAGAAGGTGAAGCACACCAATCCGCTGTTCCTTCTCGACGAGATCGACAAGATGGGCGCCGATTTCCGTGGCGATCCGTCCTCCGCCTTGCTTGAGGTTCTTGATCCCGAGCAGAACAACGCCTTTGCCGATCACTATCTGGAGGTCGATTATGATCTTTCCGATGTGATGTTCGTGACGACGGCCAATACGCTGAATATCCCGGGCCCGCTTCTGGACCGCATGGAGATCATCCGTATTGCCGGCTACACAGAAGACGAGAAGGTGGAGATCGCACGTCGCCATCTGCTTGAGAAGGCATTGGAAGCCCACGGCCTGCGCAAGGGTGAATGGGCCATTGAGGATGATGCCCTTCGTCAGTTGATCCGTGTCTACACGCGTGAGGCGGGCGTTCGTAATCTCGAACGCGAGCTCAACACGCTGGCACGAAAGGCTGTGAAGGAAATCCTCACGAGCGACAAGAAGACCATCACGGTCACGATGGAAAACGTCGAGGACTATGCCGGTGTGCCGAAGTATCGCTACGGCGAAGTGGAGGGCGAGGACCAGGTTGGTCTGGTCACCGGCCTTGCCTGGACCGAAGTGGGTGGCGAGTTGCTCACCATTGAAGGTCTGGTGATGCCCGGCAAGGGCCGCACCACGGTCACGGGTAACCTGCGTGATGTGATGAAGGAGTCGATTTCGGCGGCCAGTTCCTATGTGCGCTCGCGGGCGACACAGTTCGGTGTGCAGCCGCCCGTCTTTGATCGCAAGGATATTCATATCCATGTGCCCGAAGGCGCGACGCCGAAAGATGGTCCATCAGCTGGTGTTGCCATGGCAACGGCCATGGTCTCGGTGATGACTGGGATTCCGGTGCGCAAGGATGTTGCCATGACGGGTGAGATCACCCTGCGTGGACGCGTATTGCCCATTGGCGGTTTGAAGGAAAAGATGTTGGCGGCCCTGCGTGGTGGCATCAAGACGGTGCTCATCCCGCAGGACAATGTCAAAGATCTTGCCGACATTCCTGACAATGTGAAAAACGGAATGGAGATCATTCCGGTCTCAACAATCGACGAGGTCTTGCGCAACGCTCTTACGCGCATACCCGAATCGATTGAATGGGATGAAGAAGCCTATGCAGCCGAACAGGCTGCGCGGGGTAAAAACCCCAGCGCTGGCGAGAACGTCGTCGCGCATTGAAAGTGATCGGTGACGCCACGTCCTGAAATAGGACGTGGCGATCATCCGTTCGCGTCCTATTTGGATAAATAAGCCACTTTATTCGCATGCTGCAGTGCGATACTTTTTGTTTTTCCGCAGATTTCCGCAGTTTTTACTTTGACCGCCTTAACCATGGGCGGGTAGACTCATATGCCTTGAGGGAAATTTTCCCACTCGCATCGAAAGGGGCCCAACGTGAACAAGAACGATCTCATTGCAGAAGTCGCAGACCGCACAGGTCTGTCAAAGGCCGATGCGACTAAATCAGTCGATTTTACTTTCGACATCATCACCGACACGCTGAAGAAAGGCGATGAAGTGCGTCTGGTCGGCTTTGGCACATTTACCGTGTCGCAGCGTCAGGCAACGGAAGGTCGCAATCCGCGTACCGGCGAAACAATTCAGATCCCCGCGTCCAAGCAGCCGAAGTTCAAGGCTGGCAAGGGTCTGAAGGACGCCGTGAACAGCTAAGAAGGTGCCGGTCTGACCGGATGCCGAGTTGAATTTGAAGGGCCGGCTGTCGTCAGACATGCCGGCCTTTTTATGCCTGGGCTACGGCGTCGGCTGCTGGGTCTTCATTGTCAGCCCGCGGATCAAGTTCGGTCGGTACGGAGGCTGTGGGTTGCGGAACAAGGACAAAGTCCGCCCGTTCTTCTTCGGGCAGGGCCGGATTGACGCCCATGCGATAGAGCCCAAACGCTGCAAAGAGCACATGGGCAGCAGCGGCAAAAAAGAAGATGAAGTTGATCCCCAGATAGCTGGCGCCGAATGAGGCAACGGACGGCCCGATGATGGCGCCCAGGGCATAGGCCATGAGCAAGCCGCCCGATACGCCGACAAAACTCTCGCTGGCGGCATGATCATTCATATGGGCAACCACAAGCGAATAGAGCGTGAAGGCAAATATCCCATAGGCAAACCCGCCTGCCATCAGAATCATGGCACTGCCGGTATTGCCGGCCAAGACCAAACCGATTTCGGCAATCGCCGCCCCGATCGAGACGGCCACAATCATGGTCCGGCGATCCATGCGGTCCGACAGTCGCCCGATGGGCATTTGTGCCGCAGCACCCCCTACAATGGCCGCCGTCATGAAAAACGAGATGCCCGCCACATCCAGCCCCTTCGTGCTCGCATAGAAAGGCGCCAGCGTCCAGAAGGGGGCATTGGACAGGCCCACCACCAGAGAGCCGACAAGCCCCACCGGGGACAGTCTGTAGAGCTTCCTCATATTGATTCGTGTCGCCTGGATCGGCAGGGGCTGTGCGGTCGTGGAGAGGGCGATGGGCACCAGCGCCAGGGATGTCAGGATCGAACAGAGCGCAAAAAGGGCAAAGACGGCCGGGCTTGCCAGATTCAGCAGCAGCTGGCCCAGCGTCAGGGCGCTCAGATTGATCATCAGATAGATGGAAAAGATGCGCCCGCGGGTCTCATTGGTGGCTTGCTCGTTGAGCCAGCTCTCAATGACCATATAAAGCCCGGCGAAACAGAAGCCCGTCATGCCGCGCATTAGGGCCCAGGCAAAGGCATTGCTCGTCAGGCCGTGAATGAGCGGTGCTGCCGAGGCAATGGCGCAAAGCACCGCAAAGCTGCGGATATGGCCGACGCGGGCCACCAGATATGGTGTACCAAGGCAACCGAGCAGAAAGCCTGCAAAATAGACCGAGCCAATGGCACCGACACTGGCCGTGGAAAAGCCGTCCAAATCGGCGCGCAGCGGAATAAGCGTCCCGAGAAGGCCATTGCCCACCAGAAGAATGGAGGTGGCAAAGAGAAGACTCAGCAGCGGGCCGATAGAACGAAGCAAGGCAATTTCCAATCAAAAAGGGATGAATCGTGGCGCAGCTTCCACTCTATGGGCTCCCCATGCAATGGAGAGATTGCAAAGAATTCATGCATCAGCTAGGAGATGGCATTCTTCGCGGTATTGCGTTCCGGATATCTGCGACGGGGGCGGTTAGCTCAGTTGGTAGAGCGTCTCGTTTACACCGAGAATGTCGGGAGTTCGAGTCTCTCACCGCCCACCAGATCATCCGGATTTGAAGCCAGATAATGGTTCCTTGACAGAACCTGTACCTCGGCTTATGAACCGCCACCTCAGACGGCGTTCGCCGCTGCGCTGGGGGTGTAGCTCAGTTGGTTAGAGCGCCGGCCTGTCACGCCGGAGGTCGCGGGTTCGAGTCCCGTCACTCCCGCCACTTTTCCCATCGCCACATGTGACCTGTGCAAATGTTTCCCCCGCAGGGCGATATTGGCGTCTTCCCCCTTGAAGCATTGCAAAAACAAGCGTTTATTTGCCTGATGAATTGTCAGGAGAGCCTTTGATTCTGCAAATGCGAAGGCTATACTGCGCCCGCAATCAAATAGCGATTTTGGCGTGACGGGAGGGGCCCTTCGCGCTACATCCTGAATAATCGTATGCTTTGAAGCGGGGGCGCTCAGTCCGGTCGATCGATCGTCACTGTGCAGGCTGTAAGGATAAGTCCATGGAAGACCTATTGCGCGAATATCTGCCCATCATCATTTTCATGGGCCTTTCGCTTGTCATCGGTCTGGCCCTGTTGGTGGCCCCTTTCCTGGTCGCCCCGAGCAATCCTGATCCCGAGAAGCTTTCTGCATATGAGTGCGGCTTCGATGCTTTTGAAGATGCCCGCATGAAATTCGACGTGAAATATTATCTCGTCGCGATCCTTTTCATCATCTTCGATCTGGAAGTGGCCTTCCTCTTCCCCTGGGCTGTCGCCCTTGGCGATGTCGGCATGTTCGGCTTCTGGTCGATGATCATCTTCCTGGGCATCCTGACCATCGGTTTTGCTTATGAGTGGAAGAAAGGCGCGTTGGAGTGGGAATGAGTACGCAAACCGAAATCACTACCGCCCCCAAGGGCATTGTTGATCCTGCCACGGGCAAGCCGGTCGGTTCGGATGATGCTTATTTCCGTCAGGTCTCTGACGAGCTCTCCGACAAGGGTTTCCTGCTGACGAGTGTTGATGACCTGATCAACTGGTCGCGCACGGGCTCGCTGATGTGGATGACCTTCGGGCTGGCTTGCTGCGCCGTCGAAATGATGCAGACCTCCATGCCGCGCTATGATGTTGAGCGCTTTGGTTTTGCCCCGCGCGCCTCCCCGCGTCAGTCCGACGTGATGATCGTGGCCGGCACGCTGACCAACAAAATGGCGCCGGCGCTGCGCAAGGTCTATGACCAGATGCCGGACCCGCGCTATGTCATCTCCATGGGCTCCTGTGCCAATGGTGGCGGCTATTATCACTATTCCTATTCCGTGGTGCGTGGCTGCGACCGGATCGTTCCGGTCGATGTCTATGTGCCCGGTTGCCCACCCACCGCAGAAGCCTTGCTTTACGGCATTCTCGCACTCCAGAAGAAAATCCGCCGGACGGGCACGCTCGACCGCTGATTTTGTCAAACGCGCATCCTTCCGTCTCATGGCGGTTGGCTGCTCATAAGTTTTGAGACCGAATAGATGGACGAAAGTCTCCAGGATCTTGCTGACCACATTCTCGGGCAACTTGAGGATGCCGTTCTGGGCCACAGCATTGCCTTCGGCGAGTTGACGCTTCGCGTGCAGGCGCAGCGCATTGTGCGTGTCATGAAGTTTCTGCGGGATGACGCTTCCTGCCAGTTCAGCACGATGATCGACATCACGGCGGTTGATCATGTCGAACGCCCGATGCGTTTTGACGTTGTCTATCATCTGCTTTCCATGCATCAGAACCAGCGTATTCGCATTGTGCTGGAAACCGATGAAGAGACAGCGGTTCCGAGCATTGTCAGCATTTATCCGGTAGCAAACTGGTTCGAGCGCGAAGCCTTCGACATGTATGGCGTGCTCTTTTCCGATCATCCCGATCTGCGCCGCATCCTCACCGACTATGGTTTCAGCGGTTACCCGCTGCGCAAGGATTTTCCGCTCACGGGTTATGTCGAATTGCGTTATGACGACGACCGCAAGCGTGTGGTCTATGAGCCGGTGAAGCTGATGCAGGAATTCCGCAGCTTTGATTTCATGAGTCCCTGGGAAGGCGTTGATTACGTCCTGCCCGGCGACGAGAAGGCGGAGGGCTAGACCATGAGCGAACAGCAGCTCCGCAATTTCCATCTCAATTTCGGGCCCCAGCATCCCGCCGCCCATGGCGTGTTGCGTCTGGTGCTTGAGCTGGACGGCGAAGTCGTCGAGCGCGTCGACCCGCATATCGGTCTGCTTCATCGCGGCACCGAGAAGCTCATCGAATACAAGACCTATCTTCAGGCTGTCCCTTATTTTGACCGCCTCGATTATGTGGCGCCGATGAATCAGGAGCATGCCTATGCACTGGCTGTCGAGCGACTGCTCGGCATCGAAGTGCCGCGCCGGGCCCAGTTCATCCGCGTGCTCTATTCCGAAATTGGTCGCCTTCTGTCACATCTTTTGAATGTGACGACGCAGGCCCTCGACGTTGGCGCGCTCACGCCGCCCCTCTGGGGCTTTGAGCAGCGCGAACAGCTGATGATTTTCTATGAGCGCGCATCGGGGTCACGCATGCATGCGGCCTATGTGCGCCCCGGTGGTGTGCATCAGGATTTGCCGCCGCAGCTGCTGCAGGACATTTATGATTTCTGCGATCCCTTCCTCAAGGTTGTGGACGACATCGAGGGTCTGCTGACCGGCAATCGCATCTTTATGCAGCGCAATGTCGATATCGGCGTTGTCTCCAAGGAAGATGCACTGGACTGGGGCTTCTCCGGCGTCATGGTGCGCGGTTCGGGCATGGCCTGGGATCTGCGTCGTGCCCAGCCTTATGAAACCTATTCGGAACTCGATTTCAAAATCCCGGTCGGCAAGAATGGCGACTGCTATGATCGCTATCTCTGCCGTGTGGATGAGATGCGCGAATCCGTGCGCATCATGAAACAATGCATCGAGATGATGGAGCCGGGACCGGTTCACGCCACCGACGGCAAGATCGTGCCGCCCAAGCGCGGCGAGATGAAGCGCTCCATGGAAGCGCTCATCCATCACTTCAAGCTTTATACCGAGGGCTATCATGTGCCCGAAGGCGCTGTTTATGCCGCGGTGGAAGCACCCAAGGGCGAGTTCGGCGTCTATCTCGTCTCCGACGGTTCCAACAAGCCCTATAAATGTAAGATCCGCGCCCCAGGTTTTGCCCATCTTCAGGCGATGGATCATCTGTGCAAAGGCCACATGCTTGCAGACGTGTCTGCCATCCTTGGGTCGCTCGATATTGTTTTCGGTGAGGTTGACCGATGAGTGTGCGTCGTCTGGCTGCGCAGCAGCCTGAAACATTTGAATTCACGCCCGAGAACAAGGCCTGGGCTGAAAAGCAGATCGCCAAATATCCGGCGGGCAAGCAGGCCTCGGCGATCATTCCGCTTTTCTGGCAGGCCCAGAAGCAGCATGACGGCTGGCTGCCGGAACCTGCGATCCGCTATGTCGCAACGATGCTCGGCATGGATTATATCCGCGCCCTCGAAGTTGCGACCTTCTACACCATGTTCAATCTGTCGCCGATGGGGGAGCATTATGTGCAGCTCTGCGGCACCACGCCGTGCTGGCTGCGCGGCGCCGATGATCTGAAGGAAGCCTGCCGCAAGCATATCGGCCCGGAGGGGCAGGTGAGCGCGGATGGCAAATTCTCATGGCTCGAAGTTGAATGCCTCGGCGCCTGCGCCAATGCGCCTATGGTCCAGATCAATGATTATTATTTCGAAGACCTTGATGCCGCGCGTCTGGAAAAGATCATTGCTGACCTGCGCAGCGGCAAGACAGTTGACCCAGGCCCGCAGACAGGCCGCCGTTCATCCGAACCGGCAGGCAAATTGACGAGCCTCACCGAACCCGTAACACCCGTAAGCTTTGCCAGGGAGAGCGACGATGCTTGAAGACAAGGATCGCATCTTCACCAATCTCTATGGTCTTGATGGCTGGGAGCTGAAATCCGCCCAGCGCCGTGGTGATTGGGACAGCACCGCCGCCATCATCGGCAAGGGCCGTGACTGGATCATCGACGAGATGAAGAAATCCGGACTGCGCGGCCGTGGTGGCGCGGGTTTCCCGACGGGTCTCAAATGGTCCTTCATGCCGAAGGAATCTGATGGTCGCCCGCATTACCTCGTAGTCAATGCCGATGAATCCGAACCCGGCACCTGCAAGGATCGCGAAATTCTGCGTCACGATCCCCAGAAGCTGATTGAGGGATGCCTCATTGCGAGCTTCGCGATGAATGCCCATGTCGCTTACATCTATGTGCGCGGTGAGTTCATTCGTGAGCGCGAAGTGCTGCAGGCAGCCGTTGACGAAGCCTATGCCGCCGGTCTTCTTGGCAAGAATGCCGCCGGATCGGGCTGGGACTTTGATCTCTATGTCCATCACGGCGCAGGCGCTTACATCTGCGGTGAGGAAACGGCGCTGCTCGAAAGCCTTGAAGGCAAGAAGGGCATGCCGCGCCTGAAGCCGCCATTCCCCGCCAATTGCGGTCTCTATGGTGCGCCGACCACGGTGAACAATGTGGAATCGATTGCCGTGGCGCCAACCATTCTGCGCCGTGGCGCGACATGGTTTGCCGGTCTTGGCCGTCCCAACAATACGGGCACGAAGATTTTCAGCATCTCCGGCCACGTCAACAATCCCTGCAATGTCGAAGAAGAAATGGGCATCCCGCTGCGCGAGCTGATTGATCGCCATGCAGGCGGTGTGCGCGGCGGCTGGGACAATCTGCTCGCCGTCATCCCGGGTGGTTCCTCCGTTCCCTTGCTGCCCAAGCAGATTTGCGATGACGTGTTGATGGATTTTGACTCGCTCAAGGCCGTCCAGTCGGGTCTCGGCACGGCTGCCGTGATCGTCATGGACAAGTCCACCGATGTCATCAAGGCCATCGCGCGCCTTTCGGCATTCTACAAGCATGAAAGCTGCGGCCAGTGCACGCCTTGCCGTGAAGGCACGGGCTGGATGTGGCGCGTCATGGAGCGGCTGGTGTCCGGTGAAGCCGCTGTTGAAGAAATCGACATGCTTCTTGATGTCACCAAACGTGTTGAAGGTCACACCATCTGCGCGCTTGGCGATGCGGCGGCGTGGCCCATTCAGGGGCTCATCCGGCATTTCCGGGGCACAATCGAAGAGCGCATCGCAGACAAACGCGGTGTCCAAGTGGCGGCGGAGTAGCGCAATGGAACTTAAAAATCTTGCTGATCGTATCGATGCCAATGACTCCAATCTTGCGGGCTCGGCATTTACGAATGTTTCCCTGAGTGGCGCGACTTTCCGGGATGTAAACCTGATGGGCTGCACCGTTGAGGATGCCAATCTGCAAGACGTAAAAATAAACAATGCGAATTTGATGAATATGGCGATCAGCGATTGCCGTCTTGATGGATTTTCAATCGACGGCTTACTGGTCACTGACCTTTTTGCGGCGTATTACGCGTCGCAACAACCGACTGGGAATGCGTGATGCCCAAATTGACAGTCGACGGCATCGAGGTCGAAGTCGAAAACGGAGCGACGCTCCTTCAGGCTTGTGAAGAAGCGGGCGCCGAGATTCCGCGCTTCTGCTATCACGAGCGCCTGTCCATTGCAGGCAACTGCCGCATGTGCCTGGTTGAGGTTGAGAAATCACCAAAGCCGGTCGCGTCATGTGCCATGCCTGCCGGTGATGGCATGGTCGTGCGCACCAACACGCCGCAGGTCAAACGGGCCCGCGAAGGCGTGATGGAATTTCTCCTCATCAATCATCCGCTGGACTGCCCTATCTGCGATCAGGGCGGCGAGTGCGATCTGCAGGACCAGTCCATGGCCTATGGCATGGATGGTTCGCGCTTCATTGAGAACAAGCGCGCGGTCGAAGAAAAATTCATGGGTCCGCTCGTCAAGACCGTGATGACCCGCTGCATCCAGTGCACACGCTGCGTGCGCTTTGCCAGCGAAGTGGCAGGCGTGCCGGAAATAGGCGCTATTGGTCGCGGCGAAGACATGGAGATCACGACTTATCTTGAACAGGCGCTGACCTCCGAGCTTTCCGCCAATATTGTTGATCTCTGCCCCGTGGGTGCGCTCACCTTCAAGCCGACAGCCTTCACGGCGCGGCCCTGGGAACTGCGCAAGACGGAATCAATTGACGTCATGGACGCCGTCGGCTCCAACATCCGCGTGGATACACGCGGCCGCGAAGTCATTCGCGTGCTGCCGCGTCTGAATGACGACGTGAATGAAGAATGGATTTCAGACAAGACGCGCTTCATTGCCGATGGCTTGAAGACACAGCGTCTTGACAAGCCCTTTATCCGCGAGAACGGTAAGCTGCGCCCCGCCACATGGGACGAGGCTTTTGCAGCCATCGCGACAAAGATCAAATCGACTGATGCGAGCCGCATTGCCGCCATCGCCGGCGATCTCGCCTGCGCTGAATCCATGAAGGCCCTGAAGGACCTCATGGGCGGTCTTGGCTCGCCGCATCTTGATTGCCGTCAGGACGGTGCCAAGCTCGGCAAGCATGGCCGTGCCGGCTATCTCTTCAATTCGACAATTGCAGGCATCGAAGATGCCGACGCCATCCTCATCATCGGCGCGGACCCGCGCCGCGAAGCGCCGATCCTGAATGCCCGCATTCTCAAGCGGGCCCGTCAGGGCGCGGGCGTCGACATCGCCGTTGTCGGCCCCAATCTCGATCTCACCTATCCTTATGAGCATCTCGGTGCAGGCCCCCAGACGCTGAAGGAACTAGCCGACGGATCGCATAAATTTGTGGCGACGCTGAATGATGCCAAGAACCCCCTGATCATCATTGGTCAGGGCGCGCTTGCGCGTGCCGATGGCGAAGCTGTGATGGCAGCCGCCATCACCGTTGCGCGCAATGCCAATGCGGTCCGGGCCGACTGGAATGGCTTCAACGTGCTGCACACGGCAGCCTCACGCGTTGCCGGTCTTGATCTCGGCTTTCTGCCGGGTGAGGGGGCGCGCGATGTGGCCGGCATCCTTGATGGCGCAGGCAAGGGTGATATTGAGGTTGTCTATCTTCTTGGCGCTGACGAGATTGACATGGCCAAGCTTGGCAATGCCTTTGTCATCTATCAGGGCACCCATGGCGATGCCGGCGCCCATCGCGCGGATGTCATTCTGCCTGCCGCAGCCTATACCGAAAAATCATCGACCTGGGTCAATACCGAAGGTCGCGTGCAGATCGGTGCGCGGGCTGCCTTCCCGCCCGGTGAGGCGCGTGAAGACTGGACCATTCTGCGCGCTCTCTCTGCTGTGCTGGGGTCGGCCCTGCCATATGACGATCTGGCTGCCTTGCGTCGTGCCATGGCAACTGATGTGCCGCATCTGGCTGAACGCGATGAGATCGCACCAGCTGGCGATCTGGCGGAGCCGGTCCTCGTGGCCATGGGCACCGAACCCTTTGACACGATGATCAAGGACTTCTATTTGACGAACCCGATCGCGCGGGCGAGCAAGGTCATGGCTGAATGCTCAGCAAGCCTGACGCCTGACAATCGGGAGGGGGCAACGGGGACGCATGGCTGATTTCATCACAACCTATGGCATCCCGCTGGCCATCATCATTGGCCAGTCGCTGGCACTGCTGATTTCGCTGCTGCTTTTTACAGCCTATGTCCTGCTGGCAGACCGCAAGATCTGGGCAGCCGTGCAGATGCGTCGCGGTCCCAACGTCGTCGGTCCCTTCGGCCTGTTCCAGTCCTTTGCCGACCTGCTGAAATTCGTCTTCAAGGAAATGGTGATCCCGTCGGGCGCCAATAAGGGCGTGTTCCTGCTTGCGCCGCTCGTCACCGTGACGCTGTCGCTGTCGGCATTCGCCGTCATCCCGCTGGATGCGCGCATGGTCCTTTCCGACATCAATGTCGGCGTTCTCTATATTTTCGCGATCTCCTCGCTCGGCGTCTATGGCGTCATCATGGCGGGCTGGGCGTCGAACTCAAAATATCCCTTCCTCTCGGCGTTGCGTTCTGCTGCACAGATGGTTTCCTACGAAGTCTCCATCGGCTTCGTCATCGTCACCGTGCTGATGACGGCGGGCTCGCTGAACCTCTCCGACATCGTCAATGCGCAGAAGACCGTCTGGTTCTTCATCCCGCATTTCCCGATGTTTGTGATCTTCTTCATCTCTGCCCTGGCTGAAACCAACCGTCCGCCCTTCGACCTCGTGGAAGCGGAATCCGAACTCGTCGCGGGCTTCATGGTGGAATATGCCTCCACGCCATACATGATGTTCATGCTCGGCGAATATGTCGCCATCATCCTGATGTGCGCCATGACGACGATCCTGTTTCTTGGCGGCTGGCTGCCTCCCTTCGAGTTCCTGTCATTCATTCCGGGGATCATCTGGTTCCTGCTCAAGGTGGCGGCGGTCTTCTTCATGTTCGCCATGGTCAAGGCCTTCGTGCCGCGCTATCGCTACGACCAGCTAATGCGTCTGGGCTGGAAAGTCTTCCTGCCTTTCTCGCTTTTCTGGGTTGTGTTGACGGCCGGTGTGCTGGTCGGTTTCGGGTGGGTGCCCCATGGCTAATCCCGCGATCAATCTGAATTTGTTTGGACGAGGAATGACACGATGAGCAGAATTGCCCAGACGGCGCGCTCGCTCTTCCTGCTGGAGTTCGTTTCGAGCTTCTTCATGGCCATGCGCTATTTCTTCGCGCCCAAATCCACGCTGAACTACCCCTTCGAGAAGGGCCCGCTCAGCCCTCGTTTCCGTGGCGAGCATGCCCTGCGTCGCTATCCCAATGGCGAAGAACGCTGCATTGCCTGCAAGCTTTGCGAAGCGATCTGCCCGGCTCAGGCCATCACGATTGAGGCCGGTCCACGCCGCAATGACGGCACGCGCCGCACAACCCGCTACGACATCGACATGACCAAATGCATCTATTGCGGCTTCTGCCAGGAAGCCTGCCCGGTGGACGCCATTGTTGAAGGTCCGAATTTCGAATTCGCCGCCGAAACGCGCGAAGAGCTCATGTATGACAAAGACCGGTTGCTCTCCAACGGAGACCGCTGGGAGCGTGAGATTGCGAAGAACATCGCACTTGATGCGCCTTATCGATAAATAACGCCCCTCGGGGTATCAGGTCAGACGGCGCGCCGGACTAGGCCAGACGGAATTGGAAGAGGGACAGGGGTCCAGATGATTGCCACCGCCATAGCATTTTATGTCTTCGCGTCGATCACCATCGCCGCAGGCTTCATGGTGATTGCATCGCGCAACCCCGTGCATTCGGTTCTTTTCCTCATCCTCGCCTTCTTCAATGCCGCCGCCCTCTTCGTGCTGATGGGTGCGGAGTTCCTGGCGCTGATCCTCGTCATTGTCTATGTCGGCGCCGTTGCCGTGCTTTTCCTCTTCGTTGTCATGATGCTGGATGTGGACTTTGCCGAAATGCGCGAAGGCATCCTGCAATATATGCCTGTGGGCGCGCTTGTCGGCATCATGCTTCTCATTGAGTTGGGGCTGGTGCTGGGTGCCTGGGTGATCTCGCCTGAAGCGGGCGCCTCCATGGCCGCTCCCATGCCCGATATCGGCCAGGTGGAAAATACGCGCGCCCTCGGCCGCCTGATCTACACACAATATGCCTACCTCTTCCAGACTGCAGGTCTCATCCTGCTTGTGGCCATGATCGGTGCCATCGTCTTGACCCTGCGGCCCAAAAATCCGCGTCTCAAGCGTCAGGTGATTGCCGATCAGGTGGGCCGTACGCGCGCTGAAGCCGTCGAAATGCGCGATGTGGAACCGGGGCAGGGGCTCTGAATTTTTGAAGGTGACAGTCTCGCTGCATCAGCAGCGGGGCAGGAGAACAAGATGATTATCGGCCTTGGACATTATCTTACTGTGGCAGCGATCCTGTTCACGCTTGGCGTATTCGGTATCTTCCTCAACCGGAAGAACGTCATCATCATTCTGATGTCGATCGAATTGATGCTGCTGGCGGTGAATATCAACTTTGTCGCTTTCTCCACTTTCATGGGTGATCTGGTCGGGCAGGTCTTTGCACTCTTTGTTTTGACGGTGGCCGCGGCGGAAGCCGCCATCGGCCTTGCCATTCTGGTGGTCTATTTCCGCAACCGTGGCTCCATCGCGGTTGAAGATATCAACGTGATGAAGGGCTAGAAGACATGTATTCCGCTATCGTCTTCCTCCCGCTTCTGGGTTTTCTGACCGCTGGCCTCTTTGGTCGTGTCATCGGTGCGCGCGGCGCGCAGCTTGTCACCTCGAGCTTTCTGGTGATCTCTGCACTGCTCTCCATGATTGCCTTCTACAAGGTCGGTTTTGGTGGTGAGCTGACCCGCGTTCATGTGCTGACCTGGATCGACAGCGGCACCTTCGAAGCGGACTGGCGCCTGCGTATCGATACGCTGACCGCCGTCATGCTGGTGGTGGTAACCTCGGTGTCCTCGCTCGTGCATATCTATTCGATTGGCTATATGAGCCACGACCCGCACCAGCCGCGCTTCTTTGCCTATCTCTCGCTCTTCACCTTCGCCATGTTGACGCTGGTAACGGCAGACAATTTCATCCAGCTCTTCTTCGGCTGGGAAGGCGTGGGTCTGGCATCTTATCTGCTGATCGGTTTCTGGTATCAGAAGCCCAGCGCCAATGCCGCCGCCATCAAGGCCTTCGTGGTCAACCGCGTCGGCGATTTCGGCCTCATCCTCGGCATAGCGACGATCTTCTTCACGATTGGCTCGGTGGATTACGACACCGTTTTTGCCGCCATCCCGGCAATGGCGGAGAAATCCTTCAGCTTCCTTGGCCATGAAGTGCCAATTGTCACCACGATCAGCCTGCTGCTCTTCATGGGCGCCATGGGCAAGTCGGCCCAGTTCATGCTGCACACCTGGCTGCCTGACGCCATGGAAGGCCCGACACCGGTCTCCGCGCTCATCCATGCCGCTACCATGGTCACCGCAGGCGTTTTCCTTGTCGCGCGCTGCTCGCCCATTTTCGAGTTCTCGCCCTTCGCGCTCACCGTCGTCACCTTCATTGGCGCGACCACGGCCTTCTTTGCCGCCACCGTCGGCCTCGTGCAGAACGACATCAAGCGCGTCATCGCCTATTCAACCTGTTCGCAGCTCGGCTACATGTTTGCCGCCCTCGGCGTGGGCGCCTATGAAGTCGCGATCTTCCATCTTTTCACCCATGCCTTCTTCAAGGCGCTTCTGTTCCTCGGCTCCGGCTCGGTCATCCACGCCATGGGCGACGAACAGGACATGCGCAAGATGGGTGGGCTCTACAAGATGATCCCAATGACCTATGTCATGATGGTCATCGGCACGCTGGCGCTGACGGGCTTTCCCTTCACGGCGGGCTATTTCTCCAAGGATGCCATCATCGAAGCGACCTATGCGGGCCACAACGCCATGCACAGCTACGCCTTCCTGATGACAACGGTTGCCGCCTTCCTGACGTCCTTCTATTCATGGCGCCTGATTTTCATGACCTTCCACGGCGAGACACGCGCCTCAAGCGAAACCATTTCGCATGTCCATGAATCTCCCATGGTCATGATGATCCCGCTGGTGCTGCTCTCCGTGGGGGCGCTGCTCGCCGGCCTCATTTTCGCGCGCTTCTTCATTGGCGATCTGCATGAAGCCTTCTGGCTTGAGGCGATCTATCGCGGCGCCGAAAACCACATCATGCACGCCATGCACGAAGTGCCCGAATGGGCGGCCACGCTGCCCACACTGCTCATGGCGCTTGGGTTTGGTCTGGCCTATCTCTTCTATATCTCGCGTCCCGATCTTCCCAGGGAACTCGCGCGCACGCAGGAACCGCTTTACCTCTTCCTGCTCAACAAGTGGTATTTCGACGAGATCTACAACTTCATCTTCGTGCGCCCGGCTTTCTGGATTGGCCGCGTGCTCTGGAAACAGGGTGATGGCCGCATCATTGACGGCATGGGGCCTGATGGCATCTCTGCCCGCGTGCTCGACATCACCCGCGGCGTGGTTCGCCTGCAAAGCGGTTATCTTTATCACTATGCCTTCGCGATGTTGCTCGGTGTCGCGGCTCTGGCGACTTACTTCATGCTCGGGGGCGTTCACTGATGACCGACGGAAACATTCTTTCGCTCATCACCTTCCTGCCGCTGGCAGGGGCGTTGTTCATTTTCATGGTGCGCGGCGACACCGAAACAGTGGCGCGCAATGCCCGCCGCGTGGCACTCTGGACCACCAGCATCACCTTCATTCTGTCGCTTTATCTGCTGTGGAAGTTTGATCCCACAACGGCCGACTTCCAGTTTGTCCAGAAGATCGACTGGATGGGTGGCGCCATCACCTATCATATGGGGGTCGACGGCATCTCGGTGCTCTTCGTCGTGCTCACCACCTTCCTTATGCCGGCCTGCATCGCGGCCAGCTGGGACTCGGTCAATGTGCGCGTGAAGGAATATATGATTGCCTTCCTCGTGCTTGAGACACTGATGGTCGGCGTCTTCTGCGCGCTTGATCTCGTGCTCTTCTATCTTTTCTTCGAAGGCGGCCTGATCCCGATGTTCCTCATCATCGGTGTCTGGGGTGGCAAGCGCCGCATCTATGCCTCGTTCAAGTTCTTCCTCTACACCTTCGCTGGTTCCGTACTCATGCTGCTGGCCATCATGGCGATGTATTGGGAAGCGGGCACGACGGATATTCCGACATTGCTTGCCCATCAGTTCCCGCCGGAAATGCAGACCTGGCTGTGGCTTGCCTTCTTTGCCTCCTTCGCGGTGAAGATGCCGATGTGGCCGGTCCATACCTGGTTGCCCGATGCCCATGTGGAAGCGCCGACGGCAGGCTCCGTCATTCTGGCCGGTATCATGCTCAAGATGGGCGGCTATGGCTTCCTGCGTTTCTCGCTGCCCATGTTCCCTGTCGCGTCGGCTGATTTTGCACCGTTGGTCTTTGCCCTCAGCGTCATTGCCATCGTCTACACCTCGCTTGTCGCGCTGGTGCAGGAGGATATGAAAAAGCTCATTGCCTATTCCTCCGTTGCCCATATGGGCTTCGTGACCATGGGCATTTTCGCCGCCACACAGCAGGGCGTGCAGGGCGCTGTTTTCCAGATGCTCAGCCATGGCTGGGTGTCGGGCGCGCTCTTCCTCTGCGTGGGCGTCATTTACGATCGCATCCACACCCGCGAAATCGCGGCCTACGGGGGCCTTGTCAACCGCATGCCGGTCTATGCCGTCATGCTGCTGATCTTCACCATGGCCAATGTCGGCCTGCCAGGCACCAGCGGCTTTGTCGGTGAATTCCTGACCATCATCGGCACATTTGAGGTCAACACCTATGTCGCCGCCCTTGCGGCACTCGGTGTCATTCTCTCGGCCGGCTATGCGCTTTATCTCTATCGCCGCATCGCCTTCGGGCCGCTGGAAAAGGACACGCTGAAAAACATTCTGGACCTGAACTGGCGTGAAACCGCCACGCTCACGCCCATGGTGGTCGTCACCATTCTGTTCGGCGTCTATCCCAAGCCCATTTTCGACATCACATCGGTTTCGATCGCCAATCTGGTCACGCATTACAGCGCTGCCATCGAAGCCGCCAATATGAGCGGAGGCGGCGCGCTGATGCGTCTGGCATCCCTCTTCAGCGGCCAATAGCAGGAACGCGTAAGGTAGCTCCATGGAACACGTCATCACCACACTTCCTGCCTTTGGACCGGCCATGCCGGAAATCCTGCTCGGTATCGGCGCGATCGTGCTGCTGATGTTCGGCGCCTATGGCCGTGAGAATGAAACCCGCATCGTGCTCATCGGCGCGATCATCCTTTTTCTCGTCGCCGCGCTTGTCATCCTGGGTGATGAGGCCGGTCGTGTTGAAACCTTTGGCGGCATGTTCGTCAGCGATGCCTTTACCCGCTTCATGAAGCTGCTCATCCTGTTTGGCTCGGGCACCGCCATGATGATGTCGCACAGCTTCATCAAGCAGGAGGGCATGGAGCGCTTCGAGTTTCCGGTGCTCATGATCCTCGCCACGCTCGGCATGTTCATGATGGTCTCGGCCAATGGCCTGATGGCGGTCTATCTCGGTCTGGAGCTGCAGAGCCTTGCGCTTTACGTGATCGCCGCCTTCAATCGCGACAATGCGCGCTCCTCCGAAGCGGGCCTTAAATATTTTGTGCTCGGCGCGCTCTCCTCCGGCATGCTGCTTTACGGCATGTCGCTTGTTTATGGCTTCACCGGCACGGTGGCCTTTGAGCCGATTGCAAATCTTCTGGCAAATGGCGAAACGCCCATCGGTGTTGTCTTCGGTCTGGTCTTCATTCTGGCTGGCCTGGCCTTCAAGATTTCCGCCGTGCCTTTCCACATGTGGACGCCCGACGTCTATGAAGGCGCGCCCACCCCGGTCACCGCTTTCTTTGCCGGTGCGCCCAAGGTGGCTGCCATGGCGCTTATCATCCGCATTCTGTTCACGGCATTCCCGACCATGCTCGCCGAATGGCAGCAGATCGTCGTCTTCGTGGCGATTGCCTCCATGGTGCTGGGTGCCTTTGCCGCTATCGGCCAGAACAATATCAAGCGCCTCATGGCCTACAGCTCCATCGCGCATATGGGCTTTGCCATGGTCGGTCTGGCGGCCGGCACCGAAACAGGCGTGCGTGGCGTCCTCATTTATCTCGTCATCTATGTCGTCATGAATGCCGGCGTCTTCTGCTGCATCCTGCTCATGCGTCGCAAGGAAGGTATGGTTGAATCGATTGATGATCTCGCCGGCCTTTCGCGTAACCAGCCGATGATTGCCTTTGCGCTCGCCATGCTCATGTTCTCGCTGGCCGGGGTGCCGCCGCTCGCGGGTTTCTTCGGCAAGTTCTATGTCTTCATGGCCGCCGTGCAAGCCGGTCTCTGGCCGCTCGCCATCATCGGCGTGCTCTCCAGTGTGGTTGGCGCCTTCTACTATCTGCGCATCGTCAAGATCATGTATTTTGACGAACCGGCTGAGGCTTTCGTGAAACCTGTTCCCGGCGAGATCAATGCCATTCTTACCGTCTCAGGCATCTTCACGATGTTCTTCTTCATCTATCCGGCCCCGCTTCTTGTGGCGGCCCAATATGCCGCCGCCGCATTGACCCCCTGAGCGATGGCCGACCAGCCGCATCTGCCTGATGGCTATGGCCTGCGTGCCTTTGTCGAAATCGACAGCACCAACGAAGAGGCACGTCGCCTCGGCGACAGCGATGAGGCAGGCCCGTTCTGGATCACGGCTGAACGCCAGACGGCAGGACGGGGCCGTCGCGGGCGCGCCTGGGAGTCGCCAGGTGGCAATTTCATGGGCACGCTCTTTCTGCGCCCCAAATGCGGTCCCCGCAAAGCCGCCGAACTTTCATTCGTGGCGGCTGTTGCCATTCATCAGGCTGTCGAAAGCCTCCTGCCGCCACATCTGAAGCCGGGCCTCAAGCTCAAATGGCCCAATGATCTGCTGCATGACGGTCGCAAAATGTCTGGCATCCTGCTGGAAAGTTCCGGCGCGGCGGGCAGCGAGGTCGCATGGGTGGCCATCGGCATGGGCATCAATCTCGCCTGGCACCCCGAAGGCATGGAATATCCGGCCACATCCCTCGCAGCCCTTGGGGCAGGCGAGGTCACACCCGCCGAGGCGCTCACGGCTCTGGCGGCGTCTTTTGACCGCTGTCTGGCCATCTGGCGCGGTCAGCAGGGCTTTGCCGCCATCCGTGAGGCATGGTTGGCGCGTGCCCGCGGGCTCGGCGAACCCATAACGGTGCGCCTGTCCGATGAGGCCTTTACCGGCGTTTTTGAGGGGCTTTCACCGGATGGCGCACTGGATGTGCGCCTGCCCGATGGGGAATTGCGACACATTACAGCGGGAGATGTGTTCTTTCCGGGGCTGACGCACTAGGTTGCTCACATGACCGACATTCAGCACGCAGGCCTTCCCGCATCCCCCGCATCCAATGACGAGCTTGTCTTCCTGCCTTTGGGCGGGTCAGGCGAGATTGGCATGAATCTCAATCTCTATGGCTATGGCCCCGAGACGGATCGCAAATGGATCATGGTCGATCTGGGTGTCACCTTTGGCGATGATCGCACACCCGGCGTCGATCTCATCATGCCGGACCCCGGCTTTATTGCCGAACGCCGCCGCGACTTGCTCGCCATCGTGCTCACCCACGCCCATGAAGATCATATCGGCGCCGTCGCCCATCTCTGGCCGCGCTTCCGGTGCCCGGTCTATGCCACGCCTTTCACCGCAACGCTTGTGCGCGCCAAGCTGATGGAGGCCGGCATCGAGGATGAAGTGCCCATGCATATCATTCCGCTTGGTCATCGCTTCGATCTGGGGCCCTTCAATATCGAGCTGGTCACCCTGACCCATTCGATTGCCGAACCCAATGCGCTCGCCATCCGCACCCCGCTTGGCCTTGTCATGCATACGGGTGACTGGAAGATCGACCCCGATCCCGTTGTCGGTGACGACATGGATGTGAAGCGGCTGGAAGAAATCGGCGACGAGGGCGTGCTCGCCATTGTCTGCGACAGCACAAATGTTTTTTCGCCCGGCACCTCGGGCTCGGAAGCCGATGTCGCTGCAAGCCTGATCGACCTCATCAAGCCCATGACGGGCCGCGTCGCCATCACGACCTTTGCGTCCAATGTCGCGCGCCTTGAAAGCATTGCCCGCGCTGCGGAGGCTTGTGACCGCCATGTCGTGCTCGCGGGCCGTGCCATGTTTCGCATCACCTCTGCCGCCCGGGACGCCGGTTATCTGCAGGGCTTGCAGCCCTTCCTCACGGAACATGATGCGGGCTATCTGCCGCCGGAGAAAGTTCTCTTCTGCTGCACCGGCAGTCAGGGCGAACCGCGCGCGGCGCTTGCCCGCATTGCCACCGGCACCCATCCCAATATTGTGCTGGAAGAAGACGACACGGTCATCTTTTCCTCGCGCATCATTCCGGGCAATGAAACATCGATCTTCGAGCTGCAAAATCTTCTGGCCAAGCGCGGCATTCATGTGATCACCGAAAAGGATCACTTCGTCCATGTTTCAGGTCATCCGTGTCGGGACGAATTGGCGCAGATGTATCAGTGGATTCGTCCCCGCATTTCTGTGCCCGTGCATGGCGAGGCACGGCATCTGGCCGAACATGCCAATTTTGCTCGCGAGTTGCAGGTGCCCGAACAGGTTGTCATCCGCAATGGCCTGATGGTTCGTCTGGCACCGGGGCCTGCCGAAATCATCGACGAAGCGCCCTCAGGTCGCCTTTATCTGGATGGCGATGTCCTGACCGATGCTGACGAGGGCGCGGTGCGCGCGCGCCGCCAGCTGGCCGTCGCGGGCTCCGTCTTCGTTTCGGTCGTTCTGGATGGCGAGGGCAGGGTCATGGGCGACCCCCAGACGCGCCTGATCGGTCTGCCCGATGAAGATGCCGACGGTGACCTGTTTGAGGATATTGCCCTTGATGCGCTTGATGACGCCCTCGACAAGCTGCCGCTCAAGCGCCGTTTCGACGACGATGCCGTAGCGGAACTGCTGCGTCGCGCGGTCCGTGGCGCCTTGCGCCGTGAATGGGGCAAGAAGCCCATCGTCGAAGTTGTCGTGACCCGCATCTGACCCCGCTTGCCCCGACCGGGGAAGGGGCCTAAATAAGAGTCCAACAGCCATCTATTTGCGAGGAACTAGCTATGCTCGGTCAGCTCAACCATGTCGCCATTGCCGTGCCGGATGTTCGCGCCGCCGGTGAAATGTATCGCACCAAATTCAGCGCCAAGGTGTCCGATGCCGTGGCCCAACCCGATCATGGTGTGACCACGGTTTTCGTCGATCTCGGCAACACGAAGATCGAACTGCTCGAACCGCTGGGCGAGAATTCGCCGATTGCCGGCTTCCTTGCCAAGAACCCCAAGGGCGGCATCCACCATCTCTGCATTGAGGTGGATGACATCAACAGCGCCTGCGAGCAGGTAACATCGGAAGGCATCACGATCACCGGCACGGGCAAGCCGCGCATCGGCGCCCATGGCAAGCCTGTGGTTTTCCTGCATCCCAAGGACCTCTTCGGCACGCTCGTCGAGCTGGAACAGGCCTGATCCCATGACGCTCTTTGCTGGCCTCGCCATCTATGCCGTCACCTGGTGGACCGTGCTCTTTGCGGTGCTGCCATGGGGCGTGGTCACGCAGGAAGAAAATGAGAATGTGTCGCCCGGCACCATCGCCAGCGCGCCGGCCCGACCGCAAATGCTCAAAAAAGTCATCGCCACCACGCTGATTGCGGGCGTTGTCTGGCTGGGTATCTATTTCCTGATTGTCGACAAGCCGATCAGCTTCGACCAGATCCCCTTCATGCCGAAAATGGATGGCAAATATTGATGCAAGGATAGGCAGGCTTCGAGCCTGCTTATTTTTTGTGCGATTTTCCTCAGGGCAAAAAAAAGCAGGATCAACTTTCGTTGTCCTGCTTTCTTAGTCTTCCCTCATCGCGCCCATACCGTAAGTAGCCGGTCGGTCTGCGTTTTCTCCCTAAACTTGAGCCATGCGTTCGCACTAGGCCCTCTTTGTGGGGAGAATATACATATGCATGCCACCTCTGTCACGCAGTTTTCGCTCATTTTTTCGCCACCGCCGGACATTATCTGTCTGATAATCTGTCAGTTTTATCGCGATAATTTCCACATGAAGCCGGCGCGATTTGATGCAGTTCGGATGGAAGTCTGAGAAGGTAATTTAAGATTTTTTTGCCATCCTGTTTTCATGAAAAACACCGTGCCGCAAATTCGTCATCTCGTCATAAGTCTGAGCATCTTTGCTTTGATCCCGGGCGTTTCGCGTTCGCTGAGCGCGAGCGAAAGGGGCGACCCTGATCTGCCCTTTCATGTGTCCTCCATCGCCAGCGACGACTGCGCCATGCTGGCGCGCTATCAGGCAGATGGCAGCGCTGACTATGTGCCGGGGGTGGATGCACAGGGCAATGCGGTGGTGCCAGCCGATGTCGATGGCGGCAATGCCATCCCGCTTTATGAGCATTACAGCTTCAATGTGAAGCTCGCCCCGATTGATGATCCCTATCGGGATATGAGTGGGCGAACCGATCTGGACGTTGCTGTGGTGGATGTCGATCCGAAGACCGGGAGCATCAGGATTAACGGTGCGGAGGTAAACGGGGCCGACAATGCGCTCGCACAGGCCTGTGCAAGCTTGCATCAGGTGCCGCCTAAAGCACCGGTTCACAATCCCGTTCCTTGACAAGACCGCAGGGTCAACTGACTCTGAGCCTCGGTTTCATGTCGGGCGAATGAGTTGATTGTGTTCAAAAAAGCGTCTTTTTCAGTCTGTCTGGCGATCTTCCTCGCGCCGCTGCTTTTCATGGCCGCGCCCGCACAGGCCAGTGACTCCCGCTGGATCATCACCAAGGATCACTGGAGCGAATATGACGAGAAGGGCTATCAGGATTTCATCCGCCGCATCGGCGAGGCTGATTGCTGGTCGCTGGATGAATGCCTGAAAGACCCGGCAGCCAACCCCTTCATTGACAGCGATCCGCGCGGCGTGAAATGGCTCGTTGACTGCGCTGACACTCCTTACGTCCTGCGCGCTTATTATGCCTGGAAAAACGGGCTGCCCTTCAGCTATGCCACGGCCATGCAGTCAGCAGATGGTCCGGGTACGGATATTCGCTATTCGCCAAGCGGCAATGTCGTGGTCGCGCGCAAGGATGTACCCGCCACGGCCAATGGCGTGGCCGCTGTTCCCATCATCATGAGCCTGCCCTGGACAGTCTCCACTGCCATGTATCGGCACAATGCCGACAGCGATGATCCCGTCATGTTCAATGACATGTATTCACCGCGTCTGGACCGCCGTTCCATCGTACCCGGCACCATTGCCTATGATGTGAATGGCCATGCCGCCATCATCTGGAAGGTGGAGTCTGGCGGTCGCCTGCTTATCTTTTCCTCTCATCCCGATCACACGCTCAGCCGGTCCTATGTCGGCAAGGAGTTCCTGCGCACCTCGCCCGCGCTCGGGTCCATCTTCCAGAAATGGCGTCCGATCCGTCTGGAAGGCTACCGCAAGCTGCCCAACGGCACGCTGGTGGGCGGCAAGATCGTGGCGGCACGCAACTCGGAAATTGAGGATTATTCACTCGAACAATATACCGGCAACCCGCCCATCTCGCCTTATCTGTGGTCGCAGGCCAAATGGGAGGCCGATGGCGCAAGCGTCGATTTCTATAAATATCTCCGGTCGCGCATGTCGGTCGGCGAACTCGAATATCACCCGCTTGAGGAAATGAAGGCGGTCATGCAGTCGCTCTGCCAGGATTTGAAATCCCGCAAAAAGGCTGTCGAGATTTCGCTTGAGCGCAACATCAACAACATGACGCCGCCTGACCGCCTGCCGGGCAATATTTACGGCACTGACGGCGTGTGGGAACTTTATTCGACGCCCTCGCGCGACGCCCGCCTGAAGACGGGCTTCAAGGAGCTCTATGACCAGACCGTTGAGTTTGTGAAGCTGAAACTTGTCAACAATCCGCGCCTCAAATATGAGGGCGAACATCTCGAGGCAGACCTGCTGGCTCTTTACAAGAAGCAGAGCGCGGCCTGCGTCATTTCCTATACCAACAGCAATGGCAAAAGCGTGCCCCTTACCTTTGACGATATTCTCAATCGTCTCTTCAAGCTCTCCTTTGACCCCTATCAATGCGTTGAGCGCCGCTGGGGGGCGACGGACCCGGCTGAGCTGGCTTCCTGCCGCGATGACGCCAACAAGCAGCGCTGGTATGAGGCGCAGCAGAATCTCCGCAACCAGATCGACCGCACCTATGATGTTGATATGGGCTATACGGCCGACGAGCTCATTCGGGGCCCTTGGGGCCTCTATACGGGCCGAGGTGTGGTCGAGCCACCTGTCGTGAATGTCCGCGATTATCTGGAAGGGGCAGTCCAGCGCCGTTCGGCAGATGCCGGGGTCGTTGCGAATCCGGTGGCGACCCCCTAATACTTGAGCCCCAGCAGGCATTTGCGGGCAGATCGGCGACGGTCAGGCCCGCGTCGCCTCATTTGGTCGTTCCAGCTTCCCCGTATTGCCGCCATCAGGGTTTCAAATGCGCCTTTCGAGATATTTTCTGCCCACACTCAAGGAAAACCCCGCCGAGGCACAGATCGTCTCGCATCGCCTGATGCTGCGGGCCGGCATGATCCGGCAGGAAGCCGCCGGCATCTATGCCTGGCTGCCGCTCGGCTTTGCCGTTTTGCGCAAGATCGAGCAGATCGTGCGCGAGGAAATGGATCGGGCAGGGGCTGTCGAGCTTCTCATGCCAACCCTGCAGCTGGCCGATCTCTGGCGCGAAAGTGGCCGCTATGACGCCTATGGCCCCGAAATGCTCCGCATCAAGGATCGTCATGAGCGCGAACTGCTTTACGGACCGACCAATGAGGAAATGATCACTGAGATTTTTCGCTCCTATGTGAAGTCCTACAAGGCCCTGCCGCTGAACCTCTATCACACGCAGTGGAAATTCCGCGACGAGCAGCGACCCCGTTTCGGCGTCATGCGCGGTCGCGAATTCCTCATGAAGGATGCCTATTCCTTCGACATTGATGAGGCCGCTGCGCGCCTGTCATACAACCGCATGTTCGTTGCCTATCTGCGCATGTTCGCGCGCATGGGGCTTACCGCCATTCCGATGCGGGCCGAAACAGGCCCCATCGGCGGTGACCTCAGCCATGAATTCATCATTCTGGCTGAGACCGGTGAATCCGGGGTCTTCATCAACAAGGATGTTCTGGACCAGCCGCCACCGCCTGCCGATGTGGATTACCAAAGCGATCTCACCCCGCTGATTTCCAAATGGACCGATCTCTATGCCGCCACCGAGGATGTACATGATCAGGCGCTCTTTGAGTCACAGGTGCCGGAAGAAAAGCGCGTCAACACGCGCGGCATCGAGGTCGGCCAGGTCTTTTATTTCGGCACCAAATATTCAGATGCCATGAAAGCCATCGTCAAAGGCTCTGACGGCAAGGATTACCCCATCCATGGCGGGTCCTATGGCGTCGGCGTCTCGCGTCTCGTCGGCGGCATCATCGAGGCCTGCCATGACGAAAACGGCATCATCTGGCCGGAATCCGTTGCCCCCTTCAAGGTTGGTCTTGTGAACCTCAAATCGGGTGACGCGGAAACCGATGCCGCTTGCGAGGATATTTACGCAAAGTTGAGAGCCGCCGGTGTAGAGGTGCTCTATGACGACACCGATGAGCGGGCAGGGGCCAAATTTTCGAATATGGACCTCATCGGTCTGCCCTGGCAGCTGGTTGTCGGGCCTCGCGGCCTTAAAAATGGCGTGGTTGAGATTAAAAATCGCGCCAGCGGTGACCGCGAAGAAATGTCGCTGGATGCCGCCTTGGCCAAACTGGTCGCCTGAAGCCATATTGACGAAAAGCCGGGGGCTGGAGAAAGCAGAATGACGATAGCTGAAAGCCCCACAGGCAAGAGCGGCAAAAGCAGGCCCTTCGGTCGCTTTGAATGGATGCTGGCCCTGCGCTATCTGCGTGCCCGCCGCCGCGAAGGTTTCATTTCCGTTATTGCGGGCTTCTCTTTTGCCGGCATCATGCTGGGTGTTGCCACGCTCATTATCGTCATGTCGGTGATGAATGGTTTCCGCACGGAGCTTCTCTCGCGCATTCTCGGCCTCAATGGTCACATGTTCGTGCGCGGCGTCACCAGCTACATGACGGATTTTGATACGGTCGCCGCTCGCGTCCGTCAGGTCCCCGGCGTCTTGAGTGCTACCCCCCTCGTGGACGGGCAGGTGCTCGCTTCCACCCGCTACAATGCCTCTGGCGCCATGGTGCGCGGCATGCGCGTCGAAGACCTCAAAAACCTCAAATCCGTCTCGGATCACATCCAGCTTGGCTCGCTCGACGACATGACCATCGACCATGTCGCCATCGGCACACGGCTGGCCCAGTCCATGGGCATCACCGTGGGCGACCAGATCACGCTTATGTCGCCGCGTGGTTCCATCACGCCTTTCGGCACAGCGCCGCGTGTGAAGGCCTTCACGGTCGCGGCCATCTTTGAAATCGGCATGTCGGAATATGATGCCAGTTTCATCTTCATGCCGCTTACCGAAGCGCAAGGGTTCTTCCGAACAGGCGACGGCATCAATGCGCTGGAACTGATGATTGATCATCCTGACAATGTGGCAAGCTATGCGCTGCCCGTGGCGCAGGCGGCAGGCACCTGCTGCGATGTTGTGACATGGCAGCAGACCAATTCCAGTTTCTTCAGCGCGCTTCAGGTCGAGCGGAACGTTATGTTCCTCATACTTACACTGATCCTTATTGTGGCAGCGCTCAATATCATTTCCGGTCTCATCATGCTGGTGAAAGACAAGGGCCGGGACATCGCCGTCTTGCGCACCATGGGGGCGACACGGGGTGCCGTCATGCGCGCCTTCTTCATCTCCGGTGCGGCCATCGGCGTTGTCGGCACGCTGGCGGGCTTCACACTGGGGCTTGTCTTCTGCCTCAACATTGAAACGCTGCGCCAGTGGCTCTCGGAACTTTCGGGGACTGAACTTTTCTCGCCGGAAATCTATTTCCTCAGCCGCATGCCGGCCGAGGTGAACGCCACCGAAGTCATGCTGGTTGTCGGCATGGCGCTTTTCCTCTCCTTTGCCGCCACGCTTTATCCGGCATGGCGGGCCGCTTCGCTCGATCCGGTGGAGGCGCTGCGCTATGAATGACACCACCACATTCGATCCCAACACCATGCCGGCGCTGAGCCTGCGCAACATCAAGCGCAGCTATCAGCAGGGCGAGGAAACACTGCGCATTTTCGAAGGGGCCATGCTCGACATCTGGCCCGGCCAGATCGTCGCGCTAGTCGGTCCTTCAGGTGCGGGCAAATCCTCGCTGCTGCACATAGCCGGTCTGCTCGAAGCGCCTGATGCGGGCGAGGTCTATATCGGCGGACGAAACTGCGTGGATCTCAATGACGGAGACAAGACAGCTGTGCGCCGCGCCGAGCTTGGTTTCGTTTATCAGTTCCACAATCTGCTGCCTGAATTCTCCGCCGTGGAAAATGTCGTTCTGCCGCAGATGATCGCCGGCGTGAAGCCGAAGATCGCAAAAGAATTTGCCATGGACCTGCTCGGTCGCATGGGTTTGGGCCCGCGCGCTTCGCATCGCCCGGCGGAGCTGTCGGGCGGTGAGCAGCAGCGCGTCGCCATTGCCCGTGCGCTGGCCAACAGGCCGCGTGTCCTGCTGGCCGATGAACCCACTGGCAATCTCGATCCCCGGACCGCGCGCATGGTCTTCAATGAACTTCTGGAGATTTGCCGCAGTCAGGGCGTGGGCGCGCTCATCGCCACCCATAATCTCGATCTTGCGGCCCATATGGATCGCGTCGTGCTGCTCCATGAGGGCCGTCTGCTCGAAGGGGCCGAACTCGCCGCCGCCCAGCGCAGTCGCTGATGCGGGGTTGATCGATCAATCGATTTAATTGATTGATGTTATGATAATTATGCGTTGGATTGATTGAAGCGTTTTACGCATGCTCTCCGTGAAATTCGAACGGAGTGCCATCATGTCCATTCAGGAAACACCGATTGATCTTCGGCCAGCCGGCGCAGCTTTTGTCGAGCTGCTGCCGGGTCTTGGGCTGGTTCTTCTGATTGCCAGCCTCGCGACAGCGCTTCATGCCTTGTCCTGGCTTCATGCGCTGAGCCCGCTCATTCTTGCCATCACGCTGGGCATGATCTTCCACAATGTCATCGGCACACCGGCTGCAGCGCGCGCGGGTGTCAAATTCGCCCTGCGCCGCATCCTGCGCGCCGCCATCATTCTGCTTGGCCTGCAGCTCACGCTGACCCAGGTCGCCAGTGTCGGCTGGGGCGGGCTCGTGGCCACGATCACCACATTGGGTGCGACCTTTTTCTTCACGCTCTGGATGGGCCACCGCCTGGGTGTCAGCAGGCCCCTGACAGCGCTTGTGGCGGCGGGTACCTCCATTTGCGGCGCATCCGCCGTCATCGCCTCCAACGCGGTTATTCGCGGCGAGGATGAAGATGTGGCCTATGCCATTGCCTGCGTCACGATTTTCGGCTCGCTTTCCATGCTGCTCTATCCCCCCATCGGCGCGGCACTTGCCATGTCGCCCCATGCCTTTGGCCTTTGGACGGGGGCGACCATCCATGAAGTGGCGCAGGTCGTGGCGGCTGCCTTTCAGGGCGGCGAAGCCGCAGGGCATTTCGGCGCCATCGTCAAGCTCACCCGCGTCATGATGCTGGCGCCCGTCGTGCTGGCGCTGGCCATGTTCTGGAAGGCCAGCGTCTCGGCAGCGAAAGAAGAAGGCGATGCCGTTTCGCGCTGGTCGCATGTGCCGTGGTTTGCTTTCGGCTTCATGGCCATGGTCGGGTTCAATACGGTCATGCCACTTCAGGAAGGCCTGCGCCTTGAGGCCGGTGAGGTCACGACCTTCCTTCTGGCGGTGTCGCTGGCAGCCATGGGTCTGGAAACCGATTTCCGCAAATTGAAGGCCATGGGGCTGCGGCCGCTTCTGCTGGGCGCCAGTTCATGGGCTTTCATTTCCCTGCTGGGCTTTACGCTTGTCGCGTGGCTTACTTGACCCCAAATCACGCCCACCATCTGGAAACGACCTGCCCGTGACACTTGATCAGCTTCGCATCTTCATCATGGTCGCCGAACGCGAGCACATGACGCAGGCCGCAAGCGCGCTGGGGCTCACCCAGTCTGCCGTCAGTGCCGCCATCGCGGCGCTTGAAACCCGGCATGATGTGAAGCTCTTTGACAGGGTGGGGCGGCGCATCGAACTCACCTCAGGCGGCCAGACCTTCCTGGCTGAAGCCCGCGCAGTGGTGGCCCGGGCGCAGGCCGCCGAGCTGGTGCTCAGCGAATTGGGCGCGGCGCCGGGCGGCGTGCTCAATGTCTATGCCAGCCAGACCATTGCCAGCTACTGGCTGCCCCAGCGCCTTGTCAGCTTCCGCCAAAGCAATCCCCGCATTGATGTCCGCCTGCATCTGGGCAACACCGCCTCTGTCCTCAAGGCCGTGGAATCCGGCGCTGCCGATCTCGGCTTTGTCGAGGATGCGGTCGGTTCCAGTATCTTGACGGCGGATGAGATCGGGACTGACGAAATGGTCCTGGTCGTGGCGGCAGGCCATCCGCTCGCAAAACGCCGCAAGCTCTCAACGGCCGACATGATGGCGGCGGACTGGATCGTGCGCGAACCCGGTTCCGGCACAAGGTCGCAGGCCGAAGCCGCCCTGCAGGCCATGGGGCTCGACATTCATGCGCGCCGTATCGTGATGGAACTGCCATCCAATGAGTCGATCCGGGCGGCTGTGGAGGACGGCGCCGGTCTTGCCGCCCTGTCGGATCTGGTCGTCGCCGAGAGCGTCGCCACGCGCAAGATGCATCGTTTTCAGCCCGGGTTGGGGCGGCGCGCCTTTTTCATCGTGCGCCACAGGGACCGCCATCTGAGCCGTGCCGCCCAGGCCCTGATGGCCCATTGCCAGCCCGCCACGGGCCGCAACCGCAAATAATTTCCGCATTCGATCGAAAAGCTGCTTGACATAAATAGAACAAAAAGGGAACATGCTCAAACGGAACATAGAGTGAACATGATAGATTAAACCAACAGGAGCCTATCCAATGCGCGGCATCATCATCGCCACCAACAATGCACCGATCACAGCCTGGGCCAAGGACATCGCGGCCCTGGTTTCCATTGTCGCCTTTGTCGCCAGCACAGCCACCTGGCTGAGCCTCGTCCAGTCCATCGCCAGCTGAGGCGGTCAGCCTCAGCCCCTTTGGGGGTGTTTGAGACTTTTCCACAGGAATGAACGGCTACGCCGGCCATATCATGGTCGGCGGGCGTGACAGGCGGCCTTTCCCGCCCGAGAATGGCGCCATGACATTTCAGCCCCCCCGATTCATCCATCTGCGCCTTCATACCGCCTATTCGCTTCTTGAAGGGGCGATCCGCATGAAGGATGTCCCCAGGCTCTGCCGGGCCGATGCCATGCCCGCGGTCGCGATCACCGACACCAATAATCTCTTCGGGGCGCTGGAATTTTCAGAGGTTCTCTCCGATGCGGGCGTCCAGCCCATCGTCGGCTGCACGCTCACCATCCTGATTGAGTCCGAGGAAGAGCCCGGCCGCGTCATGCGCCGCGAACCTTCCGGCGTCATTGCCGTCATCGCCAAGGATGAGGTGGGCTATGCCAATCTCATGAAGCTGTCGAGCGGCGCCTTTCTGGAACCGGAGGCGGGCGACTTTCCCCATGTCACGCTGGATCAGGTCGAAGCCCATCAGGAAGGGCTCATTTGTCTGACAGGCGGTCCCGACGGCATTGTCGACAGGCCGCTTGCCGCCGGCCAGAAGAGCATTGCCGAGGAGCGTTTGCTCAACCTTCAGCGTATTTTTGGTGACCGCCTCTATGTCGAGCTTCAGCGCCATGGTCAGGATCGCGAGCGCATCGCCGAACCGGCCCTGCTGGATTTTGCCTATGATCATGACATCCCGCTGGTGGCCACCAATGAACCCTATTTTGTCGGCGAGGATGATTTTGAATCCCATGATGCCCTGATCTGCATTGCGGGCGGGGCCTATGTCAGCCAGGCCGAACGCCGTCGCCTGACGCCGGAGCATCGCTTCAAGACACAGGCCGAAATGGTGGCGCTTTTTGAAGACCTGCCCGAAGCGATTGAGAACACGATTGAGATTGCCCGCCGTTGCGCCTATCGCCCGCGCACCCGCAAGCCCATCCTGCCGACCTTTACCCGGGAGGTGAGCGAGGGAGACGAATTGCGTCGTCAGGCGCAGGAAGGCCTCACGGCGCGTCTTGCCATGATTGAGGCCGTGGCGCCGGAAGAGGAATATCGCGCGCGCCTCGAGTTCGAGCTCGACGTCATCATCAAGATGGATTTCCCAGGCTATTTCCTCATCGTGGCCGACTTCATCAAATGGGCAAAGGAACATGACATTCCCGTCGGCCCGGGCCGTGGCTCGGGTGCCGGTTCCGTTGTCGCCTGGGCGCTCACCATCACTGATCTTGATCCGCTGCGCTTCGGACTGCTTTTTGAGCGCTTTCTCAATCCCGAACGCGTCTCCATGCCTGACTTCGATATCGACTTCTGTCAGGACCGGCGTGATCAGGTCATCAGCTATGTGCAGGACCGCTACGGCTATGGGCAGGTCGCCCAGATCATTACCTTCGGGAAGCTGCAGGCCCGCGCCGTGCTGCGCGATGTGGGCCGCGTGCTGCAATTGCCCTATGGGCAGGTGGACCGCCTTTGCAAGCTGGTGCCCAACAATCCCGCTGCCCCGGTCACGCTGGCTCAGGCCATTGCGGGCGAGCCGCGCCTGCGCGAGGCCGGTGCCGCAGAGGAGGGTGTGGCACGGCTGCTTGAAATCGGCCAGCGGCTGGAAGGACTTTATCGCCATGCCTCCACCCATGCCGCCGGCGTGGTGATTGGCGACCGCCCGCTTGATGAACTGGTGCCGCTTTATCGCGATCCGCGCTCCGACATGCCCGTCACCCAGTTCAACATGAAATGGGTGGAACCAGCAGGCCTTGTGAAGTTTGACTTCCTCGGCCTGAAAACATTGACCGTGCTGAAAGAGGCGGTCCGCCTCATCAAGCGCAAGGGGGTCGATGTCAATCTCGAGCTGCTGCCGCTTGATGATGAAAAGAGTTTCGAGCTTCTGGCGCGCGGCGAAACGGTCGGTGTCTTCCAGCTTGAAAGTTCGGGCATGCGCGACATGCTGCGCAAGCTGCAGGCCGACCGCTTTGAAGACATCATCGCCATGGTGGCGCTTTATCGTCCCGGCCCCATGGACAACATCCCGAAATTCATCGACTGCAAGCGCGGGCGCGAAAAGCCGGATTATCTCTATCCAAGTCTTGAGCCGGTTCTGAAAGAAACCAACGGCGTCATCATCTATCAGGAACAGGTGATGCAGATCGCCCAGATCCTGTCCGGCTATTCACTGGGCGAAGCCGATCTTCTGCGCCGCGCCATGGGCAAGAAGATCAAGGCCGAGATGGATCAGCAGAAGGTGCGTTTTGTCACCGGCGCGGTTGAGCGCGGCGTCGACAAGGGCAAGGCCGCCGACATCTTCGAACTGGTCAATAAATTCGCAGGCTATGGCTTCAACAAATCCCATGCCGCCGCCTATGCGCTCGTCGCCTATCAGACGGCCTGGCTCAAGGCCAACCATCCCGTCGAGTTTCTCGCTGCCTCCATGAGCCTCGATCTCGGCAATACCGACAAGCTCAATATCTTCAAGGAAGATGCTGCCCGCCTCGGCATCAAGGTGCGCCCGCCAAGCATCAACCGCTCCGAAGCGATTTTCTCCGTGGTCGATGGCGACATCTATTATGCGCTCGCGGCGATCAAGAATGTCGGCCGTCAGGCGATGGAACATCTCGTGGAACTGCGTCAGGAGGGCGGGCCCTTCAAGGACCTCTTTGATTTCGCCCGCCGCATCAATCCGCGCATCATCAACAAGCGCACTTTTGAAAATCTTGCCCGCGCCGGGGCCTTTGACGAGTTGAACACCCATCGGGCCCAGGTGCTCGCCGGGGCCGACATGCTGCTCAGCATTGCCAATGCCACGGCAGCGGAGCGCGAGACCCAGCAGGTCAATCTCTTTGGAGATGCCGGCAGTGAAGCCGTGGCCAATCCGGCGCTGCCTCATGCCGAGCCATGGCTGCCCATGCAGCGCCTGACGGAGGAATTCAATGCCGTCGGTTTCTACGTTTCGGGCCATCCGCTTGACGATTATCAGACGGCCCTTAAGCGAGACGGTGTCGTCACTTACGCCGAATTGCTCAGCAAGACCAACAAGGCTGAGAAGATCGCCGGCACGGTGACGAGCAAGCAGGAGCGCAAATCCAAGAAGGGCAATCCCTTTGCCTTCATGAGCCTGTCCGACCCGACAGGCCAGTTCGAGGTCGTGGTCTTTTCCGAGGTGCTCACGGCCTCGCGCGAGCTCATGGAGCCCGGTCGCTCCATCGTCATCACTGTCGAGATTGACCGCACGGGCGACGACATCAAGCTGCGCGCGCAAGCCATCCGCTCGGTTGATCAGGTGGTCGCCAACACCTCGGCTGGCATGCGCATCTTTCTGGAGGATACGAGCCCGCTCTTTGCCCTCAAGAGCCGCCTCAAGGACAAGGGCAAGGGCCTCGTCCAGATCGTCCTTATGGGGGAGGGCGGTCGCGAGACCGAGATTCGCCTCCCGGAGCGCTATCTCATCACGCCGCAAATCCACGGGGCCATCAAATCCATCCCCGGCATCGTCGAAGTGCAGGAAATCTGAAGTACCGCGCCATATTTGGCCTGTCCGGCGTCTCGCCAGACCATATTCAGCGCGGGCCTTGCCTTTTTGCCATTTTGCCCCTATACCGCCCTCATTCCACACGCGGGGTTCGGCTTTCCCACGCTCATTGGCGCGTCCTTCAAAGGGGCGTCATAAAGGCAACATAGGGTTTGTCGGTCCGGTGCGGGCCTCTCTCCGGAGAGGTGCCGTTCTTCCCCCGCGGAGGTCCAACCGGAAAATAAAGGAGAGGGTGTCATGGCACTCCCAGAATTTAGTATGCGTCAGTTGCTGGAGGCCGGTGTTCATTTCGGTCACCAGACCCACCGCTGGAACCCGAAGATGGAGCCTTTCCTCTTTGGTGACCGCAACAATATCCACATCATCGACCTCGCGCAGACGGTGCCCCTGCTGCATCAGGCTGTTGTCGCCGTTCGCGACGCGGTTGCCGGCGGCGGTCGTGTCCTCTTCGTGGGCACAAAGCGTCAGGCCTCTGAAACGGTTGCCAATGCAGCTCGCCAGTGCGCCCAGTACTATATCAATCATCGCTGGCTCGGCGGCACGCTGACGAACTGGAAGACCATTTCCAATTCGATCCGTCGCCTGCGTCAGCTCGACGAGATGCTGGCTGGTGAGGCCCGTGGCCTGACCAAAAAGGAACTCCTGAACATGACCCGCGAGCGCGACAAGCTTGAGCGCGCTATCGGCGGTATCAAGGACATGGGCGGCCTGCCGGACATCATCTTCGTCATCGACACCAACAAGGAAACGATTGCGATCGAAGAAGCCCGCAAGCTGGGTATCCCGGTTGTGGCCATTCTCGACTCCAATTCAAATCCTGATGGCATCGCCTATCCGGTGCCGGGCAATGACGACGCGGCGCGTGCGATCTCGCTTTATTGCGACATCATCTCCCGTGCCGTGATCGACGGCATTTCGCAGAGCAACATCGCCAGCGGCGTTGATCTTGGCGCGGCTGAAGCGCCCGTCGAAGCCGCTCTGCCCGTGGAAGAAGCGGCGGCCCCTGCCGAATAAGGCAGTCGTCCGGTACTTCCCGCATCCGGCCCCGGCCGGAAGCATCTGACACAGGGGTTCCGGTGCATCGGCGATGCACCGGCGCCTTTCAAGTCGTTGGCCCCGCTTGTCGGGGCATTGCTGCATCCCCCCGGCCTTGCCGGACAAGCTGATTGAGGAAATCCCATGGCTGATATCACCGCAAGCATGGTGAAAGAACTGCGCGAGACAACTGGCGCAGGCATGATGGACTGCAAGTCCGCGCTGACCGAAACCGGCGGCGACATGGAGCAGGCCGTTGACTGGCTGCGCACCAAGGGTCTGGCCAAGGCGGCCAAGAAGTCCGGTCGCGTGGCCGCTGAAGGCCTCGTGGGCGCTGTCGCGTCGGGCCTGTCGGGCGCGCTTGTCGAAGTGAACTCCGAGACAGATTTTGTGGCCCGCAACGAGCAGTTCCAGAAAACGGTCACAGCCGTTGCCGAAACCGCGCTGGCAGCCGGTGGCGATATCGACAAGCTGCTGGCGGCCCCATTCCCCGGTTCGTCCAAATCGGTGCAGGAATATGTGACCGAGCTGGTCGGCTCGATCGGTGAAAACCTCACCGTCCGCCGTACCGCTGTCATCACCGTCAGCGACGGCGCTGTGGCGGCTTACACCCATGCTGCCGTGGCCCCCGGCCTCGGCAAGATCGGTGTGCTCGTCGGTCTGGAATCGACAGGTGACAAGGCCAAGCTTGCCGAACTCGGCAAGCAGATCGCCATGCATATCGCCGCGACCAACCCGCTCTCGCTGAGCAAGGATGATCTCGACCCGACCGTTGTCGAGCGTGAGCGCAATGTGCTCATCGCCGAAGCCAGGGAATCCGGCCGTCCCGACAACATCATCGAAAAGATGGTCGAAGGCCGTATCCGCAAATTCTATGAGGAAGTCGTGCTTCTTTCACAGGCTTTCGTGATCAACCCTGATCTGACGGTCGAAAAGGCCGTCGCCGAGGCTGAGGGCGACATTGGCGCACCCATCAAAGTTGTCGGTTTTGTCCGTTTCGGCCTGGGTGAAGGCATCGAAAAGGAAGAAAGCGATTTCGCCGCCGAGGTGGCTGCTGCCGCCCGCGGATAAGCTTTCGGCATAAAAGCATCACGCCCCCTTCGCCTTATGGCGCCGGGGGCGTTATTGTCTGTGGGCAGGATAGGGGATTCGCGCAGGCGACCCCGTTCTGCCGCCTGTCTGACAGCCCGCCTGACGAAAGCACCATCATGTCTGCCACACCGCGATATCACCGTGTTCTCCTGAAAGTGTCGGGCGAAGCCCTCATGGGCGAGGGCCAGTATGGCATTGATGTCGGGACGGTGGACCGCATCGCCGCCGAGATCAAAAGCGCCATCGAGATCGGCATTCAGGTCTGCCTGGTGATCGGCGGGGGCAACATCTTCCGGGGCCTCTCAGGCGCTGCCAAGGGCATGGAGAGGGCCAGCGCCGACTATATGGGCATGCTCGCCACGGTCATGAACGCGCTTGCCATGCAAAATTCGCTGGAGCGGGCAGGCGTGCCCACCCGCGTTCAGTCCGCCATTCCCATGATGACGGTCTGCGAGCCCTATATCCGCCGTCGTGCCGTGCGCCACATGGAAAAAGGCCGCGTCGTGATTTTTGCCGCCGGCACGGGCAATCCCTTCTTCACCACGGATACGGCCGCCGCCCTGCGCGCCACGGAGATGGGCTGTGACGCGCTGCTCAAGGGCACCCAGGTCGACGGCGTCTATTCAGCCGATCCGCACAAGGAGCCGAGCGCTGAACGCTATGACCATCTGAGCTATCTGGATGTGATATCGCGCGATCTTCAGGTCATGGACACCTCCGCCATTGCGCTGGCGCGTGAAAATCGCATCCCCATCATTGTTTTTTCCATCCACACCGATGGCGGCTTCGTCAATGTTCTGACAGGACAGGGCCGCTGTACTATCATCGAAGATACGGTCTGACTTCAGACTTTGCATGAAGAAAAAGGCCGAAAGGATATAAAATGGCTGACGACTCTGGTTTTGATATCGATGACATCGAGCGCCGCATGCGGGGCGCATTGGCGGCCCTGAAGCAGGAATTTGCAGGGCTTCGCACCGGTCGCGCCTCGGCAGGCATGCTGGACCCCGTCATGGTCGAGGCCTATGGCCAGTCGATGCCGATTTCACAGGTCGGCACCGTCGGCGTCCCCGAGCCCCGCATGCTCACGGTGCAGGTCTGGGACAAGGGCATGGTGTCCGCTGTTGAAAAGGCGATCCGCAGCTCCGGCCTCGGGCTCAACCCCAATGTCGATGGCATGCTGATCCGCCTGCCCATCCCCGAGCTTAACGAGGAGCGCCGCACCGAGCTGACCAAGGTTGCGGCCAAATATACCGAGCAGGGCCGTATCGCCGTCCGCAATGTCCGCCGCGATGCCATGGATGAGCTGAAACGCCTCGAAAAAGACTCTTCCATGTCTCAAGACGACCATAAGAGCTGGGCAGATAAGGTGCAGAAGCTGACGGACAAAGTGATCAGCGAGATCGATGCCGCGCTCGCCCATAAGGAAGCTGAAATCATGCAGGTGTAAACTATCCCGAAAGGGCTAGGTTTCTGCCTGAGAGTTCCCCGTTAACCAACTGCCATTAAACGGAAAAATGTCCATGGTGCCCAATTCCGACATGACGGCGAAAGAGGTGGTTGAACTCAACCTGCCGCGTCATGTCGCCATCATCATGGACGGGAATGGCCGCTGGGCAGCCCAGCGTCATTTGCCGCGCAAGCTCGGCCATCGTCAGGGTGTCGAGGCGGTGCGCGTCATCGTCCGCGCAGCTGGTGAGATGGGCATCAAATATCTGACGCTCTATAGCTTTAGTTCCGAGAATTGGAAGCGGCCACCCGAAGAGGTCAATGATCTCATGGGTTTGCTGCGGTTCTTTATCAGACGGGATCTGGCAGAACTGCATCAGAACGGCGTCAATGTTCGGGTCATCGGGGAACGCGAGCATCTGGCCGCCGACATCATCGCCATGATCGAGGATGCCGAAAAGCTGACCGCCGGGAATGACAAGCTCTTCCTCATGATCGCCTTTAATTATGGCGGCCAGAACGAGATCACCTCGGCGGTCCGGCGCATTGCGCAGGAAGTAAAGGCCGGCACCCTCGACCCGGAAACCATCAACAATGAGACTGTTGCGGCCCATCTGGACACCGCTGGCGTGCCCGATCCTGACCTGATCATTCGCACCAGTGGCGAGAAGCGGCTATCTAATTTCCTGATCTGGCAGGGCGCCTATTCCGAACTGGTCTTCACCGACGCCTATTGGCCTGATTTCTCGCCCGACAGCCTGCGCGAGGCGCTTGTTGAATACAGCAACCGGGTTCGGCGATTCGGGGCTGTCAGCCCCGCCGATGGCGGCTAGGCCCTGATGGCACCTGAGACCCCCACAAAGCCTTTGACGCCCCGCAGCGACCTGATGGTGCGCGCACTCTCCGCCCTCATCATGGCGCCAGTGGCGCTGGCCACGGCCTGGTGGGGTGGCTGGCCCTTTGCCGCCATGCTGGCTGTTGCCGCCTGTCTCATGTCCTGGGAGCTGGCGGGTCTTCTCTTTGGTGGTGCCAGCCCTGCCCGCGGGGTGGGGCTTGCCTTGACGGTCTGTCTGGCCGTCTTCTTCACAACCGCAGGCCTGCCGCTGGCCGCCCTTGGTGTGGGCGTGGCAGGTCTGGCGCTTGAAGTGGCCTATTCGCTCTGGCGGGGTTGGCCCCGGCAACCGGCCTTCATGGCCTATCCCTATCTGGTGCTGCCCTTCGTGGCGCTCGTCTGGCTTCGTGCCGACCCTGTGCTTGGGCGTGAGGCGACGCTCTGGATCCTGGGTGTCGTCTGGGCCATCGACATCTGTGCCTATTTCTCGGGCCGGCTCATTGGCGGGCCCAAGCTCGCCCCGCGCATTTCGCCCAAGAAGACATGGGCCGGCCTGATCGGCGGCATGGTTGGTGCCGCGATTGTGGGCGTCCTCATGGCCAATTATCTCGGGCAGGGATCGGTTATCTGGCTCGCCATTGTCAGCGCCAGCCTCGCCCTGGTGGAACAGACCGGCGACTTTCTGGAATCCTCATGGAAGCGCCGGGCAGGGGTCAAGGACTCCAGCAATCTCATTCCCGGCCATGGCGGGCTGCTCGACCGGGTGGATGGCCTTGTCGCGGCCTGTCTGGCGGCGGCACTCATCGGCCTTCTCCATGGGGGAAGCAGCCCGGCGGCAGGTGTGCTGATATGGCCGTGACGCCCCTGCATCAGCCCGAGACCCGCGCCCCGCGCCCTGATGCGCCACGGCGTGTCAGTATTTTGGGCTCAACGGGGTCCATTGGTTGCTCCACCATTGATCTCATCTCGCGCCAGCCCGAGGCCTATGAGGTCGTGGCGCTCACCGCTCATCGCAATGTCGCACTTCTCGTCGAGCAGGCGCGTCTACTGCGCCCCCAACATGCCGTCATCGCCGAACCGACATTATATGAGACGCTCAAGGCAGCCCTTGCTGGTCTGCCCATTCAGGTTTCGGCAGGCACGGACGCTGTGGTGGCCGCGGCGGCGGAACCGGCTGATTGGGTGATGGCCGGCATCGTGGGGGCAGCCGGCCTTGCCCCGACATTGGCCGCTGTACGCGGTGGTGGCTATGTGGCGCTGGCCAACAAGGAATGCCTTGTGTCGGCAGGCCCGCTCTTCATGAGCGAGGTCGCCCGCCATGGCGCAACGCTCTTGCCGGTTGATTCAGAACATAACGCCATTTTCCAGGTTCTCGACCAGACCCGCCTCGACAGCGTTGAGCGCATCATCCTGACGGCGTCGGGTGGTCCTTTCCGCCAGACCAGCATGGCGGATATGGCGCGCGCCACGCCCGCCCAGGCCGTCGCCCATCCGCAATGGCAGATGGGGGCCAAGATATCGGTCGACAGCGCCACCCTCATGAACAAGGGGCTGGAGCTTATCGAGGCACATTATCTCTTTCCGGTGGGGCCGGAGCGTCTCGACATCATCATTCACCCGGAATCGATCATCCACTCCATGGTCGCTTATGTAGATGGTTCCGTGCTGGCCCAGCTTGGCAGCCCGGACATGCGAACGCCTATCGCTTTCACGCTCGCCTGGCCGGAGCGCATGGCCACGCCATCACCGCGACTCGACCTTGCGCAGATCGGAAAATTAACCTTCGAAGCGCCCGATCCACTGCGATTTCCGGCCCTCACACTCGCCCGTGAAGCGCTGCTCCGGGGGCGGGCAGCGCCAACCGTGCTGAATGCGGCCAATGAAGTTGCAGTGGCGTCATTTTTGGACGGTAAAATCGGCTTTCTTGAGATCGCCAAACTCGTGGAATCAGTGCTTTCTGCCTCCAACGCCCTCGATATTCCGCCGTCTTGCCTGGAAGATATTTACGAAATTGACCGAATTGCTCGGATTCAGGCAGAGGAAATGGTGCAAAAGCTGGCCCGGTGACGTAGTCTGTCTCGCGCTGGGGAGGCTCCATAGGGCGGCAACGGCTGACATTGTCACAATGTTCATCAGTAACAGGGCAGTGTAAGACGGTTTGTTGTCATCGTTGGAAGTGAGTGAAATCTTTGGAAGTTCTGAATTTTCTGACAGGCATGGGTGGTTTTGGAAGCTCTCTTTGGGGCTATATCCTGCCATTTCTCTTTGTGCTGACGATTGTTGTCTTCTTCCATGAGCTTGGCCATTTCATGGCGGCTCGCTACTGCGGCATCAAGGTCGATGTTTTTTCTATCGGTTTTGGCCGGGAAATTGTCGGTTGGAATGACAGGCATGGCACGCGCTGGAAGCTGAGCTGGATTCCGCTGGGCGGCTTCGTCAAGTTTTCCGGCGATGAAAATGCCGCCAGCATGGCCGATCAGGCCTCACTTGATGCGATTCCTGAATCAGAACGAAAAGGCCTCTTCCATTTTGCGCCGCTTCGTCATCGCGCTTTCGTCGTGGCTGCAGGCCCCTTTGCCAATTTCATTCTGGCCATTGTCATTTTCGCCTCGATCTTCACCTTTGTCGGCCGCACCATTGCGACCCCTCAGATTGACAAGGTCCAGGCAGACAGCGCGGCGCAGGAAGCTGGTATGATGCCGGGCGACATCGTCACCGCCATCGACGGCAGCGAAATCAATACATTTGAGGATATGCAGCGCATCGTGAGTGTGAGCGGCGGGACAGCCCTGACCTTCACGGTTGAGCGCGCCGGCAAGCTGATCGATCTCACCGCGACGCCGCGCCAGACGGAAATCACTGACCGCTTCGGCAACAGCCATCGTGTCGGCATCATGGGCATTGTTCGTGAAGCCGGTGAGGGAAACATCAAACTTGTGAAATCCGACCCCTTCACCAGCGTCTGGCTGGGGGCCAGGGAAACCTGGTTTGTTGTTGACCGCACCCTCAGCTATCTCGGTGGTGTGATATCTGGTAAGGAGAAGGCCGACCAGCTTGGCGGTCCCTTGCGCATCGCGCAGGTATCGGGGCAGGTTGCCACGCTGGGTTTCGTGGCACTGGTCAATCTGGCAGCCTTGCTTTCTGTCAGTATTGGCCTGCTAAATCTCTTTCCGGTGCCGCTGCTGGATGGCGGTCACCTGCTTTATTATGGCGCCGAGGCTGTGCGCGGGAAACCATTGGGTCCGCAGACCCAGGAAATCGGGTTCCGTGTCGGTCTGGCGCTTGTCTTGATGTTGATGCTTTTTTCGACCTGGAACGACTTGGTCCATCTTCAGGTTTTCTCGTTTCTGAGCGGACTGTTTAGTTAGTCGGGGGAGGGCAATGGGCTGATTGGCCTGTTGCCTTGATCGACTTGATCTTGATGACTTTGCGGGACCTTTGGGGCTCCTGCTGTGAATGGTGGTATCGGATGGGGCAGCTGGCCAGTTTTTTGACCGGGATCGCGCGTGTCGGTGGATTGTCGATTGCGCTTTTGATGGCAGCATCAATCTCTGGGGGTCTTCCAGCCAACATGGCATCGGGACTGGGCACGATAGCTCAGGCCGAGGAGGCGTCATCATCCGTAACGGTGTCCAGCATAGACGTGCAGGGCAATCAGCGCATCGAGCCTGAAACGGTCCGCTCCTATATGATCATACAGCCCGGCATGCCCTATTCGCCCGAGCTGGTCGACGTCTCGATCAAGAAGCTCTTCGATACAGGCCTGTTCGCCGACATTACGATGACGCTGGAAGGCTCCCGCCTTGTCGTGTCGGTTGTTGAAAATCCGGTCATCAACCGTGTTGCCTTCGAGGGCAACTCCGCCATCAAGACAGAAAATCTCGACTCCGAAGTCCAGCTCAAGCCGCGTTCCATCTATACCCGCTCGAAAGTGCAGTCCGATGTGACCCGCATTATTGAGCTCTATCGTCGTGGCGGTCGCTTCTCGGCAACGGTTGATCCCAAGGTTATCCAGCTGCCCCAGAACCGCGTGGACCTTGTTTTTGAAATCAATGAGGGTCCCAAGACCAAGATTTCGTCGATCAATTTCATCGGCAATGAGGAATATTCCGATAGCAAGCTCCGCGAAGTCATTTCGACGAGTGAATCAGCCTGGTGGAAATTCTTCTCATCCTCGGACAGCTACGATCCTGACCGTCTGACATATGACCGCGAATTGCTGCGCCGTTTCTATCTGAAGAATGGCTATGCCGACTTCCGTGTCATTTCCGCCGTCGCAGATTTGAGCCGCGATGATTCAGCCTTCCACATCACCTTCACGGTGGAAGAGGGCAAGATCTACAAGTTCGGCAAAATCGAGATCAACACCAAGCTTGAAAAGCTCGACAAGGAAATGCTGGCTTCTCTGGTCACAACCAAGGAAGGCGACCAGTATGACGCGAGCCAGATCGAGAAATCGGTTGATGCCCTGACTTATGCGGCGGGAACCAATGGTTATGCTTTTGCTGAAGTGCGTCCCCGCGTGAAGCGTGACCGTGAAGGGCAGATCATCAATCTGGTCTATCAGATCACTGAAGGCCCGCGTGTCTATGTTGAGAAAATCAACATCACGGGCAACGTGCGTACCCTTGATCGTGTGATCCGTCGCCAGTTTGAAATGGCGGAGGGCGATGCCTTCAACCGTGTACTGGTGGACAAGTCTGAAAAGAACATCCGCGCCCTTCAATATTTTGCGAAAGTCGATATCACCCAGCAGCCCGGTTCCGCGCCTGACAAGACAATCCTGAATGTGAATGTCGAGGAACAGTCCACCGGTTCGCTCTCGCTCAGCGCAGGCTTCTCCTCCGTCGACAGTGCGGTGGCCGGCATCACGCTGTCGGAACGCAACTTCCTTGGTCGTGGCGTTCAGCTCAGCACCAGTACATCGCTGTCGCTGCGTCGTCAGTTGATCGAGTTCCACTACACAGATCCTTACTTCCTCGGCCGCGATCTGGTCGGCGGTATCGATCTCTTCGGCAGTGAAACGAACTACCAGTCGCAGGCATCTTACGATCTGCGCACCATTGGTGGTGGTTTCCGATTTGGTTTCCCACTGACGGACAAGAGTCGTCTGCTGACGCGTTACCAGCTGCGCAATGAAAATATCTACAACGTGGATACTTATGCGTCGCAGGCTGTGAAGGACGCTGAAGGAACCGAGGTTCGTTCCATTATCGGCTATGACTATTATTATGATGGTCGTAACGATCCGGTAGACCCGACGGGCGGCTTCGACGTTCTGTTCAGTCAGGACTATGCCGGTGCAGGCGGTACCGTTCACTACATCTCCAGCCAGGTGCTTGTGCATACCTACCTGCCCATTACACCGTCCTTCCTGTCCAGCTATCGTCTGGATGCGGGCTACATCAAGGGCATCGGCGAAGATGTCAGCCTCAATGACCGCTTCTTCAAGGGCGGCAATGACTTCCGTGGTTTCAAGCGCGGTGGCCTTGGTCCACGCGACCTTGCATCAACCAATAATGACGCCCTGGGTGCGCAAGCCTATATCTTCGGTTCTGCCGAGTTGACCATTCCAAATGGCCTGCCCGAAGCCCTTGGCATCAAGACCAGTATCTTTACCGATGTCGGCTATATCGGTATTGCCGACTACAACAAGACAACGACGCCTTTTGCCGCTGATGATTTTGCGCCGCGTGCGTCGGCTGGTCTGAGTATTTATTGGAAGTCACCATTCGGACCGGTTCGTGTCGACCTGTCCAACGTCTTCCTGAAGGAAGATTACGACGAAACAGAACTATTCCGCTTTAGCGCAGGCACATCGTTCTAGCCGGGCGGAAAATATAACGAGGGATCCTTAGGAAATGAGTTTTCGTTCAGTAGTTACACGCGTGATTGCGAGTCTTGCCTTTGTTGGCTTCCTGTCTGGCGCTGTACTGGTTCAGCCGGTTGCCGCTGCCGCACCGGGGCCTGCCGTCGTGCTGGTCGTCAGCATGGAGACGCTTTTTACGCAATCCAAGGCGGCGCAGAGCCTGCGCACCCAGGTTCAGGCCGAAGGCAAGAAGCTTCAGGACAAGGACAAGAGCGTCAAAAGCTCCCTTGAAGCAGACATGAAGAAACTGTCAGAGCAGCGTTCGCTTCTGACCCAGGAAGACGTGCAAAAAAAGTTCCAGGCGATCCAGGAGCGTGAAGCAAAGCATGAACAGGAAATGCGCGCCAAAGCACAGGCCATCCAGCTCGGTGGTGAGCAGGCGCGTGGCGAAATCGCCAAGGCACTGGGACCCATTTTTGCTGATATCATGAAGTCCAAGGGCGGCTCGATCATGCTTGACCGGGCAGCTGTTGTCGCCGGTGGTGTGGATCTCGATGTCACGGCTGAAGCGCTCAAGGCGCTTGATGCCAAAATGACATCGGTCAAGTTCACACCCATCACGCCAAAATGATCTAGAGGAGAGGCGCGCCTTGGCGGCCGCCATATATTCACGCCATGGCGGATAAACGCTTCTTTGCGAATAGTGGCCCTTTCCCGCTCGGTGAAATCGCCGAGCGGGTAGGCGCCCGACTGAATGAGGGTGTCGATCCTTCCTTCATGATTGCGGACATTGCGTCTCTGGATGCTGCAGGTCCGGACGATCTGAGCTTCCTCGACAATCCCAAATATATTGAAAGCTTCCGGGCGACACGTGCTGGCGCTTGCATGATCGACGCCAAGCATATCGACAAGGCACCTGCGGGCACGGCTTTGCTGATCGCGAAGGAGCCCTATCGCGCCTATGCGCGGGCGGCACAGCTTTTCTACCCGGCAGAGACAACGGGGTCGAGAAGCTTTGGTGATGAGCCTGGCATCCACCCGATGGCTTTTGTACATGAGACGGCAAAGATCGGGGCAGGCGCGACGGTAGAACCCGGCGCAAGCATCGGCGCCGATGTGGAGATCGGTGCAGGCACGATCATCAGTTCCAATGCCGTCATCGCGCGCGGCTGCACGATTGGCCGAAATTGCTGGATCGGCCCTGGCGTCACCATCAGCCATGCCCATATCGGGGATCGCGTCATGCTGCATCCCGGTGTCCGAATCGGTCAGGATGGTTTCGGCTTTGCCATGGGCCTGCCGCAGCACGAGAAAGTGCCTCAGCTCGGTCGCGTCATCATTCAGGACAATGTCGAGATTGGCGCCAATAGCTGCGTGGATCGCGGCGCTGGCCCCGATACGGTCATTGGCGAAGGCACGAAGATTGATAATCTCGTGCAGATCGGTCACAACGTGGAGATCGGGCGTCATTGCGTTATTGTGTCGCTGACCGGCATTTCGGGTAGCTCCACGCTGGGCGATTTTGTCGTGCTGGCAGCGCAGGTCGGCGTCACGGGCCATATCACGATCAATAGTGGGGCCATGGTCGCAGCGCGCGGCGCAGTCGTCCATGATATTCCACCGGGGCAGCAATATGGTGGCGTGCCGGCCCGACCGATCAAGGAATGGCGACGCGAAGTTGTCGAGCTTCGCAAACTCGGGCGTCGTGGCAACAAACCGTCCACGGATGAATAAGCCGCCTCGAATTTTGATATGAACGTGAATTGGCTGGACAGGAATTGAGCGAATGAGTCAGGCAGAGTCAGACGAAACGACCCCCCCCACAAGTGCCGACATTCAGCGCGTGATGGAATTGCTTCCGCATCGCTACCCCATGCTTATGATTGATCGCATCAAGGAGATGCGTTCTGACGAATTTGCCATTGGCATCAAGGCGGTCAGCAACAATGAGCCCTTCTTCACAGGCCATTTCCCGGAATATCCAGTGATGCCCGGCGTGCTGATTGTCGAAGCCATGGCACAGACAGCCGGTGCGCTCGTCATTAACAGCCTCGGCAGCTCAGGCACCAATCGTCTGGTCTATTTCATGACGGTTGATAATTGCCGTTTCCGCAAGCCGGTTGTACCGGGCGACTTGCTGGAAGTGCATGTCACAAAATTACGAAACCGCGCCAATGTCTGGCGTTACCACGGTGAAGGCAAGGTCGATGGCAAGACAGTCGCCGAATGTGATTTCAGTGCGATGATCGCAGGACAGGCCCTTAAGTGATGACTGACATACACCCCACAGCGATTGTTGATGCGAAAGCACAACTTGCAGCTGGTGTGAAAATCGGACCTCTCTGCGTGGTGGGTCCCCATGTCGTGCTGGGCGAAGGCGTCGTGCTGCATTCCCATGTCGTCATTGAAGGCCGCACGACCATTGGCGCCCGTACGCAGATTTATCCCTTCGCCTCGATTGGCCACGCCCCGCAGGATCTGAAATTCAAGGGTGAGCCGAGCACACTGGAAATCGGTGAGGACAATCTCATCCGTGAATCCGTGACAATGAACCCCGGCACCGAAGGCGGCGGCATGGTCACGCGTGTCGGCAATCGCTGCGCCTTTCTGGCAGGCTCCCATGTGGGGCACGACAGCATTGTCGGCAACAATGTCGTCTTCTCCAACAATGTCATGCTGGCCGGTCATTGCCATGTCGATGATTTCGTCATCTTCGGTGGCGGCGCGGCGCTCCAGCAGTTTGGTCGTGTCGGCAAGCATGCCTTTATCGGCGGCATGAGCGGCGTGGAAAGCGACGTCATTCCCTTCGGCCTCGTGATCGGCAACCGCGCCCATCTTGTCGGGCTCAATCTGGTCGGCTTGCGCCGTCGCGGCTTCTCGCGTGAGCAGATCAATGCCCTGCGCGAGGCCTATGACATGATCTTCAAGGGCGAGGGCGCCTTGCGCGACCGCGTCGCGGCCACGGGCGAGAAATTCGCCGAGCAGGCTGATGTCATGGAGATCGTCAATTTCATCCAGCATGAATCCGGCCGCGCCGTGGTGATGCCGGGCGATGCCTGAAAAACCACGAAAACTCGGCATCGTCGCAGGCTCGGGGCCACTGCCTGTGGCACTTGCCGAGGATGCCCTGTCGGCGGGTCGCGAGATATTCATTGTCGGGCTCGAAGGCGAAGCAAGTCCCGACATCAGCCGCTATCCACATGCCTGGTGCCGACTGGGGGCCATGGGCCGCTTTGTCAGCCTGCTCAAGGAGGCCGGTTGCGAGGATGTGGTCATGATCGGCCCCATCAAGCGCCCCGACATCCGCAAGGTCATGCCTGACGCCATGGCGCTCAAAATGATGCCGCGCCTGATCGGGCTCATGCGCAAGGGCGATGACGGCCTGCTCGGCGGCCTCGTCAATATGCTTGAGGAAAATCACGGCTTCCACATCATCGGAGCCCATGAGGTTTCGGCAAGCCTGCTCGCACCGGCAGGCGCCATTGGCCATCTGGCCCCCAATGATGAACAGTTCGCCGACATCGCGATCGGCATCCGTGCGGTCCATGCCATCGGCGCATTGGATATCGGGCAAGGCGCCATCGTTTGCCGTGGCATCGTGCTGGCCCTTGAAGCTTCCGAAGGCACGGACGCCATGCTCGGGCGCATTGCTTCCCTGCCTGCCGACCTGCGCGGCAGTGCCACCGCGCGGGCAGGCGTCCTCGTCAAACTGGCCAAGCCGGGTCAGGAAAAACGCATTGATCTCCCAACCATCGGCACGCAAACGGTCGAAAATGCCGCCGCCGCGGGTCTCGCGGGCATTGCCATTGAAGCCGGCAATGCCCTGATCAGCGATGCGGTTGCTGTTGCCAAGGCTGCCAACAGGGCGGGCATTTTTGTGATTGGCCTTTCGGCGGCACAGATCAAAGAGGCGGTGACGTGAGTGAGGCGGCAGAGCCGGTCAAAACCGGTCCGCATGTCATGCTGGTGGCGGGTGAACCGTCCGGCGATGCACTCGGGGCCGAGCTTATGCAGGGTCTCAAGGACCTGCTGGGCGGGCAGGTACATTTTTCCGGCGTTGGCGGCACCCGAATGGAAGCCGAAGGCATGTCCTCCATCTTTCCCATGACCGATATTTCCGTCATGGGCGTACGCGAAGTCATCCCCCGCCTGCCGCTGATCCTGCGGCGCATGAAACTGACGGTTGATCGGGCCGTGGCTCATAAACCCGATGTCATGGTCATTATCGACAGTCCCGACTTCACCCATTTTGTGGCCCGCTTCGTCAAGTTCCGCGCGCCACAGATTCCGATCGTCAATTATGTCTCGCCCAGCGTCTGGGCCTGGCGGCGTGGTCGCGCCAAAGCCATGGCAAAATATCTGCGCCGCGTCATGGCGCTGCTGCCATTCGAGCCCGCCTTTTTCCAGGCCGTGGCGGGTCTTGATTGTGTCTATGTCGGCCATCCGGCCATTGAGCGCGTGCCGACCGCCGGTGCGGGTGCGCGCTTCCGGGCGGAAAAAGGGATCGCGGCCGAAACGCCCCTGCTGCTCGTGCTGCCCGGCAGTCGCACCAATGAAGTGCGCCGCCTGCTCAAGCTCTTTGGCGAAACGGTTGGGCGCCTTCATGCCGAAATGCCAGATCTCCGTGTTGTCTTGCCGACTGTGCCCCATGTGCGCGATGCCGTGCGGGCAGGGGTGCAGGGCTGGTCCGTCCCCGTCGATATTGTCGAGGACGAGAGGGAAAAGCGCGCAGCTTTTGACGCCGCCACCGCCGCGCTTGCTGCTTCGGGCACCGTCTCGCTGGAGCTCGGGCTTGCCCGCGTGCCCATGGTCATTGGCTACCGCGTGGACCCCTTTGCCGGCGCCTTTATCGGCCGCATGCTCAAAGTGCCCTCCGTGGTGCTGGTGAATCTCATTCTCGACCGCCCGTCAGTGCGCGAATATCTGCAGCAGAACTGCACCCCGGCCAATCTGCAGCAGGGTCTGCGTCCGCTTCTGAAAGACACGCCCGAGCGCGCCCGCGCCATTGCCGATCTGGACGAGCTGCGCGCCGTCATGGGCGTGGAGGGCGAGCCGCCCAGCAAGCGTGCCGCCCGCGCCGTCATCGAAGTGCTTGAGACGCGCGCCCTGCAGGCCCCCGCACACAGCCAGTAAAAAAGGCGCCACCCCGGAGGGAAGCGCCTTCTTCAAGTCTGTCAGGTGGAAGCGCTTAGCGCTTTTCCACATCCACATAGTCGCGTGACTGTGCGCCGGTATAGAGCTGGCGCGGACGACCGATACGCTGGCTCGGATCCTCAACCATTTCGTTCCACTGCGCGACCCAGCCGACGGTGCGGGCGAGCGCGAAGAGCACAGTGAACATGGTGGTGGGGAAGCCCATCGCCTTCAGCGTGATGCCCGAATAGAAGTCGATATTTGGGTACAGCTTCTTTTCGACGAAATAGGGATCGCTCAGTGCGATGCGTTCCAGTTCCATCGCCACGTCGAGCAGCGGATCATCCTTGATGCCCAGGGTCTTGAGCACTTCATGGGTGGTCTTCTGCATCACGCGGGCGCGCGGGTCGTAATTCTTGTAAACGCGGTGGCCAAAGCCCATCAGGCGGAAGGGATCGTCCTTGTCCTTGGCGCGGGCAATGAATTCCGGAATGCGGTCCACGGTCCCGATTTCCTGCAGCATGTTGAGGGCGGCTTCATTGGCGCCGCCATGCGCCGGGCCCCAGAGGCAGGCAATGCCTGCCGCGATGCAGGCGAAGGGATTGGCGCCCGACGAACCGGCCAGACGCACGGTCGATGTCGAGGCGTTCTGCTCGTGATCGGCATGCAGGATGAAGATGCGGTCCATGGCGCGGGCGAGGATCGGATTGACTTCATATTCCTCAGCCGGCACCGAGAAGCACATGCGCAGGAAATTCTCGGCGTAGCCCAGATCATTGCTCGGATAGACAATCGGTTGGCCGATCGAATATTTGAACGCCATGGCGGCAATCGTCGGCATCTTGGCGATGAGACGGCGGCTGGCGATCATGCGCTGGATCGGGTCATTGATATCGGTCGAGTCGTGATAGAAGGCCGAAAGCGCACCCACCATGCCGCACATGATGGCCATGGGATGGGCATCGCGACGGAAGCCGCGCAGGAACATCATCATCTGCTCATGCACCATCGTATGATAGGTGATGGCGCGCGAGAATTCCTTGTATTCATCGGCGTTGGGCAGCTCGCCGCTCAGCAGCAGATGGCAGGTCTCGAGGAACGAGCCCTTCTCGGCCAGCTGTTCAATGGGGTAGCCCCGATAGAGCAGCACGCCTTCTTCGCCGTCGATGAAGGTGATGTCGGATTCACAGCTGCCTGTGGAGGTGAAGCCCGGGTCATAGGTGAAATGGCCCGTCTTGGAATAGAGCGTCGAAATATCGATGACGCTGGGCCCGAGAGAACCGCTATAAACGGGGAAGTCGTAATTCTTGCCGTCCAGCTCAAGTTTTGCGGTGGTAGTTGCACCGGCTTCGGTTCCAAATTTTGTCATACCTGCTTCTGTCCTCTCTGCTGCCGGCGCCTGTTACACATCAGACGAACCGGACAGTTGTTCAGCATATTGCGGTCTTATCGTTGCGTCCCGAAAAAAATCAGGCCGCTTGATCCTTGATGCGCCCAAGCGCTTCCTCGCGACCCAGTGTCGCCAGAACATCGAAAATGGGGGGAGACACGGCACTGCCGGTCAGGGCGGCGCGCAAGGGTTGCGCGACCTTGCCAAGCTTCAGCGTTTCGGCCTCGGCAAAGGCGCGCACGACAGCCTCGCAGGCCTCCGCGCTCCAGTCATTCAGGGCTTCCAGTTGCGGCAGCAGGCGGCCGAGCATCATCTGCGTCTCGACATCCAGCAGCTTGGTGGCTTTGTCATCCAGGCTCAGCGGGCGCGTCGCCGTCAGATAGGCGGCACCCTGGCCAAGCTCGATCAGGGTCTTGGCACGTTCCTTCAGTCCGGGCATCGCAGCGATCAGCTTCTGGCGCAGGTCAGCTGTTTCGACCCAGCCATGCAAGCGCACCATCAGGGCAAGCGTGTCGTCGGCCAGCCGCGTGTCATCCGCGATGCGGATATAATGCGCGTTCACGCTTTCCAGCTTGTCGAAGTCAAAGCGCGAGGGCGAATGACCAATGCTGTCGAGGTTGAACCATTCAATCGCCTGCTCGGTCGAGAAAATCTCGTCATCGCCATGGCTCCAGCCCAGACGCACCAGATAGTTGCGCATGGCTTCGGGCAGATAGCCCATATCGCGATAGGCATCCACGCCCAGCGCCCCATGGCGCTTGGAGAGCTTGGCCCCGTCCGGACCATGGATCAGCGGCAGATGGGCAAAGGCAGGTGCCTCCCATCCCATGGCCGCATAAATCTGGCTCTGCCGGGCGGTGTTGGTCAGGTGGTCGTCGCCGCGGATGATCTGGGTCACGCCCATATCGTGATCATCCACCACAACGGAAAGATTATAGGTCGGCGAGCCGTCACTGCGCACGATGATGAGGTCATCAAGCTGCTCATTGGCAAAACGTACTTCCCCCACCACGGCATCCTGTATCACCGTTTCGCCGGCATCGGGCGAACGGAAGCGGATCACGGGCTTCACGCCGTCAGGGGCTTCAGACGGGTCGCGGTCGCGCCAGCGACCGTCATATTTGATCGGGCGGCCTTCGGCGCGGGCAAGCTCGCGCATTTCTTCCAGTTCCGCCTGGCTGGCATAGCAGTAATAGGCATGGCCGGCAGCCAGCATTTCCATGGCCACCTCGCGATGACGGGCCTGACGCGAAAACTGCATCACCGGTTCGCCGTCCCACTCCAGACCCAGCCATTTCAGCCCGTCGAAAATGGCCTCAATCGCCGCATCGGTAGAGCGCTCCCGATCAGTGTCCTCGATGCGCAGCAGAAATGTGCCGCCTTCATGCTTTGCATAAAGCCAGTTGAACAGCGCCGTGCGACCACCGCCGATATGCAGAAAGCCTGTCGGGGAGGGCGCAAATCGCGTGACGGTTTTTTTGGCTTCAGTCATCATGCTTCGCTAGTCGGATCGTGCAAAAGCCACAGGTGAAGAAGCGCGGCGGCAAACACTGTGGACGGATTTTGGGTTGCAGATATCAGTCTGAAAGCTGTCAGTCCTGCACTGCCTGGGTGGGGTGCAGGATGGCCCTGCAATTTGGTAGTGTTTCTAGCACATTGCGGCGTTGCAGCGTAAGCCCGAAAAAAGAGGCAATATCAGCTTCTTCAGGGGTTTAGCAGGGTTGAAGAGCCCATGTTCAGGACTTGACCGACCGGATTGGGGCGCAGATGCGGGCAGGGGAGGCAAGCAGGGGCATCAGAGGGCCATTTCGGGCCGTGCCTCTGCGTGAATCCGCCGCCCGGATTCTGGCGCTGCCGGGCGCATTATTCACCGCCGAGTCGGATCGCTGGTTCCTCTGGAGCCCGGTGATCATGGCGCTTGGCGTCGGAGCCTATTTCAGCCTGCCATTTGAGCCCGCGCTCTGGTTCTGCGGGCTCGTTCTTTCCACGCTTCTCCTCGCGCTCTGGGTCATGCGGCATCAGGGGCTGCTCGCCATTCTCCTGACTGCGTTGTGGCTCGTCACGCTCGGCTTTTCGGCCGCCGCCCTGCGCACATGGATGGTGGCTGCACCGGTTCTCCAGAAAGAGCGTTCAGGTCTGCTGGTTGCCAGTGTCATCGACGTTCAGCATACGGATCAGGGCAGCCTGTCGCTCATCATGGCGCCGCATCGTTTTGCAGGCCTGAAACCGGTGGCGCTGCCCGCGCGCATCCGTCTCACCATGCGCCAGAAAGATATTGAGCTGCTGCCCGGCCAGACCGTCACGCTGCGCGCGCGCCTGTTGCCACCGCCTGAACCCGTCGAGGCGGGCGGCTTTGACTATACCCGCCTTGTCTGGTTTGAACGCATCGGCGCGGTTGGCTTTTCCTACACCGCCCCGCTTGAAACAGGCGACCCGCCGCGCAGCTTCGATATGGCGCTTGCCCGCCTGCGAAACGCGATCACCGCGCGCATCCGTCAGGGCATTGACGGACCGGCAGGCCCCGTTGCCGTCGCCCTGATCACGGGCCAGAAGCGGGCCATTCCGGAGGAGACGGCACAGGATCTGCGCAATGCAGGTCTGGCTCATGTGCTCTCTATTTCCGGTTTCCACATGGTGCTTTTCGGGGGCTCCGTCTTCTGGGTTTTGCGCGCCCTCATGGCGCTTTTGCCGGGTCTGGCGCTGCGCCGTCCCATCAAGAAATGGGCCGCCGTCATCGCCATTTTTGGCGCGACTTTCTACCTTCTTATCTCGGGGGCAGGCATCGCCACCCAGCGCGCCTGGATCATGATCACCCTCATGTTCGTCGCCATTCTGCTCGACCGCCCGGCCCTGAGCCTGCGCAATGTGGCCCTGGCGGCCATTGTCATTCTGCTCTGGCGTCCCGAGAGTCTTTTAGGTGCAAGTTTCCAGATGTCCTTTGCCGCTGTGGTGGCGCTGATCGCCTTTTATGAAAGCGATCTTGCCCGCGCCATCTCCGGCAGGCTTTATGAAATGCAGGGCTGGCAGCGCTGGCTCGCCACGCCCTTTGTCTATCTGGCAGGTATCGCGCTGACGAGTCTTGTCGCGGGGGCGGCGACCGCACCTTTTGCGGCATGGAATTTCAATCGCATCGCGCTGCTCTATGGCCTTGCCGGCAATCTTGCCGCCATGCCGCTCGTCGCGCTGATCGTGATGCCATCGGCATTGGTTGCGCTGCTGCTCATGCCGCTCGGGCTGGAAGCGCCCGCCCTCTGGCTCATGGGGCAGGGGATTGACCTCATGCTCGCCGTGGCCCACCTCGTTTCCACATGGGAAGGCTCAGATGATCTCATTCCCTCTGTGCCGCTTGCGCCTTTGCTGCTCGTTGTCGCTGGCGGCCTGTGGCTCGCACTCTGGCGACGGTCATGGCGCTTTGTCGGTGTCGCGCCCATCATCATCGGTCTGGCCGCCTGGTCGCCCGGCATCCGTCCCGATGTGATGATTGACCGCGATGGCCAGATTGCCGCTGTCCGCATGGCGGATGGCCGCCTTGCGCTCACAACGCAGCGCTCATCTTATACCGCGCGGCAATGGCTGACCCATGAGGGCGACGGGCGCAGCCCCGGCGAGGCGGGCCGCAACGCCGCCATGCAATGCGACCGGCAGGGCTGTCTTTACCGCGAAGCCGAACGGCCTGAAATTGCCTTTCCGCGCAACCTGCCTGCCGTCTTTGAGGATTGTGAAACGGCGGCGATCATTGTCGCCCAGGTGCCGGTGCCGCCCGCCATCCGTCAGGGCTGCCGCGCATCACAGGTGATCGACAGGTTTGACCTGCTGCGCGAGGGCGCCACCTCGCTCTATTTCATGCCCGATGGCACGGTGAAAAAATTCACGGCTAAAGAGGCGCGCGGGCACAGGCCCTGGGTGCGGTGAGCCTTAATAGCGGCGCAGAAGACCGACCAGCTTGCCCTGAACCTTTACGCGATCCGGCCCGAAGATGCGGGTTTCATAGGCGGGATTGGCCGCTTCAAGCGCTATGGAGTCACCCTTGCGGCGCAGCCGCTTCAGGGTCGCTTCATAGCCATCGACCAGCGCCACAACAATGTCGCCGCTATTGGCCGTGTCGCAACGCTGGATGAGAACCGTGTCGCCATCCAGAATGCCGGCCTCGATCATGGAGTCACCCTTGACCTCCAGCGCATAATGCTCGCCCGAGCCCAGAAGGTTCAGCGGCACACTTACCTGATGGCTTTCTTCCTGCAGCGCCTCGATCGGCGTACCGGCGGCAATCCGGCCCATCACCGAGAGGGTCATGGTGTCATTGGCCGCATCCGAAGGCGTCAGATCGCGGCTGACAGGTTTGCCCCGGCTGCCTTCGATCACGCTGGGCGAGAAGCCCTTGGCGCGTGATGTCGCAAGGCTTGGCGATGCGGCTTCCGGCAGCTTCACGATTTCCAGCGCCCGGGCGCGATGCGCCAGACGGCGGATAAAGCCGCGCTCCTCAAGCGCTGTGATCAGGCGGTGAATCCCCGATTTTGATCGCAGATCAAGGGCATCCTTCATCTCGTCGAAGCTGGGCGAAACGCCACCTTCCTTGATCCGCTCATGGATGAACATCAGAAGTTCATGTTGTTTGCGCGTCAGCATCGATTGGCCCCAGCTTGATGGATCGGGAAGGAACAAAACAAAAACGTCGAAATTCGTTCTAGTTTGGTTCTTCTGAATCGTCAAGCCTGAACTGTGGATAAATTTGACGGCTGAAAGGCCTCGTCCCGGCAGCCACGGGCATCCAGAATCGGCTTCAGATCGCGATAGGCCGCCGCATTCCAGTTCAGTGGAATGCCTGGATGCATGTGGTGAATGATATGATGTTCCATGCCCAGCGCGATGATATTGCCCAGCGGAAAGGTGAAATAGCGCGTGTTGCGATAGCGCCCGCGTTCGGGATTGGGAAAATGCGGCGCCCAGCTCAGCATCAGCGAGATATAGCTGGTGCCGATATGGCGTGGCAGCCACCAGAGCAGGGCGGCTTCAATCGCATGGCCGCTCCAGGCGAGTGCCGTCAGAATGGCCCAGAAGGAAAGTGTCTGGATTGCGCCTTCCAGCAGCGCCTTTTTGACGAAGGGCTCATCGCCAAGCCGCTTCATGGTTTCCGCATAGGGATGGCTGTGTCCCGGCTGGCGGTTTTTCAGGCCCTGCCATAAATGCTGATGCCAGCTGTCCGCCTTCACCCAGTAATCAGGATCAAGCGCCGGATCATTCGTATGCGAATGATGTTCCATATGGGTGAGCCGCGCGACCTTGAAGGGCAGCACCATGGGAATGGTGGAAACATAGCCGATCAGCTCATTGAGCCAGCGCAGGGGTTCGCCGCTGCGTGCAAAATTGGAATGCTGCGCTTCATGCGAGGGCAGGTAGCACAGGATCACATTGAGCGTGGCAATCGGGAAGGCGAGCCACAGCGGGATCACGCCCATCAGTGTCAGCGGCCACAGCGCCAGCCAGCAGGCAAGATTGCCAAAGCCCCAGACGAGCATGAAGACGGAGAAGCGGTTGTAATATTTGCGCGCGATTTCGAGTTCGGCACGGGCAAGTTCGCGGTCGCTCATGGCGCTCAGATCGGCGGCATTGATATTTGACATGTTCATATCCAGCGCCCCCGCAGCTTGGCGGCAAGCCCGAGCGCCGGCCCCATGATCAGACCCAGCATCAGCGGCGTCAGGCCGAAAGGCATGGCCACATCGGCGCGCTCGATAATCTGCGCGATCAGCGGCGCCAGAAAACCGAACCCGAACAGAACCGGCCCCCACGGGCCGACAGTCTCCAGTATCTTCCCGATCATGCGCTTACCCTCTTTTGGTTGTCGCTCTTCTGAGGCGCCGGTTTGAGGCGGCGTTGCGGATTGTCCGGATCAATGATCAGCCGCACAATATTTTCGATCAGCAGGTCCGTCTCAATGGACGCTGTCTGACTGTGATGCATGGGGTCAGCCAGCATGGCAGACACGCCGCGCACCGTGCCGATGCTGAACATCAGCACATCCTCAAGCGCCTCGTCAGCGAGCCAGCCGGCGGCCTGCGCGGCGCGCGCCGCATCGGAAATAATCTGCCGCCGCCGTTCCGCGCTCGCACTGAAAGCGGCATCGGATTGGGCGCAGACTTCGGGATGCGTCATCGCTTTGTAATAGGCAGGGAAGACGAGGCTGAAGCGGATATAGGCCTTGCCCATGGCGGCATAGCGTTTGAGGGGATTGTCTCCGGCCTCATCGGCCGCGCTCAGCACATAATTTGCCAGCTTCTCGCTGCCATCCGTGCCAAGCGCGCGCAGCAGTGCGGCCTTGTCGTCAAAATGGCGCGACGGCGCGGCATGAGACACGCCCAGATCGCGCGCCAGGCCCCGCAGGCTCAACGCCTCGATGCCTTCTGCCGCAATCACCTCGGCGGCGCGCGCCAGCAGGTCACTTCGCAGATTGCCGTGATGATAGCCCATCGTGAAATCTCAATGTTGTCATTGACTACATTGAGATTAGCAAAAGCCTAGATGTTGTCAACGACAACATGCAGTCTCGCCATTCAGCGAAGCGGCAATATGGAGACCGTGGCGCCTGCTTTTTCTGCCTCTGCATGGGGCGGGCGGATGATCAGGCAATCTGCCGCCGAAAGGGCGGACAGCATGGAGCTGTCCTGCACGGGCAAGGGCGTGACGACCGGTAGTTCGCCCGGCACATGATCGAGCTTCGCCCGCAGATAATCCTCGCGCGCATCATTGGCTTTCACATCCGCGCCGAGCCTTGCAATCATCAGCGATTGTGTTTCAACCGTGCCCTGCATCCGCAAAATCGCAGGCACCAGAAAAAGCTGCGCGCAGACCAGCGCCGAAACAGGATTGCCCGGCAGCCCCAGCATGGGCACCTCGCCGTAGCGACCAAACATCAGCGGCTTGCCCGGTCGCATCGCGATACGCCAGAAATCAATCTCCAGCCCGTCCGCTTCAAGGGCAGGACGCACCAGATCATGGTCACCCACCGAGGCCCCGCCCAGCGTCACCAGCATGTCGGCATGGTTGGCTTTCGCCGCCAGCGTCCGGATTGCTTCCTTGTCGTCTGGTGCAATGCCCAGATCCATCGCCTCGCCGCCATGCGCTTCGATGAGCGCGCCCAGACCATCATTATTGGAAGAAATGATCTGGTCGGCGCCCAGCGTTTCGCCCGGCATCACCAGTTCGTCACCCGTCGCGAAATAGGCGATCACCGGCCGCCGGTAAACCATCACATGCGCATGGTTCTTGGCCGCAATAAGCGCGATGTCAGCAGCGCTCAGTTTGGTGCCTGCCAGCGGCCCGGCATCACCATGTGAAAAATCAATGCCCGCTTTGCGCACATGCTGGCCGGCATGTGCCGCTTCGCTGAAGGTCACATTGTCACCTTCACGGCTGGCATCTTCCTGCAGCATGATGCTGTCCGTGCCGGCGGGCAGGGCGCCCCCTGTAAAGATGCGCACCGTCTCGCCCGCCTTCACCTCACCGGCATAGGCGCGACCGGCCGGGGCCTCGCCGATCACGTGAAGCCTCGCGCCTGCCGCCGTCACATCGGCCGCGCGCACGGCATATCCATCCATCGCGGACATATCTGCTGGTGGCTGCGTGCGTCGTGCGATCACATCTTCGGCGAGAATCCGGCCCAGACTTTCGCGAAGCGTCACGCGCTCATGCGATGTCACGCGCAAGGGGTCAAGAATGCGCTGCCGGGCTTCCTCAACCGGTAGAAGGGGTGTCTTGCCTCTCGCCATCACTCGGCCTCATAGATGCCGGACTTGCCGCCACTCTTGTGTGTCAGGCGAATGTCGGAAATATGCATCGCCTTGTCGACCGCCTTGGCCATGTCGTAAAGCGTCAGTGCGGCCACACTCACAGCCGTCAGCGCTTCCATCTCCACGCCCGTCTGCCCGCTGGTCTTCACCATGGCTTCAATCTCGACGCAATGGCCTGCCACATCGGGCTGCAAATCTACACTTACTTTGGTAATGGCCAGCGGATGACAGAGCGGAATAAGCTCGGATGTTTTCTTGGCGGCCATGATGCCCGCCAGCCGCGCCACTTCCAGCGCATTGCCCTTGGCCAGACCGTCCTTGATGATCAGCGCCAGTGTCTCAGGCGCCATGATCACGCGCCCTCTGGCGCGGGCCACGCGCGATGTCACGGCCTTGTCGGACACATCCACCATATGTGCCGCGCCGTCTTTGCCGATATGGGAGAGTTTTGGTTCGCTCACGTGATATCCCCGATTTCCTTGCGCATGAAGCAGCGTCGCGCCACTGGCAGATGAAGCGCCTTTTCATGAGCATGTAGCAGATGCATGGCGGGCGTCCACTCGTCCGGCGCAAGTTCCCGAAAGCCGAGGCGCTGATAGAAGGGGCCGTTCCAGGCCAGATCGCGAAAGGTCGAGAGGGTCATGGCTTTCAGCCCGCGCGCCTGCGCTACGCAGCAGGCGGCCCGCACAAGGGCGCGGCCCAGCCCCAGTCGTCCATGCGCCGGATCGACGGAGAGTTCATGGATATGGCCCGCGCCGTCGAGACTGCCGCTCAGGATGAAGCCGACCGGCATTTGCGCCTCGTCGGCTGCAACATGCAGGACACCATGACGATGAAAGGAACGCAGATAGGACAGGTCAGCCGGCTCATTGGCGGCAACCTCGGGCAGACCGGCCTTGGCAAAAAGGGCGCCTGCCTTGATTTCAATGGCAGGCAGCAGCGACAACTCGGCTTCCTGCGCCCGCCGGATCACATAGCGCATCTCGCCTGCCTGCCGAGACATAAACTTGGTCAAAATCGTAACCTTCTGCCCGTTCTCGTGTGACGGGCAGAATGTGCGAATTAGCCGCTGATGGCAAACTGGCGGCGTTTAGCTGTCACTGGCCTTGTTTTCAGGCGTTTTGCCGGTCTGTGTGTTGACGGTTGAATTTGTTTTGGTGGTGGTCGTCTGGGCAATTGTCGTTTTCGTCGTTTCCTCGAAGCTCTTCACAAGAACGCTCATGCGGCTCGTGGTGACCTCGATCACGATCACGGAGGCTGTCAGCGTATCCCCCCTTGCACGAAGAGCGACAGCGGCGTCGCCGAGCCCGTAACCCAGCGCGAGCTGATTGGGCTGGTTCAGATCAGGCACCGCCGAGAGCACACCGCGGGCGGCGGCAACAGGGTCGGCGGCATTCAGCACGGCTTCCTTGACGGCGAGACGGATTTGCTCCGGCGTATAGTTGCCGAGCTTGTCGATCGTGCGGATCACGCCGTCAATCTTGCCGGGCGTTGCCGTATCACCCAGCGAGACCATCAAAATGGCCGCCGCCTTGGCGGGATCGGGTTCAGCCACCGCGAGCATTGTCAGGGCTTCTTCAAAATCATCTCCCCCATCGGGATAGGCCGCCATCAGGGCTGCCACCTTTGAGGCGAAGTCCAGTCCCTCAAGAGATGCAACCAATGCGTTGATGTCGGTTGTATCGGCAGCCATCACGCGATGGCTCGTCATGGTCATCCCGAATGCCACGCCCATCACGCAGGCGGCAATAAGAGGATATTTTGCAAGGGGTGCGCCCATTTCACTCTCCTTCATCCGTACAGGGACGGAATGTTCTGAGAGTGAAACGTTACAGCACAGATGGAGTCGGCGGGCGCCGGACTGGTTCAAAATGAAACAGCCCCATTCTGGTCGGGTGCAACCCGCTAAGCGGCAGGGGCGAGTAGCATGCGCGTGGCAGCCGTCACATCGCTCTGTCTCATCAGGCTTTCGCCGACGAGAAAGGCATGCACGTCGGCGCGCGCCAGACGCGCCAGATCAGCGGGTGTGAAGATGCCGCTTTCCCCCACAATCAATTTGCCTTCGGGCACCAGCGGTGCGAGACGCTCCGTTGTCTCAAGCGTGACCTCGAAGGTTTTGAGATTGCGGTTGTTGATGCCGATGAGCGGGCTTTTGAGGCCATAGGTGCGGGCAAGCTCTTCCTCGTCATGCACTTCAATGAGCACATCAAGACCCCACTTATAGGCGGCGTCCTCAATCTCCAGCGCCTGGCCGTCGGAGACCGCCGCCATGATGATGAGCACCGCGTCTGCGCCCCAGGCACGCGCCTCCACGGCCTGATAGGGATCATAGAGAAAATCCTTGCGGATCACCGGCAGGCTTGTCGCCGCGCGCGCCGCTTTCAGATAGTCGGGCGAACCCTGAAAAGAGGGACCATCCGTCAGGATCGACAGGCAGGTCGCGCCGCCGTCCTCATAGGCTCTGGCAAGCGCGGGCGGATCAAAATCGGCACGGATAAGGCCTTTGGACGGGCTGGCTTTCTTGATCTCGGCAATGAGCGCAGGCTGGTGCGCTTCCACCTTGCGGGCAAGCGCCGCCCCGAAGCCGCGCACGGGCGAGGCAGCCTTGGCCTGCTGTTCCAGCGCGCGCAGGGGTATGGCAGCCTTGGCGGCCAGAATTTCTTCGCGCTTGTAGACACCTATTTTTTCAAGAATGTCAGACATTGGCATCTCCATTCGAGGCGGCGACAAGCTTGGCCAGTGTGGCCTTGGCGCGCCCGTCATCCAGTGCGGCGGCAGCCATGGCCGCGCCGTCTTTGAGGGCGGTTACCTTGTCGGCGACAATCAGCGCGGCCGCCGCATTCAGCAGCACGATGTCGCGATAGGGTCCGCGCTCGCCATCCAGCAGCCGGTGAACGGCTTTGGCATTATATGCCGGATCGCCGCCCTTGAGGTCTTCAAGGCTGGCAAGGCTCAGACCCGCATCCGAAGGCGAAACATCAAAGAGTTTGATGTGACCGTCTTTCAGTTCGGCAACATGGCTGGGACCGGTCGTGGTCAGCTCATCCATGCCGTCGCTGCCATGCACGACCCAGGCGCGTGTGGAGCTGAGATTGCGCAGCACCTCGGCAAAGACAGGCGCCAGGTGACTGGCATAGACCCCGATCAGATGGTGTTTCACCCCAGCCGGATTGGAGAGCGGACCCATCAGATTGAAGATCGATTTGATACCGAGATCTGCCCGCACCGGCGCGACATGTTTCATCGCCGCATGATGGGCCTGCGCGAACATGAAGCCGATCCCGGCCTTGTCGATGCAATCACTGATCTGGTCGGGCGTAATATCGAGGTTGAGGCCCAGCATCTGCAGCACATCTGCCGTGCCCGACAGCGAGGAGGCCTTGCGGTTGCCATGCTTGGCCACCGGCACGCCAAGTGCGGCAATCACCAGCGCCACAGCCGTCGAAACATTATAGGTGCCGTGGCCGTCGCCCCCGGTGCCCACCACGTCGATGGCGTTGGCCGGCGCGTTTACCTTCAGAGCCTGCTCGCGCATCACGCGCACGCCACCCGTGATTTCATTAACGCTTTCCCCCCGCACCCGCAGCGCCATCAGAAAGGCGCCGATCTGGGCGGGTGTCGCCGCGCCCGACATGACAATGCTGAAGGCTGCGCGCGCCTCATCTTCGCTCAACGTGTCGCCGCTCGAAAGCTGCATGATGACAGGTTTGAGATCGCTCATGATATCTCAGGCCTCACGCATATTCGCGCGTGTTGAAGCCGGCCAGCTCCAGAAAATTCTTCAGGATTTCATGGCCATGTTCCGAAGCGATGCTTTCAGGATGAAACTGCACGCCGTGAATGGGCAGCTCGCGATGCTGCAAACCCATGATGATCTTGTCATGCGTCCAGGCTGTCACTTGCAGCTCGTCTGGCAGGCTCTCACGTTCCACGATCAGAGAGTGATAGCGTGTTGCTTCCATCGGGCTCGGCAGATAGCGGAACAGCCCCTTGCCGTCATGATGGATCGCCGACATCTTGCCATGCATCAGCTCGGGCGCACGGATCACCTTGCCGCCAAAGGCCTGCCCGATGGCCTGATGACCGAGGCACACGCCCAGCAGCGGAATTTCATGCGCGCTTGCCGCCTTGATCAGATCAAGGCAAATCCCGGCCTTGTCAGGATCGCAGGGGCCCGGCGAAATGACGATCGCCTGCGGGCGTGTCGAGAGCGCCTCATTGACCGTGATCTTGTCATTGCGGTGAACCGTCGCTTCCGCACCCAGTTCCCCGAGATAATGCACGAGGTTGTAGGTGAAACTGTCATAATTATCGATAAGCAGAAGCATGGGTCTCATCCGTCAGGTCCGGTGACCATCATGGATCACACGCGCCCCACTTATAGGCCGCAGGCGGCATTTTGGGCAAGGTTGCCATTGTTTCCTGCGTGAATGCACCGAATGGGAGGGACTTGCTGCCCCCGTCATCCGGAATATTAGGGTCCCATTAAGTCTCTTTTGAGATATGGTAAAGAGACGTCGGATTCTCGACGACCATGGCTTTTGGGGGGACATGGAAATGCGCCACATGAAGTTCACTGCCGCACTGGCTCTTGCCACGGCACTCGTCACATTCAGCCAGCCATCCTGGGCGGCGAATGACGAATATTCGGCCAGCAAGCAGGGCAATCTCGAACAGATCGGCGTGACCCCCGATATTCACGCCCGTGTCACGGGCGCCGGCACCGGCATCGCCATCCTCGACACCACCATCGACTTCAATCACAGCGATCTGGCCGGTCGGGTAGACACCTATCAGCCCTATTCGGGGCGCTACAATACATTCCCCTATCACAGCACCCATGTGGCCGGCATCGCCGCCGCGGCGGATAATGGCAATGGCATCGTTGGCGTGGCGCCTGATGCCCATATCTACAACTACGCCATGTTTGACGATCGTACCTGGGTCGCCTCTGACAGGGGGCGCCTTGCATTTGAAGGGCTGCGCGCCCTGCAGCAGGGTGGGGCCTCCATCGTCGCCGTCAACATGAGCTATGGCCCGTCGGGACGCACAGACCTGTTCCTCAATGGCGAACTCGATGTGCTGGGCAACTATACGGATAACTTCGTGTTGGTCCGCGCCGCGGGCAATGGCGGCAGCAATATCCGCCTTGAAAGATATTCGGGCACGGCCAGTGTTGATCTGGCCAATCTGCTCATCGTCGGCAGCGTGGATTCCAATAACAGGATTTCCAGCTTTTCCAACAAGCCGGGTACCAATTGCATCGCCTCGTCAAGCCGCTGCGCTGACTCCGAGAAGATATCGAATTTCTTTATCGTCGCGCCGGGCAATGACATCTATTCCGACTTTCCCAATGAGAGCTATTCGGAACTCTCCGGCACCTCCATGGCCGCCCCGCACGTAACGGGTGCGGTCGCCCTCATCGCGGAAGATGCCGCCAACAAGAACACAACGCTGACACCGTCGCAGATTGCGGCCATCATCAAGCAGTCAGCGACCGATCTGGGTGCGCCCGGCGTCGATAGCGTCTATGGTTGGGGCCTGCTCAATGTTGCAGCGGCGCTCGGCCCCGTCGGCGATGTCGGCATCGTCACGACGCCGGTTGTTGATACGCCGCCCGTGGTCACACCACCTGTCACGACGCCACCTGACACAACGCCGCCGGAAACAACACCACCTGTCACAACACCACCGCCGGATACGACGCCTCCGGAAGTCACACCACCGGCACCGACACCGCCCAAAGTGACACCACCACCTAAACGGCGCTTTGGCCGCTTCTGGGGCTCACGTTTCTCGCGCTTCAGTGCCGCCAGCCTCTTTGCCGACTTCAAGGTCTTTGATGCCTTCGGTCGTCCTTTCTCGGCCGACATTAACAGCTTCGTTGTCAGCGATACCGGCGCCTTGTCAGACCGCACAGCCGATATGCTGGGCATGGTCTCGCGCCGCCAGAAGATTTCGCAGGTCACCAACGGCATCTCCATGCTGGCATGGAACACATCGGATGGCGGGACGACGCCGACATCTGGCATGCATATGTCCGGTAATGGCTATGCGCTCGACATCGCCTTCGGGGCGCCGGGTGTCTATTTCTCGCAGACACCGGCAACACCGGCTGCCGCCTCGGCACAGCGCTTCGGCCAGATCATGTTTTCTTCAATCGGCGAGGCTTCCAGACTTTTCGACCAGTCGGTGGCCGCCGGCTTCAGCACCCGCCTGACAAACAATCTGAGTGCCAGCCTCTTCTCGCTGACACAGGCAGGCGACAGCTACTATGGCGAAGATCAGCGCACCGATCTCATACCCGGCCAGAGCGATATGCAGGGGCAGGGCGATTTCATGGCCCTCGGCCTGAATTATGATCTCGGCGCGGGCTGGCAGCTGGGCACATCGCTTGCCACGCTGCATGAAGAAGGCACGGTTGCCGGTGAACTCACCAATGATGCGCTCTCGCTGGGCGATAGCGCTACAACGGCACTCTGGGGTGTCAATCTCACGGCACCCGTTAGCCGCTATGTCACGGTCACGAGTTTCTACACCCGTGCCGAACTCAAGACCTCCATCGCCACCGCCTCGCTCATGGAGCCTGTCTCGGGCTGGGGCGGGGATCACTATGGTGTGGCGCTCGATGCCAGCCATCTCTTCGGCGATGACAGTCTGCGCTTCTCCCTGATCAAGCCGCTGCAATATGTGGATGGCACGGTCTCGGCGCGCGTGCCTGTTGGTCGTGAGCTTGATGGCACTGTCAATTACGTTCAGCGCACGGTTTCGCTGGATGGCTCGGCGACGCCGCTGGAACTGGGCCTTGACTATCTCACGACCACGCGACTGGGCACCATTGGTCTGGGCCTCAAGGCAACCGACACCAATGTCACCGGCGTCGGCACACGCGATCTCTCGCTGACCATGGGCTATTCGCTGGATTTCTAGCACCGGCGCATGACACCGACTCAGGATATCCTCGAAGGGAATGAACCACCCTTCGAGGATTTTCCATGTCTGGCCTGCGCCTGATCCGGCGTCTCAAATCAATCCTGCGTGATCCTGTGCTGGTTGTTGGGCTGGCGGCGCTCGCGGGCAGCTTCCTGCTGGTCTTTTTTGTCGGGCGCCTCATGATCGCGCCGGAGACAGCCCGCCCGCTGGCCTCTCATGAGGTCGCGGGTCTCCTCCGCCCGACGGACACAACCCAGCCGCCCGCCAGAGCGACGCCCGGAAAAGATGAGACCGGTCCCCATGTCCCGCCGCCTGTCATGGCGGGGGCAAAGCCCATGATTGCCATCGTCATAGACGATATGGGCCCCAATCATCCCGAGACGCGCCGCGCCCTCGCGCTGCCTGCCGCCATCACCTTTTCATTCCTGCCCTATGCGCCTCATGTTGCCCGGCTGGCGGATGAGGCGCGCAGCAAAGGCCATGAAATTCTCGTCCATGTGCCCATGCAGCCTTTGGGCGATGCCGACCCCGGTCCCCATGCCCTGAAGGTTGCAGAGACCCCGGGTGCCATTGAACGCGACCTCGCCTGGAACCTCAGCCAGTTTCAGGGCTATGTCGGCATCAATAATCACATGGGCAGCCGCTTCACACAGGATGGCGACGCCATGGCGGTGGTCGCGGCTGTGTTGAAGAAACGCGGTCTGCTCTTTCTGGATTCAAAAACCATTGCGGGCAGCAAGGCGGCGGATGTCGCCCGGGCCGCCGGTCTTCAGGTGCTTTCGCGCGATGTCTTTCTGGATCATGACGAGGATGGCGCGCAGGTGGCGCTTGAACTCGACAAGCTCGAACATCTCGCCCGGAAAAACGGCGCGGCCATCGCCATTGGCCATCCCCATGCGCAGACACTTGAGTTACTGGAAAAATGGATTCCCGAGGCGCAGGCGCGCGGCTTTCTGCTGGTGCCGCTTACACGTCTTCTGGAGAGCAAAAAGGCGAGTTGATCCGTGGCCGCGCTACTGGCGGCGTCCGGCCCGCGAGGCATAATGCACGGCTTCTTCGGCGGCACGGAAAAGTGCCTTGGCCTTGTTGATGCTTTCCTGATGCTCGCCCTCCGGGCTTGAATCAGCCACCACGCCGCCACCGGCCTGCACATACATCTTGCCGTCTTTGACAATGGCCGTGCGCAGCACGATGCAGGTATCCATCTGGCCTGTCGCCGAAAAATAGCCGACGCAACCGGCATAGGGACCGCGCTTTTCCAGCTCCAGTTCGTCGATGATCTGCATGGCGCGCACCTTTGGCGCGCCCGACACGGTACCCGCCGGAAAGCCCGCAATCAGCGCTGAAATCGCGTCATAGGCAGGATCCAGATCGCCCTCCACATTCGAAACGATATGAATGAGATGCGAGGTGAATTGCAGGCCGAAACGCTCCGTCACTTCCACTGAGCCGATCTGCGAAACACGTCCCACATCATTGCGGCCCAGATCCAGCAGCATCAGATGCTCGGCATGTTCCTTGGGGTCCGCCAGCAATTCCTCGCTGATGGCAATGTCTTCGGCGCGGTTGTTGCCGCGATGGCGCGTGCCCGCAATCGGTCGAATGGTGACGCGGTTATTCTTTACACTGACCAGAATTTCGGGGCTGGAGCCGACAATGGCAAAGCCTGCAAAATTTAGAAAATAGAGATAGGGCGACGGGTTGATGCGCCGCAGGGCCCGATAGAGCGAGAAGGGCGGCAGAATGAAAGGCGTTTCAAAGCGCTGTGACAGCACCACCTGGAAAATATCGCCTGCGGCGATATAGGCCTTCGCCTTCCGGATCATCTCGAAATAGACGTCCTGCGGCGTATTGGAAACAGGCGCTTCCAGCTCGGGCACATCGGCGTCGCTGTCCTGATGCGGCAGGGCGCGATCAAAATCATCAATCGTTTCGCTGATGCGTTCGCTCGCCCGCGCATAGGCAGCCTTGGCGCTCACGCCGTCCTCAGGACGAACGGGCGTCACGATGGTCATTTCATCGCGCACCGAGTCAAAAACCGCAATCACGGTTGGCCGTACGAAAATGCCGTCGGGCACACCCAGCGCATCCGGGTTTTGCGCGGGCAGTTCCTCCATCAGGCGAACCGCGTCATAGCCCATATAGCCAAAGACGCCCGCCGCCATGGGCGGCAATATCTCCGGCAGGTCAATGCGTGATTCCTCGATCAGGGCGCGCAGCGAAGCAAGCGAGGTCCCGCAAGGCTCGAATGCCTCGGCATTGAAACGGGCCTTCCGGTTGATCTCGGCGGCATCACCCTGACAGCGCCACACCACATCCGGCTTGAGCCCGATGATTGAATAGCGGCCGCGCGTGTCGCCGCCCTCCACGGATTCCAGCAGAAAGCTGTCCGGCCGGTCATCTGCCAGCTTCAGATAGACCGAGACAGGCGTTTCCAGATCAGCCACCAGCCGTGACCAGATAACCTGCGCACTGCCTTCATTGTAGCGACGTTCAAACTCGGCATATTCAGGCAGTATCATGATCGGCTCTCTGGCATCAGACGTTGCGGGCGCATCAAGCCCCGCTATCGGCAGCGGCTGTCCGCTGCAGAAGCTGCGTATTCACATCGACGCCAATCTCGTTCTGATAGCCCGCCACGAATGTGGTGATGAAATCAGCCCCAAGCGAGTCCTTCAGATTGTCCTTGAGGCTCTCGATGCTTGCGGATTGGGAGTCGAAATTGGCCTTGTTGACGGCCGTCACCTGCGACAGCACGAGGCTTTCGCCCAGGCCCACAGGGCCATAGGAGAAGCCGTCCTTCGGGGCGGCGAAGATGCGCGTCACGGCCAGCCGCGAGAAAGTGTCGTTTTGCGAATTGCGCGCGATGTCGGGCACATTCAGGGCTGAACGGTCGAGGCTTGCGGCAATCTTGTCGATGCTCTCGCCCTTGTTACCGCGTTCCACCAGCGACTGGGCAAGCTGATCCAGCTTGTTCTTGCGCTCTTCGGTCTTCCACAGCGCCACCACATCCTCGCGCACCTTGTCGAGTGGTTGCAGCGTGGCGGGCGTCACCGCATCCACACGCAGCCAGTAATAGCCGCCCTCGCCATTATCGGAAGGCGGAATCTGGTCGCCGGGTTCGTTCTGGAACACGGTGGTCAGCAGGTCGCGGTATTCCGGCAGGGTCTCAACCTTCTTGCCGTCAATGGTCGTGCCTTTGGCGGTCACGCTGTCGATCTTGACGAGCTTGAGGCCGTTTTTGTCGGCAATCTCTTCCAGCGGCGTGCCCCCGGCGCGGGCATCCTCGATATTGTTCTGAATGTCGTAGATTTCATCATTCGCCTTTTCGCTGAGCAGCCTGTCGCGCAGTTTTTCCTTGGCGCTTTCAAATGTGCTCGCAACGGCATGCGAAATCTTCGTCACATGCAGAATGACCGGGCCCAGCGGTCCCTTGACCGGATCGCTATAGCTGTTGGGCGCGAGGGCAAAAGCGGCATCCGCCAGCGCAGGCGAGAGCATTTCATCACGCGTGATTTCGCCGAGCTGCACATCGGAAAGCTTGAGACCGAGCTCGGAAACGATCTTTTCAAGCGGTGTGCCCGCCCGCAGCTTTTCAAGGGCAGCTTTGGCAGCAGCCTCATCCTTGAACGGGATCTGTTCGATGTCGCGCTTCTCCGGCACGTCATAATCGGCGCGGCGCGCCTCATAGGCAGCCTTCAGGTCGTCGTCCGAAATGCTCAGCGACGCGGCCACTTCCTTCGGCCCCAGCGTCATCACGGTGAAGCTGCGCGTCTCGGGCAGGGTGAAGCGAATGGCGGCCTGCTTGTAATAGGCCTCGATTGTCTTCTCCTCGGGATCGGCAATCGTGCCGACAATTTCGGGGGGCAGCAGCACATAGCGGGCATTGCGCGTTTCACCCTGAAACTCGTTGATGACCTCGGCCATCGCATTGGGAACGGGGACACCAGCCTGAATGGAATCGATGAGCTGGCTGCGCATCAGATAGTTACGGCGATCATCCATGAAGCTTTTTTCGCTGATGCCGTTGCGGGAAAGCGCCGTCAGAAAGGAGTCCTTGTCGAACTTGCCGAAAGGCCCGATCAGATTGGGGTCCGTCATGATGTCATGGGCAAGCGCCACATCGCCGACCGCCAGTCCCATATTGTGGGAGGCTTCGTCGAGCGTTGCCAGGCCAATGAGCCGCGTCAGTGCCGAGCGGTCCACGCCATATTTGCGCGCCTCGGCGGGCGTCAGCTGTTGGCCGATCTGCTGTGAGAAATTCTGGGTCTCGATCTTGAACTCGCGCTCATAGCTGGCAAGCGACACTTCGCTGTTGCCGACTTCCGCCACGGTGGTGTCGGAGTAGCCGCCAAAAATATCGGCGATGCCCCACACGGCGAAACTCATGATCAGCAGGGTCATCAGAATCTTGGCAACCCAGCTGGTGGCGCTTTGGCGAAGAGTATCGAGCATGCGAAGTCTTTCTTTCGTCGGAGTCCGATGATCCCGGCAACGGGCCGAAACCTATATGAAGAGCGCGGCATGATAGGTGCGGGTCTGCTCCCCCGCAAGCGCCCCGCAGGCTAAATGACGCCCCTTACGATTGATTTTACAGGTAAATCGCCCCCCGGGGATAAGTTCTGCCTGTTGGCGGGCCCGATGCGTTCTGCTAAACGATGCCGCACAGGCAAACATGCTTAACTGGCAGCAATGGAGACGGGATTTATGGCGGGAAAAGTGGCAACGCTGCGCATCAAGGCGCTGGTCGCGGGAAACTGGAAGATGAACGGCCTCAAATCCGCCCGCAAGGAAGTCGTGGCGCTGGGTCGCAAGCTTGCCCGCAACAAGGCCGCTTGCGATGTGCTGATCTGCCCGCCTGCCACTCTGATCGCCGGTTTCCGGGAGGATGCCCGCACCGCCGGTGTCGCCCTTGGCGGTCAGGATTGTCACATGCAGGTGTCTGGCGCCCATACCGGCGACATCAGCGCCGCCATGCTCAAGGATGCTGGTGCCAGATATGTCATCGTCGGTCATTCGGAGCGCCGCGCCGATCATGGCGAAAGCAGCGCCATCGTCCGCGCCAAGGCGGAGGCAGCCCATGAGGCTGGTCTCATCGCCATCATCTGTGTCGGCGAAACACGCGCCGAACGGGACGCAGGCAAAACCCTGCGCGTCATCTCCTCGCAGCTTGCCGGCTCGCTGCCCCTGCGCGCAAATGCCAAGAACACCGTCATTGCCTATGAGCCCGTCTGGGCCATCGGCACAGGCCTCACCCCCACTACGCAGGATGTCGCCAAGGTCCACAAGGCCATCCGCGCCCGTCTGGAAAAGCGCTTCGGCTTTGATGGCGCCAAAATGCGCATTCTCTATGGCGGCTCCGTGAAACCTGCCAATGCTGCCGAACTCATGGCGGTGCCCAATGTGAATGGCGCACTGGTCGGCGGCGCGAGCCTCAAGGCCGACGACTTTTACGGCATCATCTCGGCCTATACCTGACCGCTGATCACCGGCCAAATCATCCCGGCATAAAGCAGCACGCCGACGCCGCCTGCCACGACCCCCAGATCAGGTGCCTTGTCTTCGCCTTTACGGCGGATGAATTGCCAGGCCAGCCCGAAATGGATGAGCGCGAGCAGCGGAAATCCGAAATCCGTGAGCAGACCGAGCACGGGCGAGGAATAGCCAAGCTGTTCGCTGGCCAGAACCCATAGCACCGGGCCGAGCAGCAGCATGGCAAAACCGAGCCGCCGGTCGAACAGATTGGACTTCAAAATCGCCAGTCCGGTAAAGCTGAGCCAGAACCCCCAGGCGATATTGGAGAGATGTTCACCCACCAGCATGCCCGCATAGCGATTGAAGCTGCCTTCGATCAGGGAGAGCATTTCGCGGCCCGCAGCACTTGTGGCCGGATCGGCCATGCGCTCGGCGAGCCACGGCACCAGAATGGCCCAGCGGCCAAAGCCGAGCGCCTGGCCAAAGCCTGTCAGCACCCCGAATATCAGCGACAGCATCGCAAGCGTGCGCACCTCGGCACTGAAACTTTGCCCGACCAGTACCGCAATCAGTATCTGGCTGAAGCCTGTCATGGCGAGCATCCAGTAAGTTGGAATGATGATATGGGCGGCGGCGCTGAATTGCGCCAGTCGGGCTTCTGCTGGCAGGCGCAACACCTCCGGGAATGAAAAGACCTCCGCGAGGATCGTGAATCCGGCAAAAAGAGCCAGAACATGGGCCGTGAGAAGGGCCGCCGTCCAATAGTCCTGGCCTTTGCCCGGCTGGATTGCTTTCGATGTCATTGCAGGCTCCTGTTGCTGCGAGGGGACATGGTGTCCGCAGAACATGGGAGTGGCGGGATAAGGGCGCTTGAAGGATCGCGCCAGAATTTGGCGGGCAGGGCATTTGGGCCATGTGGCGCAATTGTTCAAGTGGTTTTGATGCACATATGTCAAACTGGCCCCAGGCAGCGAAGGGTCAGGGAGCGCGCCATGGAGGAAACGACCAATTCAGGGCTCTTGGCCCTCGTTATCGGCACATTGCGGGAGACGGCCCCGGAATTGCTGGATGAGGACATCCAGATGCCAGATTGCGCCCTGGCTCATGCGCCGGCGGCGCCCAAACAGCGCCTGCTCAAGCGTTGCCTGGACGCGAAAGGGCCTGATTTCATTTTGGCGATGGGTCAGCGCATCAAGGTGATCGGCTTTGATCCCGTCATCCATTCCATTTTGCGGTCGCCATCGCCCGTTATCCTGCTTGAGAAGCTCCAGTCCTTTGAGCGCTATACCCATGCCAGCCATCGGACCCGGCTGATCGACTCCGGCACGTCCCATCTGGCAGTTGAGCGAGAATCACGCACGGACCGCCCGCCGGCTCTGGGCGAAAACCTCCTGATGCTTGGCGTCATCAAGGCCGGACTGGAAGAGATCGGGGCGGAATATGTCGAGGTCAATGTCCTGCACCCGGATGCGCGATGCGCAAGGATCAGCTGGTCAGCCTTCAATGCGGCCCGGCGGGAGACCCCGGCGATTATTCTGGAAAATAGAAAACGCGAGCCGTTGCGCGTCTATGGGGCTGATGAAAAGGGACCATTGGCTGGCAAAGTCATTCAGGCGGTATCGGCCGATGTCAGCCGGAATTGGTGCATCTCTCAGCTTTCAGCGGATTTCGGGCTTTCCCCCCGCAGCTTTCAGCGCCGTTTGCACGACGAGGGCACTAGTCTCAGCGACATCATTCGGGCCATTCGCGTACGCGAAGCCTGCCATTTGCTTACCGGCAGCGAGCTTGAGTTGACCGAAATCGGTTACTGGTGTGGTTTCTCGGATAGTCCACATTTTTCCCGTGAATTTAAGCGCGCGCTGGGGATGCCGCCCAGCCAGTATCGCCAGTTCGGACATTGAACCTCAGGGCTGGTAAGAACAGCTTTCATGCGCTACAACGCGCCCCAACGAAGCTTCACCCGGCTGTAAATTCAAGCCGGGTCCTCGACGACAGAGAACCGACTTCATGGCGACCATTATCCTCGTAATACATCTGATGATCGCAGTGGCGCTCGTCGCCGTTGTCCTGCTCCAGCGTTCCGAAGGCGGCGCGCTCGGCATTGGCGGCGGCGGTGGCGGCGGTGGTGGTTTCATGTCGGGCCGCGGCGCAGGCGATGTGCTCACACGTGCCACGGGCATTCTGGCGGGCATGTTCTTCATCACAAGCCTTTCTCTGGGCATTATCGCTGCGCGTGGCGGTTCGGGTGGTTCGCTTCTCGACAATGTGCCGCCGCCGCCCGTTTCAAGCTCGGCCCCGGCAATCAATGTCCCGGCGCCGCTGGGCAGCGAGTTGCAGGACGCCACGCCCGAGGGCACGGCACCTGCTGTGGCGCCTGACGCTGCAACGCCTGCAGATCCGGAAGAACCGGCCGTTCCGCGGGCTCAATAACGACGACACGGGTCTCCGGACCCCGGGGAAAAACACTTCCCTGAATATTAGTTTTGGCCGCGCCTCTCTTTGGCGGCGCGAATCATTTTTGTTGGTGTATTTTAGGCTTCCATGACGCGGTACATTTTCATCACCGGCGGCGTGGTCTCCTCTCTTGGTAAGGGCCTTGCCTCAGCGGCACTCGGTGCCTTGTTGCAGGCGCGCGGGTATTCCGTAAGGCTGCGCAAGCTCGATCCTTACCTGAACATCGATCCCGGCACGATGTCGCCCATCCAGCATGGCGAAGTCTTCGTGACGGATGATGGTGCAGAGACGGACCTCGACCTGGGCCATTATGAGCGTTTCACGGGTGTTCCCGCGACGCGCGGCGACAACATCACCACCGGCCGCATCTATCAGGACATTATTACCCGCGAACGTCGCGGTGATTATCTCGGCGGCACCGTGCAGGTCATTCCGCATGTGACTGACGCGATCAAGGAATTCGTCCTCTCGGGCAATGACGGCATTGATTTCGTGCTCTGCGAAATAGGCGGCACGGTCGGCGACATTGAGGGCCTGCCTTTCTTCGAAGCCATCCGCCAGCTCGGCAACGAGCTTGAGCGTGGCCAGACCTGCTTCATCCATCTCACGCTGTTGCCCTTTATTCCGAGCGCAGGCGAGATGAAGACCAAGCCGACCCAGCATTCCGTCAAGGAACTGCGCTCCATCGGCATTCAGCCCGACGTATTGATGTGCCGCTGCGACCGTCCCATCCCCAAGGATGAACGCCGCAAGATCGCGCTCTTCTGCAATGTGCGCGAAACAGCCGTCATTCAGGCGATGGATGTGGATACGATCTATGACGTGCCCAATGCCTATCATGCCGAAGGCCTCGACGATGAAGTGCTCTCCGTGTTCGGCATGCGCGATGTGCGTGAACCGGATCTGGCAAAATGGGCCAGCATTACCCACAACATCCGCGAGCCTGAAGGCGATGTGACCATTGCCATCGTCGGCAAATATACCGGCCTGAAGGATGCCTATAAGTCGTTGAGCGAAAGCCTTGTGCATGGCGGCATCGCCAACAAGGTGCGCGTCAACATCAAATGGCTCGAGTCCGAAATCTTTGAAAACGAAGACAGCGCCTATTACCTCGAAGACGTGGACGGCATTCTCGTGCCCGGCGGCTTTGGCGAGCGCGGCGCCGAAGGCAAGATCGCGGCTGCCAATTTCGCCCGCACACGCAGCGTGCCCTATTTCGGCATCTGCTTCGGCATGCAGATGGCGGTGGTCGAAGCCGCGCGCAATCTTGCAGGCCTTACGGCGGCAAGCTCCACCGAGTTCGGCCCCACCAATGAACCCATCGTTGGTCTGATGACCGAGTGGATGCGCGAGAACGAGCTCGTCCAGCGCCGTGCCAATGGCGATATGGGCGGCACCATGCGTCTGGGTGCCTATAACGCCATCCTCAAAGAGGGCAGCCAGGTCGCCCGGATTTATGGTGGCACGGAGATCAGCGAGCGCCATCGCCACCGCTATGAAGTCAACATGACCTATCGGGAGCTTCTCGAAGGCGCCGGCATGGTCATTTCAGGCACCTCACCTGACGGCTTGCTGCCGGAAATTGTCGAGATTCCGACCCATCCCTGGTTTATCGGTGTTCAGTACCATCCGGAACTCAAGTCCAAGCCCTTCGAGCCGCATCCGCTTTTCAGCTCCTTCATTGCAGCAGCCGTGACCCAGAGCCGTCTGGTCTGATGATCTGACCGTCATGACCCGATTCAGGCGGGGCATCCGCCGGGTCTTCTGCTATATTGTTGAGAGTGAAGATGCTGATGGTGCGAGAACCGCGCCATGACGAGAGAGAGTTTCAAAATGCCAGCCAATGCCACGGTCAAACTGGGCAATCTCGAAATTGCCAATGACAAGCCCTTCACGCTGATCGCGGGACCCTGCCAGATGGAAACCCGTCAGCACGCCTTCGACATGGCAGGCGGCATCAAGGAAATTACCGATCGTCTCGGCATGGGCCTGATCTACAAAACCTCATTCGACAAGGCCAACCGGACAAGCCGCAATGCCAAGCGCGGTCTCGGCCTTGAACTCGCCTTGCCGATCTTCGAAGACCTCAAGAAGGAATTCGGCGTGCCGATGCTCACCGATGTGCATGAGCGCGAGCAATGCGCGGAAGTGGGCGAGGTGGTCGATGTTCTGCAGATTCCAGCCTTCCTTTGCCGTCAGACCGATTTGCTTGAAGCCGCGGCACAGACCGGCCGTGTCATCAACGTCAAGAAGGGCCAGTTCCTGGCGCCGTGGGACATGAAGAATGTCGTTGCCAAGATCGTCGATGCAGGCAATCCCAATGTGCTCGCCACCGAGCGCGGCGTCAGCTTTGGCTACAACACGCTGGTCAACGACATGCGCGCCATTCCGATCATGCGGGACCAGTGTGGCTGTCCCGTGGTCATTGATGCGACCCATTCGGTGCAGCAGCCCGGCGGGCAGGGCACGGCGTCAGGTGGTGACCGGGCGATGGTGCCCCATATTGCGCGCGCTGCGGTAGCGATTGGTGTGGGCGCCGTTTTCATCGAAACGCATGAAGACCCGGATAACGCACCCTCCGACGGCCCCAATATGGTCAAGCTTTCCGAACTGGAAGCGCTGCTCACAAGCCTCCAGAAGTTTGATCGTCTCGCCAAGGAAGGCTGACGTCAGGCGACCTTATTTGCCTGCACCTGCGTGTCTTCCTGCGCAGGCGAGATTTTGGCGGGCAGCTTCACCGACACAATTGTGCCTTTGCCGACATGGCTTTCAATCGACAGACTGCCCTGCAGCAGTTTCGTGAGCTCGCTGACGATCGCCAGACCGAGGCCTGTGCCTTCATAGGCGCGATCATCGCCACTTTGGGCCTGCCAGAAGGCGCTGGTGGCCATTTGAACTTCGTCTTCGCTCATGCCGATGCCGTCATCGCAGATTTTGAAAAAAGCGCCTCGGCCCGGTGTATGTCCCAGCACGATTTCGACATGGCCTTTGGGGGGCGTAAACTTGACGGCATTGGTCAGCAGATTGATCAAAATCTGTTTGACGCGTCGGGGGTCGGTTTCGATCACCGGCGGATTTTCGGGGGGATGAAAGCTCAGCGAGACATTGCCCCGCTGTGCCCGTTCGCGGACAATCGAAAGGGAATTTTCGCAGATTTTGCCAAGATCTACCATTTCAGTCAGGAGCGTCTTGTCACTCATCTGGATGCGTGAAAGATCAAGAATGTCATTCACCAATGACAGCAGATGCTGAGCAGTTTCCAGAATGATGTTGGTGTATTCGGCATATTTCTTGTTTTCCTGTGGCCCGAACATTTCCCGCGCCATCATTTCCGAAAAGCCGATGATCGCGTTCAAGGGTGTCCGCAGTTCATGGCTCATATTGGCCAGAAATTCACTCTTGGCTTTATTGGCCTTTTCTGCCGCAGCATAGAGTCTGGCTTTGAAAAGTGCTTCACTCAGTGTCTTTTCCCGATGCGCGGACTCATTCCGTAGACTGATGAGCCGCTCATGGGTGCTCAGCCGCAAGTGCTGTGCGAGCCCGCCAACAACCATGGCTTGAATGTTCAAAATAGCGAAATGGAACAACTCATCTTCAACGTCAGAAATTTGAAAGGCTATATACATCCAAACGGCGAAAGTAAATGCAAAGGCAAATGCAAGACGCCAGCGGGAAAGAAAAAACAACCCGACAGCCATAAAGATCATCGCAAAATTTGTCGATTGATCGAGCTCATTGGTGAGCCACATGTGGGCTGCCGTAATGATCAGCCCAATGCCTATCAGGACAAATCCTAAAGGATAGGCGTCGGCCGCATCGATCTTGCCGTGATAATTCTGCCAACCGACCAGGCCGCATATCCCGGCCCCAATTGTGGAAAGCGTTACCATTTCCATTTTCATGGGCATCGGCAACATCAGCAGGTGCAGCGCCGTAAAAAATGTGAAGAGGCTCGCCATGCAGAATGAAATGGGCGTCAGGGATTCAAGGAACAGATCGTTGAGTTCCTGCTCAACAATATCGCTCATTTCATCGTCAGGGATATTCGTTTTCTCAGGAGCCATGGCGATTGCCTTTGCACGCATTTTCATTCCTATAATCTTATAAAATAGGGAATTCCCCTTAAGGGGGATTTAAGAAAAATACCTTGTAAATTTGAGTGATTCTAAACACGAGCGGGCCAAAGGCCTCGCCTGCGGCGTTTGCCAGAAACCGCAAAACAGGACAGTCTCAACGAACCTGTTCTTTCTTCCTGTCGGTGTGGCGCAGCTAAGATGACAACTGAGATACCCCCTGTGGCTGATGCGAATACGGCCCAACAATTCAGTTTTTCAACATCTGAAGATGGTCCAATTACCCGCGCGGCCATCAGACTTGTCGAACGCTTCACCGGTCAGCCGAAATTGCGCCAGCTCTATCTGGACAATCAGAAAAACCCTGTGCCGGGCGAATCCTTCTTTGAAGCCGCCATCAGGCTGTTGCGCCTTCGCCTTCGGATTGATGAGGCCAAGCTTGCCAGCCTGCCCAAAGAGGGGCCGATCATCTTCGTCTCCAACCATCCCTATGGTGTGCTTGACGGACTTGTCGCCTGCGCCCTTGTCGGGCGCGTGCGCCCCGACTTCAAGATTCTGCTGAATGCAATTCTGACCAGCCCGCCGGAGATGCAGGGCTATTCCCTGCCGGTGGATTTCCGCGAGCATCGCGAGGCGCTGGAAACCAATTTACGCACGCGCGCCGAGGCTCGGCGGCATCTGGCGGCGGGCGGCGCGATCCTCATTTTCCCGGGCGGTACCGTATCCACGCGCGCCCAACCCTTCGCGGGGGAGCCTGCTGCCGATCCCGCCTGGAAGCCCTTCGTCTCCCAGCTCATTCAGAAAAGCGGGGCCTGCGTCGTGCCACTCTTTTTTGAGGGCGAAAATGGCTGGATGTTCCATCTCGCAAGTCATTTCAGCGTGACATTGCGCCTCGCCCTGCTTTTCCACGAAGTGCATTCCCAGATCGGCCAGGAGATGCGTGTTCATATCGGCGATGTGCTGACCCATGAAGAGTTGAGGAAAAACGGGGACCGGAAAAACCTCGCCCAATATCTGCGTCGGCTGACCTATGAAATGGGCGGACGAAAAGAGCCGGGCCATTTCGGGCCGCGGCTCTCGCGTCGTCTCGGGCTTGAACATACGGTCAATGACCGGGATGATGGCGGCGATGATCTGAACCGCCTCAAGGCGATTTACTGATCTCTCAGGCTTCGCCCTTTATCGCGGCTGTGATCTCCGCACGCAGCTCTTCCGACCCGAATTGGGCCGCTTCAAGCGTTGTCTTCCCGAACACATATTCGGGCGGCACAAGTTCCGGCCCTTCTCCGGCGGGCAGGGGCGGGGTGTAATAGCCCAGCGCATAGCTCCCCATCGAATAGCCGATCAATGCCTGAAGTTCGGGCGAAAGCGTGGCGGCGATTTCGGGCGGGCAGGAGAGATATTGATTTTCCTCCTGACGCAGCCAGCCCAGCGTGTAGGTGATGTTCAGGCCGATGCGGTCGCCATTGGAAACATTGGCGCCCCCGCCGTGAAACACGCCGCCCGAATAGATCAGCACCGAGCCTGCCGACATCTCGGCATAACCGATCTGCTCATCCGTGGGCGTGGTGTTGTCGGGCCATGACAGGCTGCCGGGGCATACCTGTGTGGCGCCATTTTCTTTGGTGAAGTCCGAGATCGCCCAGATCGTATTGAACTGCGGCTCAAGGTCTTTCAGATGTGTGCCCCAGGCCCAGCGGTCACGATGGATCTGTTGCCTGGCCTGACCGGGACGGATGCGGATCACCTGTGTCAGATGCAACTGAATGCGGTCGCAGAAGGGCTTCAGGAAGGTTTCGGCACATGACACGATGGTCGGATGCATCACCAGTTCGCAGCAGGCAGGCGAGCGGGCAACCAGCGCCCCTGTTCGTGTTGTCTGATGGCCGGTGAAGTCGTCGCGGCCATTCTCCGTCGCTTCGATATAGGGCAGGGTCTCGGTGAGCACACGGCTGACCTGATCGGCTGACAGAGCATCTTTGAGGATAAGGGCGCCATCGCGTTTAAGAATAGCCAGAATCTCATCAGGTGATGCTGTGGCAGGCAATGTTTCCAGTTGCGGCATATCTCCCTCCTCCGGGGTTAGCTTGCCCTGAGCAGGGGCAAAAGCATGGTTCTCAATTGATTTGTCTGTTTCTCAGCCGTCCAGTTTTCAGGATCGAGAGCGGCCCGCACGCCCAGACCGTCAACGACGGTGATGATGGCATCCGCTATCATCGTGACATCAAGCGTGGCGCTGACCTTCCTGCGCTTCTGCATGTTGTGGATGATCCTGACGAGACCCTCGTGAAATTCCGTATAGTAATTGCGGTTGATGCTCAGAAGGCCGGGGGTGACGATGGCCCGACCGAAAAAGGCCAGCCAGACGCGCCAGGCTTCATGTCCGTCCTCATCCAGCGGCAGGACAAGACTGACATAGTCGATCAGATCATCGACATCTGCATCAGCCGCCAGCGGCGTATTGATCAGCTCCAGAATGCCTTGCGACACCTGATCAAGCGCCGCAAGAAGAACGGCGTCCTTGTCTTCAAAATAATGCGTGATGGAACCGGTCGTGGCATTGGCCTGCCGCGCCACATCAATCAGGCGCACATTCTCAATGCCGTGACTGCCGATCACCGAGATGGCGGCTTGGGCAATTTCCTTGCGTCGAATATCGTGGTCAATCTTTTTTGGCATAATGGTGATTATATAAAAAATATCACCGGAATCAAGCCCTCAGTTGCGGTCGTTCATCCCTCAAAATTGTCAGGGGCAGGATAGGGCTCAGCCGCGTCCGCGATAAGGCGGGACCGCCTGATCAGGCACCCAGACACCATTTGGCAGCTTGCCGGTCTGCCAGAAAACATCAATCGGAATGCCGCCGCGCGGATACCAATAGCCGCCAATGCGCAGCCATTTGGGTTTCAGCAGATCGACGAGACGCTTGGCAATCGCAATGGTGCAGTCTTCATGAAAGGCGCCGTGATTGCGGAAAGACTGCATGTAGAGTTTGAAGGATTTGGACTCGACGAGATATTTACCGGGCACATAGTCAATCACCAGATGGGCAAAATCCGGCTGGCCGGTAACAGGGCAGATGGAGGTGAATTCCGGCACCGTGAAACGCGCGATATAGTTGGCGTCTTCATGGGGATTGGGCACACGCTCCAGCACCGCCGCATCAGGTGATGCCGGGACGTCGACATGAACACCGAGCTGCGAGACACCGGGTTTCTTCGGGGCTTTGGCCATCAGTCGTTCTCCGGTCCGTCATAAATGCAGCCTTCATGGCAGGAGGCCCGATGCACCTCCACACGCGTAATCTCGGGCAGGGGGGCTTCCAGCGCCCGCCATATCCAGGCGGCAATATGTTCAAGCGTCGGCAATTCCAGGCCTTCAATCTCGTTGAGAAGATGATGGTCAAGATCGCCACGCACCTTCATCACTTCGCGTTCCACATCCTCGAAATGGCGGACAAGGCCGGTGTCAGCAGATGGCTTGCCATGCAGCCAGACAACAACACGGAAGGAATGACCATGCATGCGCCGGTTCGGATGACCTTCTTCCGCATACGGAAGAAAATGGGCTGCATCAAACATGAACTCTTTATAGATACGCATCAGGCTATGCCAATCAACTTGTGGGTCTGGAGGCTGAGCCGCCATTTCGGATGCGCCAGACAATAGGCCGTCGTGGCGCGGATATTTTCGGCCTGCTCGGGCCCATCCATGGGCTGCAGGAAATGATGTCTGAAGGCGAGCCCTTCAAATCGTTCCGGCTGCGCCTTTGCCTGCGGATAGACAAGCTTCAACTCGTCACCTTCAAGCTGTTTCAGTTCGGCGTCTGCCTTGGGGCTGACACAGACCCAGTCAATGCCGTCCGGCGCCTTGATTGTGCCATTGGTCTCGACCGCAATCTCGAAACCGTGCGCATGAAAGGCATCTATCGCCGCCGCGTCAAGCTGCAGCAGGGGTTCGCCGCCTGTACAGACCACAAGGCGCGTGACTTGCGTATCGCCCGTCCATCGGGCACTCACGGCTGCGGCAAGTGCCTCGGCGGTGGCAAATTTCCCACCGCCTGTTCCATCAACGCCCACAAAATCAGTGTCGCAGAAGCTGCAGATGGCCTCAGCGCGATCCTGCTCACGACCTGACCACAGATTGCAGCCGGCAAAGCGGCAGAACACGGCCGGGCGACCGGCATTGGCGCCTTCTCCCTGCAGCGTGTAGAAAATTTCCTTCACCGAATACATCGACGTTCAGGCCTTTCGGGGCAGTGAACCCGCTTTGTAGCGCTCATAGCCCCCGGCGCGCAATTCGCAGGCCGGGCAGCTCCCGCAACCATAGCCCCAGTCATGAAAATGGCTGCGATCACCGCGATAGCAGCTATGGGTCTCCCTGATAATCAGATCGACCAGTGCCGCACCGCCCAGCTCTTCCGCCAACACCCATGTGGCGGCCTTGTCGATCCACATCAAGGGCGTCTCGATGCTGAAACCGCGATCCATGCCAAATGTAATGGCCGTGGCAAGGGTCTGAAGCGTGTCATTGCGGCAGTCGGGATAGCCCGAATAGTCGGTTTCGCACATGCCGCCGACCAGCACACCGGCGCCCCGCCGATAGCCCAGCGCGGCCGCATAGGTAAAGAACAGGAGATTGCGGCCCGGCACAAAGGTCGTTGGCAGACCGTTTTCGCCCATTTCAATGGCGACATCCCGGGTCAGCGCCGTATCGCTGATCGCGCCGAGTTCCGGCATGGCGATCATGTGGTCGGGCCCGAGCTTTTCAGCCCAGGCGGGGTTGAGGGCAATCAGCCCCTCGCGGACCTTGTCGCGGCATTCAAGCTCGATGTGATGGGCCTGACCATAGTCAAAGCCGACCGTTTCCACTTCGCCATAGCGCGACAGGGCCCAGGCAAGGCATACGGTCGAGTCCTGGCCGCCTGAGAACAGGACAAGCGCTTTGGCGGCGGTGATGTTGGTGTCGGTCGGCATGTCGGTCATAAGCTCCGGTTCGAGCCTGTTTGAACAGGAGGCAAAGGGTCGCGTCAAGCGATCCTGACCAGTGATCCTGAAATGAAACCGCCCCGGAAGGCATGGAGCCAGTCCGGGGCGGAAGAGGCGGGCGGGCCCGAAGGTCCGCCCGAAGCAATGTTCAGCTAAACGACGCGATCAGAAGGCGTAGCTGATGCTGGCGGATGCAAAATCGCGGTCCGAAAGCTGGTTGCTGAAGCCACCACCGAAATAATTGGTGTAGCTGATATTGGCCCGGAAGCTCTGATATTCAGCGCCCACACCAAGCGTGATGACTTTGACGCCCTCCTGGAAGTTCGCCGTGATCGGGCCGGGGGAATAACCCCAGACGTCATGACGGAACGAGATGCTGGGTGTCAGCGTGATGGGCAGATTCATCGGGTTGTTGTAGCTCGCCTGAAGCACGGCCTGATAACCCGTTGAAAGCTTTGTTGCATACTGAACATCCGTCACGCCATTGGCGAGAAGGCCGGCACCACCCGATGGCAGACCGGCTTCAAGACCGGCACGTTCCAGCGGGTAGGTGTTGGCATCCGGCACATAGACCATACCTGCATTGAAGATGAAGGCGCCGCTGTCGGCATTGACAATCGACATCAGGGGATCAGAAGCGGTGAAGCTTGTGATTGTCCCGACCTGGCCCTGAACCGCATTCAGGTAGACGATTGCCTGTGTAGCTCCATAGACGCCGGGGGTGCTGAGATCAGCATCCGAGCAACGACCGCCGCAGAGCAGGGCAGAGGCACCCAGACCGTCGATCTGGGAAGCATTCTGCTGCGTGCTTTCAACAGCGAAAGGCATGTTGGGCGTGTAGGTGGCTTCACCCGACACAGCCGTGCCGCCAATCGTGGTCGAGAAGCTCGCACCGACCGTGTCGATGCTGCCGGGGAACTGGTAGTAATAGGTGCTCTGATTTGCCGAGTAAGCGAAGGCAGCAGAAACGCCGTTATAACCTGTACCCGCACCGCAAGTGGCAGCGCCTGCCGTCGCCGCAGCGACTGTGCCGCAGGATGTTGCGAAATCAGCGCCTGAATTGCGGAACGAGAGATAGGGCAAACGGCTCGAGTAGCGGACATAATAGAGGCCGAAATCCGTACCCGTGCCGATATTGTCGGCATAGTAGTGGGCGGCAAGGCCAAACTGGTTCGTGCTGTTCTGGCCTTCATCCGCTGTACGGCGAATGGCGATCGGAACAGGCGCGCCGCCGAGCAGGCTGGCAATATCGCCAGGGGCGATGGCGTAGGTGTAATCATCGAAGCCGGCAGCAACACCTGAGAGAGCAGGAGTCGCTCCCTTGCCAGCAATATCCGTCGTGCTCCAATAGGAGCCTGAGGGATCAATCTGGGTCTGCTCATAGGCGAATTGCCAGAAGGCTTCAACCGTGAGATTGCCGGTCAGCGTCGTCGATACATAGAGCATCGGCATCGGTGTCAGCGCTTCCTTCAGTTCCGAACCCGGTGTACGCAGACGGCTCACATCCACAGCCTGGAACTGGTTGATGCCGCCCTGAATGAAAAGGCTTTCACCCCAGTTCAGAACCTGTTTGCCGAAGCGCACTGTTGTGTAGTGGCCGGCGACATCCCAGTTGCCGTAAACAAAGGCGTCCAGAATGGAAACGTCATGGGCCAGCGCATCCTGCGCTGTTGTCGTCAGCTTGCGGGCTTCCATGTCGTTCTTGGTATAGACATAGTCGTAAAATGCGGTCGGACGGAGGAAGAAACCGTAATTTTCCCACGTACCCTGAATGTCGCTTGTGATCTTTGCGGTGGCCTGAGTCAGGTCGCCAGCGTCGAAATTGCGGTTGCCGTCATCGCTGTTCGTGCCTGTGGCCTTGTTGCCGGTCGGTGTGCAGCCATTATTGCTCGCAACGGCGACGTGATTGCAGTCGCGTTCGCTGGCGCGGATGCTGGCGCCCACCGAAACAGTTGTGTCGATCTGGATCTGCGCCTCGCCGAGGTCGATCGTGGCGGCCTGTGCGCCATTTGAGGCCGCAAATACGGCCAAAAGTGCCGCAGAACCGAACAGGGATCGGCGCAATGCCCTCCCAGCCCTGTCGCGGATCGCGAATCGTGAATTTGCCGAAACGGGCATGTCAGAGTCTCCCCTCAATAATTAGCTGGGCTGTCCAGCGTCAGGGGGGTGTCACTTTTTGGATATGGTCTGGCTCACCCCCCAAGCCACCCATCCTTGTCCTGTTTCCATGTGCCCCGCAGCGAATAAATGCTGCAGCGCAAAGTACGGATTGTCATGAGCAGTTTCCCAATGCTCGTGATTCAGGAGAGATTCTTCTAACCCAAAAAGAAAATAACAAAAAGTATTATAGGTACAAAACACCTGTTACGGAACGGGTTAGTACAAATGTGAGACGTAAATGACACGTATTTTGTCGCCCGAAAGACAGTGACGAATTGTCATGTTTTCGAGAAGAAAATAACAGGCAGAAAACAGCCAAACAGGAGAGGAAGCGAGACAGGGTCTGCTCGAATGGAGATGGCGGTCGTCGCATCAAACGCTGCGACTGGCGACAGTTTTTTCAAGATCAAATAAGAACGCGCGACTCTCAGACGGAAGCTGAAAATATAATTAAAAAATATATATATCAAATACTCATTTCCAAGGGACAAGTAATGACATTTAGTCACAAAGTAGAAAAATATCGCAATGCAACATCGTTTTGACCGTGGTTATGGCAACTTCCAGTCCGTATCGCGGCCCGTCCGACAGTGACAAAAATGTCGTTCCGAAAAAGCAAATAGCGAATTCTCCCAAGCCTTTCACATGGTTAGCCTTGACTTAAAAGGCGCCAAGCTGTGGTCTATGCGTTGAGGGATGCTGACTGGCCGGGGGGTAACAGTCGCACATCGCGCGAAAACACCTCCCGATCCAGCTGCAAATATAAGTGAAGTAAAAGATCGTGGAGGATCTCAATGCCAAGAGTAAGTATGCGCGCGGCGCTGCTTGGTACTGCTGTTTCAGCAGTATTGGCAGTAACAGCCGGCACCGCCCAGGCGGTTGAATATAATTTCGGGGAAGTACAAGTCTTCTTCGATACCACCATCTCAGCGGGCGCATCTATTCGCTCGGCAGATACGGAAACCAGACTGCTGCCGACATCCAATGGCGGTCCGCTTCAGGCAACCAGCTCGGCCGATATCAATGTGCCGCTGATCCCGACCAATGGCGGCACCTTCATCCCGCTGCATGTGATTCAGGCACCAACATCACTCAATGGTTCGATCAACACGGATGACGGTCGTCTGAACTTCGACAATGGCGATCTGACCGGCGCACCTGTGAAGATGCTCAACGATCTTCAGGTCAAATGGTCGAACTACACATTCTTCGCCCGTCTGAACTCCTATTATGACGCCGTGCTTGCCAATGACGGCAGCTATGCCCGTTCTGACCTCGTGCAGGGCGAAGCCGATACGGCGCGCAACGTCAAGCTCTTGGACTTCTATGCCAGTGCCAATTACACCGTCATGGATTTCCCGGTCAGCTTCCGTGCCGGTAAGCAGGTTATCAACTGGGGTGAAAGCACCTTCATCCAGAACGGCATCAATGCCGTGAACCCGGTTGACGTTGCTTCCTTCCGTCGCCCCGGTTCAGAAGTGAAAGACTTCCTGACACCTGTCTGGGCTTTGGATGCCTCTTTCGGCCTGCCATTCGACATGTCGCTGGAAGCTTTCTACCAGCTCAAATGGTCCACATATGATCTCGACCGCGCTGGCACACCATTTGCCGGTTCGGACGTTGCCGCAGTCATGAGCGGCGTCGGTGGTAACGAGCTCGGCCAGTCATTCCTGACCGGTGGTCCCGGCGGCAACATCATGCGTAACTGCTCGACACCAACAGCAGTGTCGTCGGCGTTCTCGGCGGCCTACCTCGGTGCGGCAACAGCCTATGGTTCGCTGCGCGACTGCTCGGCCTATAATGGTACGGGTGGTACGGGTGGTTTTGGCGACAGCCTTGACTACTCTTTCTACAACAACACAATCGCAGGCCTCGGCGGCTGGCCAGTGGGCAACACAGAAGCCCTTCGTCTTGCCTATGGCGACACCAGCGTCGTGACACGTGACCAGGATCGCGAAGCCCGTGATTCCGGCCAGTGGGGCGTCGCTCTGAAGTGGTACTCCGCTGAACTCAACAATACCGAGTTCGGTTTCTACTTCATGAATTATCACTCACGTCTGCCAATCGCCAGCGAACGTGTTCGCGTCGATCCGTCACAGGCAGACTTCACCACGCAGCTTGCAACAGGTCCGACGTCAAGCGGCACCACACGCGGTCTGCCTTACCAGGGCTGTAACATCGGTAACGGCCTTGCAAATCTTGGGCAGGACCCGACGACAAACGCAGTCTATGGCGCGCCGATTGGTCTGACTCCGCAGCAGTTCGCAGTGCTGAACCAGACGGTAGGCAATGACAGCAATGGTCTTTATGCAGCGGGTCTTGCTGTTGCCGAGGCCTATTATGCCAACACAACACCAGCCGATCATCTGGTGGTTCCATCACCAAATGGCGGCGCGAACATTTTTGCAGGTGGTATTGAAGGTGCGGATATTTCCGCTGCCATGGGCTTCGCAGCCGTTGTGAACCCTAACTCGATCATTGCTTCAATGATCATCAACTGCGCGCTCGTTGCTGAACAGTCCGCTCAGCCTGCAGCCGGCACAACGCTGCTGACAGACGGTTCGGAAATCCTGTTTGCCGCGAACCTGAATGACCCTTCTCTCGGTTTCTATCTGGAATATCCGGAAGACATCAAGATGGCTGGCTTCAGCTTCAACACGACAATCGGCACATGGGGTGTGCAGGGCGAAGCAACTTATCGTCCGAACGCACCAGTGCAGCTTGATACAGACCAGCTGACGATCGCTGCTCTGAACTCGGGTTGCGTGTTCCAGCAGCTGCTTGGACCTACCTCGTATAATGCCTTGATCCCCGGCGCGACGGGTCTGGCCAATCCTGATACCTATGGCACCTCTTGCGGTACCATGGGTACAGGTTCTCAGTCCCGCGACATCAAGGGCTATGTTGACACCAAGCTCGTCACAGCCCAGGTCGGTACAACGGCGACCTATTCCAACTCCAACCCCCTCATCGGGTTCACAGGTGCCGATCTCGGCATCCTCGTGACGGAGTTCGGTGCCATGTACGCACCTGACGCGCCGAGCAATTCGGGTGCAACACTTCGTTGGGGCAATGTCTGCACCACCGGTACAGACCTGCCGCTCGGTGGCTTCCTGTCGCTTGCTTCGCGCACCGGTTGCCGTCCTGATAACTTCTCATGGGGCTACAACCTCCTGGGCGTTCTTCAGTACAACAACGTGTTCGGTACACCGATCACGCTGTCGCCAACGGTTGCTTTCAGCCATGACGTTCATGGTAACAGCCCGGCGCCTTACTCGAACTATCGTGAAAACCGCAAGTCGATCGCTCTCTCTCTGAATGGTTCTTATCAGTCCTGGAGAGGTGGCATCAGCTACACGAACTTCTTCGGTTCCACGAAGTACAACAGCGCGACCGATCTGGACTACGCATCACTGAACATCTCTTACTCGTTCTGATCGCAGTCCAAGACAATCAGCCCGGCGACAGCAATGTCGCCGGGTTTTTTGTTGTCTGGGGTTTGCCGTGACAGCCAGGATAAAATCAGCCTAATGTCACATATGTATTTCAATCCGGCACAACTCTGTTTAAAATGGCAAATTGAGTGTTTCTGGTGCTGGTGGAGCAGGATCAGAAGAGTTCGGGCTTACAAGGTAAGTTGAACAACTTGAGGGACTTAAAGACGATCAGGGGCTCGGGAGGCACCTGCAAAATTTGACATTTCGTGGTTATCCGTCTTCGGGGGAGGGTTCGGGTTGAACACAAAGGAATTGCTGCTCAGCGTCTTGATGCGCGAGCCAGCCACCGGTTATGACATCAAGAAAATTCTGGCCAATGAGGTCTCACAGATACTTGATGTGAGCCTTTCAAACCTCTATCCGGCGCTCAATGAATTGGCGGCGGAAGGCCTTGTCACATTCGAAAAGATCGAACAGGACAACCGGCCGAACAAGAAGGTTTACGCCATCACGCCGGAGGGGCGCGCTGCCTGTATCAAGGCGCTGATGGAAGCCGAGCCGCGCCACTCACTTCGGTCTGAATTTCTCTTCATTCTGATCTTCGCGTCCTTTTTGCCGCGATCGCGCGTTGAGGAGTTGATCGATAATCGCTTGAAGGAATTCGAGCTGATACTCGAAAAAATTGATCGGAAAGAAGCCGAAGCCCCTCATGGACCCCTGACGGCAGGTGAACGCTTTTCGATCGGAATCGGACGCGCGACAATTGAGGCACAGCGCCAGTATATTCTGGCGCATCGGAGCTGGCTCCTGCGCGAGTCACCCGAGGCGCCAGACTATAAAGTTGCCCTGAAAATGGCCGCCAGCCAATAACCTGGCTGATTGAAACGAACCCGCAGCGATGGTGCATTTCGCACTTCCGCTCGGGCGTTCACTCCGCTATGTAAGCCCCAAACAAACTGAAATTCATTAGCGGAGTGCAGCGTCATGGCGGCAATCATCGACATTATCGGTCGCGAAATTCTCGATAGCCGGGGCAATCCCACTGTCGAAGTCGATGTGCTGCTGGAGGATGGCTCGCTTGGGCGCGCGGCTGTGCCGTCCGGCGCTTCCACAGGCGCTCACGAGGCCGTGGAGCTGCGCGACGGCGAAGCCCGCTACAAGGGCAAGGGCGTGCTCAAGGCCGTTGAAGCGGTCAATGGCGAGATATTGGATGCCATCAGCGGCATGGATGCGGCCGAGCAGATCCAGATCGACCGCATGATGATCGATCTCGACGGCACGACGAACAAGTCCCGCCTCGGTGCCAACGCCATTCTCGGCGTGTCGCTTGCCATCGCCAAGGCCGAGGCCATTTCGCTGGGCCAGCCGCTCTTTCGCTATCTTGGAGGCCCCTCGGCGCGCATCCTGCCTGTGCCCATGATGAATATCGTCAATGGCGGCGAACATGCCGACAATCCCATCGACATCCAGGAATTCATGATCATGCCGGTGGCGGCTGAAAACTTCGCCGAAGGCCTGCGCATGGGCGCGGAGGTGTTCCACACGCTCAAGGCAGAACTGAAGGCCGCTGGCCACAACACCAATGTGGGCGATGAAGGTGGCTTTGCCCCTAATCTGGCCTCGACCGATGCCGCGCTTGGCTTCGTCATGAAGGCAATTGAGAAAGCGGGCTTCAAGCCGGGCAAGGATATCTATCTGGCGCTCGATGCCGCCTCGACGGAGTTCTACAAGAACGGCGTCTATGATCTGGCGGGTGAGGGCATCAAGCTCGATGCCGCAGCCATGGTCGATTACTGGGCAAAGCTTGTGGATGCCTATCCCATCATTTCCATCGAAGACGGCATGGCCGAGGATGACTGGGACGGCTGGAAGGCCCTCACGGATGCAATCGGTGACAAGGTGCAACTCGTGGGCGATGATCTCTTCGTCACCAACAAGATGCGCCTGGCCGATGGCATCAGCAAGGGCGTCGCCAATTCGATTCTCGTGAAGGTCAATCAGATCGGCACGCTCACCGAGACGCTTGAATCCGTCGAAATGGCGCATAAGGCAAGCTACACCGCCGTCATGTCGCACCGCTCCGGCGAGACCGAAGACGCCACCATCGCCGATCTCGCGGTCGCCACAAATTGCGGTCAGATCAAGACCGGATCGCTGGCACGTTCGGATCGTCTGGCCAAATATAATCAGCTTCTGCGCATCGAAGAGGCGCTCGGATCAAGCGCCGGCTATGCCGGACGCAGCATTCTCAAGCGCCACTGACGATCCTGCTTGACCCGGCGAATCACTCTGTGATTCTCTAGCGTCTATGGACACTTATGGATTGATTCGCACTTCTGAGCCGATGCGCCTGCGCAATGCGCTGCTGCCGCTCATCTGCATGATCGTGATCGGCTATTTTGCCTATCATGCCGTTTATGGTCGCCATGGCTTTATCGCCTGGCTCAGCCTTCAGAACCGCGTCGACACGCTTGAGCAGCAATATGCGCAGGTCCATGAGACACGCACCCGACTGGATCGTCAGGTTGCCCTGCTGCGGCCGGAAAGCCTCGATCCCGATTTGCTCGACGAACGGGCCCGTGCAGCCCTTGGTTTTGCCAATCCGGACGACATTGTCATCTTCCATGATGAAAATAAGCCCGCTCCCAAGCCGTAAGATGCGCGTTAAGAGGCTGATTGCGGGGCTGTTTAACTGAATTTCAGTTAATTATCTATTTTGCCATTGATATCAAACCTTTACCTGTTCCTGATAGGGTCAATAAAGGTCATTATCGACCTGTTGACGCTCTGGTTGCATGATCAGGCTTCGACCCCCGTCATTCAATGGCAAGCAGGAACATGGCAAGCAGCAAATCCTCCCCCAAAAGCACCGCAAAACCCTCTGCGAAGGCCGCCGCGTCCAAATCGACGGGCAAGGCCGCCAGCGGTCGCGCGGCCAAATCAAAATCGTCGGCAGACTTCACGCCGGAAGAAGAGATGCAGGCCTATCGCGACATGCTGCTCATCCGGCGCTTTGAGGAAAAGGCAGGCCAGATGTACGGCATGGGGCTGATTGGTGGTTTTTGTCATCTCTATATCGGGCAGGAAGCCGTTGTGGTCGGCATGCAGGGGGCGATAGGCGAGGGTGATCAGGTCATCACGGGCTATCGCGATCACGGCCACATGCTCGCTTGCGGCATGGACCCCAAGGGCGTCATGTCAGAACTGACCGGACGCGAAGGGGGCTATTCGCGCGGCAAGGGCGGGTCGATGCACATGTTCAGCACCGACAAGCATTTCTATGGCGGTCATGGCATTGTCGGCGCGCAGGTGCCGCTCGGGACGGGGCTTGCCTTCTCCAACAAATATCGCGGCAATGATCGCGTGTGTCTGGCCTATTTCGGCGACGGCGCGGCCAATCAGGGCCAGGTCTATGAAAGCTTCAACATGGCCGAGCTCTGGCAGCTGCCGGTCATCTATGTGATCGAGAACAATCAATATGCCATGGGCACCAGCATCGCGCGTGCCTCGGCCATGACCAATCTCTCCAAACGTGGCGACAGCTTCAACATTCCCGGCGCCCAGGTCGATGGCATGGATGTGCGTGCCGTGCGCGCCGCTGGCGAAGAGGCCGTCGAATTCTGCCGCTCAGGCAAAGGGCCCTATATCCTCGAAATGAAAACCTATCGCTATCGCGGCCATTCCATGTCGGACCCCGCCAAATATCGCGCCAAGGAAGAAGTCAACAAGATGCGGCAGGAACATGATCCGATCGAACAGGTGCGCGTCCGCCTGCTCGAAGGCAAGATCGCCAGCGAGGATGATCTGAAAAGCATCGACAAGGAAATTCGCGCCATCGTCGCGGATGCAGCCGAATTTGCACAATCAAGTCCCGAACCCGATCCATCCGAGCTCTGGACAGATGTCCTCGCAAGCGTGGAGGGCTGAGCACATGTCGATCAAGATTCTGATGCCCGCGCTGTCACCTACCATGGAAGAAGGCACGCTCGCCAAATGGATGGTCAAGGTTGGCGACGAGGTGAAGTCCGGCGATGTGATCGCCGAGATTGAAACCGACAAGGCAACGATGGAAGTCGAAGCCGTTGACGAAGGCACCGTTGAAGAACTGCTCGTGCCCGCCGGTACGGAAAACGTCAAGGTGAACGATGTCATCGCGCTCATCTCGGGCGAGGGCGGGGCGGAGCCTGCGCCGACCCCGGCGAAAGATGAGCCAAAGAAAGATAACGCACCTGCTGCAGCCAAAGCAGACGCCGCGCCGGCTCCTGAGCCCGTCAAGACGCTTGCCCCTCCCTCCATTCCGGAAGGCACCGAATTTGTGTCGATGACGGTGCGCGAGGCCCTTCGCGATGCCATGGCCGAGGAGATGCGCAGCGATGATCGTGTCTTCGTCATGGGTGAGGAAGTCGCACAATATGAAGGCGCCTACAAGGTCACGCAGGGCCTGCTTGCCGAGTTCGGTGATCGCCGTGTGGTTGATACCCCCATCACTGAACACGGTTTTGCCGGACTTGGTGTCGGCGCGGCTATGAGTGGTTTGCGCCCCATTGTGGAATTCATGACCTTCAACTTCGCCATGCAGGCAATTGATCAGATCATCAATTCCGCTGCCAAGACGCGTTACATGTCCGGCGGCCAGATGAGCGCGCCGATTGTTTTTCGCGGACCCAACGGTCCGGCCTCGCGCGTCGGCGCCCAGCACAGCCAGGACTATGCCTCCTGGTATGCCCATATTCCCGGCCTCATTGTGATCGCCCCCTATTCGGCGGCAGATGCCAAGGGCTTGCTGAAGGCGGCGATCCGCAATCCCAATCCCGTCATTTTCCTCGAAAATGAAGTGCTCTACGGCAAGTCCTTCGACGTGCCGAAACTGGATGACTATGTGCTGCCCATCGGCAAGGCGAATGTCATGAAGGAAGGCAGCGATGTCACGCTCGTCTCCTACAGCCACGGCCTCACTTATTGTCTGGACGCGATGGCCGCGCTCGAAGCAGATGGCATTCATGCCGAGCTGATCGACCTTCGCACCATTCGCCCGCTCGATATTGAAACCATCATCACCTCGGTCAAAAAGACGAACCGTCTGGTCACGGTCGAGGAGACTTGGCCGGCCTGTGGCATCGGGGCCGAAATTGCCGCGCGTGTGCAGGCCGAAGCCTTTGACTGGCTCGATGCGCCCATCCTGCGCGTCACCCAGAAAGATGTGCCCATGCCTTACGCGGCCAATCTGGAAAAGCTGGCCCTTCCCAATGCCGATGAAGTGGTAGAGGCGGTGAAAACCGTCTGCTACCGCTAAGGAGAGGCAACATGTCCACAGAAATCCTGATGCCCGCGCTGTCGCCCACCATGGAAGAAGGCACACTTGCCAAATGGCTGGTGAAGGAGGGCGATGAAGTAAAGTCTGGCGACGTGATCGCCGAGATTGAAACCGACAAGGCAACGATGGAAGTCGAAGCGGTTGACGAAGGCCGCATTGGCAAAATTCTTGTCGGCGAGGGCACCGAAGGCGTGCCGGTCAATCAGGTCATTGCCATCCTGCTTGAGGATGGTGAATCCGCCGATGATGTGCCGGCGCCCAAGGCGGCACCGGTCGCAAAAAGCCCCTCACCCAAACCCTCTCCCGAGGCGGGAGAGGGTTTAGGCCATGCCAAGCCATCTCCGAGCCCCGCTGGGGAAAGGAAAGCGAGCCATGAAAATGGCGCGCAGGTGAAGGGAACAGAGGGCCGCATCTTTGCCTCGCCGCTGGCGCGCCGTATCGCCGCCGACAAGGGCATTGATCTCACGGCATTGAGCGGTTCCGGTCCGCGCGGCCGCATTGTCAAGGCAGATGTGGAAAGCGCAAAACCGGGGGCGGCGAAATCAGCCGCATCAGGCGCGACAGCGGGCGCCGCGATGCCCGCCGTCGATCCGCGTGCTTTTTATGCCGCCGACTCCTATGAGGAAGTGCCGCTCGACGGCATGCGCAAGACCATTGCCCGCCGCCTGACTCAGGCCATGCAGGAGATCCCGCATTTCTATCTCACGATTGATTGTGAACTGGATGAGCTTCTCCGCGTGCGCAAGAAGTTGAACGAGCAGGCAGGGCCGGACGGCGTCAAGCTGTCGGTCAATGACTTCCTCATCCGCGCCTCCGCGCTTGCGCTGATGAAAGTGCCGGACGCCAATGTGAGTTTTGCAGGTACCGCGCTTCTCAAACACAAAGCTGCCGACATAGGCATTGCTGTTGCCATTGATGGCGGGCTCATCACGCCCATCATCAAGGATGCGCACAAGAAGGGACTTGCTGAAATTTCATCCGAGGCCAAGTCGCTCGCCGAGCGCGCCCGCAACAAGAAACTCAAGCCTTCCGAATATGAGGGCGGCAGCTTCTCCATTTCCAATCTCGGCATGTTCGGTGTCAAGCAGTTCACGGCTGTCATCAACCCGCCTCAGGCCGCCATCATGGCTGTCGGCAAAGGGGAGGAGCGGCCGGTCGTGCGCGATGGCAAGCTTGAAGTCGCCAATGTCATGACGGTCACCATGTCATGCGATCACCGCGCCATTGACGGGGCGCTTGGTGCGCAGTTCCTGCAGGCCTTCAAGGCCTATGTGGAATATCCCCCCTCCATGCTCATGTGAGCGCGTCCGGTTTCAGCGAAAGGCGAAAACAAATGACAGCTGCAAGCTACGACGTTGTGATTATCGGCTCGGGCCCTGGCGGTTATATTGCCGCGGTGCGCTGCGCCCAGCTCGGCATGAAGACGGCCATCATCGAGCGTGAAAATCTCGGTGGCATCTGCCTCAACTGGGGCTGCATCCCCACCAAGGCGCTGCTGCGGTCAGCCGAGGTCTACCACCTGATGGGACGGGCAGAGGAATTCGGTCTCAAGGCCGAAGGCATCGCCTTTGATGCCGACGCCATCGTCAAGCGGTCACGCAAGGTGGCGGGCACGCTGTCGGGGGGCGTCAAATTCCTGATGAAGAAAAACAAGGTCGACGTCATTGACGGCCTCGGCAAGCTCAAGGCGCCGGGAGTCGTCAGCGTCGAACTGGCATCCGGTGACAAGCAGGAGATCGCGGCGAAGAACATCATCCTCGCCACCGGCGCCCGCGCCCGCACGCTGCCCGGCATCGAGCCGGATGGCGAGCTCATCTGGACCTATCGCGAGGCCATGGTGCCCAAGGCCATCCCCAAATCGCTGCTTGTCATTGGCTCGGGCGCGATTGGCGTCGAGTTTGCGAGCTTCTTCCATGCCTTTGGCGCTGAGGTCACCATCGTCGAGGTGATGGACCGCGTGCTGCCGGTGGAAGATGCCGAAATATCCGAGCTTGCGGCTAAGTCATTCAAGAAGCAGGGCATGGCCATCCGCACCCAGACCAAAGTCACCAAGCTCGACAAGGGCAAGGACAGTGTCACCGCCACGCTGGAAGGCCCGGAAGGCAAAACCGAGACCTTAACCGTGGATCGGGTGATTTCGGCCGTCGGCATTACGGGCAATGTTGAAAATCTCGGTCTTGAGGCCCTGGGAATCAAGGTTGAGCGCGGTCATGTCGTCGTCAATGAATGGCTGGAAACAGGCGTCAAGGGCATTTACGCCATTGGCGATCTCGTCGGCGCGCCCTGGCTGGCCCACAAGGCCAGCCACGAGGGCGTCATTGCCGCTGAGCGTATCGCCGGAACCAAAGGTCTCCACCCCCTCGATACCAGCAAAATACCCGGCTGCACCTACGCCAATCCGCAGGTTGCCAGCGTCGGGCTGACAGAAGCAAAGGCCCGCGAAGCCGGTTATAAGGTCAAGGTGGGCAGGGCGCCCTATAGAGCCAATGGCAAGGCCATTGCGCTGGGTGAAGTCGAAGGCCTCATCAAAACCGTCTTTGACGAGAAAACCGGGGAACTTCTTGGCGCCCATATGATCGGTGCAGAGGTGACAGAACTCATTCAGGGCTATACGGTCGCTAGAACATTGGAAACAACAGAAGCTGACCTTATGCACGCCGTGTTCCCGCATCCCACACTTAGTGAAATGATGCATGAATCGGTTCTGGATGCCTATGATCAGGCTTTGAACTTCTAGCCGGTAAACATGATTGAGATCTTCTCCGACCCGGGGAATTGGGCGAGCCTCCTGACCCTGACAGTCCTTGAGATTGTTCTGGGTGTCGACAACCTGATTTTTCTGTCCATCCTTGCCTCGCGCCTACCCAGGCATCAGCAGAAGATGGGACGCCGGCTGGGTCTCATCGCCGCCCTTGTCACCCGTCTTGGCCTTCTCGGGTCGGTAGCCTGGGTTGTCACGCTGAGCGAGCCAATCATCTCCGTGCTGGATTTTGATTTCTCCTGGCGCGACATCATTCTCATGGTCGGCGGCCTTTTCCTGATCGCCAAATCAACCACCGAAATTCACCACGCGGTGGAGGGAAGCGATCACGGCCATGAAATCGATGAGTCCAAGATGCCGTCGGTCTGGTCCGTTGTCGCGCAGATCGCCATCATCGACATTGTTTTCTCGCTCGACACGGTGATGACCGCCGTGGGCATGTCCGATCATTTCGAGATCATGGCAACAGCCGTGCTGGCTGCTGTCTTCGTCATGATCTTTGCCGCCGAGTCCGTGTCGGCCTTTGTGGATCGTCACCCGACCGTGAAGATGCTGGCGCTCAGCTTCCTCATCCTCATCGGTGTGTCGCTGGTGGCCGATGCCATGCATTTCCACATTCCCAAAGCCTATCTCTACTTTGCCGTGGCCTTTTCCATCGGCGTGGAGTCGCTCAATCTCTGGGCGCAGGGGCGTCGTCGGGCCAAGGAAGCCGCTGCCGCCGAGGCAGCCGCCAAAAGCGGCACATGACGGAGACCGGGCAGACGCCGACCGGCGCGGGGCCGAAAAACGCGGTCGTCATTCTGCTCGACAGTCTCAACCGGCACATGCTGGGGGCCTATGGGGGCGATGAATTTGCCACGCCCCATATGGATCGCTTTGCGACACGCTCAACGCGCTTCACCAGGCATTTCACGGGTTCGCTGCCCTGCATGCCCGCCCGCCACGATATTCTCTGCGGCGCCTGGGATTTTCTCTGGCGGCCATGGGGGTCGATTGAGATTTGGGAAGACGCCATCACCTATGAGCTGCGCAAGGCCGGTGTCGTCACGCAACTGATTTCAGATCACCCGCATCTGTTTGAATCGGGCGGCGAAAATTATCACATTGATTTCACCGCCTGGGACTATCAGCGTGGCCATGAAGGCGACCCCTGGAAAACAAGACCGGACCCGAGCTGGGCCGGGGCGCCAAATTTCATGCGCAAGCACATGCCGTATGATGACTCGCGCGGCTATTTCAAAACCGAAGCAGATTTTCCGGGGCCGCGCACCATGGGCGCGGCGGCCAGATGGCTGGAGGAGAATGCCGGCCAGCATGAGCGCTTCTTTCTCTTCGTCGATGAGTTCGACCCGCATGAACCTTTCGACACGCCGGAACCCTATGCCTCCATGTATGACAAGGAATGGGAAGGGGCCCATCTCATCTGGCCGCCTTACATGCAGGGTGCCATCGAGAAGGGCGTCCTGACCGAAAGACAGGCCCGGCAGATCCGCGCCTGTTATGGCGGCAAGCTCACCATGATCGACCACTGGTTTGGCAAGATCATGGACGCGCTTGACGCCCATGATCTCTGGAAGGATACGCTTGTCATTCTTTGTACGGATCATGGGCATTATCTCGGCGAAAAGGACATCTGGGGCAAGCCCGGTGTGCCGGTCTATGAAACGCTGGGCCATATCCCGTTGATGATCGCCCATCCGGATGTGGCGCCCGACACCTGCGATGCGCTGACAACATCGGTTGATCTCTACGCCACGCTGGCCGACATGTTCGGCGTGACGCCGCGCCAGCGCATTCATGGCCGCTCGCTTCTGCCATTATTGGCCGGCAAGGCCACATCCGTGCGTGATTGGCTCCTCACAGGCGTCTGGGGACGTGAGGTCCACATCATCGATGGCACGCATAAATATGCACGTGGACCCGTTGGCAACAACGCGCCGCTCTCCATGCTCTCCAATCGCTGGTCGACCATGCCGACGCATTTTCTCTCGCGTGAGCAGGAATTGCCGCTGCCCGACGACCGGGCCTTTCTGGACCGCATGCCGGGCAGCAATGTGCCCGTGATCCATCAACCCTGGAGCGAGGGCGACAAGCTGCCCTATTGGGCCTTCACCAAATTCGGTGGCAATCACCTCTATAACATCGAAACGGACCCGGAAGAATCCAGGAATCTTGCCGGTACGGCGCTTGAAACCATCATGGCGGAAAAACTTGATGCCGCGCTCATTGAACTCGAAGCGCCTGAAAGCCAGCGCAAAAGGCTGGGTTTTGCCTGAGCCAAATTCGCTATACGTAATATTCTCTTAATTTATCGGGGCCTAGTCTGGCGCATGGAGAATTTCATGCTGAGTGATCTGGGCTACGACAGCAAAAAGGTAGAGGTCGATTATGAGGCCCGTCCCGTCGACGCGCCCATCCATCCGCTCAACATTTTTCTGTGGAATTATGTCCTTTCGCGTGCCGATGAACAGGGCATTGCAAATCGCCGCGACATCAACCCCGTCGATCTCGTCAAGGTCATGGGCGGCATCACCATCATTGAACCTGTCAAAGGCGACCATGACTTCCGCTATCGGCTCGTCGGCGCAGCCAATGAACAGCGCATGGGTATCAAACTCAATGGGCGTCGCATGTCGGAATGCTACGGCGCGCGCATGGCTGCCGAACAGATCGAATTCCTGTATGACATGCTGCAGAACAGACAGCCCCGGGTCCTTGTTGGCCGTTTTCTGGGCCTGGAACTGGAACATGCCGTCTTTGAAGTCATTTATCTTGTTGTCAGGGCTGATTCCGGCGATTTGCAGATCATGACAGGCATGTTTGAGCTCAAAGACACGAATTATTTCGACTAATTCGCCGCATTTCCACCGCTTGCTTGAAAGCCACGCAGCGTCTATCCATGTTAGGCATTAGACATCAGGCGATATCTGGCAAAAGACATGGTCACCATCATCGACAAGCTGCAAGTGGAAGGCGAAAAGCCCCGTCCACGCCACCCCGAAAAGGCCCATCGGCCCGACACCGAGGTGCTGCGCAAACCGAGCTGGATCAGGGTCAAGGCCCCCGGATCGCCGGTCTATACCGAGACAAAGAAAATCGTCCGCGAGAACAATCTCGTGACGGTGTGCGAGGAGGCAGGCTGCCCCAATATCGGCGAATGCTGGTCGCAGAAACACGCCACCATGATGATCATGGGCGACACCTGCACGCGCGCCTGCTCCTTCTGCAATGTCAAAACCGGCCTGCCTGGCGCGCTTGATCCTAACGAACCTGAAAATGTCGCCATTGCCGTTGCCAAGCTCGGCCTGCGCCATGTCGTCATCACCTCGGTTGACCGCGATGATCTGGCGGATGGCGGCGCGCAGCATTTCGTCGAGGTGATAGAAGCCATCCGTGCCCATTCGCCCGAAACAACCATCGAGATCCTGACGCCGGATTTCCTGCGCAAGGAAGGCGCGCTTGAAAAAGTCGTCGCCGCGCGACCTGATGTCTTCAATCACAATCTTGAAACCGTGCCGCGCCTCTATCTCAGCATTCGGCCCGGCGCGCGCTATTTCCATTCGTTGCGTCTGTTGCAGCGTGTGAAGGAACTCGATCCCTCCATCTTCACCAAGTCCGGCATCATGGTCGGTCTGGGCGAGGGGCGCGAGGAAGTGCTGCAGGTCATGGATGACATGCGCTCGGCCCATATCGATTTTCTGACCATCGGGCAGTATCTCCAGCCGACGCGCAAACATGCTGCCATTGATCGTTTTGTCGAGCCGGATGAATTCAAATCCTATGAGACGACAGCACGCGCCAAGGGCTTTCTGCTTGTCTCCTCAAGCCCGCTGACACGTTCCTCCTATCACGCCGATAGCGACTTTGAGCTGCTGCGCAAGGCACGTGCGGCTGAGCTCGCCCGGCGCAGCTGATCCATGCCGAGCATTCACGACAGCCGGGATGTGGATTTCTCCGCCGCCGACATGTTCGCCATGGTTGGCGATGTGGAGCGCTACCCGGAATTTCTGCCCTGGTGTTCCGGCGCGCGCGTCAGGCGGCGCGAGGAGGTCGACGGCATACACGTGCTGCTCGCCGACCTGATGATTGCCTATAAGATGTTCCGCGAACAATTCACCAGTCGTGTGTCGCTTGACGATCAGCAGCGCGAAATTGGCGTCGCCCTCGTGAAGGGGCCGTTCAAGCATCTGACCAATCGCTGGCACTTCGAAGTGCTCGGCGATCATCGTTGCCGCGTGCATTTTTTTCTCGATTTTGAATTCCGCAGCGCGATCCTGCAGAAAATGATGAATGGCGTTTTTTCAAAAGCCTTCACGCGCATGATGGAGGCTTTCATCAAGCGCGCCGAAGTGCTTTATGGGAATCCGACCCTGTCAGGCCCGACAGTCAGCAGCTAATCTTCAGATCATGCTGGCAAGCAGGATCAGGGCGACCTCGACGCTTTTCATCCGGATTTCCTCGCGCTCCAGCGGGCCGAATTCATGCACTTCATGCGTGATGTTGCGCCCGCGCCGCGCCGCGCCGAAATGCACCATGCCCACAGGCTTCATCGGCGTGCCGCCGCCCGGTCCCGCCACGCCGGTGACGGAAACGGAGAGATGTGCGCGCGAATGATTAAGCGCGCCTTCCGCCATGGTGCGCGCGACAGGTTCGCTCACCGCGCCCATATCCGCAATGAGATCGCCGGGCACACCCAGCATGTCGCGCTTGGCATCATTGGAATAAACAATAAATCCGCGCTCAAAGACATCTGATGAGCCGGGTATCTCGGTGAAGAGCGCCGAGATCAATCCGCCCGTGCAGGATTCCGCTACCGCGATCTTGAGTTTGGCCTTGCGGGTATCATCAAGAAGCAGCTCGGCGCGCTGCACAAGTGGCTTTGGAAAGATGCTCATCCTGTCAGGCTCCGCTTATGAAGGCGCGATAGAGAAAGAAAACGAGAATGGCATAAAGTGCGGCCACAATGTCGTCGGCCATGATGCCGAACCCGCCTACAAGTTTCTGATCGGCAAGGCTGACGGGCCATGGTTTGACGATATCAAAGAAGCGGAAGAGGCCAAATGCAATGATCCATCCCGTCAGTGTGAAGGGGGCATAGACAAGCACGAGCCACATGGCCGCGACTTCATCAATCACCACCTCGGAAGGGTCATCAAGCCCGCTATCAACGGCATATTTGCCCGCAGCCCATACGCCGGCGAAAAAGACGGCAATTGCGGCAAGCTTCAAAAGATCGGCGCCACCCGCGAGCATGATGCCATAGGCAAAGGGCAGGGCGGCCAGCGTGCCCCATGTGCCCGGCGCGCGTGCGACCAATCCGCTGCCCAGCCATGTCGAGATCAGCACGATCGGGTCGCTGAAGCGCAGGGCGCCGGGAAGGGGTTTGAAAAAAGCCATGATCAACTGAACCGCAGGGTGGCGAGCGCCTGGGCGGCAAGCCCTTCGCCGCGCCCGGTAAAGCCCAGCCCCTCAGTTGTCGTTGCCTTGACGCTGACCCGCGACACATCCAGCCCTGCGATTTCAGCAATGCGTTGACGCATGGCCTCGCGATGCGGCCCCACCTTGGGGTGTTCGCAGATGATCGTGAGATCGACATGCAGAAGCACCGCATTCTTTTGGGCGGCAAGCTTGATGGCATGGGCCAGAAACAAATCCGACGACATGCCCGCCCATTGCGGATCGCTGGGCGGGAAATGCTGGCCTATATCGCCATCGCCAATCGCGCCCAGTATCGCATCAGTCAGCGCGTGCAATCCGGCATCGGCATCTGAGTGGCCGACGAGCCCGTGATCATGGGGCACGCGGATTCCGCACAGCATGATGTGGTCGCCGGGTCCGAAGCGATGAACGTCGAAGCCTGATCCGCTGCGTGTCTCACTCATGGCGTTCAAATATCGCTCCGCACGCTGAATATCTTCCGCTGTTGTGATCTTGATATTGTCTTCATGCCCCATCACCATCATCACCTTCATACCAGCCTTCTGGGCAACGGACACGTCATCGGTGTGGCTCGCGCCATTTTCTGCCTCGTGGGCTTTCAGCAGCGGCGCAAAATGGAAGCCCTGCGGGGTCTGGGCGCGCCAGAGCCTGTCACGCGGTACGGTGGCGCCGGCAAGATCGTCCGTCACCTCGCGGATGGTGTCGCTGACGGGCAGGCCGGCAGCCGCACCCTCATGGCTTTTCAGGGCCTCAATGACCCGGCTGATGGTCGCCTGATCGATCAGTGGCCTGGCACCGTCATGAATAAGCACCAGATCGGGGGTGAGCTCCTGAAGCGCTCTAAGTCCCGCCAGAACCGATTCCTGTCGCGTTTCGCCGCCAATGACCGGCTCAAGCCGCTTTTCGATGTCATGGCAGCAGGCGGCAAAGGCGTCCAAATCCTGGGCATGGATCACGGGTAGGATATGGTGAATGCCCTCATGCTGGGCAAAGGCCGCCATGCTGCGATGCAGCACAGATTGGCCCAAAAGCTGGCGATATTGCTTGGGGCCACCCGGCCCGGCGCGGGTGCCGCGACCAGCCGCAACGATGAGAGCGACAGTTTTCATGTCTTTTCGTTTCGCACTGGTGGCGATCCTTAGCAAGGTGGAAAAGCATAAATGGCAGTTTAGAAGCGCTTTCATCTTGCCGTATCGCTTTTGGCAAGTTAGATTGGTCAAACATTGTGCAACTTTTTTCGGTGCCTAAAAATTGACCATTTCCCTTGGTCGCCATCAAATTGAAAATCCTGTCTTTCTGGCGCCCATGGCGGGGGTTACGGATTTGCCGACCCGTCGCGCCGTCTGGCAGCAGGGGGCTGGACTTGTCGTCTCCGAGATGGTCGCCAGCGACGAACTGGTTCGGGCCCGCAAGGATGTTGTGCGCCGCGCCGCTGGTGTTGGCGAGGTCTATCCACTTTCCATCCAGCTGGCTGGTCGCGAAGCCCATTGGATGGCCGAGGGTGCCCGCATTGCTGAAGGCTCCGGCGCCGATATTATCGACATTAATATGGGCTGTCCGGCAAAACAGGTGACCACGGGCATGTCCGGCTCGGCGCTGATGCGCGATCTGGACCACGCCCTGGGCCTGATCGAGGCGACCGTCGGCGCCGTTTCCCTGCCCGTGACCCTCAAAATGCGCACCGGCTGGGACGATAACAGCCGCAATGCGCCCGAGCTTGCCCGACGGGCCGAGGCGGCCGGCGTCCAGCTTGTCACCGTCCATGGCCGAACCCGCTGCCAGTTCTACAAGGGCCGTGCGGACTGGGATTTCATTTCGGAAGTCAAAAAGGCGGTCTCCATACCTGTCATCGCCAATGGCGACATTGTGAGTTTTGCCGATGCCCGCGCCGTGCTGGCCGCCTCCGGCGCCGACGGCGTGATGATTGGCCGGGGCGCACAGGGGCGTCCCTGGTTTCTGGATCAGGTCGCACATTTTCTGGCGACGGGCGAGGAAAAGCCTGCCCCGTCATGGGCCGAGCAGGGGGAAATAGCGCGCGCCCATTATGAAGACCTGCTCTCGCATTATGGCGTGGCGCTTGGTCTGCGGACCGCCCGCAAGCATCTGGCATGGTATCTGGAAGAAGCCTCGCAGCACTTCCCCGAGGAAGCCATGGCGGCTCGGCGCGAGATTGTCCGCATGACGGAGCCCGCCGATGTCATCACCTGTCTGGGGCGTTTCTATGCGCATGCCGCCGAACAGACGGCGGCCAATCGCACATCTCCTTCCAGAGAGGCTGCCTGATGGTTCAAGTGCTCAACCAGACAAAGGCGGGTCCGCCGCCCGATGCCACCATCGTTCTCAATGCCATGCCGCATCCGGTCATCATTCTGGATAAGCATCTGCATATTGAATATGTGAATGACAGCGCCCAGCAGTTTTTCCAGGCCAGCGCCGCCATTCTTGTCGGTCATCTGCTCAATGATTTTGTCGCCTTTGGCAGCCCGGTCCTCACACTGATCGAGCAGGTTTTTGCGCGCGGCGTTTCGGTCAATGAATATGGCGTCGAGATCGGGACGCCCCGTCAGGGTGACCGTTCCGTCGATATTCAGGTGACACCGCTGGCGGAGTCGCCTGAGCATGTTCTGCTGATCATCCAGCTGCGCACCATGGCAGCGAAGATGGACCGTCAGTTGACCCATCGCGGCGCGGCCCGCTCCGTCACGGGCATGGCCGCCATTCTCGCCCATGAAATCAAGAACCCGCTGTCGGGCATTCGTGGTGCGGCCCAGTTGCTGGAACTTTCCAGCAATGAAGAGGACAAGACGCTTACACGGCTGATCTGCGAAGAGACCGACCGGATATGCCAGCTTGTGGATCGCATGGAAGTCTTTTCCGACGAGCGGCCCATTCCTCGCGTACCGGTGAACATCCATCTTGTGCTCGGCCATGTGAAACAGCTTGCGCTCACAGGCTTTGCCAAGCGCATCAAGATCCTTGAGGAATATGACCCCTCGCTGCCGGCCGTTCTGGGCGACAAGGACCAGCTCATTCAGGTCTTTCTCAATCTGGTCAAGAATGCGGCCGAAGCGATTGAAGATCATGATGGCGAAATAACGCTCACCACGGCCTATCGGCCCGGCGTCCGCCTGACCATGCCGGGCAGCCGCGACCGCGTCAGCCTGCCGCTTGAAATCTGCGTCATCGACAACGGACCGGGTGTGCCGCACGACCTGTTGCCGCATCTTTTCGATCCCTTCGTCACCACAAAATCCAGCGGCACGGGCCTTGGCCTGGCGCTTGTTGCAAAAATCATCGGCGATCATGGCGGCATCATTGAATGTGACAGCCAGCCGCGCCGGACCATTTTTCGCGTTCTCCTGCCCATGCATACTGGGGCAACAGTGACCGACGAAAAGCAGTACACGGAATAGGAGTCTAACATGCCGAGCGGAACCATTCTTCTCGCTGACGATGATGCGGCCATCCGGACCGTTCTCAATCAGGCACTTGGACGTGTGGGCTATGACGTGCGCGCAACCGGCAATGCCGCAACGCTGTGGCGCTGGGTCAGTCAGGGCGAGGGCGACCTCATCATCACCGACGTTGTGATGCCCGATGAAAATGCCTTTGATCTCATTCCGCGCATCAAGCGCCTGCGGCCCGATCTGCCCATCATCGTGATGAGCGCGCAGAACACGCTCAAGACGGCGATCACCGCTGCCGAGCGCGGCGCCTATGAATATCTGCCCAAGCCCTTCGATCTGAATGAGCTGATCCGGGTTGTTGACCGCGCGCTCACCGCCCCGCGCGAACCGGCCATTGCGCGCCGTCCCGGCGAGGACGAAGACAAAATCCCGCTGATCGGCCGCTCCTCGGCCATGCAGGACATCTACCGCGTTCTTGCCCGTCTCATGCAGACCGATCTCACGGTCATGATTTCCGGTGAGTCCGGCACCGGGAAAGAACTCGTCGCCCGCGCGCTGCATGATTATGGTCGCCGTCGCAACGGCCCCTTCGTGCCGATCAACATGGCCGCCATTCCGCGCGAACTCATCGAGAGTGAACTCTTTGGCCATGAGAAGGGGGCCTTCACCGGCGCCAGCCAGCGCGCCACTGGTCGCTTCGAACAGGCCGAAGGCGGTACGCTCTTTCTGGACGAGATTGGCGACATGCCGATGGAGGCCCAGACGCGCCTTCTGCGCGTGCTGCAGCAGGGCGAATATACGACCGTTGGCGGGCGCACGCCCATCAAGACTGATGTGCGCATCGTGGCCGCCACCAATCGCGATCTGCGCCAGCTCATCAATCAGGGGCTTTTCCGCGAGGATCTCTATTTCCGGCTCAATGTTGTGCCGATCCGCCTGCCTCCGCTGCGCGAGCGCGCGGAAGATATCCCCGATCTCATCCGGCATTTCCTTGCCAAGGGCGAGGATGAAGGGCTGCCGCCCAAAAGCATCGATGCCGACGGCATGGAAATCCTCAAGCGCTATCGCTGGCCGGGCAATGTGCGCGAGCTGGAAAATCTCGTGCGCCGTCTCGCCGCTCTCTATACGGAAGAAACCATCGGCGCCAATATCCTCGAAGCCGAGCTCGCCGAGCCTGATTTCGGGCGTCCCTCAGAACAGGTCGCCGTGGATGAGCCACTTGGCTCCTCTGTCGAGCGCACGCTCAACCGCCTCTTTGCCAATCATGGCGATGACTTGCCGCCCCCCGGCCTCTATGACCGCATCCTGAGGGATGTCGAAAAGCCGCTCTTCAGCATGAGTCTGGCTGCCACGCGCGGCAACCAGATCAAGGCGGCGCATCTTCTGGGGATCAATCGCAACACCCTGCGCAAGAAGATTCGGGAGCTGGATATTCAGGTCATTCGTGGCCTGAAATAGGCGCTGGCCGGAATGGAAGTCTTATCCAATTGATATTATTGGATAATTTATTTGCGCGCCGCATTCATTATACTGATGTAATCATGCAACATTGTTGTTGAACGGTATCGTTCAGCAGGTCACAATGTGCCCGCATCGTAGGGGGCCGTTGCGTATTGACCACAGCGGTCGGGGAGCCTGCGCCAGACAAAATGGCGCATTCGGGAAACAGGCATGACGGGCATCATGGACACGCCGCCAAATTGGGAGGCCAGGCTCTGGACGTTGCTCCAGCGCCGCAACTTCTCGGCTGGGCTGGCCCTGGGTCTGGTGCTGCTGGCCATTTTCCTCGGGTCCTTCACCTATATGCTGCTGACGGGGCTCACACCTTTTGCGCCAAGCCGCCTGCTCATTCTCACGCTGCTGATCGCCAATCTGAGCATCGTTCTGGTGCTCTTTGCGCTTATCTTCTGGCGTGTTTTCCGCATCATCACCGCGCGCGTCAGTGGCCGGGCAGGGGCCAAGCTCCATGCCCGCATGGTCACGATGTTTGCCATTGTGGCGGTGATGCCGGCCATCATTGTCGCCGTCTTTGCCGCCGTTACGCTCAATCGCGGCCTCGACACCTGGTTCAGCGAGCGCATCCAGCTCATCATTTCAAACGCCCAGCAGGTCGCCGAAGCCTATCTCACCGAACATGATCACGTGCTGCGTGGCGACGTGCTGGCCATGGCAAATGACCTTGACCGTGCCGCCGCCTTCCTGAGGGAAAATCCGCAACGCTTCCAGCAGATTTTGACCGCCCAGGCCGCTTTGCGATCCTTGCCGGCAGCTTTGCTGATCAACAATTCAGGAAAGATCATTGCCGAGGCCAAGGCGCCGGTCTCGCCCAACGTCACCCTGCCGACGCCTGAGCAGTTTGCCGCTGCCGACGAGGGCGGCGCTGTTCTCTCCACCGAAGGGGAGCAGAACCAGATCAGGGCACTTGTCAAACTGTCGGCCTTTGACGGCACCTATCTCTATGTTGCCCGCTTTGTCGATGCGCGCGTGCTTGATCATCTCGCCCAGACTCGCGAGGCGGTGAATGAATATCAAAGTCTTGAGAAACGCCGCATTACCTTTCAGGTGACCTTCGCCCTCATCTATGTGGCGGTAGCCCTCATCACATTGCTCGCCGCCATCTGGCTGGGGCTCTGGGCCGCCAACCGCATTGTGGATCCCATATCAAAGCTCGTGCAGGCTTCCGAGCGCGTCAGCCAGGGCGATCTTGCCGCGCGTGTGCATGTGGCCGGAACGGGCGATGAACTTGATACGCTCAGCAATTCCTTCAACCGCATGACGAGCCAGCTTGCCGCCCAGCGAAATGATTTGATCGAGGCCAACAAACAGCTTGATGAACGACGGCAATTTACCGAGGCCGTATTGTCTGGTGTCAGTGCCGGTGTGTTCGGCATTGATCGCAATGGCATCGTCAATCATGCAAACCGCACATCGTTGCGTTTCTTCAATCGCCATGAGGGTGACATGATCGGTCGCGACCTCACCGTCATCGTGCCCGAAATGGCAAATGTCGTGCAGCAGGCGCAGCAGAATCCGGAGCGTGCGACACAGGAACAGGTGGCCATTTTCAGAAATGGTCAGGAGCGCACCCTCAATGTGCGCATCACCAGCGAAGTGACCGGCCATGGTCATGGCGATCTGGTACTGACATTTGATGACATCACGGAGCTCGTCCGGGCTCAGCGGACCTCTGCCTGGGCTGATGTGGCACGCCGCATCGCACATGAAATCAAGAACCCGCTCACGCCCATTCAGCTCTCAGCCGAGCGCCTGCGCCGCAAATATGCGCGTGAGATCACAACCGATCCGGAAATCTTTGAGCAATGCACCGAAACCATCATCCGTCAGGTCAATGACATTGGCCGCATGGTGGATGAGTTCTCTTCCTTCGCGCGCATGCCTACCGCCACCATGAAGCCGGTCGCCGTGAACGAGATTTTGCGTCAGGCTGTTTTCCTGCAGCGTGTTGCCTTCCCCGATATCGACTATCAGATGGTTATGCCGCCGGAAGATATCATTCTGGAATGCGACGCCCGTCTTCTCAGTCAGGCACTCATCAACATTCTGAAAAACGCGGCTGAGGCCATTCGTGGTCATGAGGTGGAAGACCGCAAGCTTGACGAACACGCGCCGCGTGAAAAAACAATTCAGGGCCGCATCGAGGCGACACTTGTGAAAGAGGGCAATGATGTCATCTTCACGGTCACTGATTCAGGATGCGGTTTGCCGGAAACGGATCGTACACGCCTGACCGAGCCTTATATAACGACACGCACAAAAGGCACGGGGCTGGGTCTGGCAATTGTCAACAAGGTCATGGAGGATCATGGCGGCACATTGATGCTGACAGATGCTCCAACTTCGGAAGGCTGGGAGAGCGGCGCACGCGTCACACTCAAATTCCCTTCACGCAATACCCAAGCGGCAGCAGAGGTCAGTTCGGCTGATGCTGAAATAAAAACGCAAGAGGCAGTCAATGGCGTCTGATATTCTGATCGTAGACGACGAGAACGACATTCGGGAACTCGTATCGGGCATTCTCAACGACGAGGGCTATGATACGCGCACAGCGGGCGACAGCGATGCTGCGCTGGCCATGCTTGAGGCGCGCCGCCCCGGCCTGATTGTTCTGGATATCTGGCTGCAGGGCAGCCGGCTTGACGGCCTTGAAATTCTGGATGTGATCCGTGAGCGCCATCCAGATGTGCCGGTGATCATCATTTCCGGTCACGGCAACATTGAAACAGCCGTCAGCGCCATCAAGAAGGGCGCTTATGACTTCATCGAAAAGCCCTTCAAGGCAGATCGCCTGATCCTCATCGTGCGCCGTGCCATGGAGGCTTATCGCCTGCGCCGCGAGAATGACGAATTGCGTGGCCGCATCGGCGATGACACGACGCTTGTCGGCTTCTCTCCCGTCATCGGTCAGGTGCGCCAGATGATCGACAAGGTGGCCCCCACGGGCAGCCGTGTCCTCATCACCGGGCCGTCCGGATCGGGCAAGGAGATCGTGGCCCGTCTGCTGCATGCCCGCTCGCGCCGCAGCGCCAACAGCTTTGTCGCGATCAATGCCGCCACCATGGCGCCAGACCGCATGGAAATCGAACTTTTCGGTACCGAGGAATCGGCATCCGGCCCGCGCAAGGTTGGCATGTTTGAAGAAGCGCATGGCGGCACGCTGTTTCTTGACGAAGTCGCCGAGATGCCGCTTGAGACCCAGAGCAAAATTCTCCGCGTGCTTGTGGACCAGACGTTTGAGCGCGTTGGCGGCGGCCCCAAGGTCAAGGTCGATGTTCGTGTTGTGTCGTCATCCAGCCGCGATCTCAACGAGGAAATTGCCAAGGGTCGCCTGCGCGAGGATTTATTCCATCGCCTCAATGTGGTGCCGATCAATGTGCCATCGCTGGCAAGCCGTCGCGAAGACATTCCGCTACTCGTTGAATTCTTCATGGGCCAGATTTGCAAGACCACGGGCCTGCCGCCGCGTCGCATTTCGGATGATGCCATGGCCGCGCTTCAGGCCCATGACTGGCCGGGCAATGTGCGCCAGCTGCGAAACAATATCGAGCGTCTGCTCATTCTCGCCTCGGGCGATCCCAATGCAGTTGTCACCGCCGACATGCTGCCGGCAGAAGTTGGATCCTCGGCGCAGATTTCAATCAACGGGGCAGGGGGCGAGCACATCATGGCCTTGCCGCTGCGCGAGGCGCGTGAAACATTCGAGCGCGAATATCTCATGGCGCAGATCAGCCGCTTTGGCGGTAACATCTCGCGCACGGCAGCCTTCATCGGCATGGAGCGCTCGGCGCTGCATCGCAAATTGAAATCGCTTGGGGTGGCCACCTCCAATCGTGCAGAGATGCAGGCATAAGCATTATGATCTTGAAGGATGAACGATCATGAAAGTGATCATCTGCGGCGCCGGACAGGTGGGCTATGGTATTGCCCGACAGCTGGCCGCCGAAAATAACGACGTCACCGTCATCGACCGCTCCGCCCAGCTTGTGCAGTCCATCTCCGACACGCTTGATGTGAGGGCGATTGTCGGCCATGGCGCCCATCCCGACGTGCTGGAAAAAGCCGGCGCACAGGATGCCGACATGATCATTGCCGTCACATTCTATGACGAAGTAAACATGACGGCCTGCCAGGTGGCTCATTCGCTCTTCCGTGTGCCCACCAAGATTGCCCGCATCCGCTCGCAGAGCTATCTGGAGCCCGGCTTTCAGGATCTCTTCTCTCAGGAAAACATGGCGATTGACGTCATCATTTCCCCGGAGCTGGAAGTGGGGCGCGCCGTACTGCGCCGTCTTGCCGTCCCCGGCGCCTTCGACATTCTGATCTTTGCCGAGGGCAAGGTGCAGGTTGTCGGCGTCACGGTGGAAGAAGACTGCCCCATCATCAACACGCCGCTGCGCCAGCTCACCGATCTCTTTCCCGATCTCAAGGCGCGCGTTGTCGGCATCTCGCGCAAGGGCAAGCTCTTCGTACCGCGCAGCGACGATCAGATGCTTGTCGGCGATGAAGTCTATTTCGTGGCCGATGTGCGCGACGTCCGCCGCACGCTTGGCATCTTCGGTCATGAGGAGCAGGAGGCGCGCCGCATCGTCATTCTGGGCGCCGGCAATATCGGTCTTTATGTTGCCCGCCAGCTTGAGCTCAACCAGCCCGGCACGCGCGTGAAAGTGATTGAGCGCGACCATGACCGCGCCATCTTTGCCGCCGACCAGCTCAAGCGCACCATTGTGCTGCAGGGTGACGGCCTTGATCCCGACCTGCTCGAAGAAGTTGGCATTGCCGACACAGAGGCGCTTGTTGCGCTGACCAATGATGATCAGGCCAATATTCTGGCCTGCGTGCTCGGCAAGCGCGACGGCTGCAGCCGCACCATGAGCCTGATCAACAACCAGACCTATATGCCGCTCATGCGCCCGCTGGGCATCGACGCTTTCATCAATCCGCGCGCAACCACGGTCTCCAACGTGCTTCAGCATGTCCGGCGCGGCCGTATCCGCGGCCTGCAATCGGTGCATGATGGTGACGCCGAGGTCATCGAGGCCGAGGCCCTTGAAACCTCGACGCTGGTCGGCAAGCCCCTTCGCGAGGTTGATCTGCCTGAGGGCATTCTTGTCGGGTCGATTTCGCGTGATGGCGAAATCATCATCCCGCGCGGCGACACTGAAATTCTGGCAGGTGACCATGTGGTGCTGTTTGCCCGTTCCGACCAGGTCAAGAAGGTGGAACGCATGTTCCGCGTCTCTCTTGAGTTTTTCTGATCGCCTTTAGGAGAGTCCGTCCTTGTCGCGCATTGCCTATGTCAACGGTCTCTACCGTCCCTATGCCGAAGCCTCCATCCATATTGATGATCGCGGTTATCAGTTCGCGGACGGCATTTATGAGGTCTGCGGTGTTCGCGAGGGCAAGCTCATGGATGAGGCCCTGCATTATACCCGCATGAAGCGCTCATTGGGCGAATTGCGCATCGCCATGCCGGTCGCACAGACAGCCCTGCCGCATATTCTGCGTGAAGTCATTCGCCGCAATAGAATTCGCGACGGCATTGTCTATTTCCAGATCACCCGTGGCGTCGCCCCGCGCGACCATGCCTTTCCGCCCGCCTCGGTGCCATCCTCCCTTGTCATCACGGCCAAACGTCTCAATGTTGCCCGCATGCAAAAGGCTGTCACGCGTGGTGTGACCATCGTCACCATGCCGGACATTCGCTGGGGCCGCCGGGACATCAAATCCATTTCGCTTCTGCCCAATATCATGGCGAAGCAGGCCGCCCGCGAGGCAGGCGCCTATGAAGCCTGGCTTGTTGATCCCGATGGCTATGTGACCGAGGGCTCCAGCACCAATGCCTGGATCATTGATAGCGAAGGACGCATCATCACGCGCCCGCTCGGCAATGATATTCTCAGCGGTGTCACGCGGCTTGTGCTTCTGCAGGCGGCCAAGGCGGAAGGTCTTGACGTCATTGAGCGGCCCTTCACCGTCGAGGAAGCCCTGAGCGCGCGCGAAGCCTTCATTTCCGCCTCCACGGCCATCATCATGCCTGTCACCAGCATTGATGGCGTCACCATCGGTAATGGGGAGCCCGGCTCGATCTCGCTTCGGTTGCGCGCTGCCTATGAAAAAGTCATGGAACTGACCTGATCCTTCAGCCGTTCACCGTGTTTTCTCGAAATCGGTAGAATAAATCACCCAGAATGCATTTCGCACTTGCAGCATAGACGCAAAACGTCGAAACCTATATGGGCCGGGTGTGAATCCATCTAGCCTGTAACTGCGTATCGCTAATGCGGACAAGGCATTAGCTCCCCTTCAAAGCCGACAAGTGGGGTTTACCCATGAGTGACAAGACTCATAACTTGCAGGATACGTTCCTGAACCATGTTCGTAAGAACAAAACCAATCTCACCATTTTTCTGGTGAATGGCGTGAAGCTCCAGGGTGTGGTGACCTGGTTTGACAATTTCTGCGTGCTTCTGCGCCGTGATGGTCACTCGCAGCTTGTCTACAAGCACGCCATTTCGACTATCATGCCGGCTCAGCCGGTCCAGCTCTTCGAACAGGGGCTAGACGGCGAAGAGCTTTAGGATTCTTTTTTGAGCGATATGCCAGACTTTCCGGACGACACGCCCGAGCCCGCCTCGCGCGAAGACAAGCTCTTTCGTGGAAATCCAAAGGCGCCCACGCGCGCTTTCGTGATGGTGCCCTGGCTGAAATCAGCCGAACAGGCCGCGCGCAAGACCGGTCGCATTCTCCGTTCACCAGCCGCCCGCATTGATGAAGCTGTCGGCCTTGCCGCCGCCATTGATCTCAATGTGGTCGGCACCGCAGCGGTCATTGTCGCCCACCCCCGGCCCGCCACGCTCATCGGCGAAGGCAAGGTCGAGGAACTCAAGCAGCAGTTTCACGAGCTTGAAGTGGAGCTTGTCGTTGTTGACGGGCCGCTCGGACCCGGCCAGCAGCGCAATCTGGAAAAGGCATGGGGCTGCAAGGTGCTCGACCGCACCGGCCTCATTCTCGAAATTTTTGGCGAGCGCGCCCAGACCCGTGAAGGCTCACTTCAGGTCGAGCTTGCCCATCTGAACTATCAGAAGACACGTCTCGTGCGCAGCTGGACCCATCTGGAGCGCCAGCGGGGCGGCTTCGGCTTTCTTGGTGGCCCGGGCGAAACCCAGATCGAAGCCGACAGGCGCATGATCCAGGAGCGCATCGTCAAGATCGCGCGCCAGCTGGAAACCGTCAAGCGTACCCGCGAGCTGCATCGCAAGACGCGCCGTGATGTGCCTTATCCCATCGTCGCCCTTGTCGGCTACACCAATGCGGGCAAATCCACGCTCTTCAACCGTCTCACCCAGGCCGATGTCTTCGCCCAGGACCTGCTTTTTGCCACGCTGGACCCCACCATGCGGGCCGTCACGCTGCCGAGCGGACGCAAGATCATCCTGTCGGACACGGTAGGCTTCATCTCCGACCTGCCCACCCATCTCGTGGCCGCCTTCCGGGCAACGCTCGAAGAGGTGCTGGAAGCCGAGATCATCATCCATGTGCGCGATGTGGCGCATGAGGAATCCGATATCCAGAAGGCCGATGTCATCCGCGTGCTGGCCTCGCTCGGCATCACACCGGAGGAAAGCGCTGCCGCAGGTCAGCATGTCATCGAGGTGCTGAACAAGATTGATTTGCTGGGTGAAGAGGCCCGGGCAGCCGCCATCAACGGCACCGAGCGTGAGCCCGATGTGGTCGCCATCTCCGCCGTTTCCGGCCAGGGCATTGACGGGCTTTTCACGCTCATCGACAGCCTCATTCAGGATGAGGGCAAAGATGTCAGCCTGCTGCTGCCCGCCACGCGCGGCGAGGCCGTGGCCTGGCTTCATGCCAACACCCATGTCCATCGCCGCGAAGACCGGCAGGACGGCATGATCGATTTCCGCGTGCTCATGTCGCCCGCCGCCATTGGCCGCTTTGAAAAGCGCTTTCCCGATCTCGCCGCGCCCATGCTTGAAGCCATTGCCGCCGAGACCCCCGAGCGGGATGATCCGGCATGAGCGATCTCGTGACGGATGTCGCTGATCTGATGCGCGAAGTTGCAGCACTTGAAATCATGCCGCGTTTTCGGGCCCTTTCGTCAGGTGATATCGAGGAAAAATCACGTGGCGATTACGTCACCATTGCCGACAAACAGGCCGAGCTTTGGCTCGCCCCGCGTCTGGAAGCGCTTGTTCCGGGCTCAGTCGTGATCGGGGAGGAAGCCGTCGCCGCTGATCCGGCCATTCTTGAGCGCATCGCCGCAGATACCGCCTTCTGGACGGTTGATCCGATTGATGGCACTGGCAATTTTGTGGCGGGCAATGAAACCTTTGGCGTCATGATCGGATTGGTTCGGGCAGGCGTCACCACACATGGCTGGATCTATCTGCCGGTGTCAGACAGTCTCGCCGTCGCTGAAAAAGGGGCAGGGGCCACATGGCACGACGCACAGATCACGCCGCTCAGGGTCAAGCCGGCGGCGAGCGATCCCGCCACCCTGTCGGGGGCCTTCAACACGCGCTTCATGCCGCCTGAATGGCGCTCCGCAGTCGACAGCTTTGCCGCACAGGCCGCGCGGCGTATCTCGATTACCTGTTCGGCCTGGGAATATACGGCGCTTGCCCGTGGCGAGATCGACTGCATCACCTATTTCCGCATGATGCCCTGGGACCATGTGCCGGGCACCCTCATTCTGCGCGAGGCAGGCGGCGTCGTGCGCGACATGCTGAGCGGCCATAACTATGAGGCGCGCGTACTCAAGGGGCCGCATCTGGTGGCGCGGGATGAAGAAAGCTGGCAGCGCGTGAGCGACGCCATCAAAAGCGCCCTCTAGATTTTTTCGCCGCGCTCTTCGCGCTTGGCCGCATTCCACAAGGCATCCATCTCCTCAAGATTGGAGTCCTCCAGCGCGGTGCCTTTTTCAGCCAGCCAGTCTTCAATCCGCCCGAAGCGGCGACGGAACTTGGCATTGGCACGCCGAAGCGCATTCTCCGGATCAATCTTCAGGTGGCGGGCGAGATTGGCATAGACAAAGAGCATGTCGCCCAGCTCGTCCTCCAGCCGGTCCATATCGCCGCCCTTGGCAAGTTCGGTCGAAAGTTCCAGCATTTCCTCATTCAGCTTGTCGAGCACAAGCGAAATATCCGGCCAGTCAAAGCCGACACGCGCGGCTTTGTTCTGCAGCTTCACCGCGCGCACCAGCGCGGGCAGGGCGAGCGGCACATCATCCAGAATGCTTTGTGGCGCGGCTTCACCCTTGGCCGCTTTTTCCTCGGCCTTGATTTCTTCCCACCGGCCTTTGACGGCACCGGCATTGCGCGCCTCTTCATCGCCAAAGACATGCGGGTGACGGCGGATCATCTTTTCATTGATGGCGCGCACCACATCGCCGAAATCGAAATGACCTTCCTCGCTTGCCATCTGCGCATGAAAGACAACCTGAAACAGCAGGTCGCCCAGCTCCTCGCGCAGTTCCTTCATGTCGCCAAGCTCAATGGCGTCAGCCACCTCATAGGCTTCTTCGATGGTGTAGGGCGCAATGCTTTTGAAATCCTGTTCCAGATCCCACGGGCAGCCGCCGTCGCGCGCGCGAAGCTGCGCCATGATTTCCAGCAGCTTTTCAATCCGTGTGAGGTCGCCCTCAGCGATGTGAGATGTCACGAGGGAATGTCTTTCAGGCAAAATTTTCATCAGCAACAAAAGGATTTGTCGCGCGTTCCTGACCGAATGTCGAAACCGGCCCATGGCCCGGCACAAAGGTCACATCATCGCCCAGCGGCCAGAGCCGGTTGGTGATGGAGTCGATAAGCTGCTGGTAATTGCCGCGTGGCAGATCGGTGCGGCCGATCGACCCCTGAAACAGCACATCACCGACAATCGCGAGGCGCGCCTCATCATTGAAAAACACCACATGGCCCGGCGTGTGGCCGGGGCAGTGGCGCACATCAAATGTCAGACCGGCAACCTCCACCCTGTCGCCATCCACAAGCCAGCGGTCCGGCACAAATGCGCCCACGGGCGGAAAGCCATATTTGGCCGATTGCTCCGGCAGCGTCTCGATCAGGAAAAGATCATCCTCATGCGGTCCCTCAATCGGGATGCCGAGCTGCTTTGCCAGATCGCCTGCCGCCGAGGCATGGTCGAGATGGCCATGGGTCAGCAGGATTTTCTCAAGCGTAATGCCCTCACGGCCAACCACTTCCAGAATGCGCTCAATGTCGCCGCCGGGGTCGCTGACGCCGCCGCGCATGGTCTCGTCATTCCAGAAAATCGTGCAGTTCTGCTGGAAAGGTGTGACAGGCAGAACAGCGGCTTTCATCGGCATGGGGTATCTCGCTCAAGGTGATTTCAGGCCACAAGGGTAGGGCCTGAGCCCATATCTGTCCAATAAACTGCGGCAGGGGCTCGACGCAGCCTCGCCTTGCCCTATCCTTATGGGCAGGGAGACGCCACCAGGGAGGGACCCCTCATGCGCCTTGCCATTGTGATGATGACAGCCGGCCTGTTTTTGGGCCTGTCGCGGCCCGCCGCGGCCGATTGCCTCGACTATTTCGATGGCAACACCATCGAGATGAGCGCGCGCGTCGTCGGCGCCACGAAAAACGGTCACGGTTCTTTCGTGCTCTATCATCTTGCCGATGAAACACCGCAATGTGATGCGCCGCTGCTGCTGACAACGCCGATCTTTCAGGCCATCTGTCCCGTTGGTCGCCGCATCCATTTCACGGCGAGCGTGCTGGAGAAAACGATCAGCGGCCAGCGCCACGCTGCCGCGCGCACTGTCACCTGCGAGCCGCTGGTGTCACCTCAGCCCTGAAGCGTCTCGAGGCAGCCCGCCTCCGACAGGATCGGTTCGAGTGTCTTGCGTGCCGCATCCGGCAGCTCGGCATAGGCCTTGCGCAACGCCGCCAGACATTTCACCTGATATTTGAAGGTGCCCTGTGAATAGGGCATGCCCAAAGCCTCGAAGGAAAAGCGGTCCTTGCCGGCTTCAATCGCTTTGGCATTGGCAAGCAGGAACGGCATGTAAATCTGCCCGGCAAGCTTCAGCAGACCCGTCACGATGGCGGGCAGCTGCTTGGACGTGTCGCGCCATTGACCCTCGATGCCCGACATGTCGCTGATATGTTCGAGCCAGCGATAGGTATAGGGATAGTCCGCACGCAGCATGTCGGCCGCCGTCGGGTCGACGCCCCATTGCGACATCTGTCCGTAAAGACCGAATTCTGCAATGGACGGACGCGAGCCGAACAGGAAATGCTCATTCACCACATGGGCTTCAAACAGGGCACAAATCTGCCGTGTGCTTTCCTCGATCAGCGGCTTGTTTTCCGGCGTCACGCCCACAAGCGGCGTACGGCCCACCTGGCGGTCGCGGAAATTGTCCGCGAAATCCTGCAGCTTTTGCAGGCCCCCGCCGGTGAAGGCATCAAAGGCCAGATAGCGTGACATCTGCAACTGGTCGCGTTCATAGAACCAGCGGTAGTGGAACATCCCCTTGGTCAGCCATTCATCCCCAAAATCTTCCAGCAGAAAGGAGAGAAAGGCATCCGCCGGATCGCTTGGCATCACGCCGCGATCATTGGGGAAACTTTTTTCCAGATCGAAAATCATCGGCGTGGAGTCATTGTGCCAGCTGCCATCGGGATATTGCACAATCGGAATCACGGGTACTTTGACATTCGGCTGCGCGTCCCGCGCCGCCCGGCCACCATGGATCCAGTAATGCGGTATCCGCCGGTAGCGCATATAGGCGCGAATCTTCATGGAATAGGGTGACCCAAGGGACCCATAGAGCTTATAGGGTGATGTCTCGCTCATGCCGTTTCCTCTGGCTGTTCAGTTAGTTGGATAATGTTGCATTGGCGCCCATCACCTGACGGATGTCGGCTTCCAGCGCCCAGAGGCGATCCTGTCCCCAATGGGCCGGCATGCCGTTGACACGGAAACTCGGCGCACCCCAGAGACCGGCGGCAAACAGAGCCTCGCGATTTTCTTCCACCACGTCCTGCCAGCTCTTGTCAGCCAGGGCGGCCTTGACCTCGGCCTTGCTCAACCCGGCCCGCTTGGCGACGTCGTAAAGGCCGCTGTCGGAGGCCAGATCAATGCCGTCGGCAAAAGGAGCCTGCATGCCGAGTTCGGCAAATTCCTCGCCTTTGCCGAGCTTCACCGCCTGATGAAGAACAGCCAGCGCGCGCGCCGCACCCGGACCCACCGGGTCCACCATCGTGCCATAGCGTATGCCCACCATGTCGGCTTCGCGCTTGGTGTCGAGGGTGATGTAGAGACGCTTTTCGCGTGGCACCGGCAGGCCGCGCATCACCATGGGCAGGATGAAACGCAGTTTCAGGTCTGCGCCGTAATGGCGCGCCAGCTTCCGGATGCGCGGAAAGTGGATGTAGGAATAGGGGCTGCGGAAGGAGAACCACACTTCGATGACGGGCTTGGCCCCGCCTGTCGGCACAGCGCCCAGTTCAATGTCGCGATAGGGGGCGATGCCCGGCATGCCTTTGGGTTCGCGATCAAGCCCCATGCCCTGCAGCCGCGTTTCCAGATGATGCAGGCGATCAATGCCCCAATACCATTCCCCTTCAAAATAGAACATGCCGCTGAGATAATGGCCCATCGCATGGCGCTGCTTTGTGCCATCGGCAAGCGCGGCTTCTGTCTCGGCAGCGCTTGCCTGACCATGTGCTGCGGAGATCGAGGCCATTTCCTTTTCATTATGGTCCCAGAGCGCATGGCCGACCTGAGGCGCGAGCTCGCTGAAATGCCCGGTCTCAATCGCCTTGGCCAGAATGGCGCGCGCTGTCGAGATGAGCGTGGCATCCGGCGCGACAGCTCCCATGGGAAAGTCAAAGCCATATTCCTGCGCCAGGCGTCCTGCATCACGCAGCGCATATTCACGCAGCTTGTCGCGCTCGGGGGCGGCGGCGTCATCGGGCGGCGAGACCAGATGGTTCACCAACTTCACCTTGTAGCGCGCGGCCAGCGGCATCAGCGCCTGTGCGGCCACATAGCTGTAGGGGTCGCCTGCCTGATGGAAATAGTGAACTGTGGGCGTGGCGCCGCGCAGACGCCGACGAAGGCCATAGAGCCCGCGCCGCAAATCACGCAGAAAATGGCTGGTGAAAATAGTCGTGACGATGCGGCTGATCAGAACCTTCATGGGATTGTTTCTCTCCGGGCAATTTACCGGGCTCATTTGAAAGTGGCACGGTTTGTGTCAATATAGACATTGCCCATTTCCCAAGTCAATTATGGGATAAAAGGGTAGGACAATCCGCGCTGCGAATCATAAGCTGACTTATGATAAGGCACCGTTGTCATTCGTTCGTCAGGATAGGTTATGAGTGAGTCACTGGAAGCCACGCCCGTAGAGTCAGATGGTCGCCGTCGTCGCGGCGAGGAAAGCCGTCGTCGCATTGCGGCCGCGATGCTGGATCTCATCCGCGAGGGGGGCATCAGCCCGCGCGCCGAAGATGTGGCTGCCCGCGCCGATGTCGGGCTGCGCACCGTGTTTCGCCACTTCGACGACATGGACAGCCTGTATCAGGAAATTGCCGCCCATATCAGGGCCGAGATCCTGCCGATCCTTGAAGAGCCGCTGATCCTGGACAACTGGGCGGCCACGCTCGAGCAATTGGTCGACAAGCGCACCCGTGGCTTTGAAAAGATGATGCCGTTTCGTATCGCCAGCGACGTGCATCGCGAACGCTCTGACTTTCTGAAGGAGGATCACGTCGAATCCCAGCGCTACATGCGCGGCATTCTGCGGTCCGCCGTGCCGGTGGCCTTGCGCGATGATCGAACCGTTTTCGAGGCCCTTGACATGATATTGAGCTTCGAAGCATGGCGCCGTCTGCGCCATGATCAGGGGCTCTCTGTCAACATGACACGCAAGGTTGTTCTGAATGCCGCCCGGGCTCTCACCAGCGCCTATCTGTGAGGATTTGGAGACTGGACGAGGCGCGTGCCCTCGTGAACAATCAGGCCCGTTCCCCCGACAAATGTGAAAGGTTCCGGGCATGATCGTGATCCGTGGCAAAACGAAAGATCTGGGTGACGGCTTCAATGTGAGCCGTGTGCTGCCGCAGATTGAACGCCGGGCCGTCGGGCCTTTCGTCTTTTTTGATTATTTCGGTCCCTCGGAACTCAAGCCCGGCAAGGGGCTTGATGTGCGCCCCCATCCCCATATCGGTCTGGCAACTGTCACCTATCTCTTTGATGGCGGCCAGGTCCATCGCGACAGTCTGGGCACCGTCCAGCCGATCCTGCCGGGCGACGTCAACTGGATGACGGCGGGCAGGGGCATTGTCCATTCCGAGCGCACATCGGATGAAGACCGCGCCGGCAGCATCACCATGCATGGCGTGCAGAGCTGGGTTGGCCTGCCGCAGGCTTTTGAGGAAATGGCCCCTGAATTTCATCATTTCGCCCGGAATGATCTGCCGAGCAAGGAGGAGGGCGGTGTTCGCCTCCGCGTCATCACCGGCGCAGCCTACGGTCTCAAATCACCGGTTCGCACCTTCAGCGATATTTTCTATGTGGATGCCGAATTTGCCGCGGATGCCAGCCTGGCCATGACAGATGAGCATGAGGAACGCGCCGTCTTTGTCGTCAAGGGCGCGTTGCAGGTCGGCGATGAACTGATCCAGACCGGCGACATGGCCGTGCTCGACGCCGACGAGGCAGCTAAGCTTTCCGCCACGCAAGGCGAGGCTCGCGCCTTGCTGCTGGGTGGCGAACCCCTCGATGGCCCGCGCCATATCTGGTGGAATTTCGTCTCCAGCTCCAAGGAGCGCATCGAACAGGCCAAGCGCGACTGGAAAGACCAGAAAATCGGCAAGGTCGAAGGTGATGACGAATTCATTCCGCTGCCCGATTAAACATCACACAACTGTGTTATTGTCTGCTCACTGAGACGAAACAGAGGAGCGCAGGCACATGTCGGATTTGCCACCGGACAACCAGAAAATAGAGGCCGCGCTTGTTCGCACCATGCATGAGCATTGGGGCCTATTCCTCGGCGAGGGCATCATAATCAGCCTTTTGGGCCTTGGTGCCATGCTGGTGCCTTTCATGGCCGGTCTGGCCACCACCATCTTTCTGGCATGGCTGTTTCTGCTGGCCGGCGGTGTCGGTCTCGTGGCGTCCTATCGCGGACGCACGGCCCCCGGTTTTGCCTGGGCGCTGCTTTCGGCCATCGTGGCGCTGATCGCCGGTTTCGTGCTGCTGCTCTATCCGGTGCAGGGCCTTGTCACGCTGACCTATGTGCTGGTTGCCTATTTCATTGCCGACGGCGTCCTGATGATCAGCCTGGCGCTTTCCCATCGCCGCGAAATGTCGGGCCGCTGGGAATGGCTGCTCCTCAATGGCGTGATCGATCTGGTTCTGGCGGGCATCATTCTGGTGGCGCTGCCTGAAGCCGCGGTCTGGGTGCTCGGCCTTCTGGTCGGCATCGATCTGCTCTTTGGCGGCGCATCGCTTATCGGCATGGCGCTTGCGGCCCGCAAATCAGCCCAGTCCTAACGCGCTCAGGCCTTGTATTGCCCGCCATCGCAGCGGATCACGGCCCCGGTCGTGAAGCTGGAGGCGGGGCTCGCCAGATAGAGCGCGGTTGTCACGATTTCCTCCGGTCGACCCGGGCGACCGGCGGCATTGTCATATTTCTCGCGCATTTCCTCCGGCCAGGCCTTTGAAATATCTGTCAGAAACGGGCCTGCCGAGATCGCATTGACGCGCACCTTCGGGCCATATTCCTGCGCCAGCGACACCGTCATGGCATTGAGCGCCGCCTTGGCGCCGGAATAGGGTACCACGGCGGGCATCGGCACCAGCGCAGCGGTGGACGAGGTGTTGATGATGACACCGCCGTCGCCCTCCATCATGCGCTTGCCGATATGGGCCGCGAGCCGGAAGGGGCCCTTGAAATTCAGCGAGATGATCTTGTCGAACCATTCCTCGGTCACGGCATGGGACGGGATGGCGGGCGACATGCCCGCATTATTGACCAGAATATCGACGCGGCCGAAGGCGTCATAGGCTTCCTCGGCCAGCCGGTCCATATCGGCCCAGCGGCTCGCATTGATCGAGATCGCCAGGGCCTTGCGACCCAGCGCGCGGACTTCCTCGGCAGCAGCTTCGCAGGCGTCGAGTTTGCGGCTGGCGATAATGATGTCGGCGCCATTTTCGGCAAAAGCCAGCGCCATCTGGCGGCCAAGACCGCGCGAACCGCCGGTGATCAGCGCCACTTTGCCGGTGAGATCAAAGAGATTGGTCATGGGGTGGTCCCTTATTATTGTTGTTTTTGAGCAAGGGGAACAGTTTTTGGCGCCCTGATGGCTTCTGTTATGACCTCAATAAAACGCCGATAATATATATTATGGGAATTATATATTGAATTCCAGGGTCATGCCATCATAGCCCGGCACAACATGGCTCGGCAGATCGCGCGCCAGTGTCGCGTAATCAAGGTCCACATGCATGTTTGTCAGCACGCCACGCGTCGCTGTGGAGCGCGAAACCCAGTCCAGCGCCATATCCACATGGGCATGCGACGGATGCGGCTTGTAGCGCAGCGCATCGACAATCCAGCAATCAATACCGTCAATTAGCGCATAACTCTCATCTGGAATACCCACGGCGTCAGACGAATAAGCCAGCGGTCCGAAGCGGAATCCCAGCGACCGGATCGTGCCGTGATCCTGATCAAACGGCATGGCTTCAACGACGCCGCCCGCGCCGTCAATACGGATCGCCTGGCCGGGTTTTTCAATCTTGTGGTGGTTCAGGATCGCCGGATAGCCCGAGCCTTCCTCCTGCTCGAAGCAATATCTGAAGCGGTTTGTCAGCGTCTTGGCGGTCGCCGCATCCATCCAGCAGTCCACGCGCCGCATCCGGTTGATGGCCAGCATCCGCAGATCGTCAATGCCATGGCTCTGGTCGGCATGGTCATGGGTGAAAACCACGCCATCGACCCAGTCGACGCCCGCATCAATCAGCTGCTCGCGCATATCGGGCGATGTATCGACCAGCACGGTGGTTTTTTCGCGCGGGTCCTTGTCCCATTGCTCAATCAGCATGGAGCAGCGCCGACGCCGGTTGCGCGGTTCCTTGGGGTCGCAAGCGCCCCAGAAGCCGCCATTGCCGCCAATCCGTGGCACGCCGCCCGAAGAGCCGCTGCCCAATATGGTGGCGCGCATCTTCATGGGCGCAGCACCGCGTCGCGTGGCACGCGCGAAAACAGCCGCAGGAAATTTTCTGTCGTGGCCTGCGCCAGCTCACTGGCGGAAATCTTTTTGATTTCAGCAACTTTGGCGGCGGTGTGAACCACAAAACTTGGCTCGTTGCGCTTGCCGCGCTTGGGCACTGGCGCCAGATATGGCGAGTCCGTTTCGACCAGCAGCCGGTCCATCGGGATGGTCGCGGCGGTCGCCTGAAGCGCCTTGGCCGAATTGAAGGTCACGATGCCGGAAAGTGAGATGTAAAGCCCCAAATCAAGAGCAATATCAGCCAGTTGCTGGCTAGAGGTAAAGCAGTGCAAGAGCGCAGGGAAGGCGCCCTTCCCCATTTCTTCGCGCAAAATCTCGGCCGTATCTGCCTCGGCCTCGCGCGTATGAATGACCAGCGGCAGCCCCGTTGCGCGTGACGCGCCGATATGAGCCCGGAAAGCCCGTTTCTGGGCCTCACGCGGCGCATGCTCGTAATAATAGTCGAGGCCGGTCTCGCCAATGCCGACGACCTTGGGATGCTTGGCCATCTCGATCAGCGTCGCGGTGTCGGTGTCAGGCTCACTATCGGCCTCATGGGGATGGATGCCCACCGTGCAGAAGACATGGGGAAAGCGCTCGGCAACCGCCCTCACCCGTTCCCATTCGCTCACCTTGGTCGAAATCGTCACCATCAGCCCGATACCCGCCGCATGCGCGCGCGCCACCACATCGGCGACTTCCTCGTTGAAGTCGGGAAAGTCGAGATGGCAATGGCTGTCGATCAGCAGCGGCAGGCTCATGATTTGGCGGCCTCCGGCTCCACAAAGCGCGGAAAAATGCCGACCGGCGTCGGCAGCGCCGTGCCGGCGACCAGCGGTGCCGGCAGATCGGCAAAGCGGCGCTTGTCCGCAGGTACGGCCAGCACGTCCAGAAGGCGGCCGATCGAGTCCGGCATCACCGGCAGCAGCAGGATCGCGCAGCGGCGCACCACCTCAGCCGTCACATAAAGCACGGTGGCCATCCGCTCGGGATCGGTCTTTTTCAGGCCCCAGGGCACCTGTGCGGCGAAATAGCGGTTGGCTTCACCCACCACCTCAAAGACGCTCGCCACAAAGGCATTGATCTCGAAACCTTCCATCTGGCGGCGCACCGTCTCAAGCAGCCTGGCGGACTGGTCCAGCAGCGCCTGATCTTCGGCACTGAAATCGCCCGGCGTCGGCACCACCGCCTCGCAATTCTTGTTGATCATTGAGAGCGAGCGCTGCGCCAGATTGCCGATGTCATTGGCCAGATCGGCATTGATCCGGTTGACCACGGTTTCATGGGCATAGGAGCCGTCGGCGCCATAAGGCACCTCGCGACAGAAGAAGTATCGGATCGGATCGACGCCGTAAGTATCTGTAATCGTGAAGGGATCGATTACATTGCCAACAGACTTCGACATCTTCTCGCCGCCCACATTCAGGAAGCCGTGCCCGAACACGCGCTTGGGCAGCGCCAGACCCGCCGACATCAGCATGGCGGGCCAGATCACCGCATGGAAGCGGACAATGTCCTTGCCGATAATATGGACGTCGGCAGGCCAGAATTTTCTGAAAAGTTCAGCATCTTCATCAGGGTAGCCAAGTGCCGTGATGTAATTGGTGAGCGCGTCGATCCACACATACATGACATGGCTGTCGTCGCCGGGCACTTCCACACCCCAGTCGAGCTTCGTCTTGGCACGAGAAATCGAGAGATCGTTCAACCCGCGCTTCACAAAGGCGATCACCTCGTTGCGGCGCGAGGCAGGCTGGATGAAATCCGGATGGGCCTCATAATGGGCCAGCAGCCGCTCGGCATAGGCCGACAGACGGAAGAAATAGGTGTTCTCCTCCATCCATTCGACAGGTGTGCCCGTGGGCGCAAACTTCTTGCCGCCCTCACCCGTTGTCAGCTCATCCTCGCCGTAAAAAGCCTCGTCGCGTACCGAATACCAGCCCGAATAGCTGCCGAGATAGATGTCGCTGCCCTCAGCGCCCTTATTGGCCGCCATTTTTGACCAGATTGCCTGACAGCTCTTGTGATGGCGCGGCTCGGTCGTGCGGATGAAATCATCATTGGAAATGGTCAGGCGCTTGGCCATGGCCTGAAATTTCGGGGCCATCTCGTCGGCCAGCTCCAGCGCGGTCATGCCGCGTGCCTTGCCGGTCTGCACCATCTTCTGGCCGTGATCATCCACGCCGGTCAGAAAATGCACGTCATAGCCATCCTGCCGCTTGAAGCGGGCAATCACATCGGTCGTGATCACCTCATAGGCATGTCCGATATGCGGCGCGCCATTGGGGTAGGAGATAGCCGTCGTAATGTAGAAGGCCTTGGGCGCCGTCATCTGCGGAGGTCCTGACGTCAGAATCGGTTGGAGCTATGCCCGCACGGCAGCGCCAGCCACCGTTTCGAGCAGGGAAAAGGCGTTCAGGATCACCAGCTTGCGATCCGTGTTCAGCGCCTCGGCCCGGGCAATGGATTGGCTGATCTTTTCCCATACCTCGACCCAGCGATCAAGGCTGGCACTGCGTGTGAGTGTCTCCATGGCGGCGGCTTCGCCACGCGCCAGTTCGCCGCCTTCAACGCCCGCCCCACGCCGCACCAGCCGCTGCAGCCAGTCGATCAGCAATTCGCAGAAGGTGAGATAGGCTTCATCCGCGCCCCGGCGGCCGACCTTGTCGGCCAGCGCATGCACGGCGACCATGTTGAGACGCGGCAAGCCATTCAGTAGGCCCGCCAGTTCGCGATAGAGATCGAGACCCCCGGCCGCGGCAATGGTCATCGCCCTGCCCGCACTGCCCTCCGCCATCATGGCAATCGCCTCGCCATCTTCCGCCTTGAAGTCCACCTCGCCGCTTGTCAGCACGGCGCCGATGTCATTGGGCGTGAGTGGTGGCATGGCCAGCACGCGACAGCGCGAGCGGATCGTCGGCAGCAGGCGCCCCGGCTGATGGCTGATCAGAAGAAAGAGACTGCGCGGAGGTGGCTCCTCAAGAACCTTCAGCAAGGCATTGGCTGCATTGACATTCATGTCATCAGCCGCATCGACAATGGCGACCCGCCAGCCACCGGCCCCCGCACTCAGGCCGAAAAAGCCCGCCGTCCGGCGAACCTCATCCACCGGCAACACGGTCTTCAGCCGCTTGGCCTTTTCGTCATAAGGACGACGCAGCACCAGCAGGTCGGGCGCGCTGAGCGCGGCCACCTGGCGGAACACATTATCGTCTTCGGGCAGGCTCAGGTCGCGCGCCCCGGCGGCCCTGGCAATGCCGGGGTCGGGATAGCGCAGCGCGAAGCGCGCCATGCGATAGGCCAGCGTCGCCTTGCCGATGCCCTTCAGCCCGGTCAGTAGCCAGGCATGATGCATCCGCCCGCTCATATAGGCGTCAAACAGCGCCGCTTCGCTCAGCCGGTGGCCAACCAGCGTCGAGACCTCGCGCGGATGGGCAAAGTCGCGCAGACGGTCGCTTTCGGGAATCTCTTCGGGTTTCTTCGCAGCCATGTCTCTAGTTACCACGGCGCGGGCCGGATCAGAACCGGATCAGACAGCTTCAATCGATGTTTTCGACCTTGGCCACATAGGTGCGGAACTGGTCGAGCGAGCGCCCGTCCAGATTGACCTGCATCATGATATTGGGCTCCAGCGGATCGACCTGCTTCCGGTCCACAATCACCTCATAATAAAGGTGGTTTCCGGTCGCCAGACCCGAGCGACCTATATAGGCGATGATGTCGCCCTTTTTCACGGTCGCGCCCATATGGATGCCCTTGGCAAAGCCCGAAAGATGGGCATAGGCCGTTTCCACGCGATCGGAATGGCGGATACGCACAAGCCGCCCGTAATTGCCGCGCCAGCCCGCCGTCTCGATCACGCCATCTTCGGCGGCATAGACAGGCGTGCCCTTGGGAGCGGCGAAATCAACGCCCTTGTGGAATTTTTTGACCTTGAGAATGGGATGGGTGCGCCAGCCGAAGCCCGAGGTCATGCGCTTGTTCTTGTAGCGCACCGGCTCGCCGAGATTGAGCGGCATCACGCCCCGCCCGTCCTCATCCATATAGGCAAGCTTGCCGTCGGGCGTCTCGTAGCGATAGACGCGGTGCGACTGGCCGTTGACGCGGATCTGGGCAAAGCGCATCAGGTCGAGCTGCGGCGCCCCGCCGCCCACGGCACTCTCATAAACGACCGTGAAGCGCGAGCCCTTGGCGATGGTATCGGGAATATCGGGATCATAGGCAAATGCCGCCACCACATCCTCGGCCACCTTGGCGGGCACCTTGGCCGCGTTCAGGTCTTCCAGGATATTGCCCTCTACCGTGCCGGATTTTGTCAGCACCTTCACCGACCAGTTCAGCGCCGCGAGGCTGGCGGGCTTGAATGCGCCATCCTTGTTCACGACGATTGTCAGGTCCTGCGTCTTGGCCGTGCGCAGATGCAGCGCCACAAGCTGCGAGCTGTTGTCGCCGCGCGAGCGCATGGAGAGTTCCACCTGGTCGCCGGGGGCAAGCTTGGTCAGGTCAAAAAGATCATTGATCGCGGCAATCGCCTTTTCGCGCTCATTGGCCGACACGCCTTCGCGCGTCAGCAGCGCGTCGAGCGAGTCACCGGCCTTGAGCTGAACCGTGCGGCTGGCAAGGGCAGCCTGCGCCAGGCCGCCCGTCTGGTTGAGCAGGGTCGCGGCAAGGTCATTTACCGCATCAGAATTGTCAGAAGGCAGCGCCAGCTTGTCGGGGGTATTGGCCAAAGCGGCCTGATGGGTCAGAGCGACCGGGCCTGAAAGGATCAGGGCCGTGGTGAGGACAAGTGACAGTTTGGGCGCGTGTCTCTGTCGCTTCTGCATCCCGTGTTCCTGCTGGCCATTGATCCGGTCCCGCTTCGCGAGGCCGGACAGTGTCACGGGCGCATCGGAAGTGGTCAGCTTCTATAGTCGAGAGCCCGCAAGGCCGTCAAACGACTATTTACCTTGTTTTAGGAATGTCTCTATGGGTTGAGTCGACTGCTCACCGCGCCCCATATCTGGGCGGCGACCATGTCCATATCCAGCGCGGCATCCACCAGCACGCAGCGATCGGGATAGGCCTTGGCCAGTGTCATGAAAGCGCTCCGCAGCCGCTGATGGAAATCGAGCCCCATCCGCTCATAGCGGTCTTCCTTGCCGGCCCGCCCCTTGGCGCGGGAAAGCCCCGTTTCAACGGGCAAATCGAGCACCAGCGTCAGCGCGGGCATGTCCTTGCCGACCACCATATTCACCAGCTTGTGGATGGGTTCGAGGCCCAGCCCCTGCGTCATGCCCTGATAGGCCATGGTGCTATCGATGAAGCGGTCGCAGATCACCCACTTGCCGGCATCAAGCGCCGGGCGCACCGTGCGCGCCAGATGATCGGCCCGCGCGGCAAAGTGAAGCAGGGTTTCGCTGAGCGGTGTCCAGCGGTCTGGATCGCCCTCCACGAGCAGCGACCGAATGGCTTCCGCGCCATCCGACCCGCCCGGCTCCCGCGTCAGCAGCACCTCATGCCCGAGCTGTTGCAGTTCCTCGGCCAGCCGCTTGGCCTGCGTGGACTTGCCAGCCCCTTCCCCACCTTCCAGCGTGATGAAACGGGCGCGGCTCAAAATGTCAGCTGCCAAAGATCATGTTGGAAAGCGTGCTCATGGCCCGTCCGAAAATCCCCTGCTGGGCGACCTCTGCACCGGCGACGAGCGGAAATTCCTGCGTCTTCTGGCCGGGCACATCCACGCTCAGCGTGCCCACGCGCTGTCCCACCGAAATGGGCGCTGGCACCGGCGTAGTGTAATTGATCGTCACCTTCATGTCCTTGCGCTGCTCGGGCGAAAGCAGCAGCGTGATCGGTGCCGTGCTCACCAGCGGCACCTGGGCATAGACGCCCTGCCAGACAGGCGCATTCTCGATGGTCTCACCGGCGCTATAGAGCTTGTAGGGTTTGAAGGCGCGAAAACCCCAGTCGAGAATGCGGACACTTTCCTCGCCACGGGCCTTCATCGAGGGCAGGCCATTGACCACAAGGATCAGCCGCTCGTCGCCGCGCTTGGCCGAGACAGTCAGGCCATAGCCCGAGGCTTCCGTATGCCCGGTCTTCAGGCCATCCACCGACGGGTCCAGAAACAGCGCCGGATTACGGTTGTGCTGGGTGATGCCGTTCCAGGTGAACTCTTTTTCGCTGAAATAGTGATAATATTCCGGATAGGTCAGGATCAGGTGGCGCGCCAGCAGCGCCAGATCATGAGCCGTCATCATCTGGTTGGGATCGGGCCAGCCGGTCGAATTGGCAAAGGTCGAATTCTTCAGGCCAATCACCATGGCCTCCTGCGTCATGGCTTCGGCAAAACTTTCTTCCGATCCGCGCAGCCCTTCGGCCACGGCGATGCAGGCATCATTGCCCGACTGCACGATGATGCCCTGAATGAGCGTCTCGACGGGAATATGCGAGCCGAGCTTGGCAAACATCGTCGATGAGCCCGAGGCCGCCCCGCCCTCGCGCCAGGCTCTTTCGCTGATCAGGAACTCGTCCGTCATTTTGACGGAGCCGTTTTTCAGCGCCTCAAACAGCATGTTCAGCGTCATCAGCTTGCTCATGCTGGCCGGATGCATTCGTGTGTCGCCGTCCTTCTCCCAGAGAACCTTGCCCGACTCCGCATCCATCAAAACGGCAAATTCGGCGCTCGTATCGAAAGCGCGCGCCGGCGAAATCAGCACCAGCGGCAACATCAGCAGCGCCAGCAGCAGGGCAATCAGGGCGTGGGGGGCGAAACGGGAGAGTGGCATTATATAAGTCCTTTCCGGCGCGAAACCGGTTTGTCGGCGATTTGAGTGAACATGTCAGGCATTGGCCTGCACCGTCCAGCAAGTTGAAGTCTATTCAGAGTCCTCTGGGGCAACAACCGCCCCAAACCTCCGTTTTGATGGCTATTCCACCACGATGCGTGCACCGGCATGGCCGCGGTTTATGATGCTTTGGAGCGAATTGTCTGCCGCCCCCACATCAGAGAGCGGGCCCACGCGCACGCGGTAATATTGCCGCCCATCCACAATGGTCGGGCTGATCTGCACATTGCCGACGCCCGAGAGCTGGCGCTGCACCTTCTGCGCATTGTTGATATCGGTAAAGGAGCCGGCCTGCACATAGAGCCGCGTGCCATAGGCAACGGGCACTTGCTCCACCTCCCCTGTCATGGGCGAGGCTTCCGCAGGCAGCGGATCGGGATCAGGCACAGGCTTCATATTTGTCAGTGTCTGCGCCGTCGGTGTCACGACACGCGGCGGCGCCGTTGTCGCGCCACGCGGCGCGGGCAGTTCAGCCGCACTCACACTTGTTGTGACGACACTGGCAGCGACCTGCGACTCCGTGCGGTCGGTTTCCGCGCGCGGGGCAACGAATGTTTCGCCCACGCCCTGCGCCTGGCTCACCATGGTGCCGGGCTGACCGGGCAAGGGCGCCCGCCCCAGATACTGCACCCGCACCCTTGCGGTACCCTTGCGCTGATAGCCGAGCAATTCGGCGGCATGTTTGGAGAGATCAATCTCGCGGCCGGCCACAAAGGGGCCGCGATCATTGACGCGCACCACCAGCGATTTGCCGTTTTCCAGATTGGTCACGCGCACCAGCACCGGCATGGGCAGCGTGGGATGGGCCGCTGTCAGCAGGTTTTCGTCAAACACCTCGCCATTGGCGGTTTTCTTGCCATGAAAATTGGGGCCATACCATGAGGCGATGCCGGTGGAGTCATAACGTTCATTCTCTGCCGGATAATACCAGACCCCGGCCACCTGATAGGGCTTGCCAATCTTGTAAGAACCACCGGCGCCGGACGGGATGCCCGCCTTGTAGGCGGCCGAATTGGAGGTCGACGAGCAGCCAGCCAACGTCAGCGCTGCAAAAATCAGCATCATCTGGCCCGCGCTCCGCAGAACGCCGTAGCCCGAATTCGACACATTCTCTCTCATAAGGATACCTTTTAGCCGGGCGCGACGAATGAGCCCGCCGAATCGCGTCACAACGGCTAGCATTTTTATAGTCAGACAGAGCAACTGCAGCAAGCGACACTCCATTACAACGTGATCCAGTCAGGCCCCATCATGACCCAGAAAGAAGTAGCGGGGATAACACCGCCCGATATCCCCTCCATGACCGGTGATCTTGTGCAGCTCATCCGCGCAAAACCTGTCACCGGGGCTGATCTGGAGGCCGCCGCGCTGTTCACGCTGGATGCCATGGCCAATATTCTGGCGGGCCGAAATTCAGATCCCGGTCGCATATTGCTGCGCTGGTGGGGCGCGCGGGATAGCGCGAATGCGCGGCCCGAGCCCTCAAGCCTTGCTTTTCTCGCCGGTGCGCTCTGCCACATTCTGGAAACAGATGACCTGCATCGGGCCTCTGTCGTTCATCCCGGCTGTGTGGTGGTGCCTGCCGCCTGGGCTCTGGCCGAACGGCGGGGATTGAGCGGCACGGCGCTGCTCACCGCAATCCTGCATGGCTTTGAAGCAACCACGCGGGTCGGCATGGGCGTGGGCCCTGCCCATTACCGCATCTGGCACAACACCGCGACCTGCGGTCCCTATGGCTCGGCCATGGCGGCGGCATCCCTGCTTGATCTGGATGATATGCAGGCCATGCATGCGCTGGGCAATGCGGGCAGCCAGTCTTCAGGGCTATGGCAGTTCCTCGAAACCGGCGCCATGACCAAACATCTCCATGCCGGTCATGCGGCGGAAGCAGGTCTCAAGGCTGCCGAGCTGGCAGCTTTCGGTTTCACCGGCCCGCCGCAAATTCTCGAAGGCGAGAAAGGCTTTTTCCGCGCCGCCTGCCCGGATGCGACGCCGGAAGCGGTTCTCGCAAAGCCCAATGAGCCATGGCAACTGGTGCTGACCTCGATCAAGCCATGGCCTTCCTGTCGCCACACCCATCCCGCCATTGATGCCGCTATCGAGATTCGTCGTCAGCTCACCGGCACGATTGATCACGTGCTGGTGGAAACCTATCAGGCGGCACTGGATGTTTGTGATCGCCCCGTCGCGACATCCGACTATGAAGGAAAATTCTCACTTCAGCATGCCGCCGCCGCCGCCCTCACGCTTGATCAGGTCGACTTTGCAGCCTTTGGCGATGCAGCCCGCAGTGCCTGTGCACCGCTCGCCCGTCGCGTCCGTCTTGCAGCAGTCGATCCATGGAAATCAGCCTATCCGGTTAATTGGGGCGCCCGCGTCACTGTCATCACTACGCAGGGAGAAAGCCTTGCCGTGGAACGAACCAATGCCAAGGGCGATCCCGAGGCACCCCTCTCGCGTGCCGAGATGATCGCCAAGGCCCGCATGCTCCTGACCCATGGCTGTCACCCCGCCCCCGATCAGTTTATCGAGGGCGTATTCGCCATGGCGCAGGGTGGCCCCGTGCCGGAACTGTCTCTAAGCTGATTAATCCTTGAACGGATGATCAGCCGAGATATTTGGTCACAATCGGCGCAATGATGTCGTTATAGGCTTGCCCCAGATCGACATAATCCTTGCCGAAGTCGAAATAACCTTGGGTGATGAATCCGGCAACAAAGGGTACCCAGATAAAGGCGGTCCGGCGAAACGGGCGGAACTTCCGGGCAGGCACTTTGGCAGGCGTGATCACCGTCTGTGTTGGCGCCAGTGCAGGTTCTGCTGCGGGCATAGGCGCTGGCGCGGCTTCAGGGGCTGCGGCCATCTCGCTTGTGTCCTCAGCTGGTGCTGTCGCTTCGGCTTCGCTATTGGCCACCACCACGCTTTCGGCCGGCGCGGCTGCTTCCCTGGCGGCGGCTTCGCGTTCCTCACGCTCGATTTCAGCATTTTGTCGGCGTTCGCCCATGAACTGGCGAACCATGAATGCCACAATGGCCAAAAGTAAGGCCAGCGGAATCCAGATTGAAGGCAACCCACTACTACCCAAAACAACTTCCCCCCTCAGAGAGGCACCTATGTGCCTTTATTGGCGCGCATTGTGGCAAGCATCTCCGACACATGCAAAATCCTTTTGCATCGGACCCACCCTCGTCAATCCACATATAATGGTTGTATTGAAGTCAGTTTTCGGGGCCGCTAAAAGGGGCCCGGATATGGATGGCCGACTCGTCTTTTCTGTTAACCATGAAAAGCGGCGGGACGGCTCATCTCCAGCAGGGCTATCTCGCCCGCGCCTAACCGGACTTCCCCTGAATGTCGCCCCACCCGACCGTTCGTCCCGTCCTCGTGCCACTCATTGTGGCCTGCGCGCTCTTCATGGAGAATATGGACTCAACGGTTGTTGCCACCGCACTGCCCGCCATTGCCCGCTCCATAGGGGAAGACCCGCTGAGGCTCAATCTGGCGATCACGGGCTATCTCCTGAGCCTTGGCATTTTCATTCCCCTGTCGGGCTGGCTCGCCGACCGCTTCGGCGCCCGCACCGTTTTCTGCTCAGCCATTATCGTCTTCATGCTGGGCTCGATTGCCTGCGCGCTTTCCAACAGTCTGGTCACGCTCATCCTCGCACGCATGCTCCAGGGCATGGGCGGCGCCATGATGGTGCCTGTGGGACGCCTCGTCATTTTGCGCACGATCCCTAAATCCGAGCTCGTCAATGCCATGGCATTGCTCACGGTGCCCGCCCTGCTCGGGCCTGTGTTCGGGCCACCTGTCGGCGGTTTTATTGCCACCTATTCGAGCTGGCACTGGATTTTCATTATCAACGTGCCGATCGGCATTCTCGGCATCACGCTTGCCTGGCGCTTCATCGACAATGTGCGGGAAGAACGCGAGACGCGTTTTGATGGCGTCGGCTTTGCCATGGTCAGCATGGGTCTCGCCTCGACCATGTTTGCCTTCGAAAATATCGGGCGTGGCATTCTCTCCACCGCGACCATTGCCGTGATGCTGATTGGCGGTCTGTCTTTCCTGACGGCCTATATCCGCTATGCGGGCCGGCATCCCTCGCCCATCCTCGACCTGAAGCTGCTTCGCATCAGCACCTATAATGCCACTGTCACGGGCGGTTTTCTTTTCCGCATGGGGATCGGTGCCCTTCCCTTCCTTACACCCATGATGCTGCAGCTCGGCTTCGGCCTCACGCCCTTTGCTTCCGGCATGATCACCTTTGCCGGCGCGGCGGGCGCGATCCTCATGAAATTCACCGCAGGCCCCATTCTGCGCCGCTTCGGATTCCGACCGATCCTCATCGCCAACACGGTCATCTGTGCAGGATTCATGGCCTCCTATGGCTTGTTTGGCCCACAGACGCCGCATCTCGTCATCATCGCAACGCTGCTGGTGGGCGGATTCTTTCGGTCGCTGCAGTTCACCAGTCTCAACACGCTGGCCTATTCAGACATCGACCAGCATATCATGAGCCGCGCCACCACCCTTTCCAGTGTAGGCCAGCAGCTTTCGCTAAGTTTTGGTGTCGGGCTCGGCGCACTTGCCCTGCACACCACGCTTGAGCTCAGCGGCAAGACAAGTCTTGGGGCGGATGATTTTGCACCGGCCTATTTTTTCATCGCAGCTGTCAGCCTTCTCTCGCTGCTCTTCTTCCTGCCATTGAAAACGGACGCCGGCAATAGTGTGAGCGGCCATCATGCGGACGGTGACGCGAGCGACACCGAAAAGCCTTGACCTGCAAGCCATGACTGGCGCAGAAGAATGTCTCACAATATTTGCCATATTCAGGCGGGTTGTGTCTCGTTAGCCCGGCCCCTTCAGAAAATATGAGAGAATAGTCATGAGCCGTTCGGTTGCCCGCCTTCTCAATGCGCTTATCAATGGCGTTTGCGCCCTGCAATCCGATCGTCAGGCGAAAAAAACGAAAAGCGAGCTGATCCGTCTCATCGAACAAGGCAGCACGCGGACCATTGACACAAATCTGGGACCGCTGCGTTTTCATGCCATGCGTGGAGCAAATGTTGCATCAATGGTCGTCCGTCTGAACGACGACGAGCCGGAAACACTTGATTGGATCAGGCATAATGTGAAGCCGGGTCAGACCATGTGGGACATCGGTGCCTGTATTGGCACCATGGCACTCTATGCGGCGCTGCTGCCGGATACCAAAATTCTTGCCTTTGAACCGAAGGCAACCAATTTTGGCCTGCTCAGTGAACATATTGCCATCAACAACATGTCTGACCGCATTTCAGCTTATTGTCTTGCGCTTTCCGATAGCCAGGGACTGAGCGAACTTGCCCTCGACAATCTGGAAACAGGCGGCGCGCTGAATTCACTGACAGGCACAACCAACCAGTTTGGTGGCACGCCCGCCGCCGGTCATCAGGCCATTCCCGTAATGACGATTGATGGCTTTTGCGATTTCTTCAAGGTCCCGGCCCCCAATCATATCAAGCTTGATGTCGACGGTATTGAAAGCGCGATCATCGCGGGCGCGGCAAAGACGCTGCCCCGCGTCAGTTCCATTCTGATTGAGATTGAGGGGCTGAATGCGGACGAAGCTGCTCAGCGTTTCGAGATTCCTCTGGCGCAGGCAGGCTTTGAAGAAGATCAATCGTGGCGTAATCGTGGTTCCGGCCGCAATCGACTCTATCAGAACAAGAGTCTTTAGGTTTAGATGCGTTGCTTCAGGTCCGGTTCTTCGGGTGACAATTTCTCAATCCGAAAATCCATCCCTGAACTGACTTTTTGTCTGAAAAAACCGGGTATCTGATGCCATTTGTAGCCCGCTTTTCTTGAACCATATGCTGAAAACGCGCAACGTTAAAGAAAAGCAGGATTGCCCGACGCAATCCAGGGGAGGAACAATGCAGCAGCTACAGGGAATGGATGCCTCATTTGTGTCGCTGGAGCGACCCAATGCGCCCATGCATATCGGGAATATTCTGATTTACGACCCATCGACCGCGCCGAACGGCTTTGTGCGGTTCAAGGATATTCTGGAATTCATCCGTCCACGTCTTGCCCTTTCCAAAACCATGCGGCAGCGCCTGGTCAAGGTGCCTTTCAGCATTGACTATCCCTACTGGATTGAAGATCCAGATTTTGATCTCGAATATCACATCCGGCACATCGCCCTGCCCAAGCCCGGCGATTGGCGCCAGCTCTGTATCCAGGCAGCACGCCTCTTCTCCCGCCCGCTGGATATGACAAGGCCGCCATGGGAGATCACCGTCATCGAAGGTCTGGACAATGTGGAAGGTGTGCCCAAGGGATCTTATGCCATGGTCTCAAAGGTGCATCATGCCGCCATTGATGGCATGTCCGGCATCGACATGATGAATGTGCTGCACACATTGACGGCTGACCCGCGCTATGACGGCAAACCCGATCGCTGGAAGTCGGAACGCCTGCCAAGTCAGGTCGGGCTGTTTGCCCGCGGTTATGTTCGCGGTCTTCTCAATCCGGTGCGGCAGCTTGATGCGGTTCGCAAGATGGCGCCGGGTGCCTTCCGCGCGGCCAAGGGATTTGTGAAGGGCGAATTTGAACTCTCCCCCCTTCTCAATACGCCGCGGACCCGTTTCAACGGCACCATTTCATCGGCGCGCGTTGTCGAAGGTCGCTCCTTCCCGCTTGCCGGTATCAAGGCCATCCGCTCCCTGTCGGAAGGCTGCAAGGTCAATGACGTCATGCTGGCCATTGTCGGTGGCGCACTGAATAAATATCTCACCGAATATGACGACCTGCCCGACACCTCCATGACAGCCATGGCGCCCATTTCGGTTCGTGCCGAACAGGAAAAGAACACGATGGGCAATCAGGTCTCGGCCATGGTGGTGCCGCTGGGCAGCCATATTGCCGATGCAACCGAGCGTCTGGCCTATGTGCATGAGCAGACAATCAAGTCCAAGGCCATGACCAATGCCATTGGTGCGCGCGAGATGACGGAAGTAAGCAAGGTGTCGCCGAATTTCTATGTCAGCATGGCGGCCCGCCTCTACAGCTCGCTTGGCATCGCCAATCGTATCAAGCCGATGTTCAACACGGTTGTGACCAATGTCCCCGGTCCGCCCATCCCGATCTATTCGGCCGGCGCCAAGGCGCAGAACATCTTCGGCCTGCTCTGCCTGCTGGATGGCATGGGGCTCGGCCATGTGGTGCAGAGTTATGTTGATAAATCGACCATCACCTTCACAGCCTGCCGCGATATGCTTCCGGACCCGGAATATTATGCGGAATGCCTGCAGGCATCCTATGATGATCTGGCGAAGGCCGCAGGCTATACTGAGGCCGTTGAGTCGTCAGCCGCAGTCAAGCCGAAAGCGAAGTCGAAGCGCAGCATGAACGGATCGCAGAAGGCAGCAAAACCTGCGTCTCTCGATCAGGCGACCCTCAACTGAACCTGAGCAAGAATGATCATTTGACGAATAAAAGCTCCCAACCGAAAGCGAAAAAGATGAACGCAGCGACCCAGGCGAAACCGCCGTCATTGTTCTGGACACTGACGGAAGGTCGGGCGATTTTCGAATTGGGCTCTTTTGGCATTCTCCGCAAGGCGATGAAAACCCTGCCCAGGGGTGATGGTCATTCTGTTCTGGTGCTGCCGGGTTTCATGGCAACAGACGGTTCCACGCGGCCCATGCGCAGTCTGCTTGATGATCTGGGTTACGAAAGCATCGGTTGGGGACTGGGCCGCAATGTCCGCTTCAACAGGCAGCGCGAAGAAGAGATGCATGAATTGATCGAGCGCATCTACAAGGCGCGCGGTCGGCGCATGTCGATCATCGGCTGGAGCCTTGGCGGCGTCTTCGCCCGCGAAATGGCAAAGCAGCATCCCGACAAAATCCGCATGGTGATTTCGCTTGGCAGCCCGATCTCGAATGATCGCAATCATTCCAGCGCCCGCCATCTCTTTAATGCCATTAACGGCACGGAGATAGATGCAGCCATGGAAAGCCGTTATGCCAAACTGCATGAGGCGCCACCCGTCCCCACCACATCCATCTTCACCAAGACAGATGGCATTGTCGCCTGGCGAGGCTCTGTGCAGGAAGACGCGCCCCAGACGGAAAATATCTGCCTGCCCGCGAGCCATATTGGCCTTGGCGTTAATCCGCTGGTGATGGTGGCGATTGCCGATCGTCTGGCCCAGAAGGAAGGCAGCTGGAAGCCTTTCGACAGGTCCGGCTGGCGCAGCCTGTTTTTTGAGGGCGTGCCTGCCAGTTGATGTCTGCCTTGTTTTGTGCACTTCATGTCTCTGAATGACCATAAAATTTTTGTGGATTGGAGATAGGCAATGTCTTTTGCCCTGCTGCTGGCCAAGATTGAGTCCCCGGCGCTGAAGACGCTGGCCCTGCATTGGCAGGAGGCGCGCGGCACAAAGCAGATGCCGGCGTGGCGTGACATCAATCCCGCCCGGATCGCGCGTCAGCTGCCCGACATCTGGTCATGGAAATATGATCCCGCCATTGACGACTTTATTGGTCGGCTGGTCGGCGAAAATATCAATCAGACACTCGGAGAGAGCATACGCGGCAAGCGGGCATCGGAATTTTTCCGAAATCGCGGTGGCTCGGCCATGATCGACCGGGCGCGCCGTGTCATCGCCGAACCCTGCTATTTCCACAGCCACGGCTCTGTCTATGCCAATCTCGCGCGGCATGTGGAAGGCGAACGTATCATTCTGCCGCTTGCTGAAGATGGGTGGAGCGCTGATTCGGTTCTCGGCATGACTGTCTATCAGATGCCCGGCCAGCAGCCCGAGGGCATGGAGCAGATACTCGGTGATCAGGGTGAGTTCATCCCGCTCTGAAGGACGTTTAGGGCGGAATCGCTTGACCTGACCTCGCGAACAGGCCAGATACTGGGCCTTGGATGGGTGGCCGAGTGGTTTAAGGCACCGGTCTTGAAAACCGGCGTGGGTTCACGCCCACCGTGGGTTCGAATCCCACCCCATCCGCCAATAAGAAAGCCGCCTTCGGGCGGCTTTCTTATTGGCAATGCAGGTACGGAAGAGAACCCACTGGTTCGACCCGGCGCTTAGCGAGCTAAGCGAGCTTAGCAAAGGGCGCGCAGGCGCAGCCGAGCACATCCCACCCCATCCGCCAGCACCACATTATCCTGAATTGAGCGTCAGAAATTCCCGCGACGGATATCCCTATGGCACGCATCCGTGATTTGTTTTTGACGGCTTGCCTCTGGCAGTGGTGGTGCCTTCCAGCCAATGCAGTTTGTCGCAGTTGAATCCGTCGCGCACCAGAGACCTGAGCCATCAGCCTGTGGTGTGAATTGCAAGCCCTGGGTGCCGCTTGGTCCATCATCAAGCTGACGGCTTAGATCATTCAGCACCGCAATACGCAATGCGGCCGCATCCCCTGTCATGGCGCGCGTTTTCATATGCATATTGGTCAGCGGCAGCACTTCAACTGTTTCAAGGGCAAGTGTGCCCTCCCCTGATTTCAACAAGCCAACACGGACCAGCAGGCCGTAATCACGGCAGATATCAAAGCGGCCCATATTCTGCGTGCCGAAATGCAGGAAATTGCCGAGACTGTAAAGCGTCAGATGATCACCGCTGCGTGTGATGCCTCTGGCAACATGGGGATGATGCCCGACGGCCATCGAGAATCCATCCGGCATGTATGTCTGATCGCGCAGGCGCAAAATTTCCGCTGCCGTCGGGCGCGGTGAAAATTCTTGTCCATCATGTATCGAGGTGATGTGAAGCGCGGCTGGCGTTCTTCTTTGCGCGATCATGAGGCTTGCAAAATCCGCTTCCCCGCGCAGCATGCCCGCCTGTCCGGCCCTTGCAGGCAAGCCATAGCCGCCGAGGCCGAAGGCCGCGATGGCGACAGGCACCCCATGCAGGGTGACGTGTGCAGGTGACAAAACCTCGTCCCTTGTGCGCCCGACACCCGGAAAGGCAAGCAGGCCGGTCTTTGCATCCTTGAGGGCCTGCAAATGCCGCCGTGTTTCGCCGGCGCCTGCGCCGCCAAAATCCATGGCGTGATTATTGGCTGTCGAAAAAACATTGAAACCGGCATCGACCAGTGCGGCAGCCCCTGCCGGATGCATGCGGAAGGTGAACATCTTGTCGCGCGGTTTGAGGTCGTTGCGGTCTGTGACAACGCTTTCCAGATTGCCAAAAACCATATCCCCCTTAAGCCATGGCTTGATGTCTTCCAGCGCGTCAGCAATGGAAATCAGGCGGCCATGCTTGAAGCCGCCTTGAGGCGAAACAGGCTGGCCACTGCCATTGGTACCGGTATCGCCGACAAAAACGAGTGTCAGCCGTTCATCGGCATGAACGGCCCCTGTCAGCATGATCTGCAAGGTGAGGATCAGAAAATGAAAGGCGCTGATTGTTGCCGTTCTGCGCATCGGCGGACAGTCCTCCTCACCTCTTCTGACCGGAAGATCATGGCGGAGTAGAGGAAAGCTGTCCAGAAAAGCGACGCGATGCCTAATCCATATATTGTTCGTTGCCGACGAATCCGATGCGTGTGACGCCGAGGCGCTGGGCGGTGGCGAGCACCTTGGCGACATAGTCATATTTGACGAGGCGGTTGGGCTTGAGATGGACTTCGGGCTG
>WGND01000018.1 GCA_016124805.1 Hyphomicrobiales bacterium | reverse complement strand
GCCAATGCGCAATTTGCCCTGCGGCTGGAGCGCGGCCCCGGCTGGGACATGCTCGGCGCGGCGGCGGGCCCCATTTTCGCGCTGGATGGCGCGGGTGAAAATCTCGATGGCTTTGCCTTTCCGGCTTCGATGCGGTTGATCCTGGGGGAAGAAGGCAAGGGCCTGCCCGAGGGGCTGGCGACACAGCGCCTGGCCATTGCGACCACCGGCGCTGTGGAAAGCCTCAATGCCACGGTTGCCGCAAGTCTGGCGCTTTTCCTGCACTTTCAGGCCCATCCAAGCCGATAAATCCCGCCATCTGATCGGCTATGTGATCCGCATAGCCTGCGCCCGCGTAACTAATTACGTGGAAGCCGGTGAGGACGCCGGCAATGTCGTGGCAGAAGGACCCCCCTACCCCATGTCTTTGCTCAAGCGTCATTTTCTGGCTTTCGCAGTATGTGTGTTTGCGGCAATGGTTGCATTCCCCCCCGTCGCAGCCATTGCCGCAATACCTCAGACGGTGCCCGTCGACCCCACCATGTCGTTTCGGGTGGATCGCGGCGACACACCCATCGGCACGCACAAGCTGCGCTTCCATGAGGAAGCCGACGGCCTGCATGTGACAATCGACATTCAGCTGGCCGTGACCTTCGGCCCCATCACCGTTTTCCGCTATACCCACCAAAATGAAGAAGTGTGGCGCGATGGCCGTCTTGTCTCAATTGAGACGCATACGGATGATGATGGCAAGAAATACTGGGTGAAGGGCAAAGCCACCGACAAGGGCTTTGAAGTGGACAGCTCCTTTGCCGGCAAGCTTGTGGCGCCGGCGGGCATCATTCCCGCGAGCTACTGGAACCCTGACATTCTCAAACAGACACAGATCCTCGACACCCAGAAGGGTCGCATTTTCAATATCGCGATCAAGCCGGGTGCGACCACGACCGAAGAGATCAATGGCCGCCCCCAGTTGGTGCGCGAATATGTGATGAGCGGCGATCTGCGCCTGACGCTCTATTACACGCCGGATGGCGAATGGGTGAATATCGCCTTTGATGCGCGCGGCGCCAAGGTGACCTATGAGGTCGAGCGCCTCGACAGCGCCGTGATGAAAGACATTGCCGAAAATGAGTAACGCCAAGAAAATCGCCTGGATCACGGGTGCCAGTTCCGGCATCGGCCGGGCGCTCGCCCTTAAAATGGCGCATAAGGGTTATCATGTCGTTGCCTCGGCCCGTCGCCTTGAGGCGCTGGAAGAGCTGGCCGCGGAAGCTGCCGCCCTCAGCGGCGCGATCACGCCCATGGCAGTGGATACGACGCTGCCCGAGCAGGTGAACCAGACCGTCTCGCGTATCGAAACCGAGATCGGCAGCATTGATGTCGCCGTCTTCTGCGCAGGCACCTATGAAAAGCTGCTGGCGCATGAAGTGACGCTTGCCCGTGCGCGGCCCGTTTATGAACTCAATCTCATGGGCACCCTTGCCTGCTTTGAGGCCGTGCTGCCCGGCATGCGCGCGCGCAAACAGGGACGTATTGCCATGGTCGCCTCGCTGGCTGGCTATTTCGGCCTGCCGACATCGGCCATATATGGCGCAAGCAAGGCGGCGATCATCAATATGGCAGAGGCGCTGCAGCCTGAACTGAAACTGCAGGGGATCACGCTGCAGATCGTCAATCCGGGCTTTGTCAAAACACCGCTGACGGCAAAGAATGATTTTCCGATGCCCTTCCTCATGGAAGTGGAGGATGCGGCGGACGCCTTTCTCGAAGGGCTTGAGTCAGACCGCTTCGAGATCACCTTCCCGCGCCGCTTCTCGCTGATCCTGCGTCTGCTCCAGACGCTGCCTTACGGGCTTGCGCTCTGGCTGACGGGCAAGACGGTGCCGAAAGAAGCTAAGACGATTTGATCGCCTCCAGCGCGGCAAGGGCGCGGTCGCGCGCCATGGCGTGATCGACGATACGTTCGGGATAGGTCTTGCCGAGCTCAATGCCGGCTTCCTTCAGCATCAGCCCCGGTGCCTCCCAAGGGCGATGGATGAAGCGATCATCAAGTGCGGCAAGTTCCGGCACGAAGCGCCGGACATAGACACCATCGGGATCAAATTTCTCGCCCTGCAGGATCGGATTGAAGATCCGGAAATAGGGGGCCGCATCTGCCCCTGAACCGGCGACCCATTGCCAGCTTGCGCGATTGACCGCGAGATCGGCATCGACCAGCGTGTCCTCAAACCAGTCGGCCCCTTCGCGCCAGTCCACCAGCAGGTCCTTGATGAGGAAAGAGGCCGCAATCATGCGTACGCGATTATGCATGAAGCCTGTCTGCCAGAGCTCACGCATGCCGGCATCCACTATCGGATAACCGGTGAGACCCTTGGTCCAGGCGCGCAGGCCTGCCGCATCCTCCTTCCAGGGGAAGGCGTCATATTCCGGCTTCCACGCCTTGTCGCGCATTTCCGGCCAGTGGAAGACCAGATGAATGGCGAAATCGCGCCAGCCGACTTCCCGCAGGAACCCGTCGACACCGCGCCCGCTGCCCTCATGGGCTGCCATGTGCATCTGGGCGAGAGCCCATATCTGGCGTGGCGAGATATCGCCCCAATGCAAATGGGCCGAGAGCCGCGAGGTGCCATCAATGCCCGGCATGTCGCGCTGATCCTTGTAGCGCATGACAATCTCGTCGAGAAAATGGCGCAGGCGCGTCTGCGCCCCCTGTTCGCCCGGCTGCCAGTGTGCGTCGAATCCGGCGGCCCAGTCAGGCGCGGTCGGACGAAGCTGCCAATCGGCCAGATCATCGCTGGCGAGGCTGTGGCCCCTGATTTTCTTCGGCGCGGGCAGCGGGTGCGGGAACGGCGCCATGGCGGCAAGCGATTTCCAGAAAGGTGTGAAGACCTTGTAGCGCTCGCCTGTTTTGGTGCTGAGTTCCCAGGGTTCGGCCAGCAGCGAGCCATTGAAGCTTTGCACCTCAAGCCCCTGTGATTTGAAATGTTCCTTGAGACGGGCATCACGCGCTGTTGAAACCGGGTCATAGCAACGGTTCCAGCAGATGGCGCCCGCCTTTGTTTCGCTGACGAGCCGGGTGATTTCCTCGGCCGCGTCCCCGCGCCGCAAAACCAGCGTGGCGCCAGATTTGGCAAGCGCCTCGGCCAGTGCCTCAAGGCTACCCTGCAGCCACCAGCGCGAGGCCCCACCCTTCATCACCTTGTCATCAAGGATGAAGACCGGGACCACGGGCTGGCCCGAGGCAACGGCATGGGAAAGTGCGGGATTGTCCGAAAGGCGCAGGTCCTGTCTGAACCAGACGATGACGGGGGCAGAGGCGGAGCTGGGCATGGGGACCAAATGTTATGAGCAGTTTTTAACTTATACGACGCAGGCGCTCGTCCAGATCATTCATGAGGGGTGCGGGCGCCTGCACCGCCATATGCCACATGGGTCGGCTTTCAGCATCGAAGGCACCGACAGGGTGATGCTGAAGGGCATGATTGTCCCAGATGAGGAGCGTGCCGGGCTCAAGCCGCAGACGCATTTGACACTCCGGCCGGTTCATCAAGTCACGCAGCATACCCAATATGGCATCACTCTCCTCGCCGCCGACACCGTCAATCTGGGTGGTCAGAACGGAACTGAAATCCAGCGTCGCCTCCCATGTGAGCGGATGAACGCCAAGGAGCGAGGCCTGTCGGAGCGGCGCATTGCGGCGCATGCTGACCATGGTGCTCAAATCGCTCAGGCTCGGCACACCATTCATGCGCCAGAGGCAGGAGGCATCATGCAAAGCGGTGAGCTGTTCGAGATATTTCCGCATGGGCCCCGAGAGATGGCGCAAAGTCTCACGCCGGGATGCAAAGAGGCTTTCGCTCACCGCCGCGCCCTCCGGCACATAAAGCAGGCTGACCAGCGGCGGCGCGGCCTGCCAGACGGGGTCTGTCTGCAGAATGAGATTTTCCGCACTCAGCACCGGCTCGACCCGGCTGCATTCAAACTGGTCTCTGGCCCAGCCCGTCTGGCGCGGCACGTCGGACAAGGCGATTTGCGAAAGCTGCTGATTGCGGAATATCAGCAATTCATGTTGCCAGAGCGCGTGATCAAGCTGGCGGCATGTCTGCGCATCCAGCCTGCGTGACAGATCCACACCGCAAATCTCCGCGCCAAAGGGGGCTTGCCGTTTATGGATGGTGAAGCCTGTCTCGGGCATCGGATGATCACCTGCTCAAAGTGTCAAAAGATGGACAGGTGAACGACACATTGAATCTATCGCTGCGTTTTCACCATAAGCAGACGATAGGTACAATTTTATAAAAATGTGGAAGCGGAATGCTTCGATATTAAGTCAAAATGTTCAGGTCGGGTCGCGCCTTATATGCGGCATGGGTTGCAGGCGCTTCGACAGCGGCAGGGTGTCATCCTCGCCATAGCCAAGTGAGTCATAAAATCCGATGACGGATGAATTTGACTTGCGCACGAGAAGATTGAGTTTCCAGACACCCTGCTCGATCAGCCATGTCTCCGCCGCCGTCATGATGAGGCGACCAAGACCAGCGCCCTGATGATCCGGGTCCACCGACACATAATAGACCGCGCCACGATGGCCATCATGCCCGACAATGAGCGAGGCCAGAATGTCGTCACCGCGCCTCGCGACAAGCAAGGCGGAGTTCGGGCCGCGACGGGCAAAGGCTATATCGGTAAGCGCATCGTTCCAGGGCCGGATGAGCCCGCATTTTTCCCACAGACCAAGGATTTTCGCGATGTCCTGGTCCGTTGCATCCTCAACCGCAATGGCAGGTGATGCAGGTTTCTGATGATGTGGCATGACTTCCTCCACAGTCTCTATACAGACGGAAAAAGCGACCAAAGCTAGCACGGCGCGTGCCGGTTTCAAGCCATTTCACTAGGCAGGCAGGAGCTGCATGCGCTAGGCTTTTTCAAAGGGGCCCCAAGACCCGTTTACGTGTGGAGGAGAGACGCATGGAAAAGCCGATCAGCGATATCACCAAGGACCCGGCCTATGATGCCGTGGCCCCGGATGACTTCCCGGCAATGATGGATGTCGAGCGCTATGGGCGCCGATCCACCGCCTTCGACAAGATCATTTCCGCCACGCATGATCATTTCTGGGACCCGCTGGACAGAAAATATATCGACTTCAGCACGCCCTTCGATATGGCAACGCAGCCTGTCATTCCCTTCGAGTTCATTCTCGAATTGCAGACACCGATTGCCGATCGCCTGAGCGAAATCCAGAAAGTGCAGCTTGCCAATGAGAGTGCGCGATGGATGCTCTCCTCCATCCTGCATGGCGAAGCCGGCGCGCTGGCCCTGTCGGCAAGCCTCTGCCACATATTGAAAGACCCCGGCGCACAGGAATATGCCGCCAATCAGACACGCGAAGAAGCCCGCCATGTGACCGGCTTCACGCAATATATCAAATCGCGCTGGGGCTCGCCGCTGCCCGTCGGCCCGACCCTTGGCAATCTGCTGGATGAAATGGTCAGCGCGCCGCAGGTCTATAAAAAGATCGTCGGCATGCAGATGCTGGTCGAGGGGCTCGCCATGGGCGCCTTTGCCTCGCTCTATACCTATTCACACGATCCGGTGTTGCGGCATCTCTGCCAGCTGGTGATGACGGATGAAGCTTTCCATCACAAATTCGGCAAGATCTGGGCTGACCGCACCATCCCCAAGCTGAGCGAAGAAGAACGCGACCGCATTGAAGACTGGGCGGCAGAATGTTTCCAGACGCTGCTTTTCAACCTTGCCAATCCCGAACAGAAGAAGGCGATCTATGCGCAATTCGGGCTCGACTGGGAAGAAGTGCTGCATGAGGTCGTGAAAAGCCGCACCGATGAGAAGCGGCGCAAGGCGATGTCAAACCAGACCAATATTTTCCGCGTACTGGTGAAGACGCTGGTGAAAGCCGGGATCATTACTGATCGCACCCGTGCCTTTTATGCGACCTATGTGGACCTTGAAGAACTGCGCCGCGAAAGCGACGAAATGGTGGGCGATGCCATTGCCGAAGACGGCATTGAATTTCTCAAGCGAGTGAATTTTTCAGGCGCAACGCGCAGCGTGAACGCCGCGGAATAAAAGTCGCTCAGTCGTTGCGGGCATTGTCGGCCCGCGCGACGGGCAGCACGAAACGCTCATCGCCTGTGCCGCCTGATATGGCGCGGATGCGATAAACCGATTTCAGATTGTCAGGCGTCAGCACCTCGTCCGGGGTGCCCGTTGCCATGACCCGGCCTTCATCCAGCAGCACAAGCTGGTCGCAGAAGCGCGAGGCGAGCGACAGGTCATGCATCACCGCAATGACAATGCGGCCCTGATCGGCATAGGCGCGCAGCACTTCCATGATGCGGATCTGGTGATAGGGGTCGAGCGCGGCGACGGGTTCATCCACGAGGAGCAACCCGGCTTCCACCGCCAGAGCGCGAGCCAGCAAGACGCGCGCGCGCTCGCCACCAGAGAGGCTTTGCACATCACGTCCTGAAAAAATCTCAATATCGGCAAGGACCATGGCACGCGAAATCGCATCCTCATCGGCCCGGCTCGGACGGCGGAAAGGTTCGAGATGTGGCAGGCGACCGAGTGCCACAAGCCGACGCGTTTCCAGCGGCCAGTGGCTTTCGGCCCCCTGTGCGAGATAGGCAATGGCCCGGGCCCGCTGGCGCGACGCCATGGCATCAAGCGCCTGCCCGCCCAGCCTCACCTGTCCCTCGAAGGGGATCAGCCCGGCGATAGCTCGCATCAGCGTTGTCTTGCCAGCCCCGTTCGGGCCGACAAGGCCGACAAAGCGGGCCTCACCCGCCGCAAGCGCCAGCTTGCGCAGAATGGGTTTGCCGCCGAGCGTGACGCTCAGATTTTCGACCTGCAACCCCATCACATGCTCTCCCGCCGGGTGCGCAGGATGAGCCATAGAAAGAAAGGCGCCCCGATGAGCGAGGTAATGACCCCGAGCTTGGGTTCCGGGCCGTTGGTGGCGGGCAGACGCACGATCAAGTCGGCGGCGAGTACAAGCGCGGCACCCGCCAAAGCGCTGGGGAGCAGCAGACGACCCGGCTCGTGCCCGACAAAGGGGCGCATGAGATGGGGCACGACGAGACCGACGAAGCCGATAACGCCGGTCACGGAGACCGCCGCGCCGACGGAGAGGCCAATGCCGGTGATGGCGCGCAGCTTGAGGCTGGCCCCGTCAAAGCCGAGCGTGGCAGCGGTTTCCTCGCCCAGCGAGAGCGCATCCAGCGCCCGCGCTGTCGACGCCATGAGGAGCCAGCCCAGCGCCATGAAGGGCAGGACAAACCAGACCTGATCCATGCTGCGATCAGAGAGCGAGCCCAGCATCCAGAAAACAATTTCAAGCGCTGCATAGGGCGACGGCGACAGATTGAGCGCCAGCGAGGTCAAGGCACCGGCAAAGGCGGAAATGGCGACGCCTGCCAGAATGAGCGTGACGATGGAGGGATTGCGGCCGGCCAGCGCGTAAAGCGCGCCAAGCGCGACAAGGGCGCCGACAATGCCGCCAATGGGCAGCAGGAAAGCGATCGAGGCCGACATGCCGGAATAGAACACAATGACGGCACCAAGGGCTGCCCCTGATGAAGCGCCAATGATGCCGGGCTCGGCAAGGGGGTTTCGCAGCAGGCCTTGCAGACAGGCCCCCGAGAGGCCCAGCGTTGCCCCGACAAGCAACCCGAGGAGCGCGCGCGGCAAACGCACCTCACGCAGCACCAGCGCGGCAAGGTCGGGATCGATCTTGCCGATCTCGCTGAAATTGCTGGTGAGCAGCACACCGCCGCGCCCGATATAGACCGAGGCGAGAAAGAGCATGGCCACCGCGCCGGTGAGCAGGAGATTGACGATCATGCCACGTGTCAGGGGCAGGTTCATTTTGTTCCCTCCCCGCGCATCATGTCGTCATGCGTCATTGCAAGCTGGCGCGCGACACCCGCGACAAAAGGTGTGCCGCATGTCCATTGCCGTGCCGGCAGATTGAGCGTGCGGGCATATTTCCGGCGATAGGCGACAAGGGCCGGATGCTGGAGCGTGGCATTGGCCTGAGAGACTTCATCCTCGCGATAAATGCCCAGCACCATCAGATCGGGATGGAGCGCGATAACGGTTTCAATGTCGGGATAGGCAAGCCCGATGGGAGTGGGCTCGGTGATGACATTGCGGAAACCAGTATGGGTGATCAAGGCACCCAGAACGGAGTTGGGCGCCGCAGCGCTGCCCAGGTCCTGATAGAGCATGGCGCGCGGGCTTGCCTGGGTGACAGGCCGCGCAGACGCCGCCAAAACACGGTCGAACGCCTTGAGCCAGATCGCGCCCTCAGCCTCGCGATGCATGGCCCGCGCAACGATCCGCACATTGTTGCGAATATCTTCCATGCTGGCGGCATCACCTATCTGAACGACAGGGACATGGGCGCGTGCCAGCATGTCGAGCACGAAGGGGGAAGTATATTGATGCGCCAGCACGAGATCGGGATGATAGGCGAGAATTTCTTCCGTCCGCGCGTCATTGAGCGGAATGCCTTTGGCAAGATCGGCGACGGGCGAATCCTTCGGATCAGCCGCCAGCCTGAAGACGGAGGCAATGGTGCCGGGAGCGGCCAGCGGCAAGGCCAGAATATCGGTGCAGAAATTGATTGAGACGATGCGTTTGGGGGCGATGTCAGCGGCCCGTGCAGATATCGTCGCCGCCAGACAGGCAGCCATCGATAACAGCACAGGACGCAATAGACGCATAACAAAGCTCCGCGAAGGTGGCGCAGTCTAGTCGCTCAGGGCGCACGGGAAAAGAGCGGAGCATGTTTGATTTTCGGCAGGACATAACGGGCAAAAAGGTTGGCTTCCTCGGCATGGGGATAGCCTGAGAAGATGAAGGCATCGAGCCCCAGCGCCTGATAGGCCTCGATTTTGCGTATGATCTGGTCAGGATCACCGACCAGTGCGGCACCGCAGCCGGAGCGCGCGCGCCCGATGCCCGTCCAGAGATTATCCTCCACGAAGCCTTCATCATCGGCCTCGTCGCGCATCTCGGCCTGACGGCGCACGCCGAAGGACCCGGCATCAAGCGATTTTTTGCGAATTTCCTCACCCGTCGCCGCATCAAGCTTCGACATGATCTTGCGCGCATGGGCGCGCGCTTCGGCTTCCGTCTCGCGCACGATCACATGCACGCGATAGCCAAAGCGCAGCAGCCGGCCATGCGAGGTCGCACGCTTGCGCATGTCATCAAGAATGAGGCGGATATTCTCCATGCGGTCGGGCCACATGAGAAAGACATCGGCGGCGCGGGCCGCGACATCGCGAGCATGATCGGAGAGACCGCCGAAATAAAAGGGCGGCGAGCGGTCATGCGCGGCGACCTGGCGCGGCGGGTCAATCTCCAGATTGTAAAACTCGCCCTTATGCGAAAGTGGATGACCGGCGAGCAGCGTGCGCAAAATTTGCATCACCTCAAGCGTGCGCGCATAGCGTGGGGCGCTCTCCATGGTCTCGCCCGGCAGGTCTGATGAAATGATGTTGATGGTGAGACGCCCACCCAGCATGTGATCAAGTGTGGCAAGCTGACGGGCAAGCTGGGGCGGCCACATTTCGCCGCAGCGCACGGCGACCAGAAGCTGCATCTGCTTCAGCAAGGGTGCGACGGCCCCTGCAAAGGCGATGGAATCCATACCCAGCGCATAGCCCGACGGCAGGAGGATATTGTCGAAGCCGCCCTTTTCGGCGCGCATAACGATGTCGCGGCAATGGGGCAAGGAACTTTGCAGGCGCGGGTCCGGCACGCCGAGATATTCATAATCATCGTCGCAGAGAGCCGAGAACCAGCTGATTTCGGGCTTGTGCATCAGGGCAGCCTTTCACCGGTAGAGGCCTGCAGGATGTCATACCAGTCCTGCCGCGAAAGACTGACCCTGAAGCTCTCCTCAAGCAGCGTCGACATGCGGGAGATGGTCTGTGTTCCAATGATGGGCACGATGCCTGCCGGATGCGCCAGCAAAAAAGCGAGCGCCATCGCCGGACGCGAAACGCCTTCACGCCGCGCCAATTCATCCAGCTTTGCCCTGAGGGCGGCAAATTGTGCGTCGCCTGCGCTATTGCCCAGACGACCGCCGCCAAGCGGCGACCAGGCGAGCACGCCGATATTCTGCGCCATGCAGTGATCCAGCAGCCCGTCGAAAATCGGCGCTGTGGCAATGGCGGAGATTTCCGGCTGATGCGTGGCGATGGGCTGCGGCAGATGCGCCTGCAGCGCCATTGTCTGCGCCACCGTGTGGTTGGAGACGCCGATATGGCCGATCTTGCCTTCGGCCTGCAGGGCGAGAAGGATGCCAGCCGTATCCGCCGGATGGGCCAGCAGATCAGGGCGGTGGATCTGATAGAGATCGATATGATCGACCTTCAACCGCGTCAGCGAGGCTTCGACCGCGCCGCGCAGATAGGCGGGCGAGCTGTCATAGGGAATGCCCGGATCAATGCCCCCTTTTGTCGCCAGCACCATGCGCGCGCGAAGACCCCTGTTTGCCGCGAGGACCTCGCCCAGCAGCGCCTCGGCCGCGCCAAAGGGGCAGTCATTGTCGAGGCCATAGACATCGGCGGTGTCGAAAAGCGTGACGCCTACCTCAAGGGCCGCTTCGACCTTTGCCGTGGCGGTGGCGAGATCGGTCCCGGCAAAACGCCACATGCCCCAGGCGATGGGAAAGACATGCAGCCCGCTCTGGCCGAGCGGGCGCGTCTCACGCGAAATCGGCAATTGTGCCATGAATGATCCTCCCGTGATCATTTGAGCCCTTGGCGAGCTTCATCGTTCGGGGCAGTCTAGCGACTCAACAAGACCTCTGCGAGAGGCGAATGAGGGAGAGCGGCGTGAGCGAGGCTATCCGCTATGGCATTATCGGCTCAGGCATGATGGGCATTGAGCACATCATGAATATCAACATGATCGAGGGCGCGCATGTCGCCGCCATTGCCGATCCGCATGATGGCTCGCGCGAATGGGCGCGCGCCACGGCGGCGGGCAAGATCAGCGAATATGCCGATTATCGCGACATGCTGGCCGCCGACGAAATTGATGCCGTGATCATCGCCACACCGAATTACACCCATGCCGCGGTGCTGGAAGATGTCTTTGCGACCAAACTGCATGTGCTGTGCGAAAAGCCGCTGGCGACAACCTATGATGATGCGCGCAAGGTCGCGCAAAAAGCCGAAACGCATGGTGGCGTCTTCTGGGTGGGCATGGAATATCGCTATATGCCGCCTGTCACGCGCTTTGTGGAAGAAGTGCATGGCGGCCGCGCGGGACGGTTGCGCATGTTTTCCATTCGCGAGCATCGCTATCCCTTTCTGCAGAAGGTGGATGACTGGAACCGCTTCAGCATCAATACCGGCGGCACGCTGGTGGAAAAGAGCTGCCATTATTTCGATATGATGCGGCATGTGGTGCAGTCCGAACCCGTGCGCATCTTTGCCAGCGGCGGGCAGGATGTGAACCATCTGGATGAACGCTATGATGGCAAGGTGCCCGACATTCTGGACAATGCCTATGTAGTGGTGGATTTCGCCAATGGCGTGCGGGCCATGCATGATCTCTGCATGTTTGCCGAAGGCTCGCGCAATCAGGAAGAAATGTCCGCCGTGGGCGAGACCGGCAAGATTGAATGCCTGATCCCGGAGGGCAATCTCGTGTTCGGCACGCGCCATCCCAAACAGGTCGAGACGTTACATGTGCCGGTGAGTGCCGAGGTTCTGAAAGCCGGCTTCCATCACGGCGCCTCCTATTTTCAGCATCTGGCATTCCAGAAGGCGATCCGCGAGGGCAAGCCTGCGACGGTGACCGCCACGGACGGTCTCAAGGCTGTCGCCATGGGGCTTGCCGCGCATCGCTCCATTGACGAGGGGCGCCCGGTGCTGATGAGCGAATTTGATTTGTAGGGAGAGACTTTATGCTGACGCTTTATCATTGCGATGGCGCGCGCTCGATGCGTTCGCTCTGGCTGCTCAATGAGATGGGGATCGAGTTCAGGCTCGTGACGCTGCCCTTCTCGATGGAAGGCCTGCGCACGCCGGAATATCTGGCCATTTCACCGCTGGGCCGCGTGCCCTGCCTCGTCGATGGCGCAACACGAGTTTTTGAATCCGGCGCGATCACGCAATATCTGGGCGAGCATTATGATCCCGAAGGCAGGCTGCATCGCGGCATCGGACACCCGGAGCGCAATGACTGGCTGATCTGGCTGCATTTTGCCGAGACCGTTGCCGTGCATGGCGCCAGCCTCGTGCAGCAGAAGGTCTTCATCGCCAAGCCGGACCGCTCGCCTGTGGTGACGAAACTGGAATCGCGGCGGCTGGAAAAGGCGCTTGGCGTGCTCGAAGACGCGCTGGAGGGGCAGGACTATCTGCTGCCCAGCGGCTTCAGCGCCATCGACACCAATGTCGGCTATAGCGTGCATCTGGGCGCGGGCTTTGTGCCGCTCGAGCCCTTCCCGCGTGTGGTGGCCTATTATGAGCGGCTGAAGGCCCGACCGGCCTTCAAGGCCTCGGTCGCCAATGTGCCGCTCAGCGCGCAAGCCTGAGATAGGGCATGTCCTGCATCACCCGCTTGGGCGTGCGGTCCTGCTCGAAGAGGCCCCAATGGGCTTCCTCGGGATGGTGGCCGGGCACGGGGCTCACATCATTGACGCGCCAGGGCGCATCAAAGGCTGAGAAATAGGCAAAGGCTTCCTTGCGTGTCGGCGGCAACTGCTTTTCGAGCGCCCGGTAGAAGGCGCGCTGGCGGGCTTCGTCAAAGCCCATGGCGCGAGGGCCGGTGGGCACGCCGGTTTCCTTGACGAGCACCGGCCCGCAAAAGGCATGCTGCAAATCGGCACCGACCCGGACGACGAAATCGGCCCAGTTGAAAACCGGGGCGCTGGAAAACCATGGTTCGAAAATGGGATGGATATGGACCGACATGAAGTCCATTTCCGAAAGAACCGGCGCGGCATCGGCTTCCAGAAATTGCGCGAAAGGCTCGCTCGTGGTGACGGGCAGCCCGGGCGCGCGCTTGTGCAGATCGGCGATGGCTTTCGCCAGGTCGGGCCAGTTGCCGCGCTTTGAAAAGATCAGCTCATTGCCGAGCGAGAGCCCCACCACCAGCTCTTTGTTGCGCTCCCAGGCAGCGACGGCATTGTCGAGTTCGGCCTTGTTGGCGGGGTCCCAGACGCCGATGATGACGGCGCGGTAGCCAAGCTCGGCGGCGATGTCGGGAATGGTCTCAGCCCCCTTCTCCGCGCCATAGGTGACGAGCCCGTCAAACCAGGGGCGGAGGGTTTCGAGATCCTTGCGGATGCTGGCGGGGTCGGCCTGCTCCAGCACACCATTGATGACGCGGAGCGAGGTTGGCTGATAGGCGATGAAGCGCCCGCTCTCCATGACATCGCTGAGCTGCTTGAGCGCGGGGGCCGCCTCGCTGCGAACGACACAAAGGGGGGCGGCGTGAGCCAGCGGGGGCACAAGGCAAAGCAGCAGGGCAAACAGGATATGGCGCATGGCCAGAGGCTAGCGTCCCCGGCGTCAACTACCTAGCAAGAAAACGCCCCGCTGCCGGTTTTAGCCGGAAACGGGGCGCTTGAAAGAAATAGCCTGAGAGGTTCAGACAGCTTCCTTGAGGTCCTTGGCGACGCGGAAGGCGACCTTCTTGGATGCCTTGATCTTGATGGCTTCGCCTGTCGCGGGGTTGCGACCCATACGGGCAGCACGCTTCTTGACCTGGAGGATGCCGAGACCCGTGAGACGGACCTTGTTCCCCTTCTTGAGGTTCTTCACTGTCAGTTCAACGAAATCGCTGAAAAGTTCAGTAGCAGCTTTTTTCGAAAGGCCGTGCATTTCGGCGATTTCGGCAATGAGCTTCGACATAGGAATTGTCGGAGCGGTCGGTGCCTTGGCAGCAGCAGGCTTTGCAGCAGCGGCTTTTGCGGGTGCCTTGGCGGCTGGTTTAGCGGCGGGCTTGGTAGCCATGATATTTTTCCCTCGGATGAATCTCTGACCGATGTTTAGTTATTTACTGAGTCGCGCCCGAGCGCAAAGCGTTAAGTGCCCTGCTGGCGCATACTTATGCATTTTCCTGTGCAAAAAGTGCCCTGTTTACAGCTTTTCTGGCGCCTCGCGCCGTCCGGCTCAGTCGAAAGCCTCGTCCCATGTGCCTTTTGTAGAGGCCTTGGAATATTCGGTGGCGCGGTTTTCGAAGAAGTTGGTGTGCTCGATACCGTTGAGCATTTCGTCCATCCAGGGCAGCGGGTTCTTCTCGGCCCGATAGATCGGCTGAAGGCCAAGCTGGCCAAGGCGACGGTCGGCGATGTAGCGGATATAGAGTTTGACCTGTGCGGCATCGAGACCCTCGACACCACCCATTTCAAAGGCGAGGTCGATGAAGGCATCCTCGTGATGGATGATGGTTTCGCAGGCCTTGTAGATGTCGCGTTCCAGCTCGTCATTCCAGACTTCCGGATTTTCCTCAACAAAGGTGCGGAAGAGCTTGATGGCCGAATTGGTGTGGAGCGTTTCGTCGCGCGCCGACCATGTCACGATCTGGCCCATGCCCTTCATCTTGTTGAAGCGCGGGAAGTTCATGAGGATGGCAAAAGAGGCAAAGAGCTGCACGCCCTCGGTGAAGGCGCCGAAAACGGCGAGCGTCTTGGCGATGTCGGCTTTGGTTTCCACGCCCCATTCACGCATATAGTCGAACTTGTCCTTCATCTCCTTGTATTTGAGGAAGGCTTCATATTCGGCTTCGGGAATGCCGATGGTGTCGAGCAGATGGCTGTAGGCCGAGATGTGGATCGTCTCCATGTTGGAGAAGGCGGCCAGCATCATGCAGACTTCGGTGGGTTTGAAGACGCGCGAATAATGCTGCATGTAGCAGTTGTTCACTTCCACGTCGGCCTGCACGAAGAAGCGGAAAATCTGCGTCAGCAGATTGCGCTCGCTGTCGGTGAGGTTCTTGGCCCAGTCCTTGACGTCGTCAGCCAATGGCACTTCTTCCGGCAGCCAATGAATGCGCTGCTGCGTGAGCCAGGCATCATAGGCCCAGGGGTAGCGGAAGGGCTTGTAGACGAGACGTTCTTCAAGAAGGGACATGGTCTGCTCTCATTTTCTACTTTGTCGTGCCCGGATTTCTTCCGGGACCCATATGGCAAGCCTGCTTCCGGGCTCAGGATTGCCGGGGCAAACCGGCAATGACACAAATTAAAAGATATCCCCAATTGTCAGCGTGACGCTTAGACCCCATCTGTGATCCATCTCCAGAATTGCGCCTGAAGACGCGGATGGCCAATTTGCGGTTGCGGCTCCACCGACTTGTCACCCCGGATTTATTCCGGGGTCCATGGGCAAGCAAAGCCTTTGGGGCACTGGATCCCGGGACAAGCCCGGGATGACAGCAATATTCATTTAGCGCCTGACAATTACTGACAAGCGAGGCATTCATCATATTCAACCGTTTCGCGACGCGACTCCGAGGCCACCTGGTCGAGTGTCTTCACCTGCAGGGTCTTGGCCGCAACAAGGGTCGGCGTCTCGGCCTTTTCGGCGCGCTGGATCGACAGCGAACGGCAATAATAAAGGCTCTTCACACCCTGCTTCCAGGCCAGCTCATGCAGCTTGTGCAATTCGCGCTTATGCACGTCGGCCGGCAGGAAGAGATTGACCGACTGGGCCTGATCGATCATCGGCGCACGGTCGCCGGCATGTTCGATGACCCAGCGCTGGTCGAGCTCAAAGGCGGTCTTGAACACATCTTTCTCAATCTCATCAAGGAAATCGAGATGCTGAACCGAGCCGCCATTGATGACGATGGAGGACCAGGTGTCATCGTCATTGCGGCCCTTGGTTTCCAGCAGCTTTGTCAGATGACGGTTGCGCACATTGAAGGAGCCCGAAAGCGTCTTGTGCGTGAAGCTGTTGGCCGCGATGGGCTCGATGCCCGGCGAGGTGCCGCCGGTGATGATGGAAATGGAAGCGGTGGGCGCAATGGCGGTCTTGTTGGAGAAACGCTCCATGAAGCCATAGTCAGCGGCATCCGGGCAGGCGCCGCGTTCCTCGGCAAGCTTGCGGGAGGCGGCATCCACGCCGTCCTTGATCTTGGCGAACATGCGCTTGTTCCAGACCTTGGCCATGACGCCTTCGAAGGGGATCATGTTGCCCTGCAGGAAGGAATGGAAGCCCATGACGCCGAGGCCGACGGAGCGCTCACGCGCGGCGGCATAGCGGGCCCGCGCCATCTCGTCAGGCGCGCGGTCGATGAAGTCCTGCAGCACATTGTCGAGGAAGCGCATGACATCTTCGATGATCATGGGGTTGTCCTGCCACTCGAAATAGGTTTCGAGATTGAGCGAGGACAGGCAGCAGACCGCCGTGCGCTGATTGCCGAGATGATCAATGCCGGTGGGCAGCGTGATTTCGGCGCAGAGGTTCGAGGTTTTGACTTCGAGACCGGCGAGCTTGTGATGCTCGGGACGCGCGTTGTTCACGGTGTCCTTGTAGATGATGTAGGGCTCGCCCGTTTCGATGCGGGCCATGAGCAGGCGCACCCAGAGGGAGCGGGCCGACACGGTTTTCTGGACAGCCTGATCCTTGGGGCTCTTGAGCTGCCACTGGTCATCGGCCTCGACAGCGCGCATGAAGGCATCGGAAACCAGCACACCATGATGCAGGTTGGGCGCCTTGCGGTTCGGATCGCCACCTGTGGGGCGGCGGATTTCCATGAATTCCTCGATCTCGGGATGATCGATGGGCAGATAGACGGCCGCCGAGCCACGCCGCAGCGAGCCCTGCGAGATGGCGAGCGTCAGGCTGTCCATGACGCGGATGAAGGGAATGATACCGCTGGTCTTGCCAACACCGCCGACGCTTTCGCCGATAGAACGCAGATTGCCCCAATAGGAGCCGATGCCACCGCCCTTGGCCGCGAGCCAGACATTCTCGTTCCAGAGACCGAGAATGCCATCCAGGCTGTCATTGGCTTCGTTGAGGAAGCAGGAAATGGGCAGGCCGCGCTTGGTGCCGCCATTGGAGAGGACGGGGGTGGCGGGCATGAACCAGAGCTTGGAGATATAGTCGTAAAGACGCTGGGCGTGGCCTTCATCATCGGCATAGAAGGAGGCGACGCGGGCGAAAAGATCCTGAAAGGTCTCGTCGGGCATGAGATAGCGGTCGCGCAGCGTGGCCTTGCCGAACTCGGTCAGCAGGGCATCGCGCGAATGATCGACCTTGACGCGGGGACGCCCGCCCATCTGGACGGCCTGATCCTGATCACCAAAGGGCATTTCCGGTTCAGGCGTGGTGCGCAGATCGCCACGCGGGCGGCGCTCCACCTGTCGCTCACCGGAAATGAGTCCCGAGAGCTTCTCCTCGATCTCGCGCATATCAATCGATTTGCTCGTGTCGTTCAGCATCTTGAAATCCCCCAGTATCGCCACTGCGCGACTCGAAAAAAGCGCGCAAAATCACGTCTTGGCGCTGACAAAGTCAGTGCCAAATGTCTGCCCGATCGCGGGCATTACCCACCGATTCAGAGAATGCTCCGACTTTGCTCACCTCGGGATGACCCTGGGTCTGCTTTGCGCGAAGCGTCCACATATAGTAGCTCAGATGTTGCACAGGTCAATCAGTAGTGTGAATAGAATGTTAAAAAAATGGTTAATGGATTCTTAACGCCATGCGACAGCGGTAAAAATCTTCCATGACAAAAAAGGATGGCGCCGCGCATTGACGAAAACGGCGCCATGTCGCGCAATGGAGCCCACGCGGGCGCGATTTGGCGCCGTGCGGCTCACCTTCAAGGATGTAAATGACCATGCCCACCCCCCAGGCCCGCCGGACGCTTTACCCCGATATCAGCCCCTATCAGACCGGCAGCCTCAAGGTTTCAGCGCTCCACACGATCTATTATGAAGAATGCGGCAACCCGGAAGGCAAGCCCGTGGTCATCGTGCATGGGGGGCCGGGCGGCGGCTCCAACCCGACCATGCGGCGTACCCATAATCCGGACGCCTATCGAATCATCCTCTTTGACCAGCGCGGCTGTGGAAAATCGACCCCGCATGCAGAGCTCGCCGAGAACACGACCTGGGATCTGGTCGCCGACATGGAGAGGCTGCGCGACCATCTGGGGATCGACCGCTGGCAGCTTTGCGGCGGCTCCTGGGGCTCGACCCTGTCGCTGGCCTATGCGCAGACCCATCCAGACCGGGTGACCGAGATCATCCTTCGGGGCATTTTCACGCTGCGCAAGCGCGAACTCGACTGGTTCTATCAGGAAGGCACGGATGCCCTCTTCCCCGATGCCTGGGAAGGTTTCATCGCGCCGATCCCCGAGGCCGAGCGCGGCAATCTGATGGCGGCTTACTACAAGCGCCTGACGGGCGAGGATGAGGCGGCGAAAATCGCCTGCGCCAAGGCCTGGAGCATCTGGGAGGGGACGACGCTCTCGCTTTACGCGGATGCCGAGCGGGTGAAGCGCTTTGCCGACGGGCATTTCGCCCTCGCCTTTGCCCGGATCGAATGCCACTACTTCATGAATGAGGGCTTCTTCAAGCCGCAGGACCAGCTGATCCGCAATGCTTCAATCCTGAACGGCATTCCCGGCGTGATTGCGCAGGGCCGCTATGATGTGGTGACACCCATGTTCACCGCCTGGGAACTGGCGAAAGCCTGGACGAGCGCCGAACTCAACATCGTGCCGGATGCCGGCCACACCGCGACCGAGCCCGGCATTGTGGATGTGATGGTGCGGGCGAGCGACCGGTTTGCGGGGGTTTGAGGGCAGTCAAGAGTGGACCCCGGAATAAATCCGGGGTGACATCTATATGGTTTGGCCCGTCATCCCGGCCTTGTGCCGGGATCCATCTTGCTGTCAGCCCGCTATGTCGAAGAGCTATTATCTCTACATCCTTGCAAACAAGCGACATGGCACACTTTATGTCGGCGTGACAAATGACCTCGTCCGGCGCATTCATGAACACAAGAACGGATTGATTGACGGCTTCACGAAACGCTATGGCGTGAAGATGCTCGTCTGGTATGGCGAGACGCCCGATATTGAGGCGGCTGTTCAGCGCGAGAAAACGATGAAGCGATGGCCGCGCGCATGGAAGATCAATGTTATTGAGGAAATGAACCCTGAATGGCGTGACCTCTATGACGACCTCATTGCATAATTGAAAGCCTGACTGGACCCCGGAATAAATCCGGGGTGACAAAATTTGTTGAGTGACCATGCATATTCTCTATCTCGTCAATGAAGAGGGGTCCGACCCCGGCACACTGCTCGCTGAAGCCGAGGCGCAAGGGGCGCGCGCGACACAGCTGCATACGCTGAGGGGCGACAAGGTGCCCGGGACAAGCGCGGGCTATGACGGGCTTGTGGTGCTGGGCGGCATCATGGGTGTCTATGAGGCCGAAAAATATCCCTTCATTGAGGCCACGAAAGATCTGGTGCGGCAGTTCCACGCCGATGAAAAGCCGATCATGGGCGTGTGTCTGGGATCACAGATCATCGCCAGCGCCTTTGGCGGCGATGTCTACCGGATGCGCGAGCGCCTGCCGACCCGGGAAGAATTCGGCTTTCTGCCGCAGACATGGCTCCCGGCGGCGGCGACCGATCCGCTGCTCAAGGAGGCCACACCAGAGCTCGCGCTGATGCAATGGCATGGCGACACGTTTGATCTGCCCGAGGGCGCGGTGGCGCTGTCGACGCGGGAGGGCTGTCCGAGTCAGGCCTTCCGCATGGGCGATAAAACCTATGCCTTCCAGTTTCATCTGGAAGTCGATCCGCTGACACTGACGCGCTGGATCCCGCAGCGGGCGCGCGAAATGAAAGCGCCGCTTGACGAGATTGCCGCGCGTGTCGCCCAACAGGCCGAAGCCGCAATGGGGTCGCAAATCAAATTTGCGCGGATGGTGATGCAGCGGTGGCTGGGGTTGGCATCTTAGCAAGCAAAATGGGTCCCGGGATCAAGTCCCGGGACGACACTGAGTTTTTTAGAAACCTTCCTACATATTCCGCTGTCATCCCGTGGCTTGACCACGGGATCCAGAGCAGTAAGCGCTGAGTAAGCGGCTCCCCTCACCCAGCCCTCTCCCCAGAGGGGAGAAGGCTACAAGGCGCAGTCTTAAAAATTCACGCGGCCGGTAAGCGCGCCATCGACAATCATGTTGATGCCGCTGGTGAAGGACGACAGGGGCGAGGACAGAAACACCACCGCATTGGCGATGTCCTGCGGGGTGGCCATGCGGCCCATGGGATTGCGGCCCATGGTTTCCTTGAACATGTCGGGCATGTGCTCCTCGATCATGTTCCAGACGCCGCCCTTGAAATAGACCGTGCCGGGCGAGACCGTGTTGACGCGGACATGCTTGCCCGCCTTCTCCTTGGCCAGCCCCTTGGCGAGATGAATCTGCGCCGCCTTCATTGCGCCATAGGAATTGCCATAGCTGGTTTCGGCTGCCGAGATGGAGGAGATGATGACGATGGCGGCATCACCTGATTTTTCCGCGGCCTTTTCGAGGAAGGGCATGGCCGCATCGGTAGCGCGCACGGCGCCGAGCACGTCGATCTCGTAACAGGCATTCCAGGCTTTTTCGGCATTGCCGTTCTGAAGGGCGGAGGCGTTGTTGACGAGAATGTCGAGACCGCCAAGCTGGCCTGCCGCCTTGGCGATCCATGCCTTGAAGCCTGCCTCATCGGCAATGTCCACGGCCTCGCCATAGGCCTTGACGCCTTTGGCCGACAGCGCGGTGACAGCTTCGGCAATCTGATCGGCATTGCGGGCGCAGATGGCGACATCGGCCCCTTCGGCGGCCAGTGTTTCGGCGATGGCTCGGCCAATGCCCCGTGTGCCGCCGGTGATGATGGCTTTCTTACCTTTGAGCTGCATATCCATGTGATGTCTCCCTCGATGTTTTCGCCCACTCTAGCGAAATGCGGGCCCATGAAAAGGCGGATTGAGGAAAAGAGCGGATTTCGATGGTTAATCGGCGTTAGGGCAGTTTTAACATTGGGTAACTAGTCTTTGGTTTTCAACCTCCCGACAGGACCGGCTCCTGAGGATCACATGACCGAGGCCAAGACCAACGCGCCCCGACCCGAGAAGTCTCTTGAGCGACGCCAGACGGCGGCTGAAGCGGTCGCGCGTCTGCTGGCCCACGGGCTGATACTGGATGGGGACCGCGAGGCGGCGCATGCGATCATCGAAAGGCTGTCACATGACGCCGAGGTCCGTGTACGGAAAATCCTGTCTGAAACGATTTCCGAATATGCCCTTCTGCCGCGTGATGCAGCCAAGCGACTGGCAAAGGATGTGGAAGAAGTGTCCCTGCCGGTGCTCTGCCATTCGCCGGTGCTGGATGACGAGTTTCTGATTGCGCTGGTGCAGGACGGCGACACAAGTGAAAACAAGCATGTGGCAATTGCCCAGCGTGCCTATGTGTCGCCCGATCTCTCGCATGCGCTGGTTGAAACCAGAAATGAAACGGTGGTCGGCACGCTGCTCGACAATGACGGTGCCGAGATTGCCGAACATTCGCTGCGCCAGGCGGCTGATGATCATCATGCAAGACCGCATATTCTCTCGCTGATTGCCCGCCGCCCCGAGGCAACCGCGCGTATTGCCCGCCACTGCCATTCGCTGCTGGTGGATGACGAACTTGAGAGCGAGGCTGCCCGGCAGATCCGTGAGGTCATGGAACGCCAGCATCACATTCCGGCCCCGATTGCGCAGGAACTGACCCGCACAGCGCTCGAGCGCGCCGTGACGGAGCGACTTGGCGCGGCCCGCAGCGAGGCCGACATCCGGACCTATGTGGAACGGCTCTTTGCGCAGAAACGTTTGAGCGCTTCGCTGCTGTTGCGCGCGACGGCGGCGGGCCATCTGAGTTTTCTTGAAAACGCCATGGCGCATCTGGCGGCCATCACCAAGGATGAGGTGCATGCCGCGCTCTGCGATGACGCCACAACCGGCTTTCGGGCCATCTATGCCAAGGCACGCCTGCCGGAACATATGCGCCGGGCGCTGACACTGGCAGGCCACGCCGTTGCGAAGCGCGCCGAAAAAGGGCTCTCGCTTGATCCGGCTGATTTTCTGTCTGACCTGCTCGCCGCCATCGTGACCTCGCATCGCGAGATTGCACCGGGCTCGCTCGACCAGATCATTGCGCAGCTGGAGCGCAGTGACAGGCCATCGCGCCGGTTCCGCCGCTAGGCCTATTTCGGCGTCTCATCAATCAGGAAGGTTTCGCGCAGGGTCTGCCAGATCGTCAAAGGCAGTCTGCGCCAGCGCCCGCTCTTGTCGTCGTCCTGCGCCGGATCGAGATCAAGCCCGACCTGCGTCGGCAGGCCCTTCTCGATATCAACCGCCACCAGTTCAATCGCCCCTGCCCTGATGCGCGTGCCCTCGGGCACACGCTCGCCGCAGCGTGAAATCATGAGGCCGGCCAAAGTCAGGCTGCGCTCATGTGGCGTGACGAGAAAGCCATACATATCGGCAACCGTGCCGCAATTTGCGCTCGCCTCCAGCAGGAAGTCGACCTGACCTGGGTCCCGGGCGACGAGACGCGGCGCCCGCGCGCCAAAGAGGCGATCAAGCGAGGAGATGGTGGCGTTGGATGTGATGAGCAGCACGACATCGCCCGGCTTCAGGCCATCGGCGGGCAGCTTGTTCTGGACCACGCCATCGCGCATGACCGAGATGAAATCGGTACCCTGCGGCAGGGGCAGGCGCTTCATGTTGCGGCGGGCAAGAAGGCTCAGCGGATCGACCGTATAGGCGACGACATTGCGGCCCTTGCTGGTGGGCAGATCAAGCTCGACACGCATGCGCGGCTTGGGGCGGGCCGGCAGCTCCACCCTTGCCAGCTTGGCGGCACGGGAAATGGACCAGCCCTGCACCACCAGCGAGGTCAGCACCACGATATAGGCAAGGCCGAAAATCAGCTGCGCATAGGCGGCATTTTCCAGCACGGGGATGGTGGCAAGGAAAATGGGGACGGCACCGCGCAGACCGATCCATGAAATGAAACTCGTCTCGCGCCAGTTGAAGCCGAAAGGCAGCAGCGAAATCCAGACCGCGACAGGGCGGGCAATGAAAATCAACACGGCGGCAAAGCCAAGCCCCGGTACAAGAATGGGCAGCAGCTTGGACGGCGTGACAAGCAGGCCGAGCATGAGGAACATGCTGATCTGGGCAAGCCAGGCAACGCCATCTGAAAAGCGGTTGATGTCGCCTGTCGCGCGATGGGGATGGGTGCCGAGAATATAGCCGACGAGATAGATGGCCAGAAAGCCGCTGGCCTGAAAGGACTGGGCAAGCGCGAAGATGACCAGCGCCAGCGCCCCTGCCAGCACCGGCGAGAGGCCGGGCGACAGCGACAGCTTGTTGACGGCGCGCAACACCAGCATGCCGCCCACGACGCCAAAGGTGAGGCCGCCGATGAGCTGCCAGAGAAAATCGAAAATGAGATCGGCAGCGAGCGGTAGGGTGAGGCCCGTCTTGGTGATGCCCGACGTTATGAGGCCGACAAGACCCAGTGTCAGAAAGATCGCCATGGGATCATTGAGACCGGACTCAACTTCAAGGGCGGATGCCACGCGCGGCTTGAGGCGCAGCCCGCGCTGATGCAGCAGCAGGAAAACAGCCGCCGCATCCGTCGAGCCGACAATGGCGGCCATGAGAAAGGCACGCGGCCAGATGAAGCCGAGAAGATAATGGGCGGCCACACCGGCAATGGCGACGGTGATGACGACACCAAGCGTCGCCATGACGCCGGCGGGCCCCAGCGCCAGCGACATATATTCGCGCGAGGTGCGAAGGCCGCCATCAAAAAGGATGAGCGCGAGCGCGATGGAGCCTGCCAGATAGGCCATCTTGAAATCATTGAAGACGATGCCGCCGGGGCCTTCTTCGCCTGCCAGCATGCCCAGCCCGAGAAAGACGAGCAGCAAGGGCGCGCCGACGCGCGACGACATGACACCTGCGAAAATCGAGAAGGTGATCAAGGCGGCTGCGACCAGAATGATCTGGTTGGCGACGTCCATCGGGACAGATTCCTTGCAGGCGGTTGTTTACGGCGTGCGCTGAGTGGCAGAGGCCATCAGGCTGCCATAGTGTAAAGCAAAAGCGGGTGCGTTTGTTTCTTTTGAGGCCCCTTCCGGAATATAGTCAGAAAAAACAAGGTGAGGCACATGCCCTATCAAACTCCCGGCGCGACAAACCATGACAGCAGCGAGACTCGCCAAGCGCCCCGCAAGATCGGCGGCGTTGATTTTCTCCATCCCAAGGGCGATCCCGGGCTGAGCGGGCCGGGCTCTGTTGCCTGGCGGGTGCGGGCCAACAATATCGCCTCAGGCGTGGGCGGGGTGGCCGCTGTCATTCTGGAACTTGCTGAACCGGCGATCCGGGCCGGGGTCTGGGACCACTCGACATTCAAGGTCGATCCGATCCGGCGCATGGTGAATACGGGCAATGCCGCGATGGCGCTGACCTATGGCCCGCGCAAGGCGGCCGAGACAACCTTTGCGCGCGTGACGCGGATGCACGAACGCGTCTCCGGCCTGACGCATGAGGGCAAGGCCTATCAGGCGATGGACCCCGCGCTTCTGACATGGGTGCATGTGACGGCGGCCTGGGGCTTTCTCAACGCGTTCATCCGCTATGTCGACCCGTCGCTCAGCCGAGCCGATCAGGACCGCTATTACGCCGAGGGGGAAATCATCGGCAAGGGTTTTGGCGCGCAATGGGTGCCGACATCGGTTGATGCGGTCGAGGCCTATATGGCCGAGATGACGCCGAAGCTTTATGCCAATGACACGATCCTCGAATTTCTCGAACTGGTGCGTAATGCCACGCCGCTGGGCGCCAAGGGCAAACCGATTCAAAGACTCATCGTGCAGGCGGCCATTGATCTGTTGCCACCGCCGCTGCAAAAGCAGCTTGGACTCAAATCCATGACGCCTCTCCTGATCCGGCCTTCCGTCGCGGCACTGGCGCGTTTGGCACGATTTTCACAGCGTTTTGCCGATGGACCGCCACAACAGGCTTGCCGTCGGATGGGTGTCTCGACAGACTATATCCGATAGAGCCCATGCGGCGCCTGCCGCACAAAAAGAAGAAAAAATCATGGATCTCAATTTCACCGCCAAAGACGCTGCCTTTCGCGACGAAGTGCGCAGTTTTCTGAATGAAAACCTGACCGATGAGCTGAAGGCTCATGCAAGGCTGACACCAGGCATTCTGGCTGATCATGATCTGCGCGTGGCGTGGCTGAAAATCCTGCACAAGCGCGGCTGGTCGGCCCCGAGCTGGCCGAAGGAATATGGCGGTCCGGGCTGGAACGTGATGCAGCGCTTCATCTGGGCGTCGGAATGTGCGGCCGCCGGTGCGCCGACAGGCTCCAATATGGGCCTCTCCATGGTGGGGCCGACGCTGATGGGGCACGGCACGGATGAGCAGCGCAAAAAATACATGCCGCCCATTCTCTCGGGCGATGACTGGTGGTGTCAGGGCTATTCGGAACCGGGTTCAGGCTCCGATCTCGCCTCGCTGCAATGCCGCGCCGTCTCGGATGGCGATGACTACATCATCAATGGCACCAAGCTCTGGACGACCGGCGCCCATATTGCCAATCGCATGTTCTGTCTGGTGCGCACCGACCCCGACGCCAAGAAGCAGGAAGGCATCAGCTTTATCCTGATTGAAGACTTCGAGGCCAAGGGCATCAAGATTGACCCGATCATCACGCTGGCCGGCGACCATGAAGTGAACCAGGTGTTCTTCGATGATGTGCGCGTGCCCAAGGCCAATCGCGTGGGCGCGGAAAATAACGGCTGGACGGTCGCCAAATATCTGCTGGAATTTGAACGCGGTGGCGCGGCGCATGGCGCGCATCTGCGCAACTCGCTCAACAAGCTCAAAGTCATAGCCTCGACCGAGCACAGCGATGACGGCTCGAAGCTGATTGATGATCCCGCCTTCCAGCGCAAGCTCAACGAAACCGATATTGAAGTGACGGCGGTGGAATATACCGAGCACCGCATCATGTCGCAGCTTTCCAACGGGCAGAATCCGGGGGCGGCTGCCTCGATGATCAAGCTGCGTGGCTCGGACACAAGCCAGAAGATCACCGAGCTGGGCGTGGAAGCGATCGGCTATTACGCCACGCCGCATGTGATGGAGGCGCGCAGCTGGGGCTCCAATGTGCCGCCGGTCGGGCCAGATCATGCGCTGATGGTGATGCCGAAATATCTGAACACACGCGCCATGACCATTTTTGGCGGCTCGAACGAAGTTCAGCGCAACATCATGGCAAAGGCCGTGCTGGGGCTTTAACGCAGCCGAACAACACCAGAGGCGAACCTATGGACCTTCATTTCACCGCTGAAGATGCTGCCTTTCGCGATGAGGTGCGCTCTTTCATTGACGAGAATCTGACACCGGAACTGCGCGAAGCCGGCAAGCTGACGACGTCGGTTTTCACCGACAAGAAATGGAATCTGGCCTGGCAGAAAATCCTCTATAAAAAGGGCTGGGTGGCACCGCATTGGCCGGTGGAATATGGCGGCACGGGCTGGAACGAGATGCAGCGCTATATTTTCTCGTCGGAATGTGCGCGCGCCGGAACCCCGCAGCTTTCGCCCATGGGATTGCGCATGTGCGGCCCGATGCTGATGAAGTTCGGCACAGATGAGCAGAAGGCCTTTTATCTGCCGCGCATTCTGGCGGGTGAAGACTATTGGTGTCAGGGCTATTCGGAGCCGGGCTCGGGTTCTGATCTGGCCTCGCTGCAGCTCAAGGCGGTGCGCGAGGGCGATGACTATGTGCTGAATGGCACGAAGATATGGACGACGCATGCGCATTTTGCCAATCGCATGTTCTGTCTGGTGCGCACCGACGCCAGCGGCAAGCCGCAACAGGGCATTACCTTTGTGCTGATCGACATGGATACGCCGGGCCTGAAGGTCGAACCCATCATCACGCTGGCGGGCGAACATGAGGTCAATCAGGTTTTCTTCGATGATGTGCGCGTGCCTGTGGCCAATCGCGTCGGTGAAGAAAATGACGGCTGGACGGTCGCCAAATATCTGCTCGAGTTTGAGCGTGGTGGCGCCTATGCGGCGGGCCTCAATATCGGCATTGAAAAAATCCGCGAAGTGGCCTCGGCTGAAAAATCCGACAGCGGTGAGCGCCTGATGGATGATGCGGCCTTCGCGCGCAAGCTGGCCGAGGCAGCTATCGAGATCAAATCCATGGAGATCACCGAGCATCGGGTGATGGCGGAGCTTGCGGACGGCAAGAACCCGGGACCTGCTTCTTCGATGCTCAAGACGCGCGGTACGGAACTGCGTCAACGGCTGGACGAGATCGCGGTTGAGGCCATCGCCTATTATGCCGGTGTCGACCAGCGCGATGCGCGCGAGCCGGGCTCGAATGTGGAACCGGTCGGGCCGGTTGACGGTATGGTCTTCATGCCGAGCTATCTCAACAATCGCGCCGCCTCGATCTATGGCGGCTCGAATGAAATTCAGCGCGGCATCATGGCAAAGCTGGTGCTTGGGCTTTAGGCAATCGGGAGACGGTCTTGCGCAAGCCAAATTTGCCGATGGAAGGCGGGTGTCGTTGCGACAGATTGCGCTTCAAGGTCACTTCCGCGCCGCTGATCACAATGGCCTGTCATTGCATCGGCTGCCAGAAGATGACGGCCAGCGCCTATTCACTCAGCGCCCTGGTGCCAGAATCGGCATTTGAGGTCACAAAGGGCAAGCCTGTCATCGGTGGCCTGCATGGTGATCTCAAGCATTATTTCTGTGGCTATTGCATGAGCTGGGTCTTTACCCGGGCGCCGGCTATTGAAGGCTTCATCAATTTTCGCGCCACCATGCTGGATGACACATCCTGGTATGTGCCATTCATTGAGACCTGTGTGAGCGAGAAGCTGCCATGGGCATCGACACCGGCCGTCCACAGCTTTGAGCAGTTTCCTGATATGGAAGGCTTCCCGAAGCTCATTGAGGCTTATCTGAAACGCACCGATCAAAGCCCGTGATCGGATGAGGCTACTCTGTGGACATATTGATAGCGGCAGAGATGATCGACGAAACGCTCGAAGGCGAAGCCTGTTTTTTGCAGCACGCGTTGTGAAGCCAGATTGTCCGGATGGGCAAAGGCGATGACCTCCGCGATGCCGCGACTCTCATGCGCATATTGAAGGGCATAGATGGTGAGTTCGGTGGCATAGCCCCGACGCCAGATGCCGGGCGCAAAATGATAGCCGACTTCCGGTCCCCAGCCGGGGAAGAAGGGGTCCTCGTAAAGACCGCCGAAACCGACAATCGAGCCGCTCGCTTTTTCAATGACCGTCCAGGGACCAAAGCCGACCTTGCGGCGCTGACATTCATTGCCCGCGATATGGCGGCGCGTGTCGCGCAGGCTTGTCGTCTTGAAGGTATAGGGGCGTGCGGCCTCGTCACCAAGAATGCGCCACAGATCGGGCGCATCGGCAAGACGCGGGGATCGGCAGAGAAGGCGCGAGGTTTCGTGCAGCATGGCGTGGCTATGGCTTCACAATCGTCCAGACGATGCCATCGGCATGACGTTCGGTGGTAAGCGCGAGGTGACGGTTATGTGCGGCAAGGGCCCCTTCCCAGAGCCGGTTCCATGCGGCGAAGGCGGCGGCGGGCACCTCAATGTCTTTCATGAGCTTCCAGCCGGACTGGTGCAGCGTGACGATGCCCGATGATTCATCGAGCATGATGTCTTCGCCCTGCGCGCGGGCCATGGCGGCAAGATAGTCACCAAAGGCACGCGGCGTTGGCTCGGTGATGCCGAGTGAGAGGGCTGTTTCCTCGTAAAACTGCAAGCCGATGAGACGTGCGGCATGGCCGAGATGGGAAAGCGTTTCAGCCTCGCCAAAAAGCGAGAGCATGGTGGGGACAAGCGAGCGGACATATTCCATCGCATAGGAGCGCTCGACCTTGCGCAGGCGCGTTTCGGGCCAGCTTGCCATGTCGAGTGTCGGGGCGAGCGAGGCATCAAAGTCGGGCATATGTTCATCGGGGGCAAAGCGGACGCGCTCATGCTCGGCTATGTCTCGGCCATAATCGATATAATAGCCTTCAAGGCCCGGCGCGCCTTCGACCGTCTGGCCGGTGCAGACAAAGCCCAGACGCGGATTGCCGAGCGAGACGCCATTATGGCCATGCCAGCCATGCAGCATGCCTTCATTGACTTTGGCGGGGATGCCGCAAATGGCCGTGCCCTGCCAGATCCAGCGCGGCGGGGGATAGCGCACCCAGGCCTTCTCATCCGACTCGCGCATATATTCGGTTTTGACGCCGCCCAGCGCATTGGAGAAATAATGATACTGGGCGCAGGCGACCGCATCGGGCAGACTGTCGAGGCCGAGCTTGCGGAGACCGGGCAGAAATTTTTCCAGATGCTGACGGCGGAAATGGCCGAAGATGAAGTCTGCCGCCGCCTCGCTGCCCTTGCGCGAAACGAGCGCCAGCACAAGGCCCGTCATGAGTGCGTTATAGAGTTTGCCAACGGCCTTGTAGCCAGCCACATCCGTCATGCTTTCCTCCCCCCGGG
>WGND01000006.1 GCA_016124805.1 Hyphomicrobiales bacterium | reverse complement strand
CTACGCCTCCCTGGTGCAGGGCGACAAGGGCGAGCACAAGCTCATCTGGTCGCGATGACCGGACAAGGGCGCTCCGCTCACGGCGGGGCGCCCGCCCACAAAGCCCGCGATTATGCGGAGCAGAATCCGCCAGAACAGCCGAAAAACCGGACCTCAAAACCCGGCACTCCGCATAATCCCGTTCACAGCATAATCGGCGCGGCCGACGAAGACGCGGTGGCTGGGGGCGTTCTCGCCAGTGGCCCGGGTCTCGGGGACGATGCGCACGCCCTTGGCCTGGACGCTGAGGGTGACGATTTCGCCGGCGAAGCCGTTTTAGGTCAGCCGTCAATTGTCTTTCTGCCTCGAAGTCGTTGATCTGGCTTCCGGATTCTCTGAATGACATTTCTTGGTGTCCTTTTGCCGGATTGCGGCGCTCCGAGGTGGAGCGCCGCGTCCTATGAGTGGCCGCCTCAGCGGGACCAGATGAGGACATATCCGTCTTCGTTCTCGACGAGGCTGGCGTAGATCGGGGCCGGGAAGCTCGGATCGTCCAGCTTGACCGAGTGATACTCCCGACCGGTCTCCTTGGCGGTCTTTTTCCAGCCGGCGCCGATCTCGATGGTGCCCGCGAGGGCGCGAAGGTCCGGCGACTTCTCGCTTTCCTTCTCTGCGACGACGAGGCGGGCCTTGATGTTGAGGTTGAGCGTCTTGATCACTCCGGCGAAAGAGCCGTCTTCGTTGCGGGTAAAAGTGCCGATCTGAGCCATTTGTCTTCTCCTTTGCTGTATCAGGTCGCGACCATCGCGGCCTTGATGGCGATCGGAGATCACCGGGCGACCGGCCCGCACCCGCAGGGCCGAAATGAAATGGAGGGCGGCGCGAGGGCGAGGTTCTTGGTGCGCGAGGAAGCCGCGCGCAGGCGTCAGCCGAGCACGGCGGGGAAGAAGGTCGGCATTGCGCTGTTGCGGGATCAAGGTCGGGCTGCATCGCAGCCGGACGCGGTGTGAGATACGCAAGCAAGAAAGGCCGCAATGGACGCACCTCAGTCAGTCAGATGGAGGAGAAGGCCTTGGCTCAGGACACCGAAATCCGGACGATGATGACATGCCTTGACCAGGCGCGAAATCGCATCTGGGCCCGGCCCGCCTTTTACGGTGACAAGGAAGGTGAGCCTCGCCACTCCGACCCTGGGGATCATTTTGTTGGCGCATCGCGATTGACCGCGAGGCCCAAGGAGGGCGTGGCACAGTTCAGCGTCGCGCCGTATCGCCATCTGGCGATCGCAGCAGCATCGGGCGGCGTAGAGTGTCGACCTCCTTCGTCAACTGTGCGCAGCGGCGTTCGGCCCTGTCGGCACGATGTTCGGCCTCGATGGCGCGTCGCATGAGACCGGCATTCTCGGTCGCGAGTTGTCGAATCTGCTGCTGCATATCTTCGATCACACTGCGCTGTTCGGTGATCTTGTCCTTGTCGATAACGGTCCGGTCCGGCGGGCGCTGCCGCTGACGGGCACGGATGAGCTCGTCGAGGATATCGCGGTGATTGGCGTAGACGGCATTGCGGCCAACGCCCGCCTCGCGGGCCAGTGCCGCAACGGTCAGACGCTGTATCGGGCCGTCAGGGCGCTGGCTCGTTCCACCCGTCAATCGATCAAGCGCGGCGCGTAGCTTCTCGGCCGTCGCCTGCATGCGTTGATCATGCGGGTTTGCGGCTGATGGCTTGGCCATGGGATTCCTCTGTGGCGGAAAGTTCGGACAGGATGCGCTCGCACTCGGCGATGCGCGTTTTGGCGAGAACCAGGCTTGCCTCGTCGAGCTGATGATCCGCAATCAGAGCAAGATTGCGATCGAGTCGAGCCTGCCAGACGGGCCGGTGACGCTCGGTGACAGCGAAATTGGCGCAGCTCACGCAGGTGCTCTCGGTGCGCCATAGCGGGTTCGGGCCGCGTTCGTCGCCCATGCAGGCGGCGGTCTCGGCGCGATAGACGCAGTAGCCCCAATCGCAAACGCCGAGGCGCATGCCGCTGTCCTCGATGAGGAAGTCGACATAGGCGGCGAGATCGCCGTCGCGGGTGCGGCCGCGAAACCTTGATCGCGATGACAGCAAACGTCCGGCCTTCCCGCCGAGGCGAGCGGTGGTGAGCAGTTCCTCGAGAGCGGATCGTGTCTCTTCGAGGGTTTGGGCATCTACGAGCTCGGCAAGATCGAAATCGGTGCCGACATATGCGCTGTCGGTCATGATGCGAGTTACGTGCCCGAAATGATGCTGGAGGGCATGAAGGCCGGTGCGGTCGCGTTTGCCGACGAAGCGGGCGAAGGTCTTGCGACCCTGATGCGTGGTCAGATGCCAGCGCGAGCCGTCCTCCTTGCGAGGCAGATCGATGAAGGGGGCGAACCGTTCGTTCAGGCGGACGATGAGGGAACCAGCGGTTATGACCTCCGGTGCGCGGCGGTCGACGATGCCGCTGCCGGCAAGGGAGAGCCAGAGTTCCGATCGTCCGGTCTCAGTCCGAAAAGGTTCCGACAGCCTATGCAGAATGTCGACGGCGCGCAGGACGGGAGGCGGCGCCGGCCAAAGATGCGGGGTTCCGGCTTCATTAGCGGCGGTCTTGAATATCCGCCCGCGGAGATAGGCCAAGGCTTCGCCGCCATCCGCGGATGGGTGTTCTTCGATGCAATTTGCCTCGAGTGTCAGAATCTCCGAGACCCGCGCGCCAACCAGATAGGCGATAGTAACGAAGCAAGCCTCCTGGATCCGGTTGATCAGCAGACGCAGATCCTTCGTTCGGGTCAACGGCGCATGCCAGGGGGCCTCCTCGCCATCGATGGTGGAAAAGCGGAACGATGAGACGAGATTGCGAACCGCCTGCCGGTGAATGAAGAAGGAGCGGCCCTGATCATCCATACGGAAAGGAACGGCCTGGTCGCGCAGTGCAATGATGTCGTCGGCCGGCTGGCCGATCAGCCGGATTGCCGCCGAGACGAGTGGAACGGCGATGGTATCCGGCGTGAAGGGCAAGCGCCGAACAGTGCGACCGCTGAATCCGGAAAACCGGCTGGCCCGCTCTTCGCCGAATGGATGCTCGGGCGGCGGGAACGCGAGCTTGGACCTCTGCTGATAGAGGGCGAGCAGAAGATTGGCGTAGTCATGTCTGGTGCCCGGCCTGATCGGCGCGCCCGCATGCGTTCGTCGTGCGGCGACATGATGCATGAAGCGCCCGGCAGCATCACGATCCAGTCCGTCGAAAGCGTGCATGGTCTGTTCGGTCATCCACCGGATCAGGAGGCGAAGCTTGAGCGCGGTAGTGACGAGCGACCGTGGCCGCGCCTGCCGACGGCCTGGCGGCGGATCGACGTGTAGCGACCATATGAACGCGCGGGCATCCCGCAGCCACCGGTCCCATTGCTGATCGGTGAACCGGCTGCCGTCCGGAAGTTCGAAGGCCCAATCGATGAGAAGTTGATGGGATCGCAGATCCGGTCTCGGACTGTCGAAATACCATTGACGGTCGGTCAAAAGCGAGTGCGAGGACACACGCTGTGGGGGACCGCGACGGCTGAGATTCCTGATGGGCGCCGACATGATCATTCCAGTTCCGGCAGGGCTGGCATGTTGGCGGCGATGACACGCGCCGCCTCATGCATATCCGCGGGGAAATCCGGCAGGATGTCCTGGGTGAGAATACGCCATGACGGCGCGTACAGGAGGCTCCAGCGCCGTGGATCGAGCCTGTTGCGAGCCTGTTCGAACCGATCGATTGCGGCGAGAACGCGCGCCAGATGCTCCGTGTCGACGGGGATGACCAGGCCGGGGCAAGCAAGGCATCCGCCGAAGCGCGGACACAGGCGCTCGGAACCGTCACGACCGGGAGCAACGGGGGAAAGACAATCGTGACCGAAGGGAACCGCGGCAAGGGGCTCGACAGGTTCCGTCACCGGCGCGTTGCGGTCGCGTCCGCACACCCAGGCGATCATCAAGTCTTGCAGACGGGCAATTGCCTGCCGCTGGAACCGCGTCGTCGCCTCGCTCTTGAGATAGGTCTCGGTCGTGGAAGTGCTGGTATGGTTCAGGATCGATTGGGCTGCAAAAATGTCGCCGCCGGACGCACGGTAGTGCTCAGTCGCGACGGTTCCGCGAAACAGCGCGGGCGCAAAGCTGGCGATGCGCTCACGTGGTTTGCCGGGATGGGCGGCATTCCACTCCTCGATGCGGCGGTTGGCGCGCTCCGTGAATCTCAGAATAGCTCGCCTGAGGACGGAATGTTCTATGACCTCGGTGCGGCCGCGCAGCGAGTGGCGGGCGGGCTCTTTACGGACGCTGCGGGTCAGGAAGAGTCGGTCCTGCTCACCGGGCGGTGCCGTTGCCACGATCGGTTCGGTCAGGGTCAGCATCATCTCGATCAGGTTCGGCGCGGCGTACCGCCGACGCCGATCGAACGACCTTCGCTGCGCCTTCTGCTGCCGGGTGCCGGTCTTTGCCTTGGTCCATTCGACAATCATGCGATGTTCGTCAAGCGGGTGCGGAACGAGGCAGTTGCGGCGGATGTGGCGTAGCGGTTCAGGATTGGCGGCGGTCTGGATGGCGATCGCCAGGAAGAACGGAACGAGTGTGTCGGTGGTGATGTGGAAATACTGCGCAATAGTGCGGTAGCCGCCCCAGAACCTGACGAGCGTGCTGGACCTGATGCCGTGTTCTTCGAGTGCGGCCCTGTCGGGCATGAGGCCGCGTTCGATCCGGCTGATCCGCCATATCCATCGGTCAAGCCCTTGGCCGCGCAGCGTCTTGGGCGGGAGTTCGGGACACCGGATAACCTCCTGACCATGTTGAAACCGCGCCCAGATCTCGTCGATCTCCTCATAGCAGGCGCGCAGGATCGCCTTGATCTGATCCGGAGAAAGCCGCTGCCGCGGTTGCTGGTGGGTCCTCCTGCCTGGAAACGGATTCCAGGGAATCTCCAGGTCGCGAGCAAGCGCACCCGGTCGATTGCGCTGGCACCAGATAAGCAGGGGACGAAGGACATCGAAGGCGACGGCGTGCGCGCCACGCGGCGCGCGAGATGCCCCTTCCTTCTTGAGCCAGAGCACGTAGCGGCCGAGGGCCGCCGTATCGAGATCGCTGGCCGTCCCGATCATCCCGTCGTCAGCGACGAAGCGGGCGAAGCGGCGGAGCGCTCCCCAGGTCGTTCGGCGCGTGGCCGGCTTCTGGCCCGCGCCACAGGCGCGGAAAGCATCGACGAGAGGCTGGCATAGATCGACAGGCAGGCCGGATAATTGATCGGGGTCGAACCCCTGAGCGGACTTGCCCCACGCGTCCGTAAACATGATCGTATCGCTGGGCATCGCAGATGCCGAGCTCTCCGGCTGCATCGACGCAACCGGAAGCCGGCGATCTATCGAACTCCGTCTACTGCCGACCATGGGGCACCAGTTCGCCGTAAAGATAGTCGATGCTCTCTGCGAGTGTGTCGGCATGAAGCTCGACGCAGCGCAGATAGATGGCCGTGGAGTGGATCGAGGCGTGACCGAGCAAAATCTGCACGATCTTCAGCGGGTTGAGGTCCGGCGTTGTCGCCGCCTGCTTCTGCAGGCGCAAGAGCATCGTCATTGCAAAAGTGTGGCGTAGCCAATGCCCAGATCCAGTCAGACCTGCCGCTCGGAACGCCACGCCGAATGCTGCGGAGAGCCTAGCTCGTGATACGGGAGCCCCCTTGCTGTTGAGGAATAGTGACGGCGGCACTCGGAAGTCAGGGCAGGCCTCGCGCAACCGCTTCACAAGTGCTGCGCGATCCTCTCCGGCATACCAGTGGGTACGGTCGATCAGACGCAAGGGCGGGTATACGGATCGCGGACGATCACCCTTGGTGATCGTCAACGGGACACCGACAAGAGGATCCTGCCCGATATCGAGATGGGCGACCTCCGGCACCTGGCGAAGCTGCAGGCCGCAAAGTTCTTTGCGGCGCATGCCGGTTGCCAGTGCCCACTCGGCGATCAGGCCATAGGGCGGATCGAGATGCCGAAACAGGCATTGGAGCTGATCGACGCGAAGCGGACGAGGCAGCCGCTCGGCTTCCGAGACCGTCAGAACGTTCGCCATCACAACAGGCGGACGATTATCCAGATGCGCCAGCATGCCGTGCCGGCGCGCCGATCGCAGCGACACGTCGACATAGTCAAACGGCAGGGCGTCGATCAGCCCGTGCCGATGCGCCCATGAGTAAAAGCGGCAAACCGTCCGGACGCGATCGTTGACCGTCGAACGGGCATAGGGACGGCCCGTATGCGGGCTCGGCGCCGACAGCATCCTGTTGCGGTAAGCGGCGATCGTCCCCTCATCGGCGAGACGCCAATCCAGCTCGCTCTGCTCCAGCGTGTCGAACCAGTCATGAAGATGCTCGCTGTAGGTCCGCAGCGTCTCCATCGCATGAGAGCGGCCGGGGATCGTGGAAAGCTCAAGCAAATAGCTGAAGGCCGGCTCGACGATTGACATCTGTCCATCGAGCAAAATGGGAAATCCGACCGGAATCCCGTCAACACCGGCGATTGCCCGCACGATCGAAACCATCCCGCTCTCCGGAGGCAAGGCACCCGGAGGCGCAAAAGACATCGACATTGTCCAGGTGCTTACACCGTCGATGAAACTGACAAATGACAGCACCTGAACAAAAGATAAGCGGAGCGCCTACGGCGCGAGTCTTCCTTTGAATGCGAGGGGTTCCCCTCGCGCTCTCCCGTTCGCCACGTGGCAGGGGTGCAGGACTTGTCCTGCACCCCATGGAAGAGCTTGTGGTGTCGCCGCCGCGTCAAGCGTTGTCCTCGCTACGCTGCGGGAACGCTTGACCCGGACGTCTGTGTGCCAAGCTTACAAGCGCCCCCGCTAAAGGACACTTCCGAGCACGCAACCTAATTCGTTGTTGCCGGTCTTCTTGAAGGTGCCGATGGTCGCCATGTCAGTTCTCCTTGATCTGAAGCTCCGAGCCCGCACCATTGCGGCCTCGATGGCGATCGACGGGCCGAAGGCGATCAACGCCGCACCCGCCAGGGCCGCAGCGCGAGCGGAGGATGGCAGCCAGGCGACTTTGTTGATTCGCGAGGAATGACGGCGCAGCCGGCAGGGGAAGAAAGTCGATTGGCGCCATTGCGGCATAGGCGATCGAGGCGCAGCCGACCTTCGGCCAGATCAGCCCATTGAAGAGGCCGTGTTGGAGCGGTCGACCTGACAGAAAGATCAAGGGAGAACGTGGCGGTCCCGTGCAGCCGCCGGACTCCTGGCAACGGATCGCAGCCGGTGACGACGTACCACCTGTCCTGGCGATGATCGCGATGGGCTTCCCGCAGCCAACGGCTCGTGAGACGCCATCCGCGCCCTTCGTCATCAAGTGGCTGTGCAGGGGCTGGCAACCTGTCCAGCGCCGCTCCGACGTGCCTTACGCTATGTGTGGCCTGACACTGCGATCCCTGCTTGGTGGCCAGTTTCGTCGATCTCCGGTGTCGAGGCTGGCAGCCATGCCGGCTTGCTGGCCATGCTCCAACGGCTGTGTCGGTGTCAGCCCCGCGCCATGCCCTGTCCGGCCGGTTCGGGCGCGGCCATCGCCGCGATCCGCAGGAATGCCGCAATGCCGACTGCGATGGCGCCGACGACGGAAAAGGCGATCTGCCAGGTCTCCGACGGCATGGTGTGCTTCACGATGCCATGGGTCGCGTGATAGCCCGCGATCGCCGCAGGGGCGACGAAGGCGAGCGCGATGGCGATGCGCAGCCAGAGCGGCCGCGCGACGGCGAGCAGCAGTTGACCGACGCCGAAAATCAGCCCGGCCCCGACCAAGCCGATCGCGATGCCGCCCGGCCAGCCTGCGCCGGTGTCATAGGCCCACATTCCGGCGGTGACGCCGGCGAAGGCTGGGAGCGCGTAGATAGCAAGCGTGAACAGCAGCCAGCAGAGAACGCCGATGGCCGCGACGCTGAAGATGATGCCAAGGAAGATCATGGTGGTGGTCTCCGTGAGAAAAGGTCTGACGGTCGCGCCTTCCACCACCACCACGGCGCGGTGCAAAGTATAGCTGAAGATGAGCGGCCACGGGAGCGGAAATCGGCTAGGAAGTTCCGCTCGCCGGACCAGGCGCTCCCTTCGTCAGGGCTGGAAGGGATCGAATTCATGGACGATGGCGGCGCTGTCGCCGTCGTATTCGTTGGCGGGAACGACCGAAAGGCTGCCGTCGCCGGCCCGAAAGATGACGATGGCGACCATGAGTGTAGTGGCGAGGCTGAAGGCGAAGGCGTGAGCGTCGTTGAGGGACATTGTTCCGGCTCCTGTCTGGAGGCGGGGGACCATCCCCCGCGCGACAGGCGCCCGATGTGTCCGGCCGAGGGCCGCAATCACCGCGGAGGCGAAGCCTCAAGGCCGCACGCTCGCGTAGCGGACCCTTCACGGGTTGATGGCGTCAGGCCCTCTGAGGGACCAAGGATCAGCGCATTGGAAGCGGGGGGTGGCTTCCCGTCCTCTCTGGTGGCCGGAACCACGAAAGGCGGTAATCAAGCGAAGCTTGCGTTCACAGTTACTGAGTCGAGTGCGTTTTCGCTTGTACGGGCAACGATCCCCAGCGGAGAATAAGGAAGCGCCCGTCTGCCTCGGTCAGACGTTCAGGTTAGCGCGTTCTGTCGCGTCCTGATCGATTCCGCCCAGTCGGCGAGGATTTTGATATCGGCCAGAATGTCATCCGGCGGGGGAACGGTGCCGTCCCGCGCCCGCGACGGATCATGAGCATCTACGAGGTCGCTGCACTTCTTGAAGTTCTTCCGGAATGTTTCGACATCCGACTCATCGACAACCGTGACACGTTTCAGGTTCTTCGTGTCGATATAGTCACGGTGTCGGTGGATCACGCCAGCGAAAGCTACGTCTTCGAGCCCGCGTTCCCACGTTGCGCGCAGCCGATCATAGATCTTCACGGCGGCGTCGCGATATCCTTCCTCATCGTTCGTGTCATAGAGCTTCCGCGCTTCTCGCGCGGCCTTCTCCAGCTTGTCTATGCGGTCGCGGATGGTGGCATGTTGCCAGGGCAATCCGTCGCTGACCATCCCTGTGCCGGCAGGCCCACGCGACAGGCTGACAAGCTTCATGGGAATACCTTCGCGTGCGCCCTTATCATGCAGGTCGTTCACAAACACCATGTCATGGGTAAACACGATGATCTGACGGGCTTTTACTTCCTCGATCAGCCGTTCCGCCACTTTTTCCCGCCAGCGGTGGTCGAGCGACGTAACCGGATCGTCAAACACGAGCGCGGATTTGTGCGATGCCGTCGCCAACTCGGTAAGGAAGGCGGCTAGCGCCACGCAGGTTTGCTCGCCTTCGCTCAGGACCATGTGGACTTTGGCTTTCGGGTTGGCAAAGAGCCTGACTTGGTAGTTCGGAGACCCGTACTGCCCGCCCGACCGTACAATCTCCACGCGCACCTTCTCCGCAGCCAGACGGACGATTTCCGCCTGAAACTTGTCACGCATACGGGGGGTGATGACATCGTCGGCAATGTCATTTCCCAGCTTGGTGATGGCATTGGTCGCCGTCTCCGCGATGCACGCCCGGACAACGCGAAGATCGTTCAGACGTTTGATTTCCTTTTTGGCGATGGCGAGCAGATTGGTGACAGCAGCCCGGTCTCTCAGGGAGTCCCGCTCCAGTATCAGCTTGGCGCGACCCTCGGCGTCGGCGGCCTCATCAAGCTGCGCGGCATAAGCCTCGAGATCGCCCGCCAGTTTCTCCAGTTCCGCCTTCGGCGACGGCAACAACGGCGGCAACACGAGCACGTCGGGGGAAGAAAGCGACTGAAGACACTTCAAGCGACGCAAGTCCGCGCTGGCGACGAAGCGCAGCACACTCCGGGCGAGCGCGGTGTGCTGAAGAGCTATACGTCGTCGCGTCTGTGCGATTGTCCGCACATCCAACTTCCGGGTGCGGAACGCCGAAAGCGCGTCAGAGTACTCCGTCTCCGCCTTGCCGGCCTGCGCCTCAGCATCCGCCTTGATGAAGTCCTCGAAACTGCTCATGCGAACCTTAGCCTCCGCGCTCAGAGGCTGGTGGCACAAAACGCAGGCTTCATCGCCAGCGGGCGGGAACGGAGCGCCGGGATAAGCAGTTTGCTCCGAATAGCGTCGCGCCGCTTCCCAAAGCGTCCGCCAGGTTTCAGCGCCGACGCCTGGAAGGGCGAGACCGTCAAACGCAGCGCGCGCGGCGAGATCGGCCGCGGCGCGGCGACTCCTCGCCGTGTCGGCTAGCGCTTTGAGCTGGACCAGAGGTTCGTCGCTATAGGTGGTGGCGATCCTGTCCAGAGCCGCCAGTAGTTGCCGCACATTGTCGGCGAAGAGACGTTGTTCGGCGGCGGCGTCTGCCGGGTTTTTCAGAAGGTCTTCGTCGAGGCGCGCGAGCCGTGCACGCTCGTCCACGGTCATCTCTCCAAGCTTTTCTAAGGCGGTCGGGTCTGTGTCATGACTCAGGGCCACCATGATCGCGCCCACTGGTGTGGCCGCATTCCACGACTGATTTTCGAACACGGGATCGCGCACCGCTTGGAGCTGCGTTTCCTCGGCGTTTAGCTTCTGCTTAAGCACCTGGCAAACGCCCGCAAGATCGTCGGGAATATCCAACCCGAAGGGCCTGAAGGCCACCTCGTTCTTTTCCTGCACGTGCACAGACCCGCTTTCCCGGTCGAAGACGCTAACCGCCGACAGCACCGGATCTGGCTTGCCGTCGTCAGTCCAGTCGATGGGCGGCTTGGCTGTGGCGTTCTTGAGGATCGTGAAGGTGCCCGTGGCCTTGCCGGCTGGCGGCGCGTTATAGACATCGGGCATGATCTCACCCGCTTTGCGCGCGCGGCAGGCCCGCTTGAGCACGCGTCCGTAACCAGACTTGCCAGACCCGTTCGGCCCGTAAACGATCGTGAGTCCGGAAGGTTCGAACTGCAAAGTCTGGTCGGGGGCGAGCTGATTGACACCGGCAATATCGCCCAGGCTGACAAGCGCTATCGATTCACCGCCCATCGGCATTGCCGGCAAGTGTCCGGTGTCGAGTGCCGTGGGCTCCAATTCGATGCCATCAGCGCCGTGTTCCTTCTTGCACAACGCCAGTATCTCGCCGGCCGCCACTTCATCAGGCGTTCCGCCGGTCACGATCCGGCGCAAGGCGTCCCTTTGCCAAAGTGGGCGATCAACTGACCAATTGAGAATGGTTTCAAGTACTGTTTTGTTTGCTTTCTTATTCACGCCGTTTCCCCCGAAGCCAAATCTTTCGAATATAGTAAGGCGTATCGGAAGCTAGACTCAATGATGAGGCGGCGCTTACGCGCCGCCGTTGCCAAACTTCCAGATAGGAATGCCCATCTTGCGGGCCTTGTCGGCGAGATTGCCCTGGATTCCGGTGCCGGGGAACACCATCACGCCGATAGGCAACACGGCCAGCATGGAGTCGTTGCGCCTGAACGGCGCGGCCTTGGCGTGGCGGGTCCAATCGGGCTTGAAGGCGACCTGCGGCACCTTGCGGGTGTCGGCCCAGCGGGCGGCGATGCGCTCGGCGCCCTTCGGCGATCCGCCGTGCAGCAGCACCATGTCGGGATGCTTGGCGTGGACCTGATCGAGCTTGGCCCAGATCAGCTTGTGATCGTTGAAGTCGAGCCCGCCGGTAATGGCGATCTTCGGGCCGGCCGGAAGCAGCACCTCGGTCTCGGCCCGCCTCTTCGCGGCGAGGAAGTCGCGGCTGTCGATCATCGCCGAGGTGAGGTTGCGGTGGTTGATCATCGATCCGCTGCGCGGACGCCAGGGTGAGCCTGTGTGCCGTTCGTAATGCTCGGCGGCCTGGTCGCGCATCAGCTCGAAGGCGTTGCGGCGTTCGATCATCGTCTGTCCTTCGGCCGTCAGGCGCTCCAGCTCGACCGCTTTCACCTCGGAGCCATCCTGTTCGCGTTGCCCGCGGCGCTGTGCCTGCTCGTTGTCGTCCAGCTCGCGTTCGATCCTATCGGTGGCGCGGTGGAAGACGTTGACGGTCGACCAGAGGAGATCGTCGAGGTCGGGCTCGAGGCGGGTGTCTTCCAGGGTGACGATCAGGGCGTCGAAGATATCGGCGATGGCGCCTGCGACGTGGTTGCCTTCGGGTAGCGGCCTTCCGTCGGGTTCGTCCGCGAAGGGACGGTAGCCATAAAGCTGAAGCTCGGAGAGGACGTGGTCGGTCGGGGATGATTCATGGTGCGGCTCGTAGCTGTCGTCGTGCTCGCTCATCGGGATGCTCCTTCGTCGGTGTGACCGCGACCCTCGCGGCCTTCTGGCGACGAAAGCCGGCGGGCGGACCGGACCTGCACCCGGAGCGGAGCGAGAGGGCCGGAGCGCAGCGGAGGACGGCGAAGGACGGCTATTTTGCTTCGCGATGGAAAGGCCCGCAGGGCCGCCGGAAAATAGTCGGACGCCGACGTTGTTGGTCCGGGCCGTTTGCTGGCCGATCGCCCTCTCGAAGGCCGGGTCGCGGCTCTCCCCGACACCTGGGAGCATCCGAGCGATTGCTAAGCGACGGCGTTGCCGCCACCAGCATTCCCTCCCGGCTATGCCGCCAGTGCCATGAAGCGCGCGACGTCCTGTGGTGCGATCTGCACCCGCGCCGCTGCCCGCAGGCTCTCCAGTCCCATTGTGCGGAGATCCTCGTTGAAGTCGCCCAGAACGGGAGACACGACGATCGCCTCGATCCCGGCCGAGGTCGCCCGTTCGATCAGCGTCGCCATCGCACCGTCTCCGGCCGGATCATTGTCGCGCGCGATGTAGAGTCGGCGCAGCGTTTCGGGGAATACGATGGCGGAGAGGTGAGCAGCCGAGAGTGCCGCCGCCATGGCCATGTCGGGCAATACGCACCGCAGCGACAGCACCGTCTCGATGCCTTCGCCCGCCGCCATCACGTCGCCCGGCACACCGAAGCGGACCGCGTGCCCGAGAAGGTCGCCCATCGCTCGTCGCGGTGTGTCGATTGGCGCCTTGTCCGAACCGTCCGGGGTGAGCCAGGTGCGATGTGCGCCGGTGATCCGACCCGCCAGATCGGTGACGGACGCGATCATTGCCGGCCAGGTCTCTGTCGGGGAATGCTCGTCAGGGCGGTAATAGCATCGGGGGTGGAAACGAAGTGATCCGGTTCCGTGCAAAGACGTGATGCCGCGTTTCCGTAAGTACGCCTCTGCGACTGTGCCCATAATCGGCTGCGACATGGCGAAAAGCCGTCGCGCAGCTTCGGACGATCCGGTGGGTGCCGGCGCAGGCCTCCGTTGGCGATCCGGTTCGGGCTCGGGACGCGGCAGGCTCAGGAAAGCCCTGGCCTCGTCGGCGACGTCGTTGAAGTCGGTGAGGCCACACGTCTCACGGATCACGTCGAGCAAGTCGCCATGTTCGGCCGTATTGCCATCCGTCCATTTTCCCGCCGCGCCCTTACCGGTCTCCGGCCCCGTGAGCCGCACGAACATCGAGCGGCCCGGTGTGTTGCGGACATCGCCGACCAGCCAATAGTTTCCCTGTCGGCGACCATTGGAGAGATAGTGCCGGCATACCGCCTCGGCCTGGCGGGCAAGGCGCCGCGCCAATTCGGAAGCGTCGTGACGGGCCATCACGCAGCCTCCCGTTCGGAGACGCGCTCAATGGGAAAGCGCTCCAGCACCTTCGCCAGCACGCCCGCACCACACGCATCGGTCGGCACGAACATGCGCAGCTTCCACGAAATGATCTCGTGGAACAGCCCGTATGCGCGGAGCCGGTCACGCATGGTGTCGGTGAAACCCGACAGCTCGATACGATGGGCGCCCATGACGCGCACCCGGCGCAATTGGAGCCCTTCAGCAAGGTCGAGGATCGTCCGGCCGTCCATCAGGGCCGCAAAGGCATCGACCGGCGTCAGTGTCGTTGCGCCGGCGGCGGTCGCTTCCGCCACCCATGCCGGCGAAACCCGGCGGCCGACGATGCGCTCGCCGTCATCGGTCTGAAGCCGATAGACTCGCGTCGACTCGTTCGGCAGGCGCTTCCAGATCGGCAACAGCAGCCCGGCGACGACATGGATGGTGCTGTCGGAGAATTCCGGCACCTCGGCCAGCTCGGCGTTCCATGCCTTGGCGAACGCGCCTTCGTCGGCCTCGACCCAGTGCGTCTCGCCCATCATCTTCACAGGGATATTGTGGGCCTCCATCGGCCGGATCAGGCGGACACGCCGTTCGATCTCGCCATCGTCGAGCATGACGCTGCTGGTCGGGATCTGAACTGCGGCCCGGCCCGAACGCTCGTTGACGAGCAGCACGGCGCGACGATCCGAGAGGTTGGCAAGGGCCTGGTCGAGCGCGACCGGCCGGTTGCGTTCGCGCTGGGTGATGGTCAGCAGGCGGGTTTCCGCGCCGGTGCCGGGATGGACATGGATGGTGCGCCGGCCGGTGACGACGAAGCTCGCGGCCTTGAGCGTCTCCAGCCCCATGTCATAGGTACCAGATGCGATGGCGCCTTCGATCCTGGCATTCAGAAGCTGCTCGAACGCCGTGAACAGGATGCCCTGAAGCTCGATGGTCAGCGCAAGCAACCGGTTGAGGAAGGTGGTGATCGGCGGCAATTCGTCCCTGATGCCGTTCGCGTCCATGAGCGAGAGGCCGGTGGCATCCTCGAACATCTGAAGCGAGCAGCCCTCGACCCTGCCGCGCACCAGCAGCATGTAGAGCTGCCGCAGCGCATCGCGCGCATAGGGACTTTCCAGATTGTCCTCGGGCCGGAACAGGCCCTGGCCACCGGTCTGACGCTGGCCGCGCGTGATCGCGCCCAGCGTGTCGAGCCGCCGCGCGATGGTGGACAGGAAACGCTTCTCGGCCTTCACGTCGGTGGCGATCGGCCGGAAGAGCGGCGGCTGCGCCTGGTTGGTGCGGTTGGTCCGCCCCAGGCCCTGGATGGCGGCGTCGGCCTTCCAGCCCGGCTCCAGGAGATAGTGGACCCGCAGCCGCTGGTTCCGCGCCGACAGTTCGGCGTGGTAGCTGCGGCCCGTCCCGCCCGCGTCGGAGAAGACGAGCACGCGCTTCTGATCGTCCATGAAGGCGGCCACATCGGCGAGCGAGGCCGAGGCGGCGCGGTTCTCGACCCTCAGTCGGTCGATCCCGTCCGCGCCGGTCTTGCGTAGGATGCGGCGCGAGCGGCCGGTGACTTCCGCCACCGTGTCGGTGCTGAAATGCTGCACGACCTGGTCGAGCGCGCCGGGAACGGGCGGCAGGGAGGCGAGCTTCTCGATCAGGCGGTCGCGGCGGGCGACAGCCTCGCGGCTTTCGACCGGCTGGCCATCGCGGAAAACCGGCCGGGACGACAGGTTGCCCTCGCTGTCGGTGAAGGGTTCGTAGAGCTGCACCGGAAAGCTGTGCTGCAGGTACGATAGAACATATTCGCGAGGCGTGATGTCGACCCGGACGTCGTTCCACTCCTCGGTCGGAATTTCCGCAAGGCGCCGCTCCATCAGCGCCTCGCCGGTCGACACGATCTGGATGACCGCGGCGTGACCTTCCTCGAGATCGCGCTCGATCGAGCGGATCAGCGTCGGCGTCTTCATCGAAGTGAGCAGATGGCCGAAAAACCGCTGCTTGGTGGACTCGAACGCGGAACGCGCCGCCGACTTCGCCTGTCGGTTCAGCGTGCCATGCTCGCCGGTGATGTTGGCGGCCTGCATCGCCGCATCGAGATTGTTATGGATCACTTTGAAAGCCCCGGCATAGGCATCATAGATGCGGGTCTGTTCATGCGTGAGCTGGTGCTCGACCAGCTCATATTCGATGCCGTCATAGGAGAGCGACCGGGCGGTGTAGAGGCCGAGTGCCTTCAGGTCGCGCGCCAGCACTTCCATCGCCGCGACGCCGCCGGCCTCGATCGCCTCGACGAACTCGGCCCGGGTCGCGAAAGGGAAATCCTCGCCGCCCCAGAGGCCGAGCCGCTGCGCGTAGGCGAGATTGTGGACGGTGGTCGCGCCTGTGGCGGACACATAGACGACGCGGGCATTGGGCAGCGCGTGCTGGAGGCGAAGGCCTGCACGTCCCTGCTGCGAGGCGGCTTGCTCGCCGCGTTCGCCCTTGCTGCCAGCGGCATTCTGCATGGCGTGGCTTTCGTCGAAAACGATTACTCCGTCGAAGTCGGAGCCCAACCATTCGACGATCTGTCTGACGCGGGAAAGCTTCTCACCACGCTCGTCGGAGCGCAGCGTGGAATAGGTGGTGAACAGGACGCCTTCCTGAAGCGTGATGGGCCGCCCTTGCGGAAAGCGGGAAAGCGGCGTCACCAGCAGCCGCTCCATGCCGAGCGCCGACCAGTCGCGCCGGGCGTCCTCGATGAGATCGGCCTTGGAGATCCAGACCGCCTTGCGATGCCCCTGCATCCAGTTGTCGAGGATGATGCCGGCCGACTGGCGGCCCTTGCCGGCGCCGGTCCCGTCACCGAGCATGAAGCCGCGCCGGAAACGCACGGCATTCGGCGCATCGTCGCGCGCGGCCGAGACGATGTCGAAGGTCTCGTCCACGGTCCAGGACCCGGCGAGGAAATCGCCATGGGCCTCGCCGGCATAGATCACCGTCTCGAGCTGGGCGTCCGACAGCAGGCCATCGGTAACGATGTTGGCCGGCAGGCGCGGCCGATAGCTCGGCTTCGGTGGCGCTACCGAGGCCATGGCCGCCGATTGCACCAGCCTGGTGGGATGGGCCTGCGCGCCGGGAATATGGATCGACTGAAGGGCGTATTCCTCATAGATCGCATCCGTTAGCCCGGTGTCCTCGGGCGGCGTCCAGTCCACCGTCTCAAAGTCAAGCTCGACGCCATCGGACTCGGCGAGGCTAACCGGAACGGAAGTGGATGGCCGTGCGGCATGTCCCCGGACGGGGCGCGCAGCGACGGCACACGCGGCGGCGGGAATGGCGGAAACCCGAGCCGAAGCCGCGACCGGCAGACGCGCCGGAACATGGGCGTCGATCCAGCCGAGCAGCGTGGCGGCGTCGGGCGCGACGCCCTGCGATGCTGGGAACACCGCCGGATCATCGGCGGGCAGCTTGTCGAGGACCGTCAGGCGCGTATCGATGGTGGTGCCGTGCCTGGCATAGATCGCGCCGTCGATGGCGGCGGTGAACACCACACGCCCGCGCGCCTGTAAGCGGGTGAATGCCGCGGTCCAGATCGGATTGTCGGGAGAAAAGTTCGCGCCGGTGATCGCCACCAGTCGTCCGCCGTCAGCTAGGCGCGCCAGCGCCGAGGCGACATGACGACAGACGGCGTCGGCCATCCGGCCCGAGACGTTCGCCATTGCCGAGAATGGCGGGTTCATCAGAACGACGGAGGGCACAATTGCCGCATCGAGATGATCGTCGATTTGCGCGGCGTCGAAGCGGCTGACGGCAATGGCCGGAAAGAGGTGGGAGAGAAGACCGGCGCGGGTCTCGGCCAGTTCGTTCAGGACCAGCGATGCGCCCGCGATCTCGGCCAGGATGGCGAGCAGGCCGGTGCCGGCAGACGGCTCCAGCACACGGTCGGCGCCGGAAATCGCCGCGGCGGTTGCGGCTGCGAGGCCGAGCGAGATCGGCGTCGAAAATTGCTGGTAGGTCTCGCTCTCGGCCGAACGGCGCGTGTGGGTGGGAAGTAGGCCGGCGATCTTCGCCAGCATCGGCAGCATCGCCGCCGGAGAGCCGGCTTTGCGGGAAAGCGCCTTTCCGTATTTGCGCAGGAACAGCACGGTCGCCGCTTCGCAGGCGTCATAGGCGGTCTTCCAGTCCCAGGCGCCGGTCGCATCGGAGGCGCCGAAGGCCGTTTCCATGGCGGCGCGCAGGACGCCTGCGTCGATGCGCTGGCCGCGTTCGAGATGGGGGAGGAGAAGGCGCGCCGCCTCGGCGATGCGAGATGCCGGATCGGGAACGAGCGGGAGGGACACGGCCGCAGGGGCGGTTGCGGAGACAGTAGTCATGGAGGGAACCTCGAGGAGAGCGGGACGGGACGAACCGGTCGGCGCTCTCTCTCGACCGCACCGGCTCAAACCCGTCCCGGCCGTCCTCTCCCTCTGACCGGACCGACATCGTGACGATGGCGCCCAGACACTCAGCCGAAGCGGCGCCCGGAATTGGTGAAGGTGTATGCGTTGACGACGATCGCCTCGTCGACCACCGCGTCCGAGGTCTGATACTCATATTCCCGCTCAAGCTGGCGGTAGAGCCAGCGGGCGAGATCGCGCAGCGCCTCCGTCACGGCTTCCTCCGCATCGGCGGTCATGTCCTGATAGGTCGGACTGTCGCGCTCGACCGAGATCGCCATGCAGTATTCGTGATGGTAATGGCCGCGATGGCTTGCATCGGCACGAAGCTGATAGAAATTCCGCTTCTGGACCGCCTGCAAGGCATCCGCGATCCGGTGAAGCTCGCCGTCTTGTGGCGCATGCGCCCTGATCTTGTGGGGAGCACCTTTCGCATGGGAATAGAAGGCCTCGAAGCAGGCGCCATCGCCCTGCGACCAGAAACCGCGGAAATAGACGCACGGCTTCTGCCGCGTGCCGCCGCCATAGAGGCGCACCGTGCGGGTCTTGAGCCGCACCCCGAGAATGGCGCAGATCGCCTCGAAGTCCTCGTAGACGAATTCGTACCAATCATCGGTGTCCATGCTGTCGCGGAACCAGGCGCGCGCCTTCTCCCGTGCCTCCACGGGCAGCTCGCCGAGCTGATAGACGGTGGTTTCAACGATTCTCGGCATCGTCCGACCCTCCCGTCGTAAGCATGTCGGCGAGCCATCCGTGCGTGCCGATCCAGGTGACGGATTGGCCGGAGCCGAGATCGAGCACATGCGCGCCGCCGCCGAAGGTATCGATGCGCGGACGCGAGCAGGTGTTGGCGTACTGGAAACCCCAGCGGCCGGTGAGACCGAAGGTCTGTGCACAGTGCAGCACGAAGTCGATGACGCGCTGCGGGTCGCCCGTGACATCGTCGCGGATCCAGAGCTTCGTGCCGCCATGCTCGGGCTGGATCGAAAGCAGGAAGCCGTCGGACGGCGGGTCTTCCGCCGCGCCGTCTTCGGACAGCCTGTTATAGAGGTCGAGCGCGCGGGCGGCGTTCCGTGGCGTGTAGACATCGAGCAGGCATGAGAAATGAGTGAAATAGTCGGCCATGCGAGGCTCCTGAAACGAGAGGAGCCCGGCTGTTCCCCATTGCGGGGGGCCGGGCTCGAATAAGCGGATGGGGTGAAGGGATGCGAGGCGGCTCTAGCCGCCCCGCATGGCTCGGCTATTCCGCAGCGATCATACGGGCCGGGTCATCCTCGCCATCGGCGCTGGCGGAAGGCGCGTCGTCATCGCCGGCGAGGAAGTCGGGCAGCGCCTCGGTTTCTCCCTCGGCCGTCGCCACGTCGGCAACCGACTCGGCGTCGGCAAGACGCAGGGGTTCGGGCAGCCAACCTGTGTCGGTAAGAAGGCGCTCGGCTTCCTTCGCCATATCGCCCTTCTTCAGATGATCGATGAGCTGGGCGGCCTGTTCCCCTCGGGCCTCGCGCACGGCTTCCAGGATGCGAGCCTTGGTGACACGGCCGAGATAGTTCTCGACGGTCGGCTTCCAGCCAGCCTCCGCCATGTCGAGCCCGCAGGCACGAGCCAGTCGGTCAGCCTGGCCGAGGCGGCGTCCGAGCCCATGCTGCGAGAGACCGGAGCCGCCATAGCGGTCGACCTTCTCGTAGAGGGCGTTGACGCCATAGCTGACGCAATGAGCGAGCAGCGCCGTGCGGCTGGCGTCATCGAGCGCGTCGAGCCAGTCCCACAGGGCCTGATCGTCCTGCGGGATGTCGGTCTTCCACGCCTCCTGCCGCTCGTTCACCGACTTCGCGGACGGGCTGTCCTTCAGGTCGGCGGACTGGGCGGGGAAGAAGACATGGTGGACCGAGGCCTCCAGGCACCCGCCAGCGCTCGACATGCGCTGGAAGACATCGGTGACGAGCTTGTGCAGCAGCGCCGTCATGGCGACGTGGGGATTGTTGGCCATGGCATCGCGCAGCGCCAGCGTGCGGTGCGCGGTCAGCTCCATCACCAGACGATCGGGCAGCGGCTTGATGACATCGTCCTCGTCTTCCTCCGGCTCGACGGGCTGGCCGCCGATGGTGATGACGGCGCGCTGGATGGAGGGCGCCGCGGGATCGCCCGCGTTGGCCGGAGCGTCTTCGCCATCCTCGCCGTCGACGGCGGCCGGCGCCTCGTCCTCGGGCCGGACATAGCCGCGATCGACGAGGAGCGAGCCGTCCGCATCGATGTTGACGAAGACGCCGGCGCGAACGATGTCGGCCGGATCGTAATGGACCGGTCGGCTCTCGAAATTGGCGAGCGCCGTCTCGATCTCGCCGAGCCGCTCATCGACCTCGTCAGGCAGCTCGTCCGCGCCGTCATACTCGGCCTCCAGCTTCGCATATTCGGCGTTCAGGGCGTCGATCGTCGCCTGCTCATCGGCGGTAAGGTCGATCGGCGTACCGGCGAGCGCGCGCAGGCCGCGGGCGTTGTCGTAGGGAAAGCTGACGGCAATCTCGATCCACTTCCAGCCTTCATTGGCGATCTCATCGGCCATGACCTTCAGCTTCTCGGCGGCTAGCCGGTCGAGCAGCGCTGCATCCTGCAGCCATCCGCCATCGTCGGACTGGAACAGGTCGCGCAGGACGATGCCGCCGGCCGCCTCATAGGCGTCGATCCCCACGAACACGGCGCGCTTGTCGGAGGCGCGTACCGTCGATTCCGTCAGCATGCGGCGGATCTGATAGGGCTCCTTCGACCAGCTATTCCGGATCGCCTCCCAGACCTGTTCCTGGCGGGCATGGTCGGAGGAGACGGTGAAGGCCATCAACTGCTCGAGCGACATGCCGTCCTCGGCATAGGTTTCGAGCAGCGATGGTGAAACCGAGGCGAGCCGCAGCCGCTGCTTGACGACGTTGACGGGCACGAAGAAGGCGGCCGCGATCTCCTCCTCGGACTGGCCCTTCTCGCGAAGTGTCTGGAAGGCGCGAAACTGGTCGAGCGGATGGAGCGGGGCGCGCTGGCAGTTTTCGGCGAGCGAATCGTCTTCGGCGAGGATGCCGGCCGCTGGATCGCGGACAACGCAGGGCACGGGCGCGGTCTTCGCCAGACGCTTCTGCTTGACCAGCCGTTCGAGCGCCCGGTAGCGGCGGCCGCCAGCCGGGATCTCGAACATGCCGGTTTCCTTGTCTTCGGCATCGAGCACGGGGCGGACATTGAGGCCCTGAAGCAGGCCGCGCCGGGCGATGTCCTCGGCCAGCTCCTCGATCGAGACGCCGGCCTTCACGCGCCGGACGTTCGACTGGCTGAGCACCAGCTTGTTGAAGGGGATGTCGCGCGAGGACGACAGGGTGATCTTCTGAACGGCAGTAGCCATGGGGATAATCTCCGCGACGGGCGCCGAGAGCCTCTCTCTCGACCGGAAACCCGTCACGAAAATCCCCTCGGCCCTCTTCCTCTCGTGGCGGCGAAAGCGAAGACCGAGGGGGCGGAGAAGCGAGGGTCGGCGGCCGGCGCGCAGCAGACGCCGGCATCCGGTTAGCCCCTGGAACGGGGAGGTCCCGTCACGGAGGCCAGAACATCGTCCAGCAGCCCTTCGGCCGCCTGCAACGCCCATTCGGGCGATATCGGCGCCGGGTCGCGCTTCGCCAGCTCGCGGATGCGATGGCAGCGATAATAGGGCGACAAGATCCGCGTCAGCATCCGCACGTCCGGATGACGCCGATGCAATCCGAGCCGTTCCGCGGCGGCGAGCGCCTTGACCAGATCGTGCCGGACCTCTCGTCGACACTGGTCGTCGTTCCACCCCCGGAAATGCAGATAGGATTTTAGCGACAGCTCGACGGAGCATCCGATGAGATGAAAGAGGATTTCGCGAGAATGGGGATCGCCCGCTGACACGAGGTGGCGCGCCCCGGCGAGAAACTCAACCGAATTGTCGAAGAGATATTTGCCCCGCCAGCGCGTCGATGAGCTGCGCGCCCGTGCGGACGCATGACCGGCCACGGGGGATGACGGGGATTCCTGCCGGAAGCGTCGCCGGCCTGCTGGAGACGGCGCGCGCATCAGGCCGCCTCCCGCTCGCCGGCGTCGGCGGAAACCCGAGCAAGTCGTTCGTCTTCGGGCAGGAAGCCGAGCAGGAAATCGGCGGCCTTGCTGGCCTGCGACGCTGCGCGGACGATGGCGCGATTGTCCTCGCGCAGAACCTCGGCCCAGGAGCCGATGTAATCGGCGTGCCGCACGGTCGGCACGATGCCGAGCGCAGCACAGCAGAATGCCGCTGAAATCTCGGCGATCAGCTCCTCGAAGGCGTACTTCTTCGTGCCAAAGGAACCGGAGAGGTCGCGATTCAGTCTATGCGGTGCCCCGCTGGCATGGGAGCATTCATGCAAGGCCGTCCGATGCCAGTTGATGGGCTCGAAGAAGGCCTGGGGCGGCGGGACCATGACATAATCGCGCGCCGGCACATAGAAGGCACGGTTGCCGCCGATGCGGAAATCGATGCCGCTCGCCTTGATCAGGGCATCCACCTTCGGCTCGATCAGGCCAGGTTCGGGCGGCGGCGCGACAATCGCGAGGTCGTCGGGCAGGCCCTCGCATTGCGCCAGGTTGAAAACCGTGAAGCGCTTCAGGAACGGGATCGCCTGGGCTTCCTCGCCGGTCTCGCGGGCGCGCCGCTTCTCGTCGTCGGGGACAAAGCGGTCGGCATAGACGACGGTGGTTCCATGCTCGCCCTTGCGGACATGACCTCCAAGACCGAGGGCCTGCCTGAAAGTGAGCCAGCTCTGGGTGGGAAAGCCATGGTCGATGACCGCGCCCCAAAGGATGAGCACATTCACGCCGGAATAGACGCGCCCGGTGGCGGCGTTCTTCGGCATGGCCAGCGGCGCCTTCGCCGCCGCCGTGCCCCAGGGCTGGATCCAGGGAAGCCGGCTGGCCTCCAGCTCGGCGAGGATATTTCCGGTGATTTCGTCATAGAGGCTCGTCCGGTCGGAGCCGGAACGGGCGCGAGCAGCATGTCTGGACATCGCGGGTCTCCGCGACGGGCGCCGGGGGCCTCTCCCTCGGCTTCCAACCCGTCACGGCAAACCCGGTCCGCACTCTCACTCTTTGTCAGGGGCCAGACGGTCGCAAACTGGATCCGGTTGGCGGCACTGGGTTCCAACGCGGCGCTTCCGTCTCGTTGCGGGGGCGCCCGAGACTGATAGGGCCGACTTCCTTGGGTCGAGCAGGGGCGTTGCGGGGTTCCCCCGCTCGAAGGGGTGCCGGAAAACCGCCTAGGGCGGGTTGCAGGCAGGGGAAGGCTTTCCCCCCATGGGCGGCCTCCAGCAGCCGATTTGTTTCAGGTTTCCAGGAGGGGTGTTTTGTGATAAAACCTCTGCTAATCTTTGGAAGAGCAGAGGAACTATCACCGATCATGCCGTCCACAAGCGCCCAGCGAATCCGCGCGCTCGATCTTCTGAAAGCCCGGGGAATGCTCAGGCTTAAGGATTTCGTCGCCGAAGGAATCGGGCCGGAAACGCTGGCCCGTCTCGTGCGGGAGGGGGTGGTCGTGCGCCCGGCACGGGGCCTTTACCAGCTTTCCGACACGCAAGTCGAGGCCGCCCATGCGCTGGCCGAGGCTGCCGCCCTGGTACCCAAAGGCATTGTTTGCCTGACCTCGGCGCTTCAGTTCCACGAACTGACGCTGCAGATGCCGTCCGCCATATGGATGGCCATCGATCGCACCGCTTGGCGACCAAAGATCGACTATCCGCGCATCCGTTTCGTGCGCTTTGCAGGGCTGGCGCTGACGGAGGGGGTTGTGCGGCATCGCATTGAGGGCGTCGAAGTCCCTATCACCGAGCCCGCAAGGACGATCGTCGACTGCTTCCGTTATCGCGCGAAAGTCGGGCTCGACGTGGCGATGGAGGGGCTGCGCGAAGGCCTTCGCCGTCGCCGCTGCACACCCGATGAACTCTGGCGCCATGCACGAAAAGCACGGGTCTGGTCGGTGATGCGCCCCTACGTCGAAGCGATGGTGTCCGATGCCGCGTGAGCCCCGCAACATCGGCGCCTCGGTCCGGGCGCGTCTCCTCGATCGCGCACGCGCCGAGCGGTCGGACTTTCAAATTCTGCTGACGCGGTATGCGCTCGAACGCCTGCTCTACCGGCTGAGTGTATCGCGTCATCGTGACCGTTTCATCCTGAAGGGCGCGATGCTCTTCGTGACGTGGGTAACTGATCCATTCCGGCCGACCCGCGACCTGGACTTGCTTGGCCATGGCGACAACGACGCCGAGGCCATTGCCGAAACCTTCCGGGCCATTTGTGCGCAGCCGGTCGCCGATGACGGTGTGACGTTTGATGTCGCAGCGTTGACGGCGGCGGCGATCCGCGAGGAGGTGGAATATGGTGGCGTGCGGGTGCGCACAACGGCAACCATCGCCGGGGCGCGTATTTCGATCCAGGTCGACATTGGTTTTGGCGACGCCATTACGCCCGCGGCTGTCGAGATCGACTATCCCGTTCTTCTGGACGCCCCGGCGCCGCATCTTCGAGCTTATCCCGTCGAAACGGTAGTGGCCGAAAAATTCGAGGCATTGGTCACGCTCGGCATGGCCAACAGCCGCCTCAAGGATTTCTATGACCTTTGGCTGATCGCGCAGACTTTCGAATTTCGTCAGCCGGTTCTTGTCGATGCAGTGCGACGCACATTTGAACGGCGCGAAACCACATTGCCGACTGATACGCCTGTGGGGCTGAGCGACGAATTCGCCTCGGCATGGGCCGTCCAATGGCGAACCTTCCTGGGACGCGAGCGCATGGCGGCGGCGCCGGACACCTTCACTGTCGTCATCGCTGCTCTCCGTGCTTTCCTGATGCCTTTAGGCTCTGCGGGGGAAGAGGGACACGTGTGGCCGCCGGGCGGACCGTGGCTGCCTTCGGCATCTTCGACCGGAGGCGCCGAATAAGGGACCAATAAATCCACCGCCAATCCCGTAGAGCGGTGAGCTGGGGAGATGAACATCATGCAGATTGCCGATCTGCGCATTGAGAACTTTCGCGGGATCAGGAACGGGCACATCCGGTTCGGCCCGCATACGGTGTTCGTTGGCCCCAACAACTGCGGCAAGACCACGGTCATTGAGGCGTTGGCGCTGCTCTTCGGCCGAGATCGCATGGTCCGCGCCCTGACGGAGCACGATTTTTTCGGGGGCGATCCCCAGCCAGCCGACCGGATCCGTCTCGTGGCGACAATCACAGGGTTCGATGGTGACGAGCCTGCCGACCATGCCGATTGGTTCAGAGACGACCGTGGCGTCATCAAATGGCGGAACCCGGCGACAGGCAACGTTTCAGCCACCCGCGACGACCCAGCTTGGCGCCTTGCATGCCAAATCGGGTTCTGTGCCCGCTTCGACCGTCCTTCGCTGGAGGTCGAAACAATTCGGTACTTTCACGATGACGACGCAGTCGCAGACGTGTTCGTGGACGAACTGTGGACCGCCGTACCGGCCCGATTGATCCGCGAGGTTGGGTTTTTCCTGGTTCCGGCCAGCCGCACGTGGGATCGAGTGGTTTCCTTCGGCTCGGAACTGTTTCGGCGTGTGGTCGCATCGGGCGGCGGCCAGCCTGCGGAGTCGGTGCTTGGCGAGCGCGATCGCCTTCGCGCGCCCGTACAGCCCCTTGAAGCTGATCCTCGGCTGGAACCGATTGTCGCGCGGCTCAATACTGAGTTGGCCGGGTTCTTCCGCACCCAGCCGCGGCTTCATCTTCGGGTGACGGCTACAGATAGCGATGGCTTGCTTGAAGCCGTCGTTCCGCATTATGCGCAGGCGGACGCGGCGTTGGGCTTGCCCGCAAAACGCCACGGCAGTGGTCTCATCTCATTGCAACACCTCCTTCTCCTTTTGCAGTTCGGACGACAGCGTGCAGATGCGGGCGACGGCTTTTGGATGGCGCTGGAGGAACCGGAGCTGCACGTTCCGCCGCCGCTGCAGCGACGGCTCGTGCACCGCATTCAGGCATTGTCGACCCAGACGTTCGTCTCCACGCATTCGCCGTTGGTTGCGGCCATCTCCGATCCGCAAGCTGTGGCGGTGCTGCGCAACGAGGGTGGCGCGTTATCGTCCACGCCGCTGCTCGCCGCGGCGCTGCCTGCCGCCACGCCGAACGGGGTACGAAAGCTCTTTCAGCTCAACCGCGTGGACACGATCGCCGCCGTCATGCACGACGCAATGCTCGTGCCGGAGGGACGGACGGACCATGATTGGCTGAAGCTGCTCGTGCGTGCGGTGGATATCCGACAGGAATGGGCGGCGGCGGACGAAAGTCGCTTTGGCTCCTATGTCGGCGTGGTCCCTACTCATGATGCCGCCGTCGAAGCGACGGTGGCGGCTCTGATTCCCCTACACCCGCGCATTTCCGCTCTGGTCGATGGCGATGGGACGGGTGTTGGTTATGCCCAGGCTCTTGCTGCTGCTGCGGCGAGACCGGCGTCAATTCTTCGGTGGCCGGATGGCTGGACAGTTGAAGACGTCATAGGTTGGATACTGGAGGCGGATAGCGCAGCGGCAACCGCCGCGTTGGCGCAATCGATAGCGCCGCCTCCTGCGACAATTGCGGCCCTCGTTGCACGACTGAAGTCCGAGGACCGTACGGCGCATGGGCTGAAGCAAGACCAGATTGTATACGAGGTCGTCGCTGACGTCATTGGCTCGACGGAGGCCTGTTGCCGACGGGCTCGGGAGCTGTTGAATGCCATGACCGACGTTCTGCTTGGGGGCGACAGCGGGCGGTTCACGGCCGCTGCTGGCGAAAATCCACATATCCGGATCTTCCAGCCATGACGCTCTTTGCGGTGGAGGGGCCCGCCGGCTGCGGCAAGACCTTTCGATTGATGGAAGCTTTGGGTGAAGCGCTTGCGGCGGTGCCGCTTCAGGAGGGCCAGCGCGTCTTGGCGCTGACCTTCATGCATGGCGCAAGGCGACGCTTGAACGACAAGCTAGGGACCGTTCCTGGGCTGAAGCGGCGCTTTGAATGCGTCACTATCGACAGCTTCGCATGGCGGCTCCTGCGTCGTTGGCGCGGCCTCGCTGCCGCGCTTGGTATCCAGCCCCCGCAGGATGACCAGTATGATGCGCAATGCGACGCCGCAGGCATGTTGCTCGAACGGCCGGAAGTGCGTGGGTGGGTCACGACGAGCTTCCCAATCGTGCTCGTGGATGAAGCTCAGGACCTGAAGCCGCAGCGGCTCAGAATGCTCTCCGCGCTGGCCCAATCAGCACGCACGCTGATCGCCGCGGACGAATTTCAGTGTCTCGACGCTGCGTTGCGCCCGAACCCGCTGATCGGGTGGATGCGTGGCGTTTGTGAACCCGAAATCCTAAATCAGGTTCGGCGCACCAACGTGCCGGCTCTGCTGACCGCAGCCGCGGCGATCCGCGCGGGTGAGGCGCCGATAGCGGGAAATGGGTTCCGGATTTTGGCGGCGCAAGGCGTGCCAGTGGCCGCCGCGATGCTGGCCAGCGCGATCCGGTGGCGTCAGGGCGGGCGGGTCGCGGTGATCACTCCATCGCTTCAAGGCGGCTTCGCGCAGAGCGTTGTGCGTCGCGTTTGCGAAAATTCCTGTGGGAAGCAGCGAAATGGACCCTACGCGATTCGTTGGGAACGATCGGAGCAGGATGAGACGGCCGCCTTGACCGATGGGCTTCAACTCAATGGCGTTGTATGTACGGCTGAGGCGTTGACAGCCCTTGAAGCCCTGCCGCGGTCGGGGGCTGTCCGCGAAACCTGCGCTTGGGTACGGCATCAAGCGCGGGCCAGGGGTCGGACGGAGTTAAGCCGTGCAGAAATCGAGGCGGTTATTGCACGACAGGTGGCTGTTCGACGCCAGCGCTACGGAACGGACAGCTACGATTTCACGGCCATGACGGTGCAACAAGCAAAGAACCGCGAGTTCGAGGGCGTCTTCATCCTATGGCCCTATCAGATTGGCGGCGACGCCGAGCATAAACGGCGGCTGCTCTACAACGCGCTCACGCGCGCGCAACGCTGGTGTACGGTGGTTGTGCAGAATTCCGATCTTCTACAAGCCGCGCCGTTCCAATGAGCGTCAATCGCTTGGAACCCTGGACCAGGCAATACTCCCTCCGGCCGCGCTTACAGAGGTGATCGCCAATCTCTGACGGCTTGGGGCCGCCAGGGTTCGCGAGCCTATTCTGCGCCGGTTGTGAGAGGATTTGCGGGACGGTTCGTGGCCGCGAAGCCGCATTGGCCGCGGAGATCGCAGATAAGGTTCTTGTTTTTCTCCCTCATTTGAGGCAGAAAAAGCGGAACCTGTTCTCTTGGGGGATTCGATGCCCGCGACCTTATCCGTTTATTCCGAGCCCGATGACGTGGGCGCCCGGTTGGCCTCCATGGGTCTGACCGAGGAGCCTCTACTGCATGCGGCACGGCGTTGGTATCTGTCCTGGATCAGTTTCACCGCCAATCACCCGCCTTTCGGCATCGGCATCGCCGCCTGGATGGAGGCGGTGGCGGCCTTGCGCGAAGGGCTGCTGCCGATCGGCTGGGTTCGCTCCGATGAAAAGAACTATGCCCTCGTCGTCCATCCGCGCGGGTCGATGGCGATCAATGTCGCGACTGGCGACGCTGGGACGGGGCTTCCGACCGCGAACGTGAGCAACAAGGCACCGAAGGGGATCAGCACTGCCGATGCGATCTCGGTCAATCAGGTGCAGCTCGAATTGGATTTGCCGGTGCCGGATATGCCGCATGTGCGCGGTGATGAGGGGCCGTTGACCTGGTTCCTGCTGCTTCACCGCGCCGGGACCGAAGTCCGTTGTGAGCTGTCGTTGCCGTCCCAGATTTCGCCCGACGGTCGCATCACTCGCTGGCAGGAGCGGATCATGTTGCCGTCCATTCCGCTAGACGGTTCCGAGATCGAAATCGTGGCGCCCGTGGGTCCGGATCTCGATATCGATGTGAAGCGGAAAGCATGAGTGCCGTTGACGTCTTTAACCCGACTCGCCTGACCTGGGCGCGCCGCCGGCGCGGACTTACCAAGACGCGATTGGCGGCGAGCATCGGCGTCGAATTGCGCTCGGTGTCGGCTTACGAGACCGGTGAGTTCAACCCGGAGCCTGATCGTCTGACGGTCATCGCGCGCACCCTGAAGTTTCCGCAAGAGTTCTTCTTCGGCGACGATATCGAAGAGCCGGCGATCGACACGGCCAGCTTCCGGTCCTTGTCTAAGATGACGGCACGCCAGAGGGATACAGCCCTCGGTAGCGGCGCCGTCGCCATGCTGCTCAACGAATGGATCGAGGCACGCTTTGACCTGCCGCCCTCCGATCTTCCCGATCTCGGTCGGGACGCTAGTCCCGAGAGCGCGGCTGCTGCCGTGCGTCAGGCTTGGGGACTAGGCGAGCTCGCGATCAAGAACATGGTGCATTTGCTGGAGTCGAAGGGCGTGCGCGTCTATTCGCTCGCCATCGACGCGGTCGAGGTCGACGCCTTTTCGATGTGGCGGCGCGACCGCCCCTTCGTCTTTCTCAACACGCTCAAATCCGCCGAACATGGACGGTTCGATGCCGCGCACGAGTTGGGCCACCTGGTTCTACACCGGCATGCCGCTCCCAGCGGTCAGGAGGCGGAGCAGGATGCGAACGCCTTCGCCTCGGCCTTGCTGATGCCGCCGGCGAGCGTGCGTGCGCACGCGCCGCGGTTCGCCACCATCGACAATCTGATGCGATTGAAGAAGGTGTGGGGGGTCTCACTCGCCGCGATGACCTATCGTCTCCACAAGCTCGACCTTCTTTCGGAATGGCATTATCGAAAGCTCTACATCGAGATCTCGTCGCGTGGATATCGCAAGAAGGAGCCTGACGGCGGACCGCGCGAAGTCTCACAAGTGCTGCAAAAGGTGTTCTCGGCGCTGCGGGCGGAGGGGGTCAGCAAGGAGGAGATCGCCGAGGCGTTGCGGGTCCATTCCACCGATATCGACGAACTGGTGTTCGGCCTCGCGTTGACAAGTCTCGATGGCATTGCGCGCCGAAGCGAAGGGGGCCGGTCACGGCCGTCGCTCACTCTCGTTTCGTCAAAGGACTAAGTGATGCTGTCGCTGGCGGAGGCGCAAGCTGTAGAGAATATAGCCGATCTACTGTACGAGTTTTTGCCCGGCAGCGGCAACAACAAGACGGCCTTTCCCCTCGCCGCCACCCAAGCCGGCGTAGGGGAGTTCTGGACGGGCGGAAGCAAACGGCCGGCGATCGTTGAACTTCTGAAATTGACCCTTGATCGCCGCCGGGACCGTTTCACGGCGTTGATCATCGCGGTCGTCCACCAGTCGATGACGTGGCGGCGCGGCAAGGGCAATCCTCTAACCCGCGGCGAGATCGATCGGTTGAACACAGCCCTTCCGGGTGTTTCGTTCAAGATTCCGGATCTGCTCGATCCGGCCTTCCTGAAGAGCTTTGGGGAGCCAGCGAAGGCGGCTCCCGCGTCTTCCAGGGTTATCTTGTCGGAGGCATCGGCGCAGGCGCTCGTTGCTCGGCTGATTGAAGTGAGCGGATTGGGTCCGCAGGAACGCGGGTTGCGCTTTGAGGGGTTCCTGACGGACGTGTTCGCCGCGTTCGACCTCGCGCCGCGCGGCTCCTTCCGCATCGTGGGCGAGCAGATCGACGGGAGCTTTCGGCTCCACACCGAAACATATCTGGTCGAAGCCAAGTGGCATGGGCCGCAAATCGGCTTTGCTGATCTCATGGCGTTTTCCGGCAAGGTTGCTGGCAAGGCTGCATGGGCGCGCGGCCTTTTTGTCAGCAATTCAGGCTTCACCCAGGACGGCCTGGATGCATTCAGCCGCGGCCGGCAGACGAACCTCATCTGTGTCGACGGGCTCGACCTTTACGAGGTGCTGTCCAGGCGTGTTTCGCTTATCGAGGTTCTCGAAGAAAAGGCGCGTCGCGCCGCGGAAACGAATCGCGCATACATTCCGGTGCGCGACTTGACGTTCCAGGCGCGCTGACATGGTCGGCTCGGGTTCGGACGAAACGACCGGAACCGGAAAATGGAATCAGCCGGGTGTCCCGCACAAGGGCTGGCGTTGCGTCGACATCGAGGAACGTGACGAGCAAGACCACCTCTGTGAGATGTGCGAAGCGCGGCAAGTCCGCTTCGTCCATGCGATGGAGCATCCCGCTTATGACGAGATCCTGCGCGTCGGCTGCGTCTGCGCCGGCCACATGGAGGAAGATCTGGTTGGGGCTCGCAAGCGCGAAGCCGCCTACAAGAACGATCGCAGCCGTCGCGCGCGCTGGTTACAGAGGGCATGGCGCACGTCCGCGGCCGGGAACGAGTTTCTGAACACGAATGACGGCTTCAATGTCGTCATCTATTCCAAGGGGACCATCTGGGGCGGCCGCGTAGAGCACCGGCCCAGCGGTTATCAGAGGACCTCGAAGCTGCCCTACGCCACCCAGGATGAAGCAAAATTGGCAGCTTTCGACGCCATGGTCGGCATGAAACACAGTGAGCCCTGGGCTAAAGGACGCCGGTAAGTCGCCGTAACTATCGACGGTAGCGTAGCCGACGAAGAAACGTGCGAGCGGTGAAGCCTTTGGGCTATGTGTGCCCAATTGGGGGTATGGTGGCCTCGACTGGCACTGCCGTCGTCACGCGCCGGCAAGAAGCCGCCCACGCATCCAAATCATCGACCGCATAGCGAACGTAACGACCGAACTTATGGAAGATCGGGCCACCACCGAGCGAGCGATAACACTCCAGCGTATGGGCCTCCAGGGCGAGATACCGGGCGGCAGCTTCGGTATCGACAAAGCGGACGGGGCCGGCTTCTTTCACGAAGGCGGCGCGTCTGAGAAGATCGGTCGAAGGCCAGCGGCTTTGTGAATTACTGCTACGCATTGCGGCTCTCCTTGCCCGCTTGGATTTCCTCTGAGGTCGAGGTGAAGCTACGGGAACCGATCCAGGCGTCGAGTTCATCCATCCGAAAGGGCTCTGTCCCGTCGACCTTGCGGTAGGTTGGGCCACCGCTGGAGGAGCGAAGCTCTTCCAGCGTGCGATAGGACAGGTTGAGGTAAAGCGCCGCTTGGCGCGTGCGCAGCCATTCGGAGCCGAGCGCGATGGCGCGCTCGGCTATCATATCGGACCATACCCGGTGTGTGGGTTGGGATTTGGAGGCTTTCATTCTGCGGCCTCCGCGCTGACGGCGTCGCGCCGCGTTCCTGGTGGAACGGTGCGGTTGTCGCCCTTCCGGTGACGGAAAGGTCGGTAGTTTCCGACCTTGGTGCGGGATTTGTACTTTCCATCTTCGAGACCGGCCGGCGGGCCGGACGGGCTGGTTTCCCCAACCGGCTCGGGGGCGACGGTCGGTGTCCCTTCAATCCCCTCCGGCTCCTGCACGTCGACTGTGGGTGCGTTTGGCGTCACGACCGATCGGCGACGGGCAGCGACCATATCGGCTGCGGACCGAACCGGGTCATCCTCGTTGTGGATGTAGCGCATGAACATGGCGACAGTCTTATGGGCCGTCAGCGCCATGCCGACCTTCAACGGCACGCCGGAATTGGCGATGTCCGTGGCGGCGCGATGCCGGATACCGTGGGTGCCGACGTGGGGGACCCCGGCGCGCGTCAGCACCCGCCGCCAACCATGATGATAGGTGTTCTCCGTCATCGGCTTGGAGGGATCAAAGATGGAAGGGCAGACGAACGGCGAATCCTCGAAGCGCGGCGCTTCGGTCAGGAGACGATAGGCTTCATCGCTGAGCGGCTTCGTGATGCCGCCGGTCTTGCTGTCCGGCCAGGTGACGCGGCGCTGCTCGAAATCGATCCAGTCCCATTCAAGGGACAGCACCTCCGACATGCGGGCAGCGAACTCGAATTGCAGGCGGATCGCCAGCGTCAGGAAAGGATGCTCAAGTCCTTCCCGGTCCGCTGCGTCGAGGTAGGTGAACAGCTTGCGCAGCTCGTCGTCGGTAATGAACCGCGTCGATCCCTTCTCGGCATATTTCTGGACATGGCGGCAGGGGTTGGACCCGTCGGGGCGATAGCCCCAGATCTCGGAGAGATTGAACATCTTGCGGAGGCAAGCGAGGGTCCGGTTCGCGATGACCGGTCGATCCGACATCGCGGTCATCAGGCCGGAGATGTCGGCCCGCGTTACCTCATGAACCTTCATCCGGCCAAGCCGGGGAACGATGTGGTTCTTGATATTGAGTTCGTTGCCCTCAACCGTGCTCGGCTTGTTGTGCAGCTTGGAATAGTCCTCAATGAACTTGTCGCAGAGCTGCTTCATGGTCGGGGCCGCGCGCGCCGCTGACTTCTCGGCGCTCGGATCATTGCCCTGACGGACTTCGGCCAACCAATCCTGGGCGATCTTTCTCGCCTGCTCGACGGTCAGTTCGCCGAAGCGTCCGATGGCAGGCTTCCGGCGAACACCGGAGTTGGTCTGATATTGGAGCATGAAGGTCTTCCGCCCTGCGGGCGTGACTTTCAGCATGAATCCCGGTACGAGTGTATCGCGGAGTTCGTAATCGCGGTCCTTCGGGGTTGCGGCATCCACCGCAGTCTTGGTGAGCTTGATTTTGGCCATCTATCGTCTCCAAACCTTAGAATTCTAGGAGCCGAATAGGGGCACTCAGGCAGACGGCTCCCGGTCATTGCCGAAAGCCATGGAGAAGATTGAAAGCCCCACGATGCAAGATAAGTCTTTGATCGTAGTAGGTTTTCGCATTCTTACTTGCGTTCGGCGAGGTTTAGCATAGACGCTTCAGGCCGGCTCAAAATCTGCTTCTCGCAAGGGAGTGCTGGTTCGAGTCCGGCCAGGGGCACCAATTTTCAACTTTCCTTAAATAGTCTGAGCGTAAAGTCTTGGGTTCAACTCCCATAGGCGAAATGCAATATGACCAAATCTTGTGAAGGTTGCCAAAACAGTATCGAACTCGATTTCGATTTCTCCATGGCCTTTCAGCCGATCTATGACACCGCGAATGCGCGAGTCTGGGGTTACGAAGCTCTAATTCGCGGGACGGTTGGCGAAGGCGCGCCCACGATGCTTGCACGCGTTGCGCCGGAACAGAAATACCGGTTCGATCAGGCTTGCCGGGTCAAGGCAATCGAATTGGCGGCTCGCCTGTTTCCAGCAGATGAAAATCTGAAGCTCTCGATCAATTTCATGCCGAATGCCGTCTATGAGCCGGCGGCCTGTCTCAAGGCGACGCTATTGGCGGCCAAGCGCTCAGATTTTCCCAAATCCGCCATCATGTTTGAGTTTACGGAAGACGAAGAAATCTCTGATCCGATGCATCTGACGAACATCATTACCGAATATCGCAAGCATGGCTTTACCACCGCCATTGATGACTTCGGCGCGGGACATGCCGGCCTTGGCCTTCTCGTGGATTTCCAGCCCGATCTCATCAAGATCGACATGAAGATCATTCGGGACATCGATACCAGTCGTGCGCGTCAGGCTGTGGTTTCCGGTATTGTCGGGATCGCCCGGGCGCTCGATATCACTGTTCTCGCAGAGGGCATTGAGACAGAAGCCGAATTTGCAGTTCTGAAGGCCGCCGGGATCCGCCTGTTCCAGGGCTACTGGTTTGCCCGTCCGGCATTCGAAATGCTGCCAAAGGTGAATTTCAGTTCTGTGCCTGACATCCGATTGAAGGCATAGACCTTTCCGCACAATACAAAACTGTATTTTGACGAGGCTGGGCGCTTTGTCCTAACTGTTGCGAATTATTCGCGTTAACAGATTGGACGAGTATCCCATGACCCGACAAGATGCCTTGAGCAAAGTCCCCGCCGTCACGCTGGGCTTCTGGATCATCAAGATTCTGGCGACGACATTGGGCGAGACAGGGGGCGACACCGTCTCCATGTCGATGAATCTGGGCTATCTCGTCGGGACGGGCATTTTCCTGACAATTCTTGTTGCGCTGGTGATTGCGCAGATAACAGCGAAGAAATTTCATCCCGCACTTTATTGGGCCACCATCGTCGCCTCGACAACGGCCGGCACCACCATGGCCGACTTCGCCACCCGCTCGATGGGTATCGGCTATGCAGGCGGATCGACCCTGCTTCTGGCTTGCGTGATGGTCTCGCTTTTTGCCTGGCACCGCTCGGAGGGCACAATCTCGGTCAACACCGTATCGACACCACGTGTGGAAGCCTTTTACTGGCTGACCATCACCTTCTCCCAAACCCTTGGCACGGCACTGGGGGACTGGGTGGCCGATTCAGGTCCGGGCTATGAGGGCGGTGCCCTGATTTTCGGCGCGATGCTGGCTTTGGTTGCGCTGGCCTATTACACCAAGCGCTTTTCGGTGGTCGCCCTTTTCTGGATTGCCTTCATCCTGACCCGTCCTCTTGGCGCGACAGTCGGCGATCTGCTGGACAAGCCGATTGACGCCGGCGGGCTCGATCTCAGTCGTCCGATGGCATCACTTGTCATTGGTGTACTTGTTATTCTCTGTATACTGATCTTTCCGCAGCGCGCCGGTCGCCATCCTGGCGAGACAGCCGTCTGATCCCCTATTCCAGAGAAATGGTTGGCTTGGGTGGCTCGAAATTGGCTTTCCTGCGATCTTCAAGGTCAAGATAGAGTGTGGTCTCTTTCTGGTAATCCCAATACCAAACGCGGCCGGTAAAGCCGCCCACGCGGGCAGCATTGGTGGTCCATTTCATTTCGGCTTCCATATCGCGCATCTTGCGCGGGTCGTTGCGCGGAAGAAACCCGGCGCCCGGGACGCCATATTTCTTGATTGTTGCCTCATAGACGGGCTGGGTCTGCTCACCCTTCCAGCTGCGCACATAGGAGATGGCTTTCACATTGCGGTCCTGATCCAGGATCACATAGCCCCGCTCATTATTGTCGCCCCGGTAACGCAGTTTGGCGGGGCTCTCCTTGTCAGGACCGACGGCGCCGAAAGTTGATTTTGCAGCCGCCATAAACTCGGCTTCCGACATGCCGAGCTTCAATCCGCGTATTTCGACACTATAAGGCTCAACACCTTCAAAGCCTTCCGCTTCCGGCTTGTGTTGTGTCACCTCGATCGGGCCACGATAAGGCTCAAGCGTTGTCTCATAGAGCAGTTTGCCTGATGTCGGATCTGTTACGCGCAAGCCCTCAATCCGGGTGACAAGATATTTATCCGCCTTGCGACGGTCGCGACTTTCCCATGTCTCGGCCCGCATGGATCGGACTGCCACCTCTGCCTGTCCCTGCAGATTGAGGCCAATGGCGCGAGCGGTTTCCTGATCGGCGTGAAAGCCTTCAAGTTCTGTACCATTGTCAAAAGCCAAACGGAATTCCGTGAAGGCCGAGACGGGCAGGGCAAATCCGGGTCCTGTTTGGGAAATAATGGCAGCCCGTTCGGCATCATCCGCATAATATTTGAAAGGGAACATGTGGCGGTAAACCACGGTGCCTCCCAATTCGATTGGAAATTTCTGCGCGGCCACATCATAGGGTCCGACATTGGCATTGACCGTGAAACGGAAAGGCGTTTCAGGGTCAAGGCGATCATAATAAGCTTTCGACTGCGCAATAAGGCTTTGCTCCACTTCGTCGCGGGCAAAAACGTCAGCCCGCTGCAAATAGCGGTCGCCTGCGACGAGCTGTGCCCAGTCAGGTTCCGGTCCATCAACAATTTTGTGCCACATCATGGCCATGGTCAGGTCGTCCGGATTGCGAATGACGGCGAGCGTCTCCTTTCGCGCGGCCGCCATGTCTGCCGGTGCTACGGGTGCAACGCTGCGTGTAAAAACAATGGCCTTGTTCAATTCGATTTTCGCTTCAATGACGCGACCATAAATACGTCGGCTTTCCGCGCCCGGTGGCGCCATTTCAGCGGCAATGGGTTGCAGGCGAAATTCAATGATGACGTTCGGATTGCGGCCGCCTTGTTGCATCAGTGAGCGGCCCTGGTCTTCGGAGGCCGGATAAAAATAGAAGTCAGGTGCATTCAGGAAATGAAGTTCATAGCCGTCACCCAGCGCGCCCCCTGCAAAACCCTTGTCGGGTTCCGCGCTCAGATTGGGGCTCTGTATCGGGATAAAGGACGCCCCTGAGAACAGGCTGGCAAAGAAGCCACCTTCACGCGGGTCATATTCTGAAAGCTGCGTTCGAATGCGAATGACATAAACATCATCGCTCACGTCCAGACTATCTACATCCGCGCGCATCCGGTCCATCATCGTTTTCATGATTTGGGCGCGATCAATCTCGACAGCGCTGGCATAAGTTTGGCTGGTCAGCGCGACGATATCGTAACGCGGCGCTACACCTGTCTCTTGGTGCCACCATTTGGCGACGCGATTATATTCAGCGGGCACATCGGCTGCGAAGGCCGGATGAGTGAACAGAAGTGCGAGAAATGTGATGAAAAATTTCTTATGCATATTGTGGGGCCCCCATATACACAGACCCCGAAAGCCTAGCCAAAATGCCTATTTCTTCTCAAGTGACATTTCCAAAACGATTGCATCGCAGCTCCATTTTTCTCACTTACTTATCCGGTATGGAGAAAGTGGATGATGGATATGTCCGGCATCATGACCACCTCTCTGGCAAGATGCCCGCAGAATGTGCAGTTGATGAAAAATTTTATCAGAGGCGACAGGTCATGAAGACAAGATCAAGATAACGACCGAATTTGAAGCCCACTTCCGGCAACCGGCCAGTGACCTCAAAGCCATGTGCGCGGTGAAGGGCGATGGAGCCAATGTTTTCCGCCTCGATCCCCGCCACCATCACATGCAGGCCTTTGCTGCGGGCATGCTGGAGGAGCGCTGAGAGCAAGGTATGGCCGATGCCTTTGCCGCGCTGATCGCTTCTTACATAGATCGAGTTTTCCACCGTTTGGCGATAGCCCTCGAAGGAACGGAAATCGCTATAGCTTGCATAGGCGACGGGCTCGTCAGCCACCAACAGCACAAGCACGGGAAAGCCGCGCGCCTTACGCGCTTCAAGCCAGCTCTGTCTGTCAGCGAGATCAGCTTCCTGATCGTTCCAGATGGCGGTGGTATTGCGCACGGCGTCGTTATAGATCGCAAGAATGGCGGGCAGGTCTTCTGCAACCGCCTCCCGTATGACGTGATTGCGTGTGCTCATTCCCGTGTGGATGCCGCGACATGTTCATCAAGAAGATTGGCGAGCCATTTGCGATAGCGGGCAAGTGCTTCAGGATCGAGGCCTGAGCCGCGGGCAATCTGTTTGCCGATAATGGCATCGCCGAAAGCAGCTGTGGCGGTGAGCATGGCCATGAACACGGTGTCTTCGCGAGCCGGGGCTGAGCGATTGCCCTTGCGTGCGATCTCCATCCGGTTCTGATGCAGCATGTCTGCAACTTCGCGCATCAGCTTGTGCGAACCTGTGCCTTCAGCGCTCCGTCCGGTGAGCAGGAGCCAGGCAAGCAGGCGGGCGGTGCCGCGATCACTAAGTACCTGAAAGGCGTTTTCGATGAGGCCCTCAGAGCCCGCGCCGCCGGTCATGGTGTCGTTGATCAGTGTAAACATCTTTTCGCGAAACTGGCTGGTCGTGCGCTCGATAAGGGCGGCAACGAGCCCTTCGCGACTTTCAAAATGATGCAGGATGGCGGGATGCGAAATGCCGACATCGCGGGCGATATCCTGCAGGCGGATACCCTCTGGCCCCTGCGCGGCGAGGCGCTCCTCGGCGGCATCCAGAATGAGGCGGCGGGCCTCGTCAGCGGTACGGCGGACGCGCTTCTGGGCTGGCGCGCGGCTTTTTGGCTGGCTCTCGTCGATCTCGTCTTTCAATTGCGGTTTCGCGCTTGTCATTGGCCAAAAATCCCACATTCCACATATTGACAACTATGTCAGTATTATCTACTTATGATCAAGTCTAATGTCTAAAAAGCGTATCTTGCCAAAAATAACACGCACAGCGTCGGCCATGCGCCGATGGCTGGATGAAAAGGAAACGCAATGGCTGATCTCAGCTCCGATGCCGGTTCAATGACGCAGACCTCGCCTTTTAAAGGTCGTCCGCGCAAGCGCATCCAGCCCCTGAAGGCTTGGCGCGCGGTGAAGGCATTGCTGGCCGACAAGGAAGACACCGCGCAGGTTTTCAAGGTTATTGATGCGCTGTCCGGCGGATCGGACGAGCGGCAGTTTTTCCGTTTCATGGGCATGGAGACGGGCAAGCGGATCATTGCCGAGAAACGCAATATTCTGCAGACGCTGAATGATCGCGAGACGCTGTCGAGGCTGCCTGAAGGCTCGCTCGGTCATCTCTATTACAAATTCATGAGCAGCGAAAACCTCACGGCGGATGGTCTGGTTGAGGCCAGCGAAGTGATCCCTGATCGTGAGAAAATTCCCGAGGCGGCAAAGATTTATCGCAACCGTCAGCGCGATACGCATGATCTCTGGCACGTCTCCACGGGCTATGGCCGTGATGGACTGGGTGAATTGTGCCTGCTGGCTTTCATCTATGCACAGACCGGCAATCGCGGCATTGGCGCCATTGTTCTTTTCGGCCTGCGCGCGACATCCCGAAGCTATCCGGGCCTTGGGCTCTGGAAGGCTGTGCGCGAAGGCTATCGTCTGGGCAAGGTGGCCAAATGGCTGCCGGGCACCGATTGGGAAGCGCTCCTGTCGCGCCCGCTTGACGAAGTGCGCGCCGAACTCAATCTCGGGCCTCTGGTCCATTACAAGGGGGCTCTGGCCTCCGTTCAGGCACTCGAAGCCCATAAAGCCAAGCTGGCTGAAGCAGAAGCCATGAAATTGGCCGCCTGAGGACGCTTATCGCCCCAATCATCGCTTTGCCTTGCGGGGCCCTGCGCTCTATCCTGTCGTCCTTTCCGAATGATGGGGCGCTGTGTTTTGATTACCGTTTACGGCCTGAAGACATGTGATACCTGCCGCAAGGCGCTGGCCTGGCTTGAGGCAGAGGGCATTGCCTATCGCTATATCGATGTGCGCAAGGATGGTGTGAGCGCCAAGGACCTCAAGCGCTTTGCAGAGGCAGTGGGGCATGAGGCGCTCCTCAACAAATCCAGCACCACATGGCGCGGTTTGAGCGATGCCCAGAAGAGCGATCTCTCAAAAGCGGCCGTGCTGAAGCTGCTGGAAGTCCATCCTACATTGATGAAGCGCCCCGTGTTCGAAACGGGCAAGACCATTCTTGTCGGCTTTAAAGAGCCTCAGAAGACTGCGCTGCAGGCCTGTGCGTAATGGCAATCGGTCGTCGCAACAGCAAGCTGCCGATCATTTCACTTCCCATTGAAACGCCACGCCTCGTGCTGCGTGATTTCATATCGGCCGATCTTGATGCCGTGCATGCCTATTCTTCGCGACCGGAGGTATCCCGCTTCCTGATATGGGGGCCCAATACGCTGGCGCAGACGCGCGAAGCCATACGGGATTTTCAGGACGATCAGAAGCGCAAACCCCGGCGTGTCTATGAATTGGGTATCGTTCCCAAGCACGGCAAAAAGATCATTGGCGGGGTGGGTCTTAAAGTCACGGACTGGTACAACCGCACAGGTGATATCGGCTATGTGCTGCATCCTGACTCCTGGGGCCATGGTTTTGCTGAAGAAGCCGCTCGCGCCATGCTGGCCGCCGGATTTCATGAACTCGGGTTGCATCGCATCACCGCCATTTGTGATCAGCGCAACAAGGCATCTGCCCGTGTCATGGAGCGGCTGGGGATGCGCCGCGAGGGCGTGTTCCGTCAAAGCAAGGTCATTCAGGGCGAATGGGGGGATGAATATCTCTATGCCCTGCTGGCGAGTGATTTCAATGCCTGAACTGGTCAATCTTCTTCCCGGTCAGGGCCACGGCGTATGAGGAAGACAAGAGTTGCGCCTTCCTCGCTGGTTTCCAGTATTTCATGGCCTGCCTGGGCGCAGAAATGGGGCATGTCGATGCGGGCCACGGGATCGGTCGCGCGCACGCGCAAACAACTGCCTTCGCGCATGCCCAGCAGTATTTTTCGCGCGCGCAGCACGGGCAGAGGGCAAAGCAGGCCCGACACATCAAGCGTGATTTCTCTTTTACCGGCATTCGACATGTCGTAGTTCATTTCTTGGGGCTGGGGCGCTGATAAGCTCTTATCTGCCTGATCCATATACTTGACGGTCAACGGGCCTTGATTGAGTATCTATGTACAAAACAAAAGCTGCGATGATGCAGTGCATTGGGAGCGAATAATGGGCCTGTTTCGACGTATCCGGAATGATTATCTGTTTTTGACAACGGGGCTGCGCACATTGCGGCGCGCGGCTGCCGTCAACAAGGACAAGACACATACCTATGCCGATACGATCGAGCAACTGGCCGCCAAGAAGGGCGACAATATTGCCCTGATCTATGAAGACCGCAAAATCAACTATCGCGATTTCAATGCCGCCGCCAACCGCTATGCCAACTGGCTGTTGTCGCAGGGTGTGAAGAAGGGCGATGTGGTCGCGCTTCTCATGGAGAACCGCCCCGAATATATCATTGCCTGGCTCGGCATTGTGAAAGTGGGCGCGACGGCGGCCCTCATCAATTCAAATCTGATCGGGGCGCCGCTTGCCCATAGTCTCAACATATCCAATGCCGATCATCTGGTGCTTGGCGCGGAGCTGACGGACAGCTATGGCGCTGTGACCGAGCAGCTGGAACGCCCGATGGCAACCTGGGTGACGGGCGGACAGGCGCAGGGGCTGAATGATCTGGATGCCGCGCTGGCGGCACAGCCCGATGTGCTGCCCAAGGATGTCCGCAAGGGTCTGACATCGGCGGATAATGCTCTTTACATCTATACCAGCGGTACGACCGGCAACCCGAAAGCCGCGCGCATTTCGCATGCCCGCATGCTGACAATGATGGTGTCCTGGGCGTCCAATGTGAATGCGACCGAGAAGGACTGCATGTATAGCGTACTGCCGCTTTATCATTCGGCGGGCGGTGTCTGTGCCGTCGGCACTGTGCTGACGGTTGGCGGTTCCCTTGTTATCCGTCGCCGTTTTTCGGCCTCGGAATTCTGGGACGATGCACATAAGTACAAGCCGACGCTCTTTCAGTATATCGGCGAGCTTCTGCGCTATCTCAACAACACCCCGCCTCATCCGCTGGAGCGGCACCATAATTTCCGGATCTTTGCGGGCAATGGTCTGCGCCCGGAAGTCTGGAAGCCGTTTCAGGAACGTTTCAAGATTCCCCGCATCATGGAATTTTACGGCGCGACGGAAGGCAATATCGCCATGATGAATTATGACGGTACGGTTGGCGCCATTGGCCGCATTCCGCCATGGGCTGAAAAACGCCTGCCTGTCGTGCTTGTGAAGTTTGATGTCGAGAATGAAGTGCCTGTGCGCGGGCCGGATGGCTTCTGCATCAAATGTGATTTTGGTGAGCCCGGTGAGGCGCTTGGCGAAATACAGGATGATGAGACGCAGACCCTTCGTTTTGAGGGCTATGCCAAGAAGGAAGAGACAGAGAAGAAAATTCTCCATGATGTCTTCCGCAAGGGTGACAAATATTTCCGCTCGGGCGATCTGCTGCGCAAGGACAAGCTCGGCTATTTCTATTTTGTCGACCGCATCGGCGACACTTTCCGCTGGAAGGGTGAAAATGTGGCGACCTCTGAAGTGGCTGAGGTGATTTCGACTTTCCCCGGTGCCAGCGAAGCCAATGTCTATGGTGTCGCGGTTCCCGGCACGGATGGTCGCGCGGGCATGGTGTCGCTTGTGACGGGACCGGATTTTGATTTCGCCAGGTTCCGGGCCCATCTGGAAAAGAACCTGCCGGATTATGCCCGGCCTCTCTTCGTTCGCGTGCAGCCGGAGATGGAAATCACAGGCACCTTCAAACATCGCAAGGTGGAGCTGGTGAAAGAAGGTTTCAATCCCGATGAGATTGCCGAACCGCTCTATTTCAACTCGGCGGCTGAGGGCAAATTCGTGCCGCTGGATCAAGCGCTATACAGCCAGATTTGCGGCGGGCAACTCAAGCTTTAGACCATCAGACAAAAAGGGCGGCTCTTCCGAGCCGCCCTTTTCATTTGGGGCAGGGGCACCTATTCGGCAGCGTCTGATCCGCTTTTCTTGATGCCCATGGCTTCGAGAATTTCGGGGCGGATATTCTCAGTCCCCTTTTTCTCGATATGCTGGGCAACGCGCGAGCCAACCGCCATCATGGCCTGTCCCATGAAGGTTTCGCGATTGGTGCGGGCCCATTCAAGCGAGGCGTCGCGGTTGATATTGAGATCCTGGAATTTCGGCATCACATAGCGCGCGATCAGTTCGTAGGAGCGCTTCGTTTCTTCAAAGTCCGCCCAGTTATGTGCCATCTGCAGGAAGGCGCCAAAACCACCCGATTGCTCCTGCAGGCGGTCGATCTGCGCGATGCAATCATCCGGCGTGCCGACAACGGCCATGCCCGAAGCAATGAGGGCGTCAACCGGATCGCTGCCATCTGTCGGGGCAAGCGGCAGGGCCGCGACTTCACGGAAATAATAGAGCCATTTTTCGAGACCGAAGCGGACATTCTCGCGGGCCTTTTCGCGTGTCTCGGCAACATGTACCGGACCGACAAGACGCCAGGCGGCGCGATCCATGGTGTTGCCTGCTTCCTTGGCGCGTTCTTCGGCAATGGCCCAATTGGTCGAAAGCGCGTTGAAGCCGCCTGCCGAGGTGGCGCCGATGGAGAGCAGACCCACGCCGTGACGGCCGGCAGCTGTCGCACCGGTGGGTGAGACCTGACTGGCAACGGCAATATCCACGCTCGGGCGCGAATAGGGCGTCATCTGCAGCCGCGCATTGTTCAGTTCAAACCAGTCGGTCTTGGCGGTGACGGTTTCGCCGCGCAGCAAGGGGATGATCACGTCGAGGGCTTCGTCCATCATGTCGCGCTGCTTGGCCACTTCGATACCCATCATATAGGCATCAGAGGGCAGGGCGCCGGGGCCGACACCGAACATGACGCGGCCACGCGTGATGTGGTCGAGCTGGTTGATACGGTCAGCCAGCATCAGCGGGTGATGATAGGGCAGCGAAGAAACGCCTGTGCCCAGACGGATATGCCTGGTGCGTTCGGCAGCTGTGGCGATGAACAGCTCGGGGCTGGCAATCAGCTCATAGCCGGCTGAATGATGTTCGCCGATCCAGGCCTCATCATAGCCGAGCTTGTCCATGAACTGGACGAGTTCGAAATCGCGCTCGATGGCAAGTGTCGGGTTTTCATTCAGGGGGTGGAAGGGTGCGATGAACGCACCAAAACGCAGTTTGGCTCCAGCCATGGGGGTATCTCCTCCGATTTTTTTATTATTTGAATTCTGCTTTGCCCATGAAACGCCCTGAATCGATAGCTGTCTAGATGACAGGCCGCGATTCAGGGTGGTTTGGCGTCATTTCCTGGATGATTTTACAATCAAGGCGCGGTCAAATGGGTGCAATAGCAAGAAAAAGGAGAGACCCATGGGGCAGGTAGACGGAAAAGTGGCACTCGTCACAGGTGCGGCAGCCGGTATTGGCAAGGCGGCTGCGATGACACTGGCACGGGAGGGCGCAAAGCTTCTCGTCACGGATATTGATGGCGCGGGTGCCGAGCGTGTCGCGGCTGACATCAGGGCTGCTGGCGGTGTGGCGACAGCCATGGCGCAGGACGTGACCGATGAAGCGACCTGGATCAATGTGATCGCCAAGGCAAAGGCCGAGTTCGGCGCGCTTCATGTGCTTGTGAATAATGCCGGCGTGGCGGTGATGGATTCGGTTCTCACCATGTCACTTGATAAATTCCGCTGGCAGAACGCGATCAATATCGACGGCGTCTTCATGGGCTGCAAACACGGCATTCCCCTGATCACGGCCTCGGGGGGCGGCTCCATCATCAATCTCTCCTCCGTTGCCGGTCTCATGGGCGCGCCGATGATGGCGGGCTATTGCGCCAGCAAGGGTGCGGTGCGTCTGATGACAAAAGCTGTCGCCATGGAATGCGCTGAGGGACAGATGAAGGTCCGCGTCAATTCCGTCCATCCCGGCATCATCGAAACCGAGATCTGGGCCAAGATGGTGGCCGAAGGGGTCATGCCGGTTGAAGGCGCCAATACCGAAGCGCTGCAGGCAACCGATGTGGCCACCGCACTTACGCCCGTCGGCTATCCGGGGACGGTGCAGAATATTGCCGATGGCATTCTGTTTCTCGCCTCGGATGCCTCCGCCTATATGACGGGCTCAGAACTCGTCATTGATGGTGGCGTGACGGCGCGTTGAGCCTATTGGGTCAGCACGACGTCATTTGTGATGGCCCAATGGCCTTTGAGCCAGTCAACAATTTCCTGCGCGCAGGGATGATCAAGGGCGGCGTAGCGTGATTGCAGCGCCGCCTTTTTGGCGTCTGTGAGCACCTCAAGACCGCGATCCTGAAAATCGCCGAGATCGACCTTGATCATGGCCGCAAGCGGCGCGCCCGCAATATCTGTTGCGGCGACCAGAAAAGCCTTTTCGGCATCATAATTTTCCGGTGACTGATAGCAGGCCTCGAGCGTCAGCATGGGGATGCGGCTGAGCCAGGCTTGTGAGGCCGGGTTCACGGCATGGGCCGTGATATGTCCAGCCATGCCCTGCCGATCTGAAAAGCCGCGCAGATGCAGGAAGCGTGACATGCGCTGCCCGTCATTCACGGGATAATTGTCCCAGATGAAGGGCTTGCGCTTCAGTGTTTCGCTGACGCGGGTCAGATGATCTGGCGTGATGTCGTCGGAACAGACTTTCGGGCCGGTCCAGAATATATCGATGGAGGGGTCAAGTTCGCGTCCCAATGTTTCAAGATAGTCATCGGGACGGGCGCCAAAGACGCGATCCAGCACAGGGTCATCCGAATAATAGCTCGGGCAGATGATCAGGCGGCCTGCCTTTGTCCGCGCCGCGATCCAGTTGATGATTTCCATCTGTTTTTCGGCAAGACCCGGCAGGTCGCCGCGCATGTCGTCAAAGAGAATCGCAAGATCATCAATGCCGATGGCATCCAGTGCGTCGAGCTTGCGTGCCAGTGCCTCACGCGCGGTCTCATCGAAATTGAGATAGAGCTCGAAAGGGCTGAGCCCCACACCGAAACGCACGCCAGCCGCCTTGCAGTGCCGAGCCAAGCTGGCGAGTGCTGCCTGCTCTTCAGGGGGATGGGGTTCGCTCCAGCGCCGCCTGAGAAAGGCATCGGCTTTCGGGGCATAGAGATAGAAGCCATAGCCATGGGGTGCCATGGCGGTGACATGGGCTGCGCGGGCCGTCCAGCTCCATGGACGGCCATAAAAACCTTCTATCGTGCCCAGTTCAGGCAGCATGCTGTTTTGTCCTTCACGCCCGCATGACGAGGAAGCCGGCGCGCGGGAAATGGATCACAACGTCACCCACGCGCGGGTCTTTCCGCCTGATGGCAATGTGCTGGGCAGAGGCAGAGACAATCGTGCCGCTGATGGGGTCGCGGCCATAATCATCCGCCATGACGACGACGTTTTCCCCTTCTTTCAGTTCATTGGGTTCGCCGGCCGCAACACCCGGAGTGGTTGTCGATGTGGCGGCCTTGGCAATGTCGAGGGCCGTTTCCCGGCTGATCTCGTGAACCGTGCCATGGCCGATGGCTTTGACGCGGGCTTCCCATTTGCTCACATGTGGCCAGATGCCGATGAGCTTTTCTGCCTGCGGACTGGCCCAGCGCAGGAAGGCCAGATTGTAATAGGCGCTGGCGTCGCTCAGCCCCGCTTTTGGTCCCATCAGGAAGGCGCGGCCATTGCCCAGCTGATCGTCCAGCCAACCGAGCTGGGCGCGGAACTGTTCGGCCATCATCGGGGCGGCTGCCTTCATGGCGGCCACATCGAAGGGACGACCCGTCAGTTTCTCGCGGTCCTTGATGAAGGTTTCATCGGCAATCGGCGTGTCGCCACCGAAGATGATGGCAACGACTGCCTGAAACATTACCCGGTCCGTCCACATGGTAATGCCCCAGCCCAATCCCTTGGCGTCGCCTTCATGCAATGAGGGGCTCGGGTAGCGGCGTTCGAGTTCGCGCAGAATGATCTGCGTGTCGCAGTAAATATCCGCCCCGATCTGCATGACGGGAATTTTGCGATAGCCCCCGGTCAAGGCCACAAGTTCAGGCTTGGGCATCACCACGGGCTGGTCGCAGCTGTACCATTCAAGCTGCTTGATCCCGAGGGCGACGCGCACCTTTTCAGAGAAGGGCGATATCGCATATTGATGCAGAATAATGTCATTGGCCGAGGCGGTCATGTCGTCCCCTTCAGGGTTCAATTGGCGGCAGAGAGGCTGTTGGCTATTTCTTCGAGACCGCTGCTCTCAATGTCGGTTTCTTCGATCTCAATGCCCATGGTTTCCAGATAGCGGCAGACCAGCAGATAGATGCCGGTGACAATCACAACTTCCTGTATGGCGGCATCGTCGAGATGCTGCTTGGCGCGCTCGAAAAGGGCAGGGTCCCCTTTGGTGTGAATGGCAAGACTGTCCACAAAAACAAGGACGCTGTTTTCCGCCTCTGAAAGATGGGCAGAGGGCAGGGCGCCTGATGCGGCGGCAATGCGCTCATCACTCATGCCGATCATGCGTGAAACGCGCCGGTGCTGATGCTGTTCATAGGCTGAGCCACAAACATGCCCGACGCGCAGGATGATGAGTTCGCGCATCTCATGGTCCAGCAGGCCATTATTGAGATAGGCATTGAAAAGCGCCATGAGCGGCTGAAAGGATGGGCCACTGCCCGCCAGCATGCGGAAGATATTGAGCGGCGGCAGCTTGGCCAGAAGGGCAGCATCGTCTGCCGGCAGGGAAGCCGGATCGGGATAGGGAAGCATGGCCATGATTTACCCTTTCATGCCGGGAAGATCGACATTGACGGGCAGGTCTCCTGTTTCAATATCGACATCGAAGGTTTCGAGAAAGCGCGACGCCAGCATGTAGAAGCCGATGGTGATGACGAGCTCCTGCATTTCCTGATGGTCGAGATGGGCTGCCAGCGGATTATAGGTCATGTCGCTGGCGCGCACATTGGCGACCACATCGTCAGTAAACAGCATGACAAGGCGTTCCATCTCCGAGAAGGCGCTGGCCCAGGGGCCTTCATGGATGGCGCGGATTTTTTCCTCACTCATGCCGAGACGCCGCGAGATCGCCTCATGCTGATAGACTTCGTAATTGGCATGGGAGAGCACGCCAACACGGACAATGGCGATTTCGCGCAGGATCGGATCAAGCTTGGAATGAACCAGGATCTGGTTCCCGAAAATGCGGAAGGCCTCCAGCATGTCGCCGGAATGGCCCAGCATGCGGAAGATGTTGAGCGGCGGGAGCTTTTCATAGGCTGTCTGGGCGCGACCTGTCGCTTTGGACGGGTCGAAATAGGGAATACGCGCCATGGATTCCTCGCTTTCTCGCGTTGTTTTTATTCTTGGTGACAGTCTACCGAGCGTTGACGGTGGGTAAAGCGCCAATCGTGCCGTCTTGTTCCTGTTGCCCTTGTCCGTGACGCGGCTACACTTGCGCCCAAGGGAGCGCTGACCTCGCCAAGAAGATCAGCCAGAAGAATAAGGCCATGGGTCAAATACCCATAAGGTCAGGAGGGAATTTAGATGACTCAGTCCGAGGACCAGATCCGCACGGTCGCAGATATCATGCGCGTGCAGGCCCGCCATACGCCGGATGCAATTGCGCAGGTTTTTGAAGATCGCCGGACCAGCTATGGCGAGTTGAATGACCGGGCCAGCCGCGTGGCGCAGGGTCTGATCGCTGATAAATGCGTCAAGGGCACCCGTGTTGGGTTTATAGGCAAGGGCTCTGACCGCTATTTCGAAATGCTCTATGGCGCGGCCAAGGCCGGGGCCGTGCCGGTTGCGGTGAACTGGCGTCTGGCGCCGCCCGAAATCGCCTTCATTCTGAATGATGCCGGGGTCGAAGTTCTTTTCGTTGGCGAGGAATATTACGACACCATTGAAAAGCTTCTGCCTGAATGCAAATCCGTCCGCCGCGTGATTGCGCTGGATGGCGGACACAAGAGCTGGCCGTCTTTTGATGAATGGCGCGACAGTTTCCCGGCCAAGGATCCGATGATCGAGCTCAAGCCCGATGATGATGTGATCCAGCTCTATACCAGTGGCACCACGGGCCATCCCAAGGGCGTGCAGCTGACCAATGCCAATTATGTGTCGGTCTTCAAGCAGGGTGCGCTGTCGGGCTGGTCAGACTGGAAGCGCGACGACACGGTGCTCGTCTGCATGCCGCTCTTTCATGTCGCGGGCGTCAATATCGGTATCATCGGCCATCTTTACGGGGCGCGGAATATCGTGCTCAAGGATATCGATCCCAAGCTGATGCTGAAGCTGATCGAAAAAGAGCGCATCACCATCGCCTTCATCGTGCCGGCCGTCATTCTGTTCCTACTGATGGACCCGGAGATCAAGAACACGAATGTGAGCTCGCTGCGCCAGCTTCTTTATGGCGCCTCACCTATTGCCGAAGAACTGCTCAAGCAGGCGCAGGATACGTTCAAGGCTGATTTCGTGCAGCTCTACGGGCTGACGGAAACAACGGGCGGTGCCACGCATCTGCCGCCGGATGCGCATATGCCCGGCAAGAACAAGCTTCGCTCATGTGGCATTCCCAATCCAGATATGGAAATCGCCGTTTTCGATGAGGATGACAAGCCATTGCCCGCAGGCAAAGTGGGCGAGATCGTCATCCGCGGGGGCTCTGTCATGAAGGGCTACTGGAACCGCGAGGCCGCAACGCAGGAAGCGCTGCGCGGTGGCTGGTTCCGCTCTGGCGATGCGGGCTATTTCGACGAGGATGGCTATCTCTTTATCTATGACCGTGTGAAAGACATGATTGTGTCGGGGGGTGAAAATATCTATCCGGCGGAAGTCGAAAATGCGTTGTTTGGTCATCCGGCAATTGCCGATGTCGCCGTGATCGGCGTGCCCGATGAAAAATGGGGTGAGGCGGTCAAGGCCATGGTGGTGCTCAAGCCGGAGCAGCAGGCCAGCGAGGAGGACATCATCGCCTTCACGCGGGAGCGCATCGCTCGCTACAAAGTCCCCAAATCCGTTGAATTTGTTACGGCCCTGCCGCGCAACCCGTCAGGCAAGATCCTGCGCCGCGAATTGCGGGCACCCTATTGGCAAGGCCGTGAACGGATGATCAACTGATCGGCTTATCAAGAACGAAGACATATCAATGGCAGCAATAAAGACTGCCAGATAAGGGAATATCGATCATGGATCTCGTACAGGACCATCAGGACGCCGCTTTCAAACCGCTCAAGCAGCACCCGCCAAAAATCACATTGCGGCATGGGGCGGAGGGAGTCGTCTATATTTCGTCGGATTATCCGCTGGGCGAAATGGAACGAAGCGTTGTGCATCTGCTGGAGGCGCGTGCGGCCAAACATCCCGAACGTCGCTTCATCGCCGAGAGGGATGCGACAGGCGAATGGACCTTTATCACCTATGGCGAAGCTGATCGGGCCGCAAGCAGCGTGGCCTCTGCATTGCTTGCGCGCGGCATGGATCCCACCACGCCTTTGATGATCCTTTCGGGTAATTCCATTGCCCATGCCGTGATGGCGCTCGGCGCCATGAAAGCGGGCGTACCTGTGGCGCCGGTCAGTGTGCCTTACTCCCTGATGAGCAGCGACTATGCCAAGCTTCGCCATGTGGCGGGGCTGTGCAAGCCGCGCATGGTTTTTGCCGATCAGGGACCGCTTTTTGCCAAGGCCATTGCCGCGCTCGATATTGATGGTCTTGAGGTTGTGACCTGCACTGGGCCGGCTGATGGCATTGCCACGCTTTCCTATGACGAGATTATCGCCACGCCCCTCTCGCCTGATGTGGCCAAAACCATGGCGACCATTGGTCATGAGACAGTTGCCAAATATCTCTTTACGTCGGGCTCGACCGGCATGCCCAAGGGCGCGCTTCAGACCCATGGCATGATGATGTCGCTGTTGGCCGCACAGGAAGCGCTCAGCACGGAGTCGGCCGATGAGGACGATATCCCCGAAAGTCTGGAATGGATGCCATGGAACCACATTTCGGCGGGCAATATCGGGTTCAACCGCAATCTCGATGCAGGCGGCACGGTCTATCTGGATGCGGGCAAACCGGTTCCGGGTCTTTTTGACCAGACCATCCGCAATCTGGCCGATGTTTCGCCGCGTGTTTTCGGCTCGGCCCCTGTTGCCTTTGCCATGCTTGCCGATGCCATGGAGCGTGATCCGGCGCTGCGCGCCAATTTCTTCCGCAAGCTTGAATATATGGCCTATGGCGGGGCCACGCTTTCAAGCGATCTCTATGACCGCATGCAGAAGCTCGCTGTCATGGAGACAGGTCATCGCATTCCGCTAACGACGATGTATGGCGCGACGGAAACGCAGGGCATCACGGTTGTCCACTGGGTGACGGAGCGCGTCGGTCTGATTGGTTTGCCACTGCCAGGCATCACGCTGAAGCTTGTGCCGAATGGCACCAAGCATGAGGTGCGGGTGAAAGGTCCGACGGTCACGCCGGGCTATCTGAATGATCCCAAGAAGACGGCAGAGGCTTTCGACGAGGAAGGCTATTATTGTCTCGGCGATGCCGCGCGCTTCCTTGATCCCGATCATCCTGAAGTGGGCCTCGTGTTTGATGGCCGCGTGACGGAAGATTTCAAACTTTCCTCCGGCACATGGGTTTCCACCGGCACATTGCGGGCCGATGTGGTGGCGGCCTGCTCGCCCGCTCTTCAGGACGCGGTTATCTGCGGTCTCGACAAGCCCTATGTAGCCTTGCTTGCCTGGCCCAATTTGGCGGGCATGAGATCGCTTGCCGGGCTGCCGGATGAGGCATCGCCTCAGGAGGTGATATCACATCCCAAAGTGGAGGTGCATCTGCGCGCGGCGCTTGCGGCCCATAACAAGAGTGGCGGCGGCTCATCGGGTCGTGTGGCGCGCCTCCATCTGATGCTTGAACCACCAAGCATTGACGGGCATGAAATGACCGATAAGGGTTATGTCAATCAGCGCGCCACGCTTGAGCGGCGGGCCCATCTTGTCGAACGGCTCTATGCAGATCCGGCGCCCGAGGATGTGATGGTGCTGTGAGACCTGTTTTGCGCGGGCGCGTGGCTTTCAGATGATTGATCCCAAAGAGATACTCGATTTCTGGTTTTTGGCAGGTGAAGGCCGCTGGTTCAAAAAGGACCAGGGTTTTGATGCCGAGATCAGAAAGCGGTTTTCCCAGGCGCATGCCGACGCTGCCGAGGGCCGCTATGATGCCTGGGCGACCACCGCGCAGGGGTCGTTGGCGCTTGTCATTCTGCTTGATCAGTTTTCCCGAAATCTCTATCGCGATGATCATCGCGCCTTTGAACAGGATGCCAAGGCGCTCTTGCTTGCCCGGCAGGCGATTGAACGCCGGCACGATGTCGAATTGCCCATGGCGGCGCGGCGCTGGCTCTATATGCCTTTCATGCATTCGGAGGACATGACGGCACAGAAGCAGGGGCTTGAATATTTCGCGACCCGTCTGGAGGAGCCGGAGACGCTCAAATTTGCCAAACTTCATGCCGACATTATTCAGCGCTTTGGCCGTTTTCCGCATCGCAATGCGGTTCTGGGGCGGCGCAGTAGCGAGGCTGAGCAGCAATTTCTGGCTGAGGGCGGCTTTTCGGGCTGACAGGCGCGGCAACATGTGCCGGGCGCGGCAAAACGCGCCTCTTTCATGCGGGGTAAAGATTGCCGCGCGCGGTTGCTAAAGGAAGATGCAATTTTCCTAAGCTGTTGAATTTATTTGAATATCTGCAGAAATGCCGATTGGCCCGCCGGTTGCAAACTATCTGGCAAATCCCTCTTTGCCGGAGTACAGGCCTTGGTCACCGAACACGAAATCAATCTTCTCGCGAGCTACATGTTTGATACGCATGGCGAAAAAGCCATCGACTATGCTGATACGGCCGTCAGCGAACTGGAAGAAATTGGCGAGAAATTGCGGGCGGAAGCCTGGCGCAGTTTACGCTGCGTTGTCGAGGATATGGTGGCCGGTCGCCGCTCACGTGACGGCAATATTCTGCATTGAGGCTTGGCGTCGCCCCTCCCGGGCGGCTAAAAGGGTTCTCCCGGATGCCAGCAAATGGTGACGGTCAGGGAGGACGCTATGACACTAGACCCACAAGCCAAGGCCTTGCTCGAAGGTTTGGCCGCCGATACTGAAGCCCCGAAGATCAACGAGTTACCGCCCAAGGATGCGCGCGAGGTCTATCGCGCCATGGGCAGCATGGTTGATTTGCAGGGTGTGCCCATTGGCAAGGTGGAAGATGTGTCGATCCCCGGCCCTGACGGCGGTGATCTTGCGCTCCGCATTTATACCCCTGTTGCCGCCGGCGGCGGCTCGCCCGCCCTGGTGTTTTTTCACGGCGGTGGCTGGGTGATCGGTGATCTCGATACTCATGACTCGCTTTGCCGTACGCTCGCCAATGAAAGCGGCGTGCGTGTCATTGCTGTTGATTACCGCCTTGCGCCTGAACATCCCTATCCCGCCGCCCTTGAAGATTGTGTGGCCGCCGTGAAATGGGTCGAGGCCAATGCCTCCAAGCTTGATATTGACGCCAACCGGATTGCCGTGGGCGGCGACAGCGCGGGTGGTCATCTGGCCGCGGCTGTCTCAATGGTCGCCAAGTCGGAGAAGGGCCCGCATATTGCCTTCCAGCTGCTGATCTATCCGGTCACGGATGTGCCCGGCGGCACGGGTTCCTATGAATCCTTTGCTGAAGGCTATTTCCTTGAGCGCGCCACAATGGACTGGTTCTTCAATGCCTATGCCAATGGGGCGGATGAAAATGATCCCCTTCTGGCGCCTTTGCGCGCGCCCTCGTTTGCCGGATTGCCACAGGCCTATGTGGTGACAGCGGGTTTTGATGTGCTGCGCGATGAAGGCAAAGCCTATGCCGAGGCATTGAAATCGGCCGGTGTCGAAACCGAATATGTCAATTATGACGGCATGATTCACGGCTTCTTCAATCTGCAGGCTGTTCTTGATGTGTCGCGTGAGGCTGTCAAGAGCGCGGCCATTGCCCTGCGTGAGGCGCTGGACTAGGCCAGAATCGACACTGCGCGCATAAGCCGCCTTGCCGTTCACCTTCAGGGCGGCGACATTGCGTCTTTCTTCGACGCCATATGGCGGGGGTCTTGATGCCGAATCTCGTTCAGAGGCCTTCGGCGGCCACATTGCTGAAACCCAAGCTTCTGACCGTTTTGGCGGAGGGCTATGGCTTTGCGCATTTCCGTGCTGATTTCATTGCCGGTCTGACGGTTGCCATTGTTGCCCTGCCGCTTTCCATGGCGCTGGCGATTGCGAGCGGCGCAACCCCTGACAAGGGGCTTCTGACAGCGGTTGTTGCCGGTTTCCTGATTTCTGCTCTGGGTGGATCGCGCTTCCAGATCGGGGGTCCGACGGGTGCCTTTGTGGTGGTGGTCTTCAATGTGATTGCCATGCATGGTTATGACGGGCTTGTGCTCGCCACGCTGATGGCGGGCATGATGCTTGTGGTCGCCGGGTGGCTCGGCGTCGGGACCTATATCAAATATGTTCCCCAGCCTGTGATCACGGGCTTCACAGCGGGCATTGCGGTCATCATCGCGTCGAGCCAGATCAAGGATTTCTTCGGGCTGGAGATCGCGCAGGTGCCGGCGGCGTTTTTCAGCAAGCTGTCCGTGTTGGCGCAAGGGTTGCCGCAGACCTCACTGGTGACAATGGCGGTGGGTGTTGGCGCCCTTCTCGTGATCCTGCTCTTGCGCCGTTATCAGCCCAGCGCGCCGGGCTTTCTGATTGCGGTCATTCTGGCCGGGGCAGCGGTCTGGCTCCTGGCGCTGCCGACTGAAACCATTGGCACGCGCTATGTGGGCCTGACGCCACATTTCAGCCCGCCATCCTTTCCCGATGTCACGCTCGCGCGTCTGCAGGGTCTCTTGCCCAGTGCCTTTACCATGGCGTTTCTGGCAGGTGTTGAATCACTTCTCTCGGCCCTCGTTGCCGACAGCATGACGGGGCGTCGACATCGCTCCAATGCCGAGCTGGTGGCGCAGGGTTTTGCCAATATGGCCTCTGCCGCCATGGGTGGCTTACCGGCGACAGGTGCCCTCGCCCGCACGGCGACCAATATCCGTTCCGGTGCGCGCACGCCCGTCGCGGGCATGTTGCATGCTCTGATGCTGCTGGGCTTCATGCTCTTTGCCTGGCCGCTGACGACCTATATTCCATTGGCGGCGCTGGCGGCTGTGTTGCTTGTTGTGGCTTGGAATATGAGCGAGCTCGACAAGTTCCGGCATCTCATGAAAGCCCCGCTTGGGGATCGCGCCGTGCTGCTGCTCACTTTCGGGCTGACGGTCATGGTGGACCTTACCGTTGCCATTGAGGTGGGTGTCGTGCTCGCTGCCTTTCTGTTCATGCATCGCATGTCTGAAGCTGTTGATGTCCGCACGCATATGCCTCTGATTGAAGAAGATCAAAGCGATGCGGCGCCGCGCGTCCGAAATCTCGATGAGGTGGCGCTGCCTGCCGGTGTCGTGATGAGCCATATCAGCGGGCCGTTTTTCTTCGGTGTGGCGATGCGGCTGGGCGAGGTTCTGGACCGCATCGGGGCGCCACCCAAGGTTTTCATTCTTGATATGAGCGCCGTGCCGATCATTGACGTGACGGGCGTCTCTGCCATTGAAGCCCTGATTGAGCGTTGCGCCGGTCACAAGACGCAGGTCATTCTCAGTGGCGCCCAAAAACAGCCCGAGCAGGTGCTGGCCGAAATGGGCGTCCTCAAGGGCCCGGGACTCCATGCCGCAACGGATCGCGACATGGCCCTGACGCTTGCGACGAAACTGGTTGCGGTTTAACCCAAAAGCTTGCCGGGATTCATGACGGCTTTGGGATCGAGTTCGTTTTTCAGCGCCTTCAGCACATTGAATCCGATCTCGCCCTTTTCCTCCGGCAGCCATGCGGCATGATCAAGCCCGACACCGTGGTGATGGCTGATGGTGCCGCGATTGGCGATGATCGCATCAGACGCGGCCCGCTTGATGGCGGCCCATTGTTCCACTTCGCGTTCCAGCTGGCGTGGAAAGACAAAGGTGAAATAAAGGCTCGCGCCGTCCGGATAGGAATGGCTGAGATGGGCCATGACGATGCCGCGCGCGGTGTCTTCCGGCATGTTGGCGGCCATGGCCTTTTCAATCGCCGTTACCACGGCTTCGCGCAGCTTGACGATGTTGGACCAGCGGGTGGAGGTCTCGAGTGTATCAATCCCGATACCTCGATCCATCAGCGGGTCGCGGCTATAGGGTGAGGAAAAGCGCCCATGATACCATTTGCGTCCCGCACCGGTGCCGAGCGCCAGGGCGCCGAGGCCCTCGCAAATGATGGCTGTGCGTTCCTGTGCCCAGATCACGGTTTTCTTGTCGCCCTCATGGCCGATCAGCATGAGGCAGGGGGCTTCATCAAGGCCCTTCCATTTCAGATAGGCGCGCTGCAGTTTAGCCTTCAGACCGCTGCTTGAGCTTGAAGAAGAGAAGGCCTGAAAGAAATGTGTTTCAGGCGCATCCGACAGTCGCACCATGGCAACGGGAATGTCGGCATGATTGATGCGGCGAGCGGCTTCGATACCTTGGGCAAAATTCTTGAAGAGGTAGCCGCGATAATCCTTGCGCTCCGGCAGCTCATGAATTTTCACAGTCGCTTCGCAGATGACGCCAAGCGTGCCTTCTGACCCGGCCACCAACTGGTTGAGATTGGGACCTGCCGCTGAAGCGGGCGTATCTTCTGTGGTCCAGAAACCTTTCGGTGTGGCCAGCATTGCCGAGACCAGCCATTTTTCGGCTTTGCCATAGCGGTTTGACTGCTGGCCCGCGCCGCGTGCGGCAATCCACCCGCCCAAAGTCGAATATTCAAAACTCTGGGGATAATGGCCGAGCGTGACGCCATGGGCCTGAAGCGCTGCTTCCAGCGCGGGGCCATAAATGCCAGCTTCGATGCGCGCCGTCATGGCCATCTTGTCGATCTGTATGACGCGTGTCATCAACGTTGTGTCGAGTGTGATGATTGCACCGGCGAGCACCTTGCCGACGGCATTGACGCCGCCCACAACAGACGAGCCGCCACCATAGGGAATGAGGGCGATGTTTTCTTCCGACGCAAGCGTCACGATGGCGAGAACCTCATCGGCATTGCGCGGATAGACCACTGCGTCCGGCGCCATTGCCAGATGACCCGCCCGCAGATAGATCAGGTCGTGATAGGACTTGCCGCGCGCATGGAAGGCGCGTTCATAATCATCGGTGCAGACCTGTTCATCGCCAACAATATCGCGCAGGCGCTTCAGGGTGGCGTTGCTGAGATTGCAGACGGGCAGTGAAATATTTTCCAGCGACTTGGCAGGCGTTGACGGCAATCGCGACATGCCCAGCGTTTCCTGAATCCAGGCCCATTGGGAGGCATCATTGGGCAGCGGGTTTTCCTGACGCGTCGGGCCCCAGCCATTCCAGCGCAGCGTCTTGCGGTCGATCGTCATGATGTCAGCTCACATTCTGCCGGATGATCCGGTCTTTCAGCAGCGAAGAGTGATGGCGCCGGGCAATATCCTGAACTGCGCGGGCAACCGTCCCGGTGCCTCGCCATCAATATCGAGAAGGACGTCCTGCCCATCAACAGAGGTTGCCGTCAATGTGGCGCCACGCAGGGAGATGGTTTTTTCGTGATCAATATGCGTGCCTTCATAGAGCGAACCGCCGCCGCCCATCAGATCACTCAGCGTGGTGTCACGCAGGATCACGATATCGAAGAGCCCGTCATCGGGTTCGGCGTGGGGCGCCATCTTCATGCCCCCGCCAAAATAGCGGCCATTGGCAATCGCCGCCGTCCCAACGTTCACAACCTCGTCATAGCCACCATCTGTTGTCAGGCGGACGGGCTGCGGTTTGAAGCGAAGGGCTGTGGTGAGTGTGGCCCAGAGAAAGGTGAATTTGCCGCCAAAGAGCTTTGGCCATGTCATGGTGTTGACGGCGCGGTCCACCGCACCGGAGAGGCCGAAGCTTGCAATATTGGCAAAATAGCGTGTGGCCTCGCGTCCATCCTCGGCGATGAAGCTGAGCTGACCGATATCGATCTGGCGCGTATGGCCGCTGGCGATGGTTTTAATGCAGGCGTCCATGTCGTCGCCCATCTCGAAGGTCTTGCGGAAATCACCTCCTGTCCCGGCATGGATAAGGGCCAGATGTGCTTCCCTATTGATCGGCTGGTCATTTTCATAAAAGCCGTTCACGACTTCATTGATGGTGCCGTCGCCGCCGACCGCGATCACAAGCTGGGCGCCTTCGTGCAGGGCCTTGCGGGTGAGTTCGGCCGCAGGAAGATAATGCGGTGTCGAGGCTGAGCCTGTGAAATGCACGCGGATCGTGCCGAGTTCATTTTCAAGCGCCTTGGCCATCAACCGCCATGCGCGTCCCGTTTTTCCGCCGCCAGAGCGGGGGTTGACGATGGCGGCAACATGAGGCGCGGCGTTTGGCATCAGGCAAGGCTCTCGCGGGCGGCATGGCCGGTTTCGAAGACCAGTCGCGTGGTTGAAATTTCCTTGGCCATGGTGGTCTCATCCCAGTTGAGTTCGCGGCCCATCAAACCGGCAATGGTGTTGATGGCTTCAACGCCCGGATCGCCTAATGTGCCGAGCCCGGTGCGGCGGAAGACCACATCTGAAAGATGTGTTGCCATTTCATGTCGCACGGCATGAATGACCTGCGCACCGATTTCGGGACGGTCCGGCAGGATGCGCTTGAGCAGCGCGTCGCCATTTTCCGGTCGCTCCTGTGCGGTGCGCAGCACGGCCTCATATTGCGAGCCGTAATTGCGGCAGAGATTTTCGATGATGTCTGACGAGATCGAGGTATGGCGCATCACGGCGCGCTCAACAAAGCTCTTGTAGCGGCCCATTTCGCCGCCAAAGAGCGGCGTGCAATGGGTTTCTGTCTTGATGCTGCGCTTGAGTTTTTTCAGCGCCATGTCCACCACCTGTTCGGCAAGATGGCGCGATGTCGTCCATTTGCCGCCGATGGCGGAGATCAACCCCTCCACGGCTTCTCCCGGTGCGTGGTCATAAACCTCCGCGGCGCGGCTGGCATTGTAGCTGTCTTTTTTTTCCTCGCCGTCTTCGCCTGCCACCTGTGGCGTGGTGTCGACGAGGGGGCGCAAGCCCACATAAAAATGCAGGACGTCGCTGCGCTGCAGATCGAGGCCCGGCAGGCCGCTATTCACGACACGGAGGAAATGTTCGATATCGGCTTCGCTGACGCAAGCGTCATCGGGGTCGTCTTCAAAGACGGTATCCGTTGTGCCGATGATCGTGTGTCCGCGCCATGGGATAACAAAGAAATGGCCGCCAATCTCGGACTGGATGGCGAGCGCGTTCTTGCCCGAGATTTCGCGCGTAATGATGTGGATACCCTTGGAGCGAATGAGGCGGCGGGCAGGCGCATCGCCTTCCACCAGCCCCATCATCTTGTCAGCCCATGGGCCTGAGGCATTGACGACGACCTTGCCGGTGATGCGATGGCTGTCACCTGTCAGGCGGTCCTTGACGGTGACGCCTTTGACGCGGGCGCCAACACTCATGTCGCCTTCAACGTCAAAGCCGGTCACCTCGGCATAATTGGCGGCGTCCGCGCCATATTCGACGGCGCCCTGGATGCATTCAAGGCACATGCGTTCGGGGGCATACATCTGGCAGTCATAGTAAATCTTGGCGCCCGTCAGGCCTTCCTTTGGCAGGGTGGGGACGAGTTCCAGTGCCTTCTTGCGTGAGATGGAACGGAAGCCCGGCAGCTTCTTGTCATCGTCCGAGAGCCAGTTCCGATCATAGGAGAGCAGGTCGTAAAAGGTCAGACCAATGGAGAGAACAAGCCCACCCTTCTTGCCATAGCCATAAGTCGGCAGAATAAAGGGCAGCGGATCGACCATATGCGGGGCGACCACCTCCCAAATGCGCCGCTCGCGCAGCGATTCACGCACCAGCTTCAATTCGCCATTGACCAGGTAGCGCAGGCCGCCATGGATGAGCTTGGATGAGCCGGCAGTGGTGGCATGGGCAAAGTCATCCTTTTCCAGCAACGCCACTTTCAGGCCGCGCAGCGAGGCGTCCCAGGCAACACTTGCCCCCGTGATCCCGCCGCCCACCACGACCAGATCATAATCGGTGGTGCTCATTGCCTTTAAGTCGCGCTGCATTCGTCTTTATCCTTTGTCTCGCTGGGGGGCGAGGCTATCTGCCATTGATCGCGTCGGCAATCAATCAGGTCCTTTTCTTCAGGCCCTTTTGTTCCATGCGCCAGATCAGCGCTTCAATGCGGTCCTGGCCGAAGAAAGGTTCGCCCTCAAAAACCATCAGCGGCACGCCCCAATGGCCCGCCGTCTTCTGGGCGGCCTCATTCTCGACAATAACCTTCTCGAAATTATCCGGATTGGCGGCAATTTCCGCATCGAGTTCGGCCAGATCCAGTCCGGCCCGTGTGGCGGCCTGCGCCAGATGGTCCCCTTCATTCCAGTTTGGTACGCCGCCAAAAATGATGCCGCTCACCTCGCGCAGGAAAGGCAGGCCCCTGCCTTTCTGTGCGGCTGCCACACCCAGCCGTGTCAGGCGATGAATATAGGGCTGGGCCTTGGGGACCTCGCCCGATTTGATATCCATGACAACAGGATCGGGCTTGGGCCAGGCATAGGGCATGCCCAGCATCTGGGCGATCCGCATCGTGTCCTTCAGAAGATAGGGCGGCCACATGGGATTGACCTGCTTGAAGAAGCCATCCATACGCACAGCGATGGGATAAACCGGCCTTACATTGCAGTGCACATCATATTCGGCCTCCATTTCCATCAGCCGTGGCGTGACAAGATAGGAATAAGGCGAACGAAACGACCAGAAAAGATCATAAGTGAGTGTCAAGAGCAGCTCCCATTTGGCTATTTTTGTTATTCCTCAAGGTCCGGCTTCTGGCTTTGTATTGCAAGAGGGCGATAGACTGTCTCAAAGCAAAAAATGAGGGAGGATATGATGCGCCAGATCAAAGCCAATGGCATTTCCATCAATTATGAAGACAGGGGCCCGGCGGATGCACCGGTCATGCTGTTGGTCAACGGGTTCGGCTCGACCATGATGAGCTGGCCCGACGCGTTCATGAACGGGTTGAAGGCGCGTGGCTATCGCGTCATCCGCTATGACAATCGCGATGTGGGCAAGAGCGAAAAGCTCTCAGGTCTGCCAAGTGTGAGTGATGTGATCAATGCGATGAAAGCCGGCAAGAAAGCCGACATTCCCTATACGCTTGCCGATATGGCTGCGGATGGCATGGGGCTGCTGGACGCACTGGGCGTGAAAAAGGCTCATGTGATGGGCGTCTCTATGGGTGGCATGATTGTGCAGAACATGGCGATCAATCATGGCGACCGTCTGCTCTCGGCGACATCGGTCATGTCCACCACGGGCAATCCGGAGTTGCCACCGGCGAGTGATGAAGCCATGGCTGCCCTGACATCAATGCCGCCCTCTGAAGACCGGGAAGTTGTGATCCGCCATCGCATGGCCGGTCGGCGTACATTTGAAAGTCCCGCCTATCCCAAGTCGGATGACGATCTTTATGAGGCCGTCGCGACCGAGTTTGATCACATGTACTACCCCGAAGGCAGCATCCGTCAATATGCGGCGATCATTGCCGACAGCAATCGCTTTGACCGGCTCACGCGCGTCAATGTCCCCATGCTTGTCATTCACGGCAAAGCCGATCCGCTGGTGCGTGTCGATGGCGGTATTGATACCGCCAAGGCTGTGCCGGGTGCGCGCCTCGAATTGATCGAAGGCATGGGCCATGATCTGCCCCATGAGCTTTGTGCCCGGATGGTGCAGCTGATTGCAGACCATGCGGATGCTGCACGCGGGAAAGCGGCAGCGGAATAAAATAAAACTGCCGCGACGGGATGAGCGTCGCGGCAGCATTTTCTCTCCATCGAAGATCAGACTTCGACTTCGCCGCCGTCGCAGGGAATGACGGCGCCTGTTGTGTAGGCACTGGCGCGTGAGCAGAGAAAGATGGCCACTCCGGCAATGTCTTCCGGCGTGCCGATGCGCTTGCGTGGATTGGCAGCCTTGATCTGCTCGCCCATGGCATCCAGCGTTGCCGCCATCATCTGGCTCGGGAAGGGGCCGGGGGCAATGGCATTGACGAGGATATTGTCCTTCACCAACTGGCCGGCCAGATGGCGGGTCAGCATGATGACGCCTGCCTTTGAGGACGAATAGGCATAGGTTTCGAGGATTGGCGGTGCAATGCCGTTGATCGAGGCGATATTGATGATGCGGGCCGGGTCTTCATAATTGCCCGCCTTGCGCAGCAGCGGCAGCAGCTGCTGGGTCATGAAGAAGGGGCCCTTGAGATTGATGTTGAAAACCTTGTCCCAGCCGGCTTCTGAATAATCATCAATCGGTTCGCCCCAGGCCGCACCGGCATTGTTGACGAGGATGTCGAGCTTTTCTTCGCGCTTGGCGAGTTCGCTCGCGAGGCCCTTCACGCCTTCCATGTTGCCGAGATCGAAAGGCAGCGAAATGCAGGTCCCTTTCTCCGAGAGGCGTTCGGCAAGCTCGTCACAGGCTTTGGCCTTGCGGGCTGAAATATAGACTTTCACGCCATTCTCCACGAAGCCGGTGGCAATCATTTCGCCAATCCCGCGCGAGCCGCCTGTGACCAGAGCCACCTTGCCGCTGACGTTGAATAGATTTTTCATTCTTGTTCCTCCATTTTTGGTGGAGGGACGCTATCACGGCCCTACGGGGTGCCCAAGGGGAAGCCTTGTTCAGCTATGCGCGTCCGGCTCCGCATCTATGGTTTCGCCCGGTTTCAGGGGCACCTTCAGCGGTTCAGGGCGCACCGTGCGGGTATGCATGAGGTTGGCGCCGCCCATCACACCTTCGACCTGCTGGGCCGCAAGGCGTTCGGCATCGCGCTGGCGCATATCCTTTTCGACTTCGGCGGCCTCGTCGGGCGAGAAACCCAACTCTTCGAGCGCGGCGCGACCGAAGCTCATGGCCGAGTCGAGCGTTTCACGAATCTGGTAGTCGACATTCTGGGCGAGCAGTTCGAGTGCATGCACGCGGTCATAGGCGCGGACATAGACCTTGGCGAGGGGGAAATGCTTCTGCACCATCTCGACCATATTCTTGATGGCCGTCTTGTCCTTGATGCAGATGGCGATGAGCGAGGCATTGCTGGCGCCTGCGATGCGCAGCACATCAAGCCGCGTACCGTCACCATAATAGACCTTGAAGCCGAAGCGCGTCGCCGTCTGGATCGATTCCACATCGCGCTCAATGGCTGTGAGCTCAATGCCCTGTCCAAGCAGAAATTGCGCCACGACCTGCCCAAACCGGCCAAAGCCGATGATGATGACCTTGCCATGGGCATCGGTGAAATCGATCTCGGGTTCATCCTGATCGGGGGCGGGACGCGCCATCCGGTTGGCCAGCGCGAAGACGGGTGGCGTGAGTGCAAGCGAGATGGTGACAATCGCGACCGTCAGATTGGCATCGAATTCGGTGATGATGCCCGCCGTTGTGGCGGCAGCAAAAAGCACAAAGGCAAATTCGCCGCCTTGCGAAAGAACGCCGCCAATGCGCAATCCGTTGTTATGGGTGGCACCGGCAAGACGTGACAGCGCATAGATGATCAGTGCTTTCAGCCCCATCAGAATGAAGACACCGGCAACGACGAGGGGCAGATTTTCGAAGACGAGATGGAGATCGATGCCCATGCCGACGGCGATGAAAAAGAGGCCGAGCAGAAGGCCACGAAAGGGTTCGATATTGGCTTCGAGCTCATGACGGAAACTTGATTCCGCCAGCAGGACACCGGCCATGAAGGCCCCCATGGCCATGGAGAGGCCGGCAAGCTGCATGATAAGGGCTGCCCCCAGCACCACCAGAAGGGCTGCCGCCGTCATGATTTCATGGGCGTTTGATTTGGCAAGAATGCCGAATAACGGATTGAGCGCGTAGCGGGCCACAAGAATGACGATGGCGATGGCCCCGAAGATTGCCAGTGTCTGGCCGAAGCCGGGGGCGTCGGCTTCGCCTGCATGGGGGGCAAGAAAGGCAACAAGTGCCAGCAGCGGCACGATGGCGAGATCCTGAAAGAGCAGAATGGCAAAAGCCTGCTGGCCATAGGCGCTGTTGAGTTCGCTGCGTTCCTCCATCAAGGGCGCGGCAAAGGCGGTTGAGGAGAGCGCGAGGCCGAGGCCGAGAATGGTGGAGGCCTGCCATGACATGCCAGCCAGCCAGGCGATCAGCCCGAGTGCCAGACCACAGACAAGGACCTGTGCGAGGCCAAGCCCGAAAATATCGCGGCGCATGGCCCAGAGACGCGAGAGCTTGAGTTCCAGCCCGATGATGAAGAGCAGCATGACCACGCCGAGTTCGGCGAGCGCGAGAACGGATTGCTGATCGCTGAAAAGGCCAAGACCCGCCGGACCGATGATGAGGCCGGCGGCGAGATAGCCGATGACCGAGCCCAGTTTCAGGCGCCTGAAAATCGGTACGGCGATGACGGCAGCAGCCAGAAAAATAAGGGGCTCCAGCAGGGCGGGACCATGGTGAATTTGGGCGACTGCCTCTGCTTCCATCAAGAAAACCCTTATTTGCGCGGTGACCGCCTCATGCTAACGCGAAGCGGTGACGAACCGAAAGGTGCGACGCACAAAAAAGGGCGCCCCGAGGGACGCCCTTTCATATTCAGTTTTTCTGATGGATCAGAAATTGGCGGCGGCCAGTTCCATCAGCCCTTCAGAGCCTGCCTGCGCCCGTTCGGTCCAGGCGGCTGTCATCGGGATTTCGCGTTCCATCCAGTAGCGGGCAAGCGTCAGCTTGCGGTTATAGAATTCCGCATTACCGGTGCCTTCCTTCAGCTTGGCGAGCGACAGCTTGGCCATCTGCGCCCACATGAAGGCGAGTGCAACCGTGCCGAACACATTCATGACGTCGTAGCTGGCAGCGCCGGCATTGTCGAAATTCTTCGGGGCGTTGTTCATGAGCCAGCCAGCGCATTCACCCATGCGCTTATAGCCCGTACGCAGCGGCTCAATGAAGGGCTTCATCTCGGCGTCGTTTTCGTTTGCCTTGATGAAGGCATCGATCTTGCCGAAGAAGGTCAGCGTGGCGCGTCCGCCTTTTGATGTCATTTTGCGCCCGACAAGGTCGAGTGCCTGAATGCCATTGGCCCCTTCATAGACCTGATTGATGCGGGCATCGCGGACAAACTGTTCCATGCCGTGATCGCGGATATAGCCATGACCACCAAAAACCTGCATGGAGGCGTTGGCGGCTTCAAAGCCCCGATCCGTGAAATAGGCTTTGATGATGGGTGTCATGAGCTGGGAGATATCTTCTGCTTCCTGGCGTTCGGTTTCGTCCTTGGCAGAGCGGGCAACGGTGAAGAGCATCGAAACCCAGAAAGCCAGCGCGCGCGCACCTTCCACGAAAGCACGCGAGGAAAGCAGCAGGCGGCGGACATCCGGGAAGACCATGATGGGGTCGGCGGGGCCATCCGGGTTCTTCGGGCCTGTCAGCGACCGGCCGGCCAGACGCTCATTGGCATAGGCAACGCCGTTCTGATAGGCAACTTCACCCACGGCAATGCCCTGAATGCCGACGCCCATGCGGGCGCCGTTCATCATGCCGAACATGCCGGCCATGCCGGCGGATTTTGATTTCACGACCTTGCCGTCTTCGGTTTTTTTCGTCGAAGGACGACCGCCAAGGCGATAGGCAACAGCCTCGTCGAAGTTCAGCACGCAGGTGGCGTTGCCCTTGATGCCCATTTTCTTTTCGATGGAACCGGTGGAGACGCCATTGCGCTGCGTGATCTTGCCCGTTTCGGGGTCGATCAGCATTTTCGGCACCATGAAGAAATTCACGGTGGAGAGATCGTCGGCGAGCTTGCCATCCTCACCCGGGATCTTGGCGATCACCATGTGGATGATGTTGTCGGTCATGTCGTGGTCGCCGCCCGAGATGAATATCTTTGTGCCCGACAGGCGATAGGTGCCGTCTTCCTGTTCCACGGCGCGGGTCTTCATCAGCTTGAGGTCGGTGCCGCAATGGGGTTCGGTCAGGCACATTGTGCCTGTCCATTCGCCTTCGACCATTTTAGACACGACATGTTTTTTCATCCAGTCTTCGCCGGTCGCCCAGAGCGCGGAATAGGCGGCACTTGAAAGCCCGGGATACATGGAGAAGGCCTGATTGGACGAAGAGCCCATTTCGGAAAAGGCGAAAGTGATGACGGAGGGCAGGTCCGCGCCGCCAACTTCTTCAGGCGCGCCGAGTTTGTTCCAGCCGCCCTCGCAATATTGCTTGAAGGCTTCCTTGAAGCCTGTGGGCGTGCGGACCACGCCGTTTTCGAAGGTGCAGCCCTCTTCATCGCCGATCTGATTGAGGGGCTGGAGGACTTCTTCGCAGAATTTTGCGCCGCCTTCGAGAATGGCGCGCGTCATGTCTGGCGTCAGATCGGCAAAACCCGGCAAATCTTCCCGTTTCTCGATTTCGAGAAATTCATGGAGAAGGAACATCATGTCATCGACGGGGGCTTTATAGCTGGGCATCTCGTCCTCACACTTTCAATTTTGTAAGTAGCTTTCGGCGCGGATATTGCCTTCTGCCGTAGCGTTTGTCGAGTGTTTGGCGCGGCTTTGCGGGCTAATTTGTGCTGCGACGGGCCTGAGGCCACCGGTTTTTGGCCGTTCAGCAATGGTTATAGGGCTCAGGGCCTCATCCGTAGCGGTTTTCCATTTCATGGAGAATATCCAGCGGCAGGTCGAGCCAGCGCAAGGCGATGACGCCTCCATTCTCCACGCGCATGACTTCGGCGGTAAAGGGCAGTTTGCGCTCGGGGCTTGAGGCCCAGTTCATGGCGCCGGAGAGAATGTCACCGACCGCGATGTCGCCTGCAAAGCCTGAGACGCAGGCGCCACCAACGGACCAGTCGCGGGCGCGATGCTGCAGGCCGCCCATCTCGACCATCAGCACAGGCGCATTGACGCGCGTGGCAATACGGTGATCGCCTTCTTCAAATTTCGGGCGGATGCGATCCAGCAGCCTGGACAGAAATGACATCGATTTCCTTTGATCTTCTTGTGTCGTCATACTCCCGGTGAGGCACAGTCTCCTCCTCTGCATCGGGGAGTGCAACCGTGCGGAGATGACAGCCAGATCACGATTGTGGCGATCAATCAGGCCTTCAGTCGATCCTTTACCGCCTCAATCACTTTCAGGGCTGGCAGGCTCGCCAGATCAAGCACATCAAGAGCTGTCACATTGCTGCGATGAATGCCGGTGCGTTCCGAGACCATATAGGGCCCGAAAAGGGCCACAAGCGGGGCGCCAATATGCGCTGCAAGATGAGTTGGCCCCGTGTCATTGCCAATGACGCAGGCTGCCCCTTTCAGCAGGCCGGCGAGCTCGCTCCAGCTCAGCAATCCGCGATTTCGGGTCAGATCAATGGCGGGGATGGTTTTGGCAAGGTCGCGCTCGTCCGGGCCGGGGGCCATGACAACGCTCAGGCCTTCGGCGCTCAGCAATCGCGCCAGTTCGTCATAATGTGGCCAGCGCTTCTGCGGATGGCGGGCCGAACAACCGGGGATGAGGACAATATATTTTCCCGAAACGCCGGAGTCCGTGAGCAGGGACGTTACATCATCTGCGAGCCACGACATGTCAGGTTGGCGTGTATGTTTGATCGTGAGGCCTGCATCCTCCAGCTGACCGGCAAGCCGGTCGAGTGTGCGGATTGATTTGGGGTTTGGCGCGCGATGGGGGTGACTGCAGCCCGTGGCCGTGCCCGACCAGGGCGTCCGGGAAAAGAACCAGCGGAAGTAGCTGGCGGTGCGGGAGGCGTTTTGCAGGTCGTAAACCATATCAAACTGATGTGCCCGCAGGGTTCTGCCCAGCTGCCACATGGCATCGAGCCGCCAGCGCGGCGCGCGTGGATCGACAATCACCTCATCAATCCAGGGACAGCGCGAGAGAATGCCCTTATAGGCCGGCATCGTCATGATCGCGATGCGGGCCTCGGGGTGATGGTTGCGGATGTCATGAAGGGCGCCTTCCGCCTGCATGATGTCCCCGAAGGCACCGAGCTTGATGATGAGTATGTTTGTCATGGGGCGGAGAATGCCACAGCTGCCGGCTGGCACAAACCGCCTATTGGATTGAGGGCCGTGACGACGGAGCGCAGGACGGACGCGCCTTTTTGCGCTTCAATAAGGTGGCGGCAGCGCGCCCGAATGCTTATGTCTCTGGTTCAGATGCCCGCCCGTGACGCGACCAGTAAATCGGAATGACACATGACGCAGATTGATCCGGAAATGGCCAGACAGCTTGGTCTGGATGAGACAGGCGTGGCGAAGTCGGGTTTTCGCCTGCCCGGCGGGATATGGAGCTGGCTCGGTATCGGTCTTGTGATCATCACGCTCCTGACATGGTTTTTCTTTCTGCGCGCCGAGCCCGTCAAATATGTGATGGAACCGGCCAAGACAGGTGACCTGATCGTGATTGTCACCGCGACGGGGTCGGTCGAGCCCGTCAATACGGTGACGGTCGGCAGTGAAATTTCCGGCCGCATTGATGAAGTGCTTGTCGATTACAATGATGTCGTCAAGAAGGGGCAACTTCTGGCGCGGATCGATACGACGGTTCTTCTCTCCAATGTTGAAAAGTCAAAAGCCAATCTGGCCGCTGCCGAAGCCGCCGTCGCACAGGCCGAAGCGACGCGTCGGGAAGCCGCCGCCAAGCTGAAGCGTTCGCGTGCTCTGGTAGAAAAAGGCTGGGTGTCGAAAGAGACGCTTGATACGAGCGTTGCATCTGCAGCGCGCGCGGTTGCCAATGTCGCGAGCGCCAAGGCGCAGGTCGTGCAGGCACAGGCACAGCTTGATTCAGACCGCACCACGCTTGCCAAGGCTGACATCAAGTCGCCGATTGATGGCGTTGTGATTTCGCGTGACATTGATCCTGGCCAGACGGTTGCGGCAACATTCCAGACACCGACCCTTTTTACTGTCGCAGAAGATTTGCGGATCATGGAGCTGGAAGTTGATGTGGACGAGGCCGATGTGGGGGGTGTGGTGAAGGGACAGGAGGCGACCTTCACCGTGGATGCCTATACCAACAAGCGCTTCAATGCGGAAATCACCTCGCTGCGCTTTGCCCCTGTGACCACCAATGGTGTGGTGAGCTATACCGCCGTGCTGAGCGTGGATAACCAGGACCTCTTGCTGCGGCCCGGCATGACAGCGACGGCCGATATTGTCACGGCGGAACGCAAAAACATTCTCATGGTGCCAAACGGAGCGCTGCGGTTTACCCCGCCCGATGAGACAGCACCTGCTGCCATTGTCACGTCGGCAGGCGGTACGACCAAGACCGTCTGGACTCTTGATGGGGCCCGGCCCAAAGCGATTTCAGTCGTGCCCGGTTTGACGGATGGACAATATACCGAAGTGCTTTCCGGCGATGTCAAAGATGGCGTTGAATTGCTCACGGATATTGCCAGCGCAGAAGCGGATAAGTGATGCGCGATTCTCAGTCCGGTCAGGGGTTACCACCTCTCGTCTTCCTGAATACCGTGAGCAAGATTTATGGCACAGGCGAGGCGGAGGTGCGTGCCCTCGATCAAATTACGCTGCGCATAGATGACGGCGAGTTTGTTGCCGTCATGGGGCCGAGCGGCTCAGGCAAGTCGACCTGCATGAATGTGATGGGGTGTCTTGATACACCCAGTCGCGGCACTTATGCCTTTCGCGGGGTTGATGTCGGCGCGCTCACACATGATGGACGCGCGATGTTGCGCCGCCATTATCTGGGCTTCGTGTTTCAGGGGTTCAATCTGCTCAAGCGCACCACCGCTTTTGAAAATGTCGAACTGCCGCTGGTCTATCGCGGCGTGTCGCGTGGCGAGCGTATCATCCGCGTGCGCCGTGCCCTTGATGCTGTCGGCCTTTCCAATCGCGAGGGACATACGGCATCGGAATTGTCGGGCGGCCAGCAGCAACGCGTTGCCATTGCGCGGGCCATCGTGGCCGATCCGGCGCTGCTTCTGGCCGACGAACCGACCGGCAATCTTGATTCCGTCCGTTCGCGCGAGATCATGGATCTGCTGAATCAGCTCAATCAGGAGCGCGGCATCACCATTGCCATGGTTACGCATGAGCCTGACATGGCCGCTTATGCCACGCGCGCCATTCATTTTCTGGACGGCCATGTGGAGAGTGATCAGGTCCAGCCCGGTGTGAAATGGGAGGCCGCGCCATGATTGCCATGATCGTAGAAGCGTTCCGCCTCGCCATTCGCGAGATCAGTCGCAACATCATGCGCTCGGGTCTGACGACGCTTGGCATTGTCATTGGCGTGGCCGCCGTGATCGCCATGGTGACGCTGGGTGGCGGCGCCCAGGAAAAAGTGACTGGTGATATTGCCAATCTGGGGAAGAACCTTCTCGTTGTAGCGCCGGGCTCGGGTCAGAATGGTCCGCGCAGTTCTGCGCCCCCTTTCAAGATGTCGGATGCCGAAGCAATCCGGCGCAATGTGACCGGCGTTGAAGCGGTGGCCCCGTTTGGCTCATCGTCGGTCATCGCCGTCTATGGGAACGAGAACTGGAAAACGCAGATCAACGGCGTCAATAATGACTATTTCTTCGTGCGCAGCTGGCAGCTTGCCGCCGGGCGCATGTTTGACGAGGGTGAGGAGCGGGCAGGCCGCATGGTCTGCGTGATTGGTGAATCCGTGCGCAAGGAGCTCTTTGGCGGGCAGGACCCGCTGGGCGCCAAGATTCGACTGAGCAAAGGCACCTGCACTGTGATCGGGTTACTGGCGCCCAAGGGCCAGTCAAGTTTCGGTCAGGATCAGGACAACGCCATTCTTGTACCGCTCGCGGCATTTCAGCGCCGTGTGTCCGGCAACACCGATGTCTCCATTCTCTTTGTGTCGGCGCGTGATGGCGTGGATACCACGCGCGTCAAAGAGGCTGTGGAAGCGCTCATGCGTCAGCGTCGTCATATCCCGGCCAATCAGCCGGATGATTTTGAGGTGAATGACTTGAAGGAAATTGCCAAGATCGTGGAAACCACGACGGGCATTCTGACGGCGCTGCTGGGCGCGATTGCCGCGATCAGTCTCATTGTTGGCGGCATCGGCATCATGAATATCATGCTTGTCTCGGTGACGGAGCGCACCCGCGAGATCGGTATCCGTCTGGCCATCGGCGCTTTGGAGCGCGAGGTGTTGACGCAGTTTCTGGTTGAGGCGGCCACGCTTTCCTTTCTGGGGGGCTTTCTCGGCATTCTTCTCGGGCTCGGCATTTCGGCGCTTGCTTCGCCGGCCCTCACCATTCCTTTCGTGCTCAATGTGCCGATCATTCTGGTCGCCTTCCTGTTTTCAGGGGCGGTGGGTCTTGTCTTCGGCTTTTTCCCGGCGCGGCGTGCTGCCCGCCTCGATCCGATTGAGGCGCTGCGCTACGAATAGTGTCAGCTGCGTTGCCTGATATAGGCATCTGCCAGTTCAATCAGTCTGGCACGGCCAAAGCTTGGATCATGTCCGGCATGGACGACCTCAACAGGCAATTCGCGCAGCCGCTTCATCGTGTGCAGATAGGCTGGAATGTCGGCGCCTTCGATTTCATCAAGCAGCGGGCCGTCATAGATGGCATCGCCGGAAAAAAGCGTGGCTGTGGCAGCCTCCCAGAGACCCATGCTGCCCGGTGAATGTCCCGGCAGATGAAGGACTTCAAAATGCCGGTTGCCAAGATCGACGACATCGCCTTCCATCACGACCTGCGTGACGACCGCTTCCTTGATGCCATAGGCGTCGATGTCGTAATCGGCTGAGGGCAGGGCAGTGATGAGGGTTTCCTCAACGTGATATCCCGACCGTTCAATGGCGGCGACATAGTTGGTAGGCATTTCGGCACGGCGCAGCGTGGCGTGACCATCCGGATGGGCAAGGGCGGCGGCTTCTGCCTTGTGCACCATCGTGTCGTCAAATTCGTGATGGCCGCCAATATGGTCGCTATGGGTATGGGTTGCCACAGCGGTCACCTTTGCGCCAAGAAGGTTTTTGGCCGCGTCTCTGAGGCTTGCGATGCCCATGCCTGTGTCGATCAGCAGATCGCGGTCGCGCCCGCGCACATGCCAGATGTTGCAGCGCATGAGGGGGACGACATGCGGTTCCCATAGCAGGGTAATGCCATCACCTATGGTTTTTGAATCAAACCAGTGATCAGCAACGGGAAGGTGGGGCATCTTGTCTCCTCATATCGCTTTTGCAGGCTTGCCATGAAGGGTAAAGGATAGTCTTCATGGCAGATGGTGCACGTCCCTTTTTGAACAGGCAGGCCAGAATAGTTTGACCCTCACAAATATCATTCTTGTGGTCGTTTCATTGGCCTTGCTTGTTGTCCTTCTGCGACCAAAGCTGCTTCAGTTGCGTTTGTGGCGGGCGACTGTCACCCCGCTTGCTTCGATCATCGGCTCCGGCTTTCTGGTGGTGGGGCCCATTCTGGACCATGCGGCAGGCAGTCTGGCCTGGCTTGCCATGATCATTCTCTGTGCTGTGGCCTATCTCTTCGGCATGGCGATCCGATACAACATCATGCATCTGGAGCCTGAGCTGAAGGATAGTCCCTTGCCGCTGGTGGCCGGCATTAAGCGTTTATCTGAGCTTGCCCTCTCCTTTGCCTATTTTGTTTCCGTTGCCTATTACCTCAATCTCTTTGCCGCCTTCGGGCTGCGCATTGATGGCATCACGGACCCTTTCTGGATTCGCGTGGCGGCAACGGTGGCCATCGGCTCCATCGGCCTGCTGGGTGCACTGGGGGGCTTGAGCGGGTTGGAGCGGCTGGAAGTCGGCGCGGTCGGGCTCAAGCTCTCGCTGATTGGCGGGCTGTTTGTCGCCTTGATCGTGGCAAGCCTGATCGCTGTGGGTGCGGGTGATTTTCAATGGGCCGTTTCGCCCGGCCTTGGCGATACAAAGGATTTCCAGATCCTGCTCGGGCTCGTCATTCTGGTGCAGGGCTTTGAGACATCGCGTTATCTGGGCGGCAAATACAGCGCGGAGATGCGCGTGCGGACCATGCGTCTGGCGCAATGGATATCAACGGGCATTTATATTGTTTTCATTCTGCTGATCACGGCCTATTTCCAGGGCGGTCTGCGGGCGGTGGGGGGTGAAACGGCCATCATTGATATGCTGCGCCCGCTGGGGACCATGGTGGCGCCGCTCATCATCCTCACCGCGTTGGCGTCCCAGCTCTCGGCAGCCGTTGCCGACATGAATGGCGCGGCCGGTCTCATCGCTGAAACAACACGCCGCCGGGTGCGGGTGCATATGGGCAATGCGATCACGGCGGTGCTGGCGATTGTCATCACATGGTCTGCCGACATCTACGCCATCATCACCTATGCCTCGAAGTTCTTCGTGGCCTATTACGCGCTGCAATGCCTGCAGGCGGCCTATGGCGCATGGCGGCACAAGCGCCATGACCATGCCGTGCTCTATGCCGCCGGGATATTCGTGGCCCTTGGCGTGGTCTTCTTTGCCATTCCGGCCAATGCGGCAGGCTGAGGCGGCGAATTGAGTTTGGTGGTGACCCCGGCGCGATTCGAACGCACGACCCCCGGATTAGGAATCCGGTGCTCTATCCTGCTGAGCTACGGGGCCTTGAGCGCCTTATAGCAAAAGCCGGGGGACGGAGAAACAACGCCGACGCCTTTGGGGTGATTCGTTTTTCAGGACCATTTTGCGGCTTTTTGACAGTCGGCCTCCCCGACGCGGACAAAAATAGTCCATTTTGGTGTGATCCAGAGTTTAATCACCTGATTTCCGTCTGGTCCCGCGCTTGCAACACATCCTTTGATCTATGTGAAACTGTCCCATTTTTGGCCGGAATGGGGGTGTTGAAGGTGTCTTTTTCTTCACCAAAAAACACTTAAGGGACTGCAAATTATTGATTTTTCGAATTTGCGGCTTTGTGTTGTCCCTGTTCACGATCTACATATTTGGTATGCTCCCAAAGGTTGATTTTGGTTGCATTCGATTTGGACCGTAAGAGTCCGTCCGTTCCGCCTTCCAGCGGAAAACGACGAAGAAAAGGATGTGTTTATGCAGGTCGTGATCATTGGCGAACAGCCGATTTATTGCGAAGGCATGGCCGCGATAGCGCGGCAGTTGGGTGAGGAAGTGGAGGTGACGCTGCTGAGCGCCCCCACAGGTCTTTCTCAGGCCGTCAGCACTGAAGCGGATCTCTATCTTGTAGAGCTCGCCGGGCTGCCGGGCCAGACGGATATGGAGGGTTTGCGGAAACTCGCCAGCCAGGCAGGTGCACGCATGTGCATGTTCTCCGATCGCGACGGCGCGGCCTTTGTACGCGAGGTCATGGATCTCGGCATTGCTGGCTTCATCCCCAAATCAATGAACAGCAATCTGGTGTTGAGTGCCTTGCGTCTCATCATGATGGGGGGCGCTATGTGCCCGACACCATGCTGAGCAACAAGCCCGTTGGCTTTGCTGAAGCGCCTGAAGGTTTTCTGGCGGCAGGCTATGACAAACTCACGCCGCGACAGCGCGAAGTGCTGAACGAGATCGGCAGGGGCCGCTCCAATCAGGAGATCGCCACCATTCTTGGCATCTCCATCGCCACAGTGAAATTGCATGTGAATGCGATTCTGCAGGCACTCGGGGTGCGCAACAGGACCGAGGCCGCTATCATTGCCCTTCGTTCGCCGGTCCCTTTTGAGTCCTGAGGGCCTCTTCGCCAGAAAATAAAAGCCAGAGAGCTGATAGATGACAGAGCGCTTTTGGGCTTATGGCGGTATTGCCGCTTTGTTGTTGGTAGCCCTTGGCGCAGGCTTTTCCCTGTTTGAACCCAGTGTGGCGCAAGGCGCGGCCAGCTGTTCGCTGGACAGCGGCGAGCGCCTTCGTGTGCGCGAAATTGTCGATGGCGATACGGTGGTGCTTGCCGATGGTCGGCAGGTGCGTCTCATGGGCACGCAGGCGCCCAAGCTGCCGCTGGGCCGCAAGGGCTTTCCAGCATGGCCGCTGGCGCCGGAGTCATCGGCCCGCCTTGAAAAACTTTCTTTGGGCGAGATGGTCACGCTGAAATATGGCGAAACACGCATGGACCGCCATGGGCGTGTCCTTGCGCATCTGTTTCTGGATGACGGGACATGGCTGCAGCGACAAATGGTTCAGGAGGGCATGGCGCGCGTCTATACATTCTCGGACAATCGCCAATGTGCCGACACACTGATGGAGGCTGAGCGGGAGGCGCGTTCAGCGCGGCGCGGCATCTGGGCGCTGCCCTATTATGCGATCCGCGATGCGCGTGACATCAATCAGCTGAATGCGCTGGAAGGCACCTTTCAGCTTGTCGAGGGGCGCGTGCGCGATGCCCGGATCATCAAGGGTCGCCTCTATCTGAATTTCGGGGATGACTGGCGTCAGGACTTCACGGTGACAGTGCCGCCAGCAGGCGTTAGGCTTTTTGATCAGGAGCCATGGGCTGATCTTCTGGGATCTTCCATGCCCGTTATTGGCCGGCCATTGCGGGTGCGTGGCTGGATCGAACGTTATAACGGGCCGCAGATCGTGGTGGATCATCCTGAGCAGATTGAATTGCTGAACAAATAAGCGTCCGACTGCAGCAGAGGGCAAGGGAGCAGGTGATGATATGGCAGGGAACGGGCAGGGCAGGCCCTGATGTCAGCTTGATGATCTCCAGATTGCTGGCACTGATTTTGGTTGGTGCGGCACTTGCGGGCTGCGCAACAAATCAGGCAACCGGCAAGACCCAGCTTGTGCCGCTCATGTCGCGCGCGGAAGAGGCACGCGTCGGCGCCGAAAACCATCCCAAGATCATTCAGGCCTATGGCGGCGTCTATGATGATCCGGCTGTCGGGCGTTATGTCGCCGACGTCACGGACAGGGTGGTCAAGGGCTATGGGCCGCAGGGGGCGGGCCAGTATCGTGTGACCGTGCTCGACAGCCCCATCGTCAATGCGTTTGCGCTGCCCGGCGGCTATGTCTATGTGACGCGCGGCCTGCTGGCGCTCGCCAATGATGAGGCCGAGCTTGCAGGTGTGATCGGACATGAGGTCGGCCATGTGCTGGCGCGCCATTCGGCCCAGCGCCAAACGGCTGCATTGGGCACCTCGCTGCTCGGCGCGGTTCTGGGAGCCGTTGTGGGCAATAATGCGGTGAACCAGATCGTGGGCATGGGTGGTCAGGGCTTGCTGGCGAGTTATTCCCGCGATCAGGAATATGAAGCCGATGAGCTTGGCGTGCGTGCGCTCGCAGGTGCGGGATATGACCCGCTGGCGGAAGCTGATTTTCTGGCGAGCCTTGGTGCGCAGGACACGCTCAATGCCGCGGTTAGCAATCAGAAGGATGCGGGCGGACAGATAAGCTGGCTTTCGAGCCATCCGGCGACGCCTGATCGCGTCCAGGCTGCGCGGGCCCATGCGCGGGCAAGCGGTGTTGCTGCTGGCAGCGGCGTGCGAAATCAGACAGCCTATTTCAAGGCGATCAACGGATTGCTTTATGGCGATTCGCTGAGCCAGGGGGTCATCCGCGACCGGACATTTCTGCATCCGGTGTCACGGTTCAAATTCACCGCGCCTTCTGGCTATGAGATTGTGAATTCGGCAAAGGCTGTTGTTGTTCAGGGGCCTGACAAGACGCAGATCAAATTTGATGCCGACAGGAAGCAGGGCGGTCGCGATATTGCCGATTATCTTGTCAATGAGTGGGCCAAAGGCGTGCAGCTGACCTCGCCACAGCGCCTGACCATTCATGGCATGGCGGCGGCAACAGCGATGACGCGTATCAATGGTTACAACGCCCGCCTTGTTGCCATCCAGTATGATGATACGAATGTTTATCGATTTCTGATCGGCACGCTGCCGCAGATTGGCGGGCGTCGCGATGCCGAGCTGATCGCCATGGTGAACAGCTTCCAGAAGCTGTCTGCTGCTCAGGCACGGGCGATCAAACCGCTTCGGGTCCGTATTGTGACGGTAAGGAGTGGCGATACGGCCGCCAAGCTCGGCCTTCGGATGGTCTGGTCAGATCATCAGGCATTGCGTTTCCGTGTCCTGAACGGTTTGGCGCTCAATGCCGAACCGCGTGTTGGTTCGCAGGTCAAGCTGGTCACGGAATAGAGCCGGTCAGATCTGGTCAGATATTGAGAAGACCCGCTGCTTCAGGATCAGGTATCTGGCGCAGCAGGGCCTGCTTCAACTTGCCAAGTGCCTGATGTTCGATTTGGCGTACGCGCTCTTTGGAAATGCCAAGCTGCTTGCCGAGCGTTTCCAATGTCACGCTGTCGTCCTTCAGGCGGCGCTCACGGATGATGACCAGTTCACGCTCGGAGAGGGATTTCATTGCCTGCTCAATCCATTGCGTGCGGGTTTCGGCGTCATGGTTTTCCATTACCGCGTCTTCTGGCAGCGGACGTTCGTCAGGCAAGAGGTCCTGCCATTCTGTGGCACTGTCGTCGCCGGAACTGTCGCCAATCATGGCGTTGAGCGAACGGTCACCCGACATCAGGCGGGCATCCATCACCTCGACATCGCGCACGCCGACATTGAGCTTCTCGGCGATGAAGATGCGATCCTGCGAGGTGAGGTTCTGGCGTGTGCCATTGTCGATCAGGGTCCGCAACCGGCGGAGATTGAAGAACAGGGATTTATGTGCAGCCGTCGTGCCGGTGCGGACAATCGACCAGTTGCGCAGGATGTAATCCTGGATCGCGGCGCGTATCCACCATGTCGCATAAGTTGAGAAGCGGATGCCGCGCTCGGGCTCAAAGCGGCTGGCCGCCTGCATCAGGCCGACATTGCCTTCCTGAATGAGATCGCCATAGGGCAGGCCATAATTGCGGAAGCGGGTCGCCAGCGAGATCACAAGGCGCATATAAGCCGATGTGAGGTCATGCAGTGCATGTTCGTCGCGATCTTCGCGCCAGCGGCGAGCCAGCTCAAACTCAACTTCCGGTTCGAGCAGCGCCACGGTCATGGCTTTTTTCATATAGCGACGATTGGCGCGCTGTGTTTCGGCTGTCTCTGTGTATGCCATTTCAGAACCCCCTGGCGGTTGGCCTGCATGGGCTGCGCGCGTGATAGCGCGCAGTCACATGCTAGTTACGGGGTGATTTAGAGATTGGATCAGTTCTAAAGACCTGATCGTCCGGGATGCGTCATAAAAAAGGCCCGGCAATGATGCCGGGCCTTGATGTCGCTGCGTCAGATGAGAGCCTCAGGCGGCTTCTTCCTTGCCGTCGGTGTCCTCATCGGCATTATCTGCGGCTTCTGCATCTGCCTTGGCCTTTTCACGGGCCGGGGCGACGGCCTGAAGCGCCGTTTCAATGAGCGTGATGGCGGCATCTTCCTCGATCCGCTCGACCACGGCCACTTCGCGGGCCATGCGGTCGAGCGCTGCTTCATAGAGCTGGCGTTCGGAATAGGACTGTTCGGGCTGCTTGTCGGAGCGATAGAGATCGCGCACGACTTCGGCAATCGAGATCAGGTCGCCCGAATTGATCTTGGCTTCATATTCCTGGGCACGGCGGCTCCACATGGTGCGCTTGATACGCGCGCGGCCGCGCAATGTTTCGATGGCATTGCCCACGACGGTTGCGTCGGACAGCTTGCGCATGCCAACGGCCTGGGCTTTGTGGGTCGGCACACGCAGGGTCATTTTCTCCTTGTCGAAATTGATGACAAAGAGCTCGAGGCGATGGCCTGCGACTTCCTGCGTTTCCACATCAAGGATCTGGCCGACGCCATGGGCCGGATAGACGACGAATTCCTTGGATTTGAAATTGGGCTTGGGCACGACCGGCTTGGCTGCTTCCTTGCGGGCAGCTTCTGCAGCCTTTTCGGCAGCGACCTTCTCAGCGGCTGCCTTTTCCGTTGCGGCTTTGGCTTCAGCGGCCTTGACCTTGTCGGCGGCCGCCTTGCTTTTGGCCGCGGCGAGCAGCTTGCCAGCATTGCTGACAGTTTTGGGGGCCGCTTTGGCGGCTGGCTTGGCGGCCGCCTTGGTGGTTTTGGCAGCTGGTTTGGCAGCGGCCTTCTTGGCGGCTGGCTTTTTTGCCGGGGCGGCAGGCTTTGCTGCTGACTTCTTGACGGCCGGCTTGGCTGCCTTTGCCGCTTCCGCCTTCTTGGCGGCGGGTTTTTTGGCAGCCGCAGGCTTGGTCTCAGCCTTTTTGGCCGACGCCTTCTTGGCAGCCGCAGGCTTGGCGGCCTTTGACTTGGAGGCGGATGTTTTGGCGTTTGCCGCCTTGGCTTTCGGCTTGGTCGCTGCCTTGGCCGCAGACGGCTTTGCAGGTGCCTTGGCTTTGGCCTTGGACGCGGCGGGTTTTGACGCGGATTTCGCGGGTGTGGACTTTGGAGCCTTCTTCACTTTGGTCGCCATAGCCTTTCCTGTCCCGCCATTAAGTGAGGCGGTGCCTTACGAAGATGGGGCCGCATCCCGCAGAAGGCGAAGTCCGGTATCGCGGGCTGATAGGGAGGCCTGGCACAGTTCTGTCACAGCTCAAAGGTGGCTACCGTCGCAAAACAGCGCCTTTGCCACTTCAAGCCGCACAATTCTGGGCGGAACGGCATCTATTCGGCCAAATATCGACGAATACACCGATCAGGGTGCTTCGTAACCGGAGCACTCACGCGTCTGCGGCGCGGAGTTCAATATGGAAATAACATAACACAATTTGCCCGCCATTGGAAGCTTGGCGGGTAAAAACCATGTGAACACAGGGGGATAGAGGAAAATCATCCGGAGTCTGAAGGACTTGCCCTGTTCGCCAAGGCAACGGCCTGCCGGACGGGTGCGTCCGGCACAGCCATTTACACCGGTCATCCCTGTGACACTTTGGCGCGGATCAGCCGAAAGCTGCCCGCAGGGGATCAATCGCCCTCGCCGGGTTCCTCACTGAAAAACTTCTCGAATTTGCCTTCCATGCCCTGGAAATCATCTGCATCGGCAGGGGCGTCCCGCTTGATGGTGATATTGGGCCATTTGGAGGCATATTCGGTGTTCAGTTCCAGCCATTTCTCCAGGCCGGGCTCAGTGTCGGCCTTGATGGCTTCAGCAGGGCATTCAGGCTCGCAAACGCCGCAGTCGATGCATTCATCGGGGTGGATGACGAGCATGTTTTCGCCTTCATAGAAGCAGTCCACGGGACATACCTCCACGCAATCCATATATTTGCAGCGAATGCAGGCGTCCGTCACAATGTAAGTCATCGCACTCTCCAATAGCGCCGGCTGCGGGCAGCCCTTTGCGCGGGTCTTGAGCGGGGCCTCAATGTTCCTCTGAGGACCCAATTCCTAGCCGGGACATGACACGGAGACGCGCCTGTCCTGACTCACGGTCGGGAACGTATATCAGGCCAGCGACGCGCCGCAACAGATTGGCTTCATAATCATCCAATTTGCCGTCGGCATATACCACTTCCCAGAGCTTCTCAATCAGCCCGATGCGTTCTTCTTCGCTGTAATGGCGCTTGATGGCCTGGGTCCAGCGGTGGAGGTCCATGGTCTCGGCCTCCTCATCTTCGGCAGCGGCCACCAGTTTTGTGACTTCGGCGTCGGAAAGCTTGAAATATTCAGCCACGATGGCGCGGATGGCCTGTCGTTCGTCATCGCCGAAATTGGCATCGCTTGTCGCCGCGCGCACGAGCAGGGCGACGACGGCGATATGGGTGGCCTGCGTCTCATCAATGGCTTCTTTCTCGGGGCCCATCAAAAAGGCCTTGATGGCATTCATCATGTGTCTTGTCCCTTGAATGCGTCGGTCTCCCGACGTTCTTTCTTGGTGGGGCGCCCGCTGCCGCTGTCCCTGTGGCCGGGGGGCGGTTCGGACCGGGTCTGGCGGGGCTGGGGCGGGGCTAGGTCTTCGTAAAGTAAGGCGGCTTCGCTGGCAGGTCCACGCCGCGTGCCCGGATCAATGATGCGGATGATGCGGACATGGTCACCCAGCGGGAAGGTCAGCACATCGCCGGGCTTGACCGTTCTTGCGGCCTTGGCGACGCGTTCCCCATTGAGGCGGATTTTACCGCTTTGAACAAGTGTGCTGGCAAGGGTACGGCTTTTCAGGAAACGGGCAAACCAGAGCCAGCGGTCAAGGCGCTGAATCGGTTCTCCGGCCATGAATTACTTGCCCAGACCGCGCTCTTTCAAAATGGCGAGCGCTGCAAATGGTGAATCCGGATCGGGTTCGCGCCGGTTGGGCTTGGGATCGCGATAGCCCTTCGAGCCGCCGTCCTTGTCATTGCGACCCTTGCCCGCGTTGCGGCCCTTGGGACCACGATTGTCGTCGCGATTTCCCTGGGGTTTGCCGCCTTTGGCATTGCGGTCCTGATTGTTTCTGTTGGGGCGTTCGCTCTTGTTGCCGTCGCGACGGGCATCGCGGCGCGGCCGGGCATCTGTCTTCTCGCCCTCAACGGCCCCTTCGGCGGGAGCCGCTGCATCGGCGCTGCGGGCGGCGGGTCGACGGCGGGCGCGGTTCTGCTGTTGCGGCTTGTTGCGGCGGACAGGGCGCCAGATTTCCAGTTCCACCGGCTCGGCAGGAACTGCCGCCTCAACGGGTGCTTCGGCTGTGGCGGTCGCGGCATCGGTTTCTGTCGATGCCGTTTCGAGAGACGCGGCTTCAACAGGCGTCGGCTCAGCGGCTGGCTCTTCTGCCGGTGCGGCGGCATCTGTTGCAGGCGTTTCAGACGCTGCTACTTCTTCGGCGACAGGGGCTTCTGTTGTTGTTGCCGCTTCTGGGGCAGCCGCATCAGGTAAGGTTTGAGTGGCGCCGGCCCGTGGTGTTGGTGTTTCAGCTGTTTTCGCTTCGGGCTCCGGCAGCCTGGGCGTGATCTTTTCGATCTGCGCGCGATAGCCAAGGCCTTTTAGGAGGCTCGCAAATTCTTCGCCTGAGCAGCCGACAAGCGACATCATGTCGGGCGTGACGATGAAGCCGCCATTATAGATGCGGTTGGCAATCACGGGCCGGATGAGATCGGCAACGCGTTCCAGCATGTCGATGCGCACAGCGCGCGTGCCGCAGACGCGGAAGCCCAGCGCATCATAAAAGCCTGCCGGTGCGTTCGGATCCGCCGGCACGGATGTGAGGCCCGGTGTTGGCGGCTGCGGCAGATCGGCAAGCGGGTCGAGGGCGACACCTTCGGCATCCTTGCGTGTCAGCGACCACAGTGTCATCAGCAGGCGCGCCGGGGCGGGTTTGAGCAGGGCGGGCAGGAAAATCGAATAGGCGCCGAAGCGCACGCCGTGTTTGCGCAGCTGGCCGCGGGCGGCCTGATCGAGCGCACGGACATCCTCGGCGACGAGATCGCGACGAAGCGACCCGAGATTTTCAACAAGACGGAACGCGATGCCGCGCGCCAATCCTTCAATATCGGTGGCATCGCGCAACGCGACAAGTGGCGCCAGCACAGTGGCGATGTGCTGCTTGAACCAGTTTTCCAGACGCGTCACCACGCCTTCGCGGAAACTGCCCTGCAATTCTTCGCCCGCAATCAGTTCAATGCGCGGGTTGAGCGCGGTGTCAGACAGCTTGAGCTGGGCGACGGGGCTGCCGTCCCAGATCAGGCGGCCATGCTCGGATAAGGTGATGTCGGCATCGGGTGCAGCGGCGATGCGGGCGGCACGTGCCGTGATCTCCAGCGAGACGGCCTGCTCGGAGGCCGCGCGCAGCACTTTACCGTGCTCGCCTTCCGCACGCGGATCGGGCACAAACACAAAACCATGCAGACGGCCAACAAATTCGCCCTCTACCAAAACTTCACCGTCCAGATTTACCGCCGCCATAAGATCCTCGTTCTGGCGCAGACGTTTCATGAGAATACTGGTCCGTCGGTCGATAAACCTCTGGGTCAGTCGCTCATGCAGAGCGTCGGATAGCCTATCCTCTACCGCACGCGCGCGCTCCTGCCAATGCTGAGGATCATGCAGCCAATCAGATCGATTGGCCACATAGGTCCAGGTGCGCACATGGGCAAGACGCGCTGAGAGCGTATCAATGTCGCCTTCAGTATGGTCAACACGCTGCATTTGACCTGAAAGCCAGTCTTCAGGCACGCGTTTATCTCCTTCCATCAGAAAGAGATAGAGGCGCGTGAGCAAAGTGGCATGCTCGCCAGCCAATGTCTTGCGGAAGTCGGGCACTTGCGCCACTTCCCACAATTTGCGGATCGCCTGTGGCGTTTGCGCATGATGTTGAACGTCGGGGTCGCGGCTCATACGGGTCAGGGCTTCCAGATCGGCAGCAATCTGGGCCCGGACGAGCCCTGAGCGGGCCGGAGGCACTTCAAGGGAGCGCATGAGGGCGTCGATATTTTCGAATTTCAGATCGGGATTGCGCCATTGCAGCACCGGATCGGCATCGAATTGATGCTGCTCAATGCGCTCGATCACCTCATCTGAGAGTGGACTTGCATCACCGGTGATGCCGAAACTGCCATCATTCATGTATCGCCCGGCGCGACCGGCGATCTGGGCAAGTTCGGCAACGCGCAAGGGACGGTGCTCTCGCCCGTCAAATTTTTCGGTCGCGGCAAAGGCGACATGGTCGACATCCATGTTGAGGCCCATGCCGATGGCGTCGGTTGCGACAAGGAAATCCACATCGCCCGATTGATAAAGCGCCACCTGGGCATTGCGTGTGCGCGGGCTCAGGCCCCCCATCACAACGGCTGCACCGCCGCGCTGGCGGCGGATCAACTCGGCCAGCGCATAAACGGCGTCTGCAGAAAAGGCGACAATGGCTGAGCGGCGCGGCAGTCGCGTGAGCTTTTTGGCTCCGGTCCAAGTGAGCTCTGAAAAGCGGGGCCGATTGATGAAGATCGTGTCCGGCAGGAGTTTCTGGATGAGGGGGCGGATTGTTTCGGAGCCCAGCATCATGGTTTCATGGCGGCCACGGGCATAAAGCAGGCGATCGGTAAAAGTGTGGCCGCGCTCGCGGTCGGCGGCGAGCTGAATCTCGTCGATGGCCAGGAAGTCGACATCGATCTGCAGCGGCATCGCTTCAACGGTGCAGATGTAATAACGCGCTTCCGGCGGCAAGATGCGTTCTTCGCCCGTGATCAGCGCCACGGCTTTGACGCCCTTGATGCGCACCACGCGGTCATAGACCTCGCGCGCCAGCAATCGGAGCGGCAGGCCGATCATGCCGGAGGCATGACCCGTCATACGGTCAATGGCCAGATGCGTCTTGCCCGTATTGGTGGGGCCCAGCACAGCCGTGATCCGTCGTCGCTCATTGGTGAGCCGGGAAAGGGGGGAGACCGCCTGGCGATTGAGGGGGCCGTCCTGGGGACGCTGGGGGTTACTCATGATCAGGAGGCACATTCGGCAAATATGCGGTTGGGTGCAAGCGAATAGGCGGGCGGCGGCTCGAACTAGATATAGCGTCGGGTGACGTTAAGGAATGACGCGTTAAGAATTGGAATGGAGCCCGAACGAATCAGGTCCGAATCGGTGACCTCGGTGTTTTCTGTCTTCGTTCACGGCTAAATCTTGTGGTTCACCAAGAACTTAGGCGGACGCGGCGTTAATGAATTCAGGCACCCATGACTGCATATAGGGGTCTGTTCAGACCGCTTTGGCGCTCTATAGTGGAGGCAAGAAGAATATAAAACAGGCCGAAACCGGCCAGCAGGGAGACCCTCATGGATTTCACCATTCCCAAGGAAATCGAATCCTATCTTGCCGAACTGGATGACTTTATCGAGAAGGTGATCAAGCCCATCGAGAACAGGGACGACAATATCCGTTTCTTCGATCACCGCCGCGAGCATGCCCGCACGGATTGGGACAATCAGGGCCTGCCGCGCCATGAATGGGAAGAGCTTCTGGGGGAGATGCGCCGGGCTGCCGACAAGGCGGGCCATCTGCGCTATGCGCTGCCCAAGGAATATGGTGGCAAGGACGGGACCAATCTCGGCATGGCCGTCATTCGCGAGCATCTCGCGGCCAAAGGTCTTGGTCTCCAAAACGATCTTCAGAATGAAAGCTCGATTGTCGGCAATTTCCCCACCGTGTTCATGTTCCGCGATTTTGGCACCGAGGCGCAGAAAGAGAAATTCATCCGGGGGTCGCTGGACGGGTCGGTGCGCATTGCCTTCGGTCTGACCGAACCTGATCATGGGTCAGACGCCACATGGATGGAAACTCATGCCCGGCGTGAAACACGCGACGGCGTGGCCGGCTATGTCATCAATGGCCAGAAGATGTGGAACACGGGCATGCATGTGGCGACGCATGATTTTGTGTTTGCCCGGTCCAGCGGCAAGGATGGCGATGCCATGGGCATTTCCTGCTTTATCGTGCCCTGTGATGCGCCTGGCGTGAAGATTGAAGAATATCTCTGGACCTTCAACATGCCGACGGATCATCCACGCGTTTCCTTCACGAATGTCTTTGTGCCGGAAACCGAAATTCTGGGTGATCCTGATCGCGGTCTGGAACTGGCGCAGCATTTTGTGCATGAAAACCGTATTCGTCAGGCCGCCTCCAGCCTGGGCGCCGCGCAGTTCTGCATCAATGAAAGTGTGGCATATGCCAAGATGCGCAAGCCGTTTGGCAAGGCGCTGGCGGTCAATCAGGCGATCCAGTTTCCACTGGTGGAAGCCCATACCGAATGTGAAATGATCCGTAGCCTGATCCATAAGACAGCTTGGCAGATGGATCAGATGTCTAAGCCCGATGTGGCCAAATATCTCTCGGACAAGGTGTCGATGTGCAACTACCGGGCAAATCGACTGGTCTGCGAAGCGGCAGATCTGGCCATGCAAGTGCATGGCGGCATCGGCTATTCGCGCCACAAGCCCTTTGAGCATATCTATCGCCACCATCGGCGCTATCGCATCACCGAAGGTGCAGAAGAAATCCAGATTCGCAAGGTGGGCGGGCATTTGTTCGGCATGATTGGTGGTTCAGCCGCGCGGAAAAAAGCGGCTGAATGACGTCTCTGTGAAAGGCGGCGGCTTAGCTGGCTGCTGCTTTCGACTCGGGATATTGGGGAAGCTGCAAACGGGAGAGCGGCCAGACGATGATGACCCGCGTGCCCTTGTTCATTTCGCTTTCAAGATAAAACCGCCCGCCCTGGGATTCGATCAGGGATTTCGTGATTGGCAGACCGAGGCCTGTGCCGCCATGCTGGCGTGATACGGCATCGTCCACTTGCCCGAAAGGTTGCAGCACTTCCTCCAGCTTGTCAGCCGGGATGCCGATGCCGTTGTCTGCAACCGTGATGACAAGATTGCCGTCATCGGAAATATTTCCGGAGATGCTGATCTCGCCATGGGCGGGTGTAAATTTCATCGCATTGGAGAGGATGTTGAGCATGACCTGACGCATCGCGCGCAGGTCGGCCTTGAGCGCGGGCAGGTTGTCGGGCAAATGGCGCTTGATGCTTTGATGCTTCTCATTGGTCCGTGAGCGGACCATATCCACCGACCAGTTGATGACGCTGGTCAGATCGACATCTTCGACATGAAGCTTCATCTGCCCTGCTTCAATTTTTGCAATATCCAGAATGTCGTCAATAACACTGAGAAGATGTTTGCCGCTATTATTGATGTCCGTGGCATATTCGGTGTAGCGCGCCGAGCCAAGGGGCCCGAACATGTTGTTCTCCATGATTTCGGAAAAACCGATAATGGCATTGAGGGGGGTGCGCAGTTCATGGCTCATATTGGCGAGGAATTTTGTCTTTGACCGGTTGGCAAGTTCAGCGGCTTCCTTTGCGCGCCGCAATTCCTTGTCCGCCCGTCGCCGCTCCACGGCGATGCTGGCGACATGAGAGGCGCTTTTCATGAAGTTGATGGCCGTCGTATCAGGCGTTTTCTTGTCCTGGAAATAGAGCGCAATACTGCCAACTATTTTCCCGTTGGCCCCGATAATCGGCTCAAACCAGATCGTTTGTGCATTAATTTCGCGTGCCATTTCTGCAATATCTTCCCCGTGCTCCGGGTTCTGCAGATCGGTTGTAATGATACGCTGACCTGCCATCGCAGCTTTACCGAAAAGACGGTTCTGGTGATTGTCCCATACCCGCAGGATATGACGATGGAAACTGGCGGGGAGGCTGGGCGCGGCACAGACAGACAGATTGTTGTTCTCATCAATCAGGAATACGGCGGCGCGCGCGGTGCTGTTGGTCGCTTCGGCGCCGAGGGCGAGGCGGGTCATGACTTCCTGAAGGGGACGTCCCTGCGTGAGGTCCTGCAGGACCTGGAGATGATTTTCCAGATCATGTTCATTGCGTTTTCGCTGGGTGATGTCGCTCATGTTGATGACATAGCCCTGGATGCTGTCATCATCACGCATGTCCGTGATGGTCGCCTTCAGGTAATACTTATTATACCCGTTTTCCTTCACATAGAATTCGCGTTGGCGGATTTTGCTGGTGCGCCCTTCCTCGTCGATTTCTTTTCGCATGATTTCGCTGAAGTCATCTGCCGGCAGGAGGTCCCTGACGTTCTGGCCAATGATGGTTTCAGGATCAAAGCCCAGACGGCTGAGAGATGGTGTGGTGTAGGTAATTACGCCCACATTGTTGGTCACGAGAATCATGTCGAAGGCATTTTCGACCAGCGCCCGGAATCTGTTTTCACGGGCCAGCAGAAGATCGTTTGCCTCTTCAGCCGAATTGCGGGCCATTTCGGAAAGATCACGGGCGGCAGCCAGATCCCTTATGAGATTGGCATTGCGAAGACGGAGTCTGATGGTTTCTTCGGCGGCAAGGCGCTTTGATGCCGTCCCATAAGCAACGTTGATGAAGAGTGCCACCAGGCACAAGCCAAAAATGGTGAAGAAATCATCCAGCATGAAGAAGCACAGGAAGACCGACATGATGGACGAAGGCAGAGCGAGCGCGATGCTGAATGCCCGGACATGATAGACCGTCAGGGCAGAGATCAGGGAATGTACGATCATGATCGTGAGCAGAACATGGTTCTGCGAGTCATTTCCCGGTATCCAGAAAAGCGGAATCATCACCGTCCACCCGACACTCGTCAGTGCGAAGTATCCGGTGAGTTTTCTGGTGGTGCTCTCCGTCTTCTCAAGAAGATTGGGATCCCTGAGGTTTCGCTTCAGAAAGAGCCCATAGCTGGTTTGCAGGCACAGCTGCATGAGGAACCAGCCGTCAATGACCCATATTGGCCAATTGCTCTCAAGACCAAGACAGAAGAGACCGGAAAGAAGGACGCCCAGCTCGGCGCCATACTTCTGCGACTGCATCAGAGACTGAAGCAATTCCAGGCGTATTTGTTGCTGCCTTGTATTTGAAGCCTGCATCTCTCGGTTTCCGGTTTGCGCAACGGTCAGCAATGACCGTATGGCGCAGGTCGGGACGAGGGTCGCCTGCTCATTCATTCGCGGCAGAGCCTGTCCGTCCTCCCAAGAATGAGAGACTAGGCTCACGAGCGTAAAATATGTCTAAACGGTAAAAACTCGCCGTTTTAGTCGGGTCGAGCAAATAACTCAGTAAGGATCAGGGGTTGTATATTTATCAATGTCGACAGGGCGGTAGACCTGCGAACGATTGCTGACCTTGCAGGTTTCCTCCACGCGGGCATCCAGCTTGCCCGACGGGGTCCAGTAGCTCGGGCGCCAGTTCACGAGTGAGGCATTTGCTGCCTCAAATTCGCTGGCGCTAATTTCACGACTGATCATCTGGTTGACACTGCGGTCGGGCGTCGCCCCAAGCGAGATGAGGGCTGGATTGCGCTGATAGAGCAGGTCCCAGCGTGCGGCTTGCGATATATCCTTGGGGACATGTGTGCCTTCGAAATAGACACGCGACAGGGAGAGCTGGGCATCGGCCCAACCGGCATTGGCGGCTCTTTTGAGCCATTCAACACCTTCTTCGTTCTTGCCGTTGCGCAGATCGCATTGCCCGAGCACGGTCTGGGCCCCCTCATAGCCATGCCCGCGATAGGCAAAGCAGGTGATGACATCAAGCACTTCATTGCTGCATTCGCCCTTGCCTGCCTTGTTGATGGCGGAGGCGTAAAGCGAGCTTGAAGGGTCAAGTTCGGCAAGTGTCGGCATCACGTGTCCATCTGCATCGCGGGCTCTGGCACCAACCTGTCCGCAAGCTGATAGCGCAAGCGCAATGCTGACCCAGAGAAATGCCTGCGCCCGTGCCGGGGCCCTGAAGATGGCTGTCATGTCGGTTCGTTCTCCCTCAAGTGAAGGCCGCCTTAAAGGGTGGCCCTTCGTTTGTTGCCAGCAGCATAGGCTCTGGTTTGACGAGATGCGACCCTTGTTGATCATCATTTGATCGACGATGGGGCCGTGCATCGCTCAACTTTACGCTACTGCGGCTTGGGCTTGTTCGGGACCTTCAGGCCCCGGTTTGACCGGCGGTGATGCATCCACGATACTCCGCGCCGATTTTCCTTTTGTGGCCGAACACTTACACTTGACCTAACATGGGGCTCAGACAGGCGCTCGCAGCTGAGCGGGGGCCATTGATATTCGGATGAGAGCAGAGATTATGGCTGACAAGAAGACGCTCAAGGATTGGGAAGCTGCGGTTGAAAAGCAGACCAAAGGGGCAGGCGTTCAATCGCTGATCTGGAAAACGCCGGAAGGCATTGACGTCAAGCCGCTCTACACTGCTGCCGATCTGGAAAAGCTGGCCGCTGAGGGCTATGACGCCGACACACTGCCGGGCTTTGCGCCTTTCACGCGGGGCCCGCAGGCCACCATGTATGCCGGTCGTCCCTGGACCATTCGCCAATATGCCGGTTTTTCCACAGCTGAGGAATCCAACGCTTTCTATCGCCGCAATCTGGCGGCCGGCCAGAAGGGTCTCTCCGTGGCCTTCGACCTCGCAACCCATCGCGGCTATGACAGTGATCATCCGCGCGTGGTCGGCGATGTCGGCAAGGCGGGCGTGGCCATCGACAGCATTGAGGACATGAAAATCCTGTTTGACGGGATTCCGCTTGATGAGATGTCGGTGTCGATGACGATGAATGGCGCGGTCATTCCGATCCTTGCCAATTATATTGTTGCGGCAGAAGAAGCCGGCGTGAGCTCCGACAAGCTGCAGGGCACGATCCAGAACGACATTCTCAAGGAGTTCATGGTTCGCAACACCTATATCTACCCGCCCGAGCCCTCCATGCGCATCATTGCCGATATTATCGGCTATTGCTCGCAGCATATGCCGAAGTTCAACACCATCTCCATTTCCGGTTACCATATGCAGGAAGCCGGTGCGACGCAGGTGCAGGAGCTTGCCTTCACGCTGGCTGATGGTCGCGAATATGTGCGCGCGGCGCTGGAGGCCGGGCTCGGCGTGGATGATTTTGCACCGCGCCTGTCCTTCTTCTTTGCCATCGGCATGAATTTCTTCATGGAAGTCGCCAAGCTGCGCGCAGCGCGTCTTTTGTGGACACGCATCATGACCGAATTCGGCACGACCAATCCGAAGTCCCTGATGCTGCGCACACATTGCCAGACATCCGGCGTGTCGCTGACGGAACAGGATCCCTATAACAACGTCATTCGCACCACAATCGAAGCACTGGCCGCCGTGCTCGGCGGCACCCAGTCACTGCACACCAATGCACTGGATGAAGCCATTGCCCTGCCGACCGAGTTTTCGGCCCGTATCGCGCGCAACACCCAGCTCGTGATCGCGCATGAGACAGGCGTGACCAATGTGATCGATCCGCTGGGCGGCTCCTATTACATCGAGAGCCTCACCCACTCGCTGGCAAGCGAGGCCTGGAAGCTTATCGAGGAAGTGGAAGAAATTGGCGGCATGACCAAGGCTGTGGCCACGGGTATGCCCAAGCTCAAGATTGAGGAAGCCGCCGCTCGCAAGCAGGCCCGCATCGACAGGGGCGAAGAGGTCATTGTCGGCGTGAACAAATATCGCGCGGCCAAGGAAGACCCGATTGATATTCTGGATATCGACAATGCCAAGGTGCGTGAGTCTCAGGTCGCACGGCTGAAGAAAATCCGCGCCTCGCGCGACGAGGCCAAATGCAAGGCTGCGCTGGCGGCTCTCACCGAGGGCGCACGCGGCAAGGCCAATCTTCTGGCACTGGCTGTCGATGCGGCCCGGGCCCGCGCCACGGTTGGCGAGATTTCCGACGCCATGGAAGACGTTTTCGGTCGTCACCGCGCCGAGATCAAGTCCATCTCGGGTGTCTATGGTCAGGCCTATGAGGGAGATGACGGGTTTATGAGCATCGCCAAGGATATCGAAGAGTTCGCCGCGGAAGAGGGACGTCGTCCCCGCATCATGGTTGTGAAGATGGGCCAGGATGGTCATGATCGTGGCGCCAAGGTGATCGCAACGGCCTTTGCCGATCTGGGCTTTGACGTGGATGTGGGGCCGCTCTTCCAGACGCCGGAAGAAGCTGCCCGTGATGCCATTGAAAACGACGTCCATGTCATCGGCATTTCAAGCCTGGCGGCCGGCCACAAGACGCTTGTGCCGGCATTGGCGCAGGCCCTCAAGGATGAGGGCGCCGACGATATTCTGATCATTTGTGGCGGCGTGATTCCGGCCCAGGATTATGATTTCCTGAAAAAAGCTGGTGCCTCAGCTATTTTCGGACCTGGAACGAATATTCCGGTGGCGGCGGCCGAAGTGCTCAAACTCATCCGTGCAAAGCGTAATAAAGCCGCCTGATCCCTGGTGTTTTTCAGCGATTGCCCAGCGGCTGTGCAGGACTTGAATTTGCTCGTCTGATGGGCAAATTTTGCTGCGCTGCGTCATAGTGGCACAAAGCAATAACTGAACTTGTTTTAGCCACTTTCATTGCGTATTTCAGGGCCACTGACCGGTGCGACCGGTACGGCAAATCACGCGTGCGCCTTAACGATCTCCAAGACGCCGCCCCTGGGATTTGCCAGACAGATGATGCGTTCCCCCCCTCCCCCGAACAGCGCGCCTCTGTCACAGAATGTCACTGAGAGATCCATTGGAGGTGCGAGTGGGCACCGACGAAAATCTGGCTCGTGCACAATCTGCACGAGGCCTGAGCGAGGAGGCTGTTTTTGAGCCTTCGCGTGAAGAAACCTATTACGACACGCTTTATCAGCGCCTCGACGGGTTGCTGAAAGAGCTTGAGGCATCCGGCATGAAGCCGGACGATGCCTTGCTGGAACGGTTGCGCCTTCTCAAGGTTGAGGCAGGACAGATCGTCAAGCGTCGAAAATAAGAAAACGGCCGCCTCTTTTCAGAAGCGGCCGTTTTCGTTTGTCGGGGATGAATTTATTTGGTCGTGACTGTATCGGCTTTGGCCTGCTGGGTGATTTGCTGCAGGCTGGTCACCTCCATCACAGCGCCGCCGAGCGGCGTACTCACCACCAGTTTCACAGGCAGATAAACCCTTCCGCCATCCATCGGCGCCAACCAGATTTTTGTGTCCCGGTTGGTGCGCAGCATGCTGGTGAATTTCTTGCGCTCGGTTCCCGTACCCGGCTTGAAGGTGATCGTGCAGACAAGCGCCTTGCCGCTATAGCCCTTGTTCCGTGTCGTGATCACATCTTCCCTGTCGAAACTGAACTGCAGGTCATAGCGGCGCTTGCCATCAAAGATGGCGGTGGTGCGCTCGCAGGGATTGGTGCCATCGGCCTTGACCGGCAGCAGGAAGGTGCTCATCGGGTCTTGCGTGTTGCGACGCTCGAACGCATGGACCTTGTCCTTCACGTCCTGGGGCGGGTCCATTGTCAGCCTGGGCGTGCCCTGCGCGTCATAGTCGAGCATGGTCTTTTTGGTCTGGTCTTTTTCGATGGAATTAAACACGTAATGGACCGGCCTGACCCTGCCGTTGCTCAGGCGGCCCTGACTGGTCAGATCCCATTTGCTGTCGAAAAAAGCACTCGGCATGCCTGCGACCGTAATAAGGGCGCGCATCTTGTAGCCATCACCGGCAAGCCGGGCGTCCAGATCGCCATGGGCAAAAAGAAAGCCGCCGACATAGATGGTGTATCGCGCGCTCAGGGACGGGGCTTCCAGACCGGTGCGGCTCTGGAGCGTGGCGGCGCTGGCGGTCACTGGGGAGATGGCGGCCAGCGCGAGCGCTGCCAGCCCCGTGAGGGCTGTTTTGCGAAAATAATCAGAAGCGGGGCGGAAATTTTTCATGTGAGCCATCCTGTTCCAGTGAACATCGTCCTTTATGCGCCAAGCTGGCTGAACGACATCTGAACGGAAAACTGCAGGCTTTGCCCTTGTTTTGCATATGCCGACTGGACGGCTTGGGGGCGTGCCTGTATGCAAATTACCATGCAATTGACGACAGAACAAAAACTGGCTCAGCGCCGGGCCTCTCTGAGCGGCAAGGTCGATCCGGCGCAATTGGCGCAGGCCATCCGCCATGGCGACCGCTCGGCTCTGGCGCGTGGCATCACGCTGGTTGAGTCAACACGCGCCGATCATCAGGCGGTTGCCCAGACGCTGCTTGCCGAGCTTCTGCCTGATACAGGGCGTGCGATCCGTGTGGGGCTGTCCGGCGCGCCGGGTGTCGGCAAATCGACTTTCACGGAAGCTTTCGGCCTTTATCTGACGGGTAAGGGGCTCAAAGTGGCCGTGCTGGCGATCGATCCGTCATCTGCCCGCACCGGTGGTTCCATTCTGGGAGACAAGACCCGCATGGAGCTGTTGGCGCGCGATCGCAATGCCTTCATCAGGCCCTCACCGGCCGGCGGCACGCTGGGGGGTGTGGCGCGGCGGACGCGCGAAGCCATGCTGCTGGCTGAAGCTGCCGGGTTTGACGTGATCCTGATCGAGACCGTGGGCGTGGGGCAATCCGAAACAGCCGTTGCCGATATGGTGGATATGTTCCTGCTACTGCTGTCGCCAGGTGGCGGTGACGAACTGCAGGGCATCAAGCGCGGCATTATGGAACTTGCCGATCTGATTGTAGTGAACAAGGCCGATGGCGACCTTATTCCGGCGGCAAAACGCGCCCAGATGGAATATCAGGCCGCCCTGCACCTGATGAAGCCGAAATCCGCCTGCTGGAGGCCCGTGGTCAAGCTTGTCTCCGCCTTGCGCAAGGAAGGCGTGGATGATGTCTGGGAGGCTGTAACAGCCCATCACGAGGCCATGACGGCGGCTGGCGAGCTTGATCGCCTGCGCGGGGCACAGGCCAAAGCCTGGATGTGGACTGAAATTCGCGAGGGCCTCTTTTCGGCACTGAAGGCCCATCCGCAAGGGGCGGCCCTGATTCCTGATCTCGAAGCCGATGTTGCCGCGGGCAAAACCACGCCCACTGCCGCTGCGCAAAGGCTTCTGGCACTTGTCATGGGGCCGGGTAAAGCCTGAAAGAGGCTTGACGCGCAGGCTCCCGCCTTTTATACGTGCGCGCCTGCATGGAGCGCGTCTTATCCGCTGCTTTATGCTCCCTTTTATGAAACCTGAGGGTATCGGGTGAGGCCGCAGGGCAACCTGCCGGTTCGCGATATCTGATTATGCAAGGAAGTCCCTATGTCCCGCCGTTGTGAACTGACCGGCAAGGCCGTGTTGACCGGCAACAATGTGAGCCACGCTAACAATCGTACGCGTCGCCGGTTCCTGCCGAATCTTTGCCAGGTTTCGCTGATCAGCGATGCGCTGGGTCGCCAGTATCGTCTGCGCATTACGGCGCATGCCCTGCGCTCGGTTGAGCATAATGGCGGTCTTGACGGGTTCCTCGTCAAAGCCTCCGACAGCCAGCTTTCGATCAAGGCCCAGCGCCTGAAGCGCGATATTCTCAAGGCGCGCGAAGCCGCTGCTGCCTGAACCGCAGCTGGTAACCATGATTTGCGAACGGGTGGCCTTCGGGCTGCCCGTTTTGCGTTTCAGGCTCCATTTTTTGCCAAAATGATCTAAGCTATCGGCTGTTGCGTTTGAGGGGGCGTCAATGCTGGACGGTGGTGTGGATAGGGTGCCGGTTTCGCGACCGAGCAGCTGGGCAAAATTCTGCGAAGCGGTTTTTCGTCTGGTTCTGCCCGTCCTGATGCTTGTCGGCTTTTTTCTGGGCCTTTGGTGGCTGCGTGCCACGCCTGCAAGCGACCTCCATTTTCTTGTCGATTATTTCCCGACCATCGAGCCGGCCTTCACCATGCCGGGCTGGCTCAATTGGGGCTATCTGCTGGTGCCGGGCGTGTTTGTGCTGCTCAATCTGATCGGGCGTCGCTATGGTCCCTCCATCAGCCTGTGGGCCGTGCTGTTGAGCTGGATCGCGTTGGCGGGCCTTATCTATTGGGCACTTGCCGAGGCCATGATTGACGATTTCCAGACTGATATCGCCCCCTATGGCATTGCTGCGACCTTTGTGGGCGCTCTCTTTCTGAGCCAGCTTGTTGCGATTGCCATTTTCGACAATTTCCGTGGCATTCCCTGGTGGAAGGCGCCGTTTCTGGCGTCGCTGATCGGCGGGCTGGTGTTTTCGGTCGCCTTTAATGCGCGCGCGGCCCTGCAATGGAATGACGTGCTTGCCGAGCGCCTGATGGTGGAGGCCGGGCTGGCCTTTTGCTGGGCCGTGCTGCAACTCATTCCCACGCAATTGCTGCGTGGCGCTATTCGACCGTTGCCGGGATTTGGCGGGGCTTGAGCTTTTTCGGATCGAGCCGGAACATCAGCAGCAGGCTGCGCTGCAGCGGATTGAAATTATCGTCGGATATGACATAGAGCCAGAGCGTTCCCTCATCATCCCGGCGCAGGGCCATGCCTTCCATATTGTCGATAGCATAGAGCTGGCTGAAATCGGCCAGCAGTGTACCCGAGAGCACAGCGCCCTCTTTGAGACTTGCCCCTTTCAGAAGGCGCAATGACATGCCGACGCCTGAGAGCGGAGAGAAGCGGCGTTCGAGCACCAGCAGATCGCCATAGGGCAGGCGCGCAACATCGGTGGGTTTGTAGGGGCCGTTTGGACGAAGTGAAAAGCGTGTCAGCTTCCGGCCATTGGCGATGAAAGCCATGATATTGCCGCGCGGATCGAGCGTGTCTTCGGTTATCGCAAGCAGACGCGGGTCGCCGCCCTTCTTTTTGGGCGGCAACAGTTCCAGCGACTCGATGCCGCCATTTGCGGCCAGCCGTCCGAAATTATTCTGTGTCAGCAATTGATCGGGCAGGCTGGCAAAGCCGTTTTTCGACAGATCATAGCGCCAGATGCGATGGGCGCGCTCAAAGCTCACATAGGCCATGCCCCGGGTGATGTCGTCGCCATCAATAACGAGGCTTTCAGCATCGCCCAGCATCTTGCCCTCAAGGGGCTTGCCTTTCTGGTCGAGCATGGGCGCGATGACGCCCTGCACGAGGCCGGAGAGCCGCCCTTTTTCATCATAAAGCATGCGTGCCGTGAGCCAGAGACCTGTATCCGAAATTGCTACCAGCGTGTCGCCGTCCTGACTGACGGCAAGCCCCGACCAGCCGCCAAAGCGGCTGTCGCTGGAGCTGATCTCGATGCCGCCGGCAAAGCGCATTTCGCCCGCGCTCAGATCGGCGGGGTCTTTGCTGTTCCAGGTAAGGCTGTGGGTTGCGAGTTCGATGGAAGGTGGTGTCGTTTCCTCTGCCTGAAGCGGCAGGGCGGCCATCAGGAGAAAGGCGGCAAGGCAGAAAAGCAGCCGAACCGTCCACGCACTATGATCGAAACTCACTATGTCGTCCTTATGGCTTGGGTATCGTGTCGGCAGGCATCATATCGAGGCAATGGCCGCTTACAAGCGTTCAGCGCACCGCCCGCTCTGCAAACCAGGCGCGCAGCGGGAAGATCGCATAAACGCCATAGATCAGGACAATTGAGGCGAAGAGCCCATGTGGTGTCCAGAGCTGCATGGCCAGACCCGAGAGAGGCGCGCCGACAAAGGCGCCAAAGCCCCACATGAGCGTGGTGAAGGCGCTGGCGGCGGCCAGATCCTGTCCCTTGAAGCGTTCGCCCACCAGCACCATGCCGACGGTGAACAAGCCGCTGGCCAGCCCCACCTCCAGGAAGATGACCAGTCCCGCCAGCGCCACATGATGCATGGTGAAGGGCAAAAGGATGTTGCAGGTGATGACGGCCCCGGTCAGCAGGACCAGCAGCATGAGACGATCATAGCGGTCGGCCAGTCTGCCTATCAGAGGCTGGATGAGAATCGCGCCGATGGCCGCGATGGTCAGCAGTGTCAGGCTTTTCTGCTCCATCACGCCGAAATGGGCGGCGTAGATGGCAAAGAAGGTGGTGAAGGACTCGCCGGCCGCCGCATAGAAAAAATTGACGAGCAGGGCAGCAGGCGCAATCCAGACAAGATGCCAGAGACCGGCTTTCTTCGGCGCGCCGATCTCATGCTCAAAATGGTTTTCTTCTCGGTCGGCTGTGGCCACAAGAGCTGCCGCCATGAACATGAGGCCCGCGCCGACGAGCAGCGGGACAACTGTTGTCCCGATTACGACAATGATCGTCGGGCCGAGCGCGAAGCCGAAGGCGGCCGCCGCGCTGTAATAGCCAAGGATGCGTCCGCGTTTTTCTTCCGTTGCCAGCGCGTTGATCCAGGCTTCGCTTGTCGCCCAGAGAAGCGTGCCCGCGCTGCCCAGTATGAAGCGGAGGGGAAACCAGGCCCAGAGATCGGGGAAAAGACCCATGAAGAGCACGGCTGCGGCGGTAAGCAGCAAGGCAAACAGCATGACCCGGGCAGGCCCAAAATCACCCAGCAGGCGCGGGGTTAGCGGCGAAATGAAAAAGACGGGCAATGCCTGAGCGGCCGCATTCAGGCCGATCATGCCGGGCTCCACACCCTGACGCGCCAGAATGATGCCGGTGAGCGGAAAGGTGATGCCCATCGTGAGGTTCACCATGCTCATTGCAGCAATCGCGGCCAGAAGGGAGTGGGTCTGGCTGCCTGCGCTTAGGCGACCTGCCATGATTTGCTACCCGATGCGGGCTTGCCGCCGGATCGGGGCGCCTGCTTCTTGCGCCCGCGCTGGGGTGTTTCGTCAAAGAGTGCGGCGAGCTGGTCCGTCATCACGCCCCCCAACTGCTCGGCATCCACAATCGTGACGGCGCGGCGATAGTAGCGCGTCACATCATGGCCGATGCCGATGGCAATCAGCTCGACGGGTGAGCGTTCCTCGATCATTTCGATGACGCTGCGCAGATGACGTTCGAGATAATTGCCTGTGTTGACCGAAAGCGTTGAGTCATCGACGGGCGCGCCGTCCGAAATCACCATCAGGATGCGGCGCTGTTCGGGACGGCCAAGCAGACGGTTATGCGCCCAGACGAGCGCTTCGCCGTCGATATTTTCCTTGAGAAGCCCCTCGCGCATCATCAGGCCGAGATTGCGGCGCGCACGGCGCCACGGCATGTCGGCGGATTTGTAGATGATATGGCGCAGATCATTGAGACGGCCCGGTGAAGCGGGCTTGCCTTCGGCGAGCCATCTTTCGCGGGACTGTCCGCCCTTCCAGGCGCGCGTCGTGAAGCCGAGAATTTCAACCTTCACACCGCAGCGTTCCAGTGTGCGTGCCAGAATATCGGCACTCATGGCGGCGACCGTGATCGGCCGGCCACGCATGGAACCTGAATTGTCCAGCAGCAGCGTCACCACGGTGTCGCGGAAATCCATGTCCTGTTCCATCTTGAAGGACAGGGCGTGTAGCGGATCGGTGACCACGCGTGTCAGGCGCGAGGCATCGAGCAGGCCTTCCTCCAGATCAAATTCCCAGGTGCGGTTCTGCTTGGCCTGCAGCTTGCGCTGAAGCCGGTTGGCCAGACGCGAGACAACGCCCTGCATGGCCTGCAACTGCTGATCGAGATAGGCGCGCAGGCGGTTCAGTTCCTCCTGATCACAGAGGTCTTCAGCAGCGATGGTTTCATCAAACTGGGTGGCAAAGACTTTGTAGGCGGGTTCGCGGCCCTGATCGGTACCGTTATTGGGCCGCCATGGCTGCTGGCCATCAGAGGTCTCGTCGCTTTCGCCTTCGATCTCGACATCATCTGCCTCGATTTCAACGGTCTGTTCTTCGCCTTCTTCACCTTCGCCGTCGGAATATTCTACCTGATCGGCAGAGGCGCCCTGGGCTTCCTCCGCTTCGCCGGACTGGCTTTCTTCCGAGCTTTCCTCGCTGTCGCCCTCTTCGTCATTATTGTCGTCAGCGGAATCCTGTGGCGACTCGCCCAGCTCGTCGCCCATGTCGAGATCAACAATGATGTCGCGGGCCGCCTTGGCGAAGGCATTCTGGTCGTCGATCAGATCCATCAGGCGATCAAGATCGGGGCCGGCTTTCTGCTCAATCCAGGGACGCCACAGATCAACCATGTGCCTTGCGGATTCCGGTGGAATTTCGCCCGTCAGTTTCTCACGCACCATCATGGCGACGGCTTCGGCGAGGGGGGCTTCGTCACGTGTTTTCACATTGGCATAGCCGCGCGCCTTGGAGCGCTGTTCGAGGGCGGCTGTCAGATTGTTTGAAACGCCCGCCATCTGGTTGGCGCCGATGGCTTCGCAACGCGCCTGTTCGACCGCATCGAAGACGGCAAGCGCATTGCCGCCTTCCGGTTGAAGGCGGGCGTTGATTTTCTCGTCATGATGGGCAAGACGCAGGGCATAGGAGTCCGCCACGCCGCGCACCTGAGCAATTTCCTCAGGCGGCAGGGCACGGCTCGGCAGCGGCAGGCGCGCGCGAAGGCCCCGCAGGCCGGGCGGTTCTGTGCCGAAGGTTACGGCAAGTTCGGGATTTTCCGCCATCGTCCGCATGGCGAGCGTCACGGCTCGCTTGAAGGGTTCGATGGGGCCTTCCTTGCTATTACTCATGTCTTCCCGGTGCCCTTGCTTGCGTTCAGGGCACCCGCTCCACATTCACGAAAAAGGCGCCGCCTCAGGCAACCATGATGTTGGTGGCAGAATCAGGCAGATCCTCGCCAAAACAACGCTGATAGAACTCGGCCACAGTGGCGCGTTCAAGTTCGTCACATTTGTTGAGGAAGGTGAGACGGAAGGCAAAACCGATATCGCCGCCAAAAATCTGCGCATTCTCGGCCCATGTCAGCACGGTACGCGGGCTCATCACGGTCGAGATGTCGCCATTGATAAAGGCCGCACGGGTGAGGTCGGCGACACGCACCATGGCTGAAATCTGCTTGCGGCCCTTCTCATTGTCATAGGCCTTGGATTTGGCGAGCACGATGGCCGTTTCTTCGTCATGCGGCAGATAGTTGAGCGTGGTGACGATGTTCCAGCGGTCCATCTGGCCCTGATTGATCTGCTGCGTGCCGTGATAGAGGCCCGATGTGTCGCCGAGGCCCACCGTGTTGGCGGTGGCAAAAAGACGGAACGCCGGATGAGGGCGAATGACGCGGTTCTGGTCGAGCAGGGTCAGCTTGCCGGCCACTTCCAGAATGCGCTGGATGACGAACATCACATCCGGGCGACCGGCGTCATATTCGTCAAACACAAGCGCCACCGGGTGCTGTAGCGCCCAGGGCAGAATGCCTTCACGGAATTCGGTGACCTGCTTGCCTTCGCGCAGGACGATGGCGTCCTTGCCGATGAGGTCGATACGGCTGATATGGCTGTCGAGGTTGATGCGGATGCAAGGCCAGTTGAGGCGTGCGGCGACCTGTTCGATATGGGTCGATTTGCCCGTGCCGTGATAGCCCTGGATCATCACGCGGCGATTGAAGGCAAAGCCCGCCAGAATGGCCAGTGTCGTGTCCTTGTCGAAAAGATAGTCCGGATCGAAATCGGGGACATACTCATTGGGCTGCGAAAAGGCAGGGACTTCCAGATCGACATCAATCTTGAAGACGTCGCGGACCGAGATCTTCGTGTCGGGGAGTGCCTGAGACATGCTGCCAGTGACGTCAACGCTCATTCTGTCCTACTTCCGTGTGTTCAATCTTGTGACATCAGGCGACCGGGGCTCGGTCGTCCGGGACGGTGCTTTGTGCCGTCGCAATATTTTCAGCATCTTCCAACATGGAGGGCGGCAGACGCAAGTTTTGACCCGATTCTTCCCGCGTTTTGCAGGGTGAAAGGAGCGGGTGGGGCAGATGGAGGCCCGGGAGGCTCCGGAGGATTAGCAGTAGCCGCTTTTCTTCAGATAGGTATAGGCCTGAATGACCTTGCGTAAACGCTCTTCAGCAGACCTGTCACCGCCATTGGCATCAGGGTGATGTTTCTTGACGAGTTCCTTATACCTAGCCTTGATCTGGTTCAAGGAGGCACCAGCGTCAAGGCCCATGGTGTCCAGCGCCTGCTGTTCGAGCACCCGTGGCTTGCGGCGGCCGGGCTTGTCGCCGCCTGTGCGCGGCTTGCCATCTTCATCGGGAAACAGGCCAAAGGCATCGCGAAAGGCGGCCCCCTTGTTGAGGCGGTTTACCCGACCATCCGAGTTGGGCATGTTGGCGGCGTTCTGCCCCAGCCCCCAGGTGGGGCGGTGGCCGGTCAGGGCATCGCGCTGAAAAGCGGCAATATCGCCATCGCTCATGCCCTGGAAATAATTGTAATGCTGGTTGAATTCCTTGATATGGGCATCGCAGAACCACTGATAGGCGCTCTTGTCCGACGGATTGGCGCCGGCCGTCGCGCGATTTTTGGGCGCACGATGCTTGCCGGACTGGCTGCAGCCATCCCATTCACAGCGTTTTTCATTTTTCCGCATCGTCGGGTCGCCCGGGGACGATTTTTCGATACCACGCTGCTTGCGGGGCGCGATGCGAATGGAATCAAAATATTTCGAGGTCAGCTTCACACCTAATTATTTGGTTGGCTCAGGGGCGGAAACAATAAACCATGAGCCGCAGATGAACAGGGCTACGTAGTCTACAGGGTGAAATATGTCTGTTGCGACCACCATTCGAGAAAAATTACAGGCCGCGCTTCTGCCGGAGCAGCTGGATGTTGTAGATGAGTCACATAAACACAAGGGGCATGCCGGTCATCGCCCCGGCGTGGAGACGCATTTCCAGCTCTTCATCGTCTCGGAAGCTTTTGACGGCAAATCGCGTGTGGCCCGTCAGCGCATGGTAAATCAGCTTCTCGCCGAGGAAATCGGCAATCCCATTCATGCGCTCGCCATGCGCACGCTGACGCCTGCCGAAGCCAGGGCCGATGCCGAGAGGGCCAGTTAGGCGGCTATTCCTTCGTTTCGCTGGCTTTTGGACGAACAGGCGTGATTTTCAGCTGTGAAATCTGGTTGCGCTGACGACGCATGATTTCGAATTTGAAATCATAAAAGGTGAAGGCTTGGCCCACATCGGGAATGGTGCGGGCTTCATGAATGACGAGCCCGGCAATGGTGGTGGCTTCATCATCGGGCAGGTTCCAGTCGAGCGACCGGTTGAGGTCGCGAATCGGCACCGACCCGTCGGCGATCACGGAGCCATCTGTCTGAACGCGGACACCCTGCATGTCGACGTCATGTTCATCAGATATTTCACCGACGATTTCCTCCAGAATATCTTCCAGCGTGATCAGACCCATCAGGGCGCCATATTCGTCCACGACGAGGGCGAAATGGGTTTTCTGCCGCAGAAAAGCGTTGAGCTGATCCTGCAGCGCGGTTGCATCGGGCACAAACCACGGCTTGATGGCGATTTTGAGGATATCGAGCTTTTCCGGATTCCAGTTTGACTCGGCAAGCGCGCGCAGAAGATCGCGGGCATGAAGAATGCCGACGATATTTTCCGGGTCATTGCGCCAGAGCGGAATGCGCGTATGGGGGCAGGCCAGCGCTTCGGCAATGATGGCGTCATTGCTGTTGTCGGCATCAATCATGGTGATGTTTTTTCGATGCACCATGATGTCGCTGACGTCGAGATCGCGCAGGTCGAGAATGCCGCCCAGCATGTCGCGATCACCTTTGACCACGCCACCTTCACTGTGGTGGAGATCGATGGCGCCACGGATTTCGTCATGTGCGGAAAGGACAAGCTGCCCCTCGCTGATATTGATACCGAAGATACGCAGGGTCGTGCGCACGATGAATTGCACCGCACCTGTGATGGGCGCAAAGACCAGCATGACAACACGCGCGACCGGTGCAACGGTCAGCGCAAAGCGGTCGGTATTGGTGATGGCCAGTGTCTTGGGTAGAACCTCGGCAAATATCACGACCATCGCCGTCATGATCAGCGTGGCATAGACCACACCGGCATCGCCAAAGAGCTCAAGAAAGATGGTTGTTGCCAGCGCCGAGGCAAGAATATTGACAAGGTTGTTGCCCAGCAGAAGCGCGCCCAGCAGACGTTCGGGATTGTCGGTGATGCGCAGCACCAGCGCGGCGCGTTTGTTGTCTTCCTGCGCCAGACGATGCATGCGGGCGCGTGAGGCGGCCGTCAATGCTGTCTCGGAGCCCGAAAAAAAGCCCGACAGCATCAGCAGGAAAAAGACGATGGCGATGGTAATGCCCAGACTCGCGGTCAGCATCAGGCAGCCTTTCTGTCAGACAGCAAGGCGCGCAGGTCCGCCATGGCGACATCCCTTGTGATAAAGGCCTCGCCAATGCCGCGCGCCAGAATGAAAGTCAGTTTGCCATCCACGACCTTCTTGTCCTGCGCCATGAGATTGATCAGCCCGTCGGCTTCGGGCAGGGGACCGGGGACGTCGGCAAGCGTGGATGGCAGACCGGCGCGTTCAAGGTGACGTGTCACGCGCAGGGCATCCTGTGTCGGACACAGGCCTATTTTTGCCGAGAGATTGAAAGCAAGCGCCATGCCGACGGCGACACCTTCACCATGGACGAAACGATTGGAAAAGCCGGTGGCAGCTTCCAGTGCATGGCCGAAAGTGTGGCCGAGATTGAGCAGTGCGCGCACATTGCTTTCGCGTTCGTCGGCGGCAACGATGGCGGCCTTTGACCGGCAGCTTTTTTCAATCGCATAAATGCGCGCCGCCTGATCACCTGATTTCAGGGCATCGAGATTTGCCTCGAGCCAGTCAAAAAAGTCGCGGTCATTGATAAGGCCGTATTTGACGACTTCGGCATAGCCGGCAAGGAAATCGCGCTGGGGCAATGTGTCGAGCACGTCGGTGTCGGCGAGTACGAGGCGGGGCTGGTAGAATGCGCCGACGAGGTTTTTGCCCTGTGGCGTGTTGATGCCGGTCTTGCCGCCAACCGATGAATCGACCTGCGAGAGCAGGGTTGTCGGGATCTGCGCAAAATCGACGCCACGCCGCAGGATGGATGCTGCAAAACCGGTGAGATCGCCGATCACGCCACCGCCAAGAGCAATGACAAGGTCGCCACGTTCGATCCCCTGGTCAAGCAGCCAGCCGCTCACATGTTCGAGTTCGGCAAAGCATTTGGTGGCTTCGCCGGCGGGCAATGTGAGGCTGTTATGGCGGATTGACTTCGCATCAAGGCTTTTCTGAAGCGTCGCCAGATGGAGGGGTGCGACATGGCTGTCGGTGATGATGGCGACGCGTGCCCGCCGCAATAGCGGCTTGAGATGCGCGCCCGCATTGGCCAGCAGACCGGGGCCGACATGAATGTCATAGGCGCGGTCAGCCAGTTCCACTCTTACGGTGCGGTTCGGGGCGGTGCTCATCTCTTACTTGTTCTCTTCATGTGTTGATGTTTCGCCGTTCTGGAAAGCGTCGACAAGCGCAATGATTTCTTCCACCACATGATCATGCGGCCCCTCAACGCTGTCTACGGTGATATCGGCTGTGCCATAGACCGGGTAGCGTTCGCTCATCAGCTTCTGCATGACGGCACGCGGGTCGGCCTGTTTGAGCAGGGGACGATTGCCACGGCGCAGCACACGGCGCATGAGCACTTCAAGGTCGGCGCGCAGCCAAACCGAGATGCCGCGCGCTTCGATATTGGCGCGGGTTTCGGGGTCCATGAAGGCGCCGCCACCCGTCGCTAGCACCTGGCGGGGATTATGCAGCAGGCGTGCGATCACGCGTCGTTCGCCATCGCGGAACGTGGCCTCGCCATGTTTTTCGAAAATCTCAGGGATGGTTTCGCCCGCAGCCTTTTCGATTTCCACATCGGCATCGACAAAGGGCAGGCCAAGGCGCTGGGCCAGCCGACGCCCGACCGTGGTTTTGCCCGCGCCCATGAGGCCCACAAGCACGATGGCCCGCTGTGACAGCGGCAATGGCTGATCGCTAGCCCCAGCTTTACCGGCTTTATCTTCCAAATTGGTTTTATCTGATATGTCGCTGGTCATGGCCTGTTGTCTGCGGGCATCCGCGCCGAGAGGCAAAAACAGGGGTTTTCAGGCCCTTGCTGAGTGGATTGCGGTTGCGAGCTGACATCTCCTGACTATGCCTGATCCAGCGCCGAGGCGGCATTCCGGAACAGCTTTTATGCATTTAATTGCTAATTATTAACATGGTTTGCGCATATTTTGTCCGTAGATAGGCGTTCCGGGGGTCCTCGTCACGCCCAAATTTTGCCGCATCCACACCATAAGTCTGTGAGTGGGGCACTTCCAATGCAAGACGTACCCTGGCGGTGCGCATGTTATGACGGACGCACTAGCCTCTTTTCTGCTCTCGGGAGACAAATTATGGGTCGATCCACCATCCTGCTCGTTCTGGTTGCCCTCCTCATTCTGGGTGGTCTGGGTGGGGTCGTGTATCTGGGTAAAGTCGCGGCACCCCCCAGCCAGGAGATGGTGAAGGTTCTCCCGGATGGCCAGTTTCCAAGGTAAATGTGCCTGTAAGTATGATTGAAGGGCTGAGCCATATGCGCGCGGTATTGATTGCGATAACCGCTGTCGGGGTCGTTCTTGCAGCCCCCTCATTTGCCGAAAGCCCGGTCGCCGGGCCGCGCAGCATTGTTCCGCCTGGCGTGGAAGTGCCGCAGACACCCTCGGCTGTGCCGGGCGCGGAGGGCGTTGTGGATGGCGACGCCATGCCTGCCCTCGATGCGGCACCTTCAGCGCCCATGACACTTTACCCGACAGGCAAGGCGGAAGCTGCAGTTCCAACGAGCCGTGAAATCAGCGCCGTTCCGGGCGGGAGTTCCGGCGGCATCGTCATGGGCACGCTCGGCACCGTCGATATGTCGAGCACGGGGCTCATTGACAGTCAGCAGGGATCGCTTGGCGCTGACATGTGGGATGGCGCGACACGTGCCGACATCGACCAATATCTCGCCAACATGCCGGTGGCGACCTCATCGCCTGTGATGTCGGACCTTGCTCGACGCCTTCTGCTGACGGGAGCTGAACCGCCGCCCGGTGCGGCTGGCGGCCCCTCCATGCTGGCCACGCGCCTTAACCGCCTGATTGCCGCGGGCGATGTGCCCCACGCGCTGGAACTGGCCAATAATGGCTCGCGTGACAGAACCCCTTCCGTGGCAATTGAACATGCCCGTGCAGCGCTTGCCGCCACAAAGCCGGACGAGGCCTGCGCCATGCTGTCGGATATTCCGCCCGGAAATGATCCGGCGCATGACGAGGTGGCGGCATTCAGTATCAAGCTGAGCGCCTTCTGCCAGATACGGGCGGACAACAAGCCGGTTGCCATGCTGACGGTCGATCTCGCCCGCGAAGAAGGGCTTGATGATCCGCTTTTCTATTCGCTGGCCGGGCAGGCCATTGACGGCATCAAGCTGAAAGCGGCTGATCCGGCCGAACTCAGCATTATGGATGCCTCCTATTATCGGCTGGCCGAGCGCGAATTGCCCGCTGACGCGGCCTCCATCGCTGCGCCGGCGCTGCTTTTGTGGCTGGCGCGCGACGAAAGCCTCTCCGCCGAAACCCGCATCCTGGCGGGGGAGCGTGCGGTCATGCTGCGTCTGATGACCGGTCAGGAGCTCGTCGATCTTTATAAGCTGCCGCCCTTTACGCAGGTCGATTTTGACGGACTGCAAACGGCACAGTTTCCCGCCAGCGCCGCCATGCGCCGAGCCCTGCTTTATCAGGCGACCCTTGCCGAAGCGGTGCCCGAGACGCGAATTAACCTTATTCGTCTGGCATTCTCGACGGGTGAAGCAGGACATCTTTATTTTGCGACGGTTCAGGCCTATTTGCCCGTTATGACAAGCATAGCGCCTTCAATGGCCATGAAGGACCTCGCACCGGCGGCTGTGCGTGCCTATCTGTTAATCGGTGACGAGCCGCGCGCCGAAAGCTGGTTCAAGCTGATGTCGCAAGGCGGTGGCATCGGCCGCAATGCGCGTGAACTGGGTGCGATCATGGGACTGAGCGCGCCTGAAGGCAGCCAGGATATGGACGCCATCGCGAATGATATTCGCGCCGATTTAAGTTCAGGCGAGTCTCGAATTCGCAGCTTCGCCATGACAGAGGCGATGCTGCGGGACGCGCTGGGGCAAACATTGCCAGGTGATATCTGGCAGACAATTGTTGATGTCAGTCCGACAGTCACGGGCAGAATGCCCGCACAGGTTGTACTTACTCAACTGGACGTCGCTTCACGACGGGGGGTCGTGGGCGAAACAGTGATGCTTGCAATTGATGCGCTTGGTGCTGATGGCGTTGAGGATATTCATCCCCGTGCTGTTGCCCAGGTTGTCGCAAGTCTCAGGGCCGTGCATCTCGATAGCGAGGCGAGGCGTCTCGCTACCGAAGCACTTTTGGCACGGAGTCGTGCCGGACGCGGATAAACATTATGACAGTAGAGTTCACTTCCCCCTCAAATCCCGGCTTTCGACATATTGAAGCTTTTCTTGAAATGCTGAGTGCCGAGCGTGGCGCGGCGCGAAACACGCTTGATGCCTATCAGCGTGACATGCGCGATTTTGCCGGGTTCCTTTCTGACCGAAAAGTCGAAATAGACAAGGCAAGTGCGGGTGATATCCGTGCCTATCTTGATGCGCTTGCCGCGCAGGGTCTCTCGCCTTCGACAGCGGCACGGCGTCTTTCGGCTATTCGCCAGTTTCATGGATTTCTCTTTGCCGAAGGCGTGCGCAGTGATGATCCCTGCGGCTCCATTGAAGGGCCACGGCGCGCCCGCGCCCTGCCCAAGACACTGAGCGTGGCCGAGGTGGATGCCTTGCTGGCGGCAGCGCGCCTGAGCGAGGATGGTCGTTCGCAGGAAGCCTCTGCCAAAGCCTATAAGCGGGCGCGGCTGATATGCCTGATGGAAGTGCTTTATGCCACGGGCTTGCGTGTTTCCGAACTGGTCGGCCTGCCTGTCTCTGCGGTTCGCGGCGATGCCCGCTTCCTTGCCGTGAGTGGCAAGGGCGGACGCGATCGCCTTGTGCCGCTATCGGATGCGGCGCGTACGGCAATTGACGATTATCTGCCGCTTCGCGCGCAGCGCCTTGGTGATCGTGTATCGCCCTGGCTCTTTCCTTCACGCGGTCAGCAGGGTCATTTGACGCGCCACCGTTTTGCCCAGCTTCTCAAGGATGTCGCCATGGCGGCTGGTCTTGAGACGGAAGCCGTTTCACCGCACACCTTGCGCCATGCCTTTGCCAGTCATCTTCTGGCAAACGGGGCTGATCTGCGCGCCGTTCAGCAAATGCTCGGCCATGCGGATATTTCCACCACACAGATTTATACCCATGTGCTCGATGAGCGGCTGAAGGAACTGGTGATGGATCATCACCCGCTGGCCAAGAAAGACCTTGCCTGAGTGCAGGTGACGACTATTCAGCCAGTTTGATGTCTCTGGCGACGCGCGCCAGTTTGTCCGGATTGCGTATCATGTAGACGGTTGTGATTTTTCCTTCCGACACGGCAAAGCTCGTGACGGAATGAATTGTCTTGTCGTCATGCAGCACATAGCCCGGCTGCCCATTGACGAGGACCGGCGCAATGTCGAGCGCGGCTGGCATTTTGCGGCTGATGCCGAGGAAGAAGCGGGCGATGTGGTCGGCTGTATATATCGGGTTGAGAGCGGCAGCCGCCTTGCCGCCACCGTCGCTATAGAGCACTGCATCAGGCGCAAGGCAGGCGAGCAGGCCGTCGAGGTCGGCTGTTTCAAGCGCGGTGCGGAAGGCTTTTGCCAGTTCGGCATGGGCGCGATGTCCGGCATTGAAGCGGATGCTTTCATCTTTCACGCGCTTGCGGGCGCGCGAAACGATCTGGCGGCAGGCGGGTTCCGATTTGCCAAGAAGCGTGGAGACTTCGTGATGGTCATAATCGAAAACATCATGCATGAGAAAAGCGACACGTTCTTCGGGCGCCAGTCGTTCGAGCATGTGAAGCAGCGCCATCGACACATCATCGGCGAGTGACAAGGCATCTTCCGGCGTGGGCATTGCGTCTCTTTCGCGGCTGATGATGGGCTCGGGCAGCCAGGGGCCGACATAGGTTTCGCGTCTGGCCTGCGCGCTGCGCAACTGATCGAGTGCCAGGCGGGCGGTGGTTGTGACGATCCATGCCTCGGGTGAAACGATGTCGTCGCGTGGGGCCCGGTTCCAGCGCAGCCAGACTTCCTGCACGATATCTTCTGCATCGGTCCGTGAGCCAAGCATGCGATAGGCCACAGCCTGCGCCCGATCACGATGCCGGTGGAAAATCTGTTCTGCGCCGGTCTGGTCGCTCATGCAGCGTGGCCCCTGAGAGCAGGAAGGGTGGCATCCAGCGTTTCCTTCTCAATGTGCACCCGCTGGCAGGCTTGACCATAGCCCATTGTACGCTTGAGTGTCGGGTAGACACGGACGCTGGCGATGGCCAGTGCGAGTTCGGCCAGGCCGGCCTTGCCCCAGCGCGCTTCGATGTCAGGGCGCAGGTCCTCAGATTGCAGATCCCGCTTTGCGATGGCCTCGGCAAACCGGAAGGCGAGGCGCGAGTCGGCGTCCATGGCCTCAAGATCACCATTGACGGCCGCCCGCAGCAGATCGGGGTTGGCGCCGGCCGCCAGGGCGAGGTTGATCGTAATCTGCAAACAGGGCCCGCAATCTTCAGCATGAATGGCAGCGATGCGGGCCGCACAGGCGGCGTTGAGCGGCAGCGGTCCGCGATGCTGACTCAAGGGCGTGAAGGCAAGGAAGCGCCAGAAAGCCGAAGGGGCGGCCGCGCTGATGTCGCGCAGATAGTCCGCGCTTTCGCCGGTTTGCTTTTCCGTTTTGCGGATCATGCGTTCAAATAGTCTATTTAACATAATATTTCTCCTGTCGATGGGCCCGCCATGTGAGGGCGGCTGTGAGGAAAGGGGGCAGAAAGACGCCGGGCAGATCGACCAGCAGATGGCTGGGCGGCAGCCGCTCGGCGGCAATGTCCCAGAGATGCAGACCGCCATGGAGCGCGAGATAGATCGTGATGGCGCCAAGCCAGGCCACGGCACGACGGGGCTGCACAAGCGCGACAAGAGCCATAATGGACAATGTCAGATAGGCAAGGCCGATATCGCGCACAAAATGGGGGTTAAAGGCCCCTGTATGCTCGACACCGGGGGTCTGGGCATACCAATAGGCCGGTGCCGCGAGCATGAGGGCGGCATTGACGAGAAAACCGAATGCAAAAGCGGCTATGATGAACTGAAACAGGCGGTGGCCATGTTTTGGGCTTATTGCGGGCAGAAAAGACATGATGGGCTCCGTCCTGTTATTTCCGGAGCCGGGTTTTGCGAATGGCTCCCTGAAACCAAGACGAAATAAGGGCTGTGTTTGTGACAGGTGATTTTGTAAACACTCGATTCGTAAATGTTTGTCAGTATTTACCCGTCGCCGCGAGGGTGCCTGCCCTGCGGTTGACAAGGGCGCAGGGGCGGGTCAGTGTGCCGCGCAATTTCCCTGATTGCTGATCTCGTGAAAGGGGTTGGCTGGCCAAGATGCTGGCTTTGATTGGGTGGGAGTTTCCGGCGCAAGATGCATATTTATCTCGATTTCGAGAAACCGATCGCGGAGCTTGAGGGCAAGGTTCAGGAGCTGAAGCTTCTGGCCAGCCAGGACTCAAGTGTGAGCATTGGTGATGAAGTGGCAAAGCTTGAGCAGAAGGCCGCTCAGCTTTTGCAGGATACCTATGGCAATCTGACCGCCTGGCAGAAACTGCAGGTGGCCCGTCATCCGCGCCGTCCCCATTTTGTGGATTATATCGAGCGTCTGGCTGAAGACTTTGTGCCGATGGCCGGCGATCGCACCTTTGGTGAAGATGTCGCCATTCTCGGCGGGCTGGGTCGTTTCCGTGGTCGCAGTGTGATGTTTATCGGCCATGAAAAAGGCTCCGACACGCAGAGCCGCATCAAGCATAATTTCGGCATGGCGCGGCCTGAAGGCTATCGCAAGGCGATCCGCCTGATGAACATGGCCGAACGTTTCAATATTCCCGTGGTGACGCTGGTTGATACATCCGGTGCCTATCCCGGCTCGGAAAGCGAAGAACGCGGCGTGGCCGAAGCCATTGCGCGGTCAACAGACCGTTGCCTTTCGCTTGGCGTGCCGCTGGTGTCGGTGATCATCGGCGAAGGTGGATCGGGTGGCGCGGTGGCGCTTGCGTCGGGCAATCGCGTGCTGATGCTGGAGCATTCCGTTTACAGCGTGATCTCGCCGGAAGGGGCCGCCTCGATCCTGTGGCGCAGTTCCGACAAGACGCAGGAAGCGGCGACAGCGATGAAGATCACCGCGCAGAATCTGCACCAGCTCGGTGTGGTGGATCGCGTTCTGGAAGAGCCCATTGGCGGGGCGCATCGCGAGCGCAATCAGATGATCAAGGAAACAGGCGACGCCATTCTTGATGAACTGAAAGGCCTCGAAAAGCTTGATGCGTCAACGCTGCGTCGCCTGCGCCGTGAGAAATTCCTCGCCATGGGTCGCGTTGCCGCCAGCTAGGCGATTACAGGCTTTTCATCTTCGCTGCAAAAGACGCCACATCGGCGGCAAAGGCCTTGGGATTTTCAAAGGCTGCAAAGTGGCCGCCGCGATCCATATCCGTCCAATGGACGATATTGAATCCCTTTTCCATATAGCTGCGCGGGCCTATGCAATAGGCCTCTGCCTCGCGCGGAAAGCGCGCCATGCCTGTAGGCACTTCGACACGGGTGCCCGGCGCCATCATGCCGCCTTCTTCCATATAGCCACGATAAAACCAGATCGATGTGTTGAAGCGCTCCGTCACGAGATAGAGCATTACGCTTGTGAGCAGCTGGTTTTTGGTGAAGGCATTTTCCAGATGGCCGGGGCGTTCGCCCTGCGTGCGGTCTGACCAGGAATGGAATTTCTCTATGATCCAGGCAGCAATCCCGACGGGACTGTCCATCAGACCGATCGCAAGTGTCTGGGGCTTGGTGGACTGGATCTGAAGATAGGCTCCGTCAACGGCAAAGGCGGCACCGGCCTTCTGCACCCAGGCAATTTCCTCCTCTGTCTCCGGCGCAACAGCGGCGCGCAGGCCGTTCATGTTGACATGGATGGCCTTGCAGCCGCCCTTTTTATCCGTACCGTGATTATATCCAAGCCAGCCTGTGACGAGCGAACCCCAGTCGCCACCCTGCGCGATATAGGTCTTGTAGCCGAGAACCTCTCGCATCAGCCTGTCCCACAAGGCGGCTGTGGCGCGCGGGCCGACGGGTTTGGCAGGCGGACCTGAAAAGACATAGCCGGGCAATGAGGGAATGACGAGGTCGAGACCATCTTCGGCATTGCCGCCAAATTTCTCGGGATGGGCGAGCGGCTCGATCACGTCGTAAAATTCGAGGACCGAGCCCGGCCAGCCATGCGTCAGCAAGAGCGGCTGCGGGTTGGTGCCGGAGCCTTTGACATGGATGAAGTGGATTTCCTGACCGTCAATCGTGGTTTTGAAATGGGGAAAGCGGTTCAGGTTTTTCTCTGCCGCCCGCCAGTCATATTCATCCAGCCAATAGGTGCAAAGTTCACGCATATAATCTGTATCGGTGCCGTAGGCCCAGGGGTCTGTGCCTTGGTCCAGAACGGGCGCCGGATGCCAGCGATAGGCGGAAACGCGCGACCTGATCCCGTCGAGTGTGCTTTGCGGTATGGCGATGGTGAAGGGGGTGGGCGTTGTCACGGGCAGTCTCCGGCATGATTGTTCTTGATTTGCCTCCAGTATGGCATTCGACGGCGTCAACTCAATAACAGAGATGAATGCTGGCCCGGGGCTCGCGTTCTGCTTGTTTCATTGCAGGCGGGGTCGACGCTCTTTAAGCTGCACCCAAAGAAAAATGAAGGGGGGCTTTCATGAGTCAGCAGGTCAGCGACAGCGCCATCGGCGTTGCACCGGTAAAATCGACACCATTCTATCGCCACTACGCCTTGTTCCTTCTGGTGCTGGCTTACACCTCAAGCCATGTTGACCGGAACATCATGGGCATTGTGTTGCAGCCGATCCAGACCGAGCTTGGAGCGAGCGACACGGCGATGGGCTTTCTGGGTGGCCTTGCCTTTGCGCTTTTCTATGCCACGCTTGGCATTCCGATTGCGCTTTGGGCAGATCGCGGCAATCGTCGCAACATCATTGCGCTGGCCATTGCGGTGTGGAGCGCCATGACGGCGCTTTGCGGGCTGGCACAGAATTTTACCCAGCTTGCCATTGCCCGTGTCGGTGTCGGTGTGGGCGAGGCTGGCTCCAGCCCGCCTTCGCATTCAATCATTTCCGACCTCTATCCACGCAAACAGCGCTCCACCGCTATGGCCATCTATGCACTGGGTGTCTATTTCGGCGTGATGATCGGTTTCGTTGTCGGGGGCTATGTGGCGCAGGATTATGGCTGGCGCGCGACCTTCTTTGTTGTCGGCTTGCCGGGCATTCTGATTGCCCTTCTGGTGCGCTTCACGCTGCGTGAGCCCGCCCGCGGTGCCGCAGACGGTATTGCACAGGATATGAGCCATCGCAGCAGTGTGAAGGACGTTTTCCATCACCTCTGGACGACGCGGGCCGCCCGCCATGTGGTGATTGGCGTGACGCTTGTCTCCTTTATCGGTTATGGCGGTCTCGTCTGGGGGCCTGCCTTTCTGTTTCGCAGTCACGGGCTGACACCAAAGGAAGCCGGTCTGTTTCTGGGGCCCGTCGCGGGCCTTGTGGGGGGCTGTGGCGCGCTGTTCGGGGGCTATCTTTCCGACCGTCTGGGGCGCAATGACATGCGCTGGAATGCCTGGGTGATCGCGGTTTCCAAAATCGTCGCGGTCCCTCTCTTCATCGCTTATTATACGACAGACAATATCACGGTGCTCTTCGCTGCCTATGTGGGATCGACGGTGCTTGGTGCCTTCTATCTCGGGCCGAGCTTTGCCATGATTCAGAGCCTCACACCCATTCACATGCGGGCAACCGCCTCAGCCGTCATGCTCTTTGTGCTGAATATCATTGGCCTTGGTCTTGGGCCTCAGATTGTGGGTTTTGTCTCCGAAATGCTCAAACCGGCCTTCGGCGTCGAGAGCTTGCGTTACGCATTGTTCGGGACAGCTTTTCTCGGCATCTGGGCTGCCTGGCATTACTATCTTGCCGGGCGCAGCTATGAAGCCGATCTTGCCAAACTGGGAGGCAAGGATCTGGCTTAGTCAGAGAAATATGTCTGAAACGAAAAGGCCTGCGGCAGGAAACTGCCACAGGCCTTTTTCTTGTCAGTGATGTCTCGACGTCAGCTCAATGTGCCGTGGCAATGCTTGTATTTCTTGCCTGAGCCACAGGGGCAGGGGGCATTGCGCGCAACCTTGCCCCATGTTTCGGGGTCCTTGGGGTCCACGGGTACGCCGGTATCATTGCGTACCGGACGCAGGGCCCGCGGCCCGTCACTCAATTCGTCCTCGCCCGTTGTTGCATCCACATGATGGGCATGCATTTCAGGGAGCGGCTCATCTTCGATGCGCGGGGCCTGCGTGGTGAACTGGGCCTGTGCCAGCTGACGGGTGACATCCTCCCGCAGACGCACCAGCAGCTTTTCGAAAAGTTCGAAGGCCTCGCTCTTATACTCATTCAGCGGGTCACGCTGGCCATAGCCGCGCAGGCCGACAGCCTGACGCAGATAATCAAGCATCATGAGATGTTCGCGCCAATGCAGGTCGAGCGTCTGCAGCAGAACGCCCTTTTCGATCTGACGCATGATTTCGGGGCCGACCTGGGCCGCTTTGCCAGCCATATGGCGCTCGGAAGCTGCATAAAGCCGTTCGCGGATTTCCTCGTCGGCAATGCCTTCTTCGGCAGCCCATTCCTGAATGGGGAGATCAAGGGCGAGATATTCAAGAACCTCGGCCTTCAGACCCTCGACGTCCCACTGCTCGGCATAGGCTTTTTCCGGGATATGCGTGGCGATCAATTCATCAATCACCTGGCGCGACATGTCGGCCACGGTTTCATTGACGTCATCGGCCTGCATCAGTTCGACGCGCTGATCGAATATCGCGCGGCGCTGGTCATTCATGACGTTGTCGTATTTCAGCAGGTTCTTACGAATGTCGAAGTTACGGGCTTCGACCTTCTGCTGGGCTTTTTCCAGCGCCTTGTTGATCCAGGGATGGATGATAGCCTCACCCTCCTCAAGACCAAGTTTCTGGAGCATGCCGTCCATGGTGTTGGTGCCGAAGATGCGCATGAGGTCGTCATCAAGCGAGAGGAAGAATTTAGACTTTCCCGGGTCACCCTGACGACCGGAACGACCGCGCAGCTGATTGTCGATGCGGCGGCTTTCATGGCGTTCGGTACCGATCACATAAAGCCCGCCGGCCTCCAGCGCCTTTTCCTTGAGCTTGGCAATGTCGGTTTTGACCTCTTCGGTCTTGCGCGCAATGGCTTCTTCGCTCTCAAGACCGGCGATTTCATCGGCCAGACGCATCTCGAGATTGCCGCCAAGCTGAATATCGGTGCCGCGCCCCGCCATGTTGGTGGCGATGGTGATGGCGCCGGGGATGCCGGCCTTGGAGATGATATTGGCTTCCTGCTCGTGATAGCGGGCATTTAGCACGTTATGCTTGATTTTCTTCTTCTTGAGCGCTTCGGAAAGCTGCTCGGATTTGTCAATCGAGGTGGTGCCAACGAGCACGGGCTGACCGCGCTTCAGGCAGTCCTCAACCTCAATGATGATCGCGTTGTATTTCTCACGACTGGTGCGATAGACCTCGTCATCGGTGTCGATACGCGCAATCGGTTTGTTGGTCGGGATTTCGAGCACTTCCAGACCATAAATGTCGAGAAATTCATCGGCTTCCGTCAGTGCCGTACCGGTCATGCCCGCAAGCTTTTCATACATGCGGAAATAATTCTGGAAGGTGATCGAAGCCAGAGTCTGGTTTTCGGGCTGGATCTGGACACGCTCCTTGGCTTCCAGTGACTGATGCAGGCCATCGGAATAGCGGCGACCTTCCATCATGCGACCGGTAAATTCATCAATGATGATGACCTTGTCGCTTTTGACGATGTAGTCCTTGTCGCGCTGGAACAGCTTGTGGGCGCGCAGGGCGTTGTTCACGTGATGAACGACCGTAATGTTCTCGATGTCGTAAAGGGAGCCTTCTTCGAGCACACCCTTTTCGCGCAGGATATCCTCAATCTTCTCGTTGCCCTCTTCGGTGAGGGTGACGGTGCGCTGTTTTTCGTCGAGTTCGTAATCCTCCTCGCTGATCATCGGGATGATGTCGTCAACAGCGATATAAAGGTCGGATTTGTCGTCGAGCGGCCCGGAAATGATGAGCGGTGTGCGCGCTTCGTCAATGAGGATGGAGTCGACTTCGTCGACGATGGAATAATAATGGCCGCGCTGAACCATGGCGGACACCTGATACTTCATATTGTCGCGCAGGTAATCGAAGCCAAGTTCATTATTGGTGGCATAGGTAATGTCGGCCGCATAGGCCGCGCGGCGCTCATTATCGTCCATGCCGTGAATGACGGCGCCGGTTTCCATGCCGAGGAAACCATAAACCTGGGCCATCCATTCGGCGTCGCGCTTGGCCAGATAGTCATTCACCGTGACCACATGGACGCCCTTGCCGGGCAGCGCGTTGAGATAGGTGGCGAGCGTGGCAACAAGCGTCTTGCCTTCACCGGTCTTCATTTCGGCGATGCAGCCGTCATTCAGCACCATGCCGCCGACAAGCTGCACATCATAATGCCGCTGGCCCAGCGTGCGCTTGGCCGCCTCGCGGACGACGGCGAAGGCCTCGGGGAGAAGTTCGTTTGTTGTGGCGCCATCGGCCAGCCGGGCACGAAACTCAGCCGTTTTTCCGCGCAGAGCGTCATCGCTCAGCGCCGAGATTTCCGGTTCCAGCGCATTGATTGCCTCAACGCGCGACATGTAAGCCTTGATCTTTCGGTCGTTGGATGTGCCGAAAAGACGCTTGGCGAGGGCGCCCAAGCTTGCCATCAGGTCATATTCCTTTTGCGGTTCGTCCCTGTAGCGGTTCTGCAGGAACGGTCCCATGGCACGTCCCGCTTTTACCTGAGATGTACCGGACCCGCGGTCCAAAAGACTGAGGAGATGTAAGGGGGGTGGCTGGCCTTGTCAATGTGAGGCAGGTCCGGGATCGGCCTCTTTGCCTGTCCTTTTGGTAATGTTGGCAATCTGCTAGCTTGCTCGTCTTTTGGCCATGTTGGTGCCATATATTGCGCTGATTATGACAGTTCATGCCCTTTCGTTCTTCCGTTTCAGGATTTCCATCATGTCCCGCACCTCTCCGCTTGCTGTTTCTGCCCTGGCTGTTGCCCTCATCGGGCTTGGTTATGGTGCGGCAAAATTGCCCTCTCCGGTGGCGCCCGCTCATGCGGCTGAGGCCGCGGCGGATGTCGATCAGGGTGAAGACGCTGTTGTGGCGATGGTGGACGGCACTCCGATCCGCTTTTCCGATGTTGCGCTGGCTGATGAGGAGATGGGCGACCAGCTCGCCAGCCTGCCCGAAGCGACCCGCTTTCAGTATCTTATCAGCATGCTGATCGACCGGCGCGTGGTGGCGCTGGCGGCCAAAGGCAAGAAGTTCGAGGATGACCCGGAAGTCAAACGCCGCGAGACCTATTTTAATGAAAAGGTCCTGCGCGATGTCTATTGGGTACATCTGATCCGCGAAAAGGCGACCGACAAGGCGCTGCGGGCCTATTACGACAAGACGGTGGGCAAGGCGCCGGTCGAGAAGGAAGCCCATGCGGCCCATATTCTGGTCAGCACCAAGGCCGAAGCCGACAAGATCGAGGATGAACTTAAAGGTGGTGCCAAATTTGCCGATATTGCCAAGAAATATTCCAAGGATGGCAGCTCGGCGGATGGCGGCGATCTGGGATGGTTCAAGAAGGGCGACGTTGTACCGGAATTTGCCGATGCCGCCTTCAAGCTGAAGCCGGGCGGCATTTCAGAGCCTGTGCAGACACGGTTCGGCTGGCACGTGATCCGTTTGGATGAAATCCGTGATGCCAAGAAGCCGACATTTGATGAAGCGCATGATCAGGTTGTGCGCGAATTCGTGCGCAAGGAAGGTCAGGATCTGATCCAGACATTGCGCAAATCGGCAAAGATTGACATTGTTGGGCCAGACGGAAAAACAACGCCTCTTCCAACTGCAGAGGATGCCGCGCCTGCCACATCGCAGCGTCCGCAGTTGGCACCAGCCCCACCCCAGTAAATAAATCCCGGAAAGCATCGTCATGAAGACCGCGGTGAAAGCCAAGCGCAAGCCGAGCCCGAAGGCAAAAGCAAAACCCAAGCCCAAGGCCAAGCCGAAAACGGGTGCGCATAGCAAGGCCAAGAAGCCGCGCGCGGTGCGCAAGACGGCTGCGCCCAAGGTGGCTGGTGCGGTGAAGCCGAAGCTGAAGGATGTTGCCAAAGCAAAGGCCAAACCGAAATCCAAGGCGAAAGCGAAGGCCAAGGCCAAATCAGAATCTAAAATTTCGCCCCTGGCACCCAAGACATATGCGGTGCTGCCGCCTGTGGGCGGCGTGGAGATCGGCACGGCGGAAGCAGGCATTAAATATAAGGGTCGCACGGATCTGCTGGTTGTGCGGATGGCAGAAGACACCCAGGTTGCCGGCGTCTTCACGACCTCGAAGACCGCATCTGCGCCTGTTGAATGGTGCCGGTCCAATCTGACCGAGGGCGGTTTGGGACGCATGCTTGTCGTCAATTCCGGCAATTCAAACGCCTTTACCGGCAAGCTCGGTGTGGCGACGGTGAAGGCAACGGCATCTGCCGCCGCGCAGGTCGGCCATTGCCGCCAGAAAGACGTCTTCATTGCCTCGACGGGCGTCATCGGGCAGCCGATGGACCCGGCGCCTGTTGTGGCGGGCATCGACACGGCGCTTGCGGCGGCATCGCCTGACAATTGGGAAAATGCCTCTCGCGCCATCATGACGACGGACACCTATCGCAAGGTTGCGACCCGCAAGGCGATGATCGGCGACCAGGAAGTCACGATCAACGGCATCGCCAAGGGCTCGGGCATGATCGCGCCTGATCTGGCAACAATGCTGGTTTTCATTTTTACGGATGCCGCCATTTCAAGTGCGGTGCTGCAGACCCTTTTGCTGCTGGGTACGCGCGACAGTTTCAATGCCATCACGGTTGATAGCGATACATCGACCAGTGACAGCGTGTTGCTGTTTGCCACCGGCGCGGCCATGCAGGGCGCAACGCCCATCAGCCGGGCGGGGGATGCGCGTTTGCGCGACTTCCGGGCCCAGCTTGATGGTCTGATGATGGATCTTGCCCATCAGGTCGTGCGGGACGGCGAAGGGGCGACCAAATTCATCCGCGTGACCGTGTCGGGTGCAGCGAGCCATCAGGCCGCCAAGCGCATTGCCATGTCGATTGCCAATTCGCCGCTTGTCAAAACGGCGATTGCCGGTGAGGACGCCAATTGGGGTCGTGTGGTGATGGCGGTTGGTAAATCCGGCGAGGCTGCTGACCGCGACAAGCTCTGCATCCGCATGGGCGGCGTCGATGTTGCCAAGAACGGCATGGCTGTTCCCGGCTATGACGAGGCCCCGGTGACGGCGCATATGAAGGGCGAGAATGTCGATATTGAGGTTGATGTCGGTGTGGGCAAGGCGACGGCCACGGTCTTCACCTGCGATCTGACTTATGAATATATCCGCATCAATGCGGACTATCGCAGCTGATTAATCTGAATTTTACCATAGGGTGGCCGTGTCCCCAGTCGACAAGGCCCCATTAACCAGCAACTGCCATGATGGCACCGAGGGCAAGGAATGACAGCAAGCGACGCGACGCCGATCAAGCGTATGGTCCTTGTTGCTGCCTGTGCCCTCGTTGATGCTGATGGCCGTGTCCTGCTGGCGCAACGCCCGGAGGGCAAGACACTGGCGGGTCTCTGGGAGTTTCCCGGTGGCAAGGTGGAGCCGGGCGAAACGCCTGAGGATTGCCTGATCCGCGAGTTGAAAGAGGAAATCAGTATCGACGTTGCCAAGGCCTGTCTTGCGCCGCTGACTTTTGCAAGCCATGCCTATGAATCGTTTCATCTGCTGATGCCGCTTTATGTCTGTCGGCGCTGGCAGGGGATGGCGACGGCGATGGAGGGGCAGACACTCGCCTGGGTGAAGCCAAGCCGGATGCCGGACTATCCGATGCCTCCGGCGGATGAGCCACTGGTGGCGGTGTTGAGGGATCTGCTTTAGATCGCAACTTGTGTGGGCCGCGAATGTTGAAATTTTCAAATATGGTTGCAGAATTCGCCCATGATCAGAGGGGCGCAACCGCCATTGAATATGGGCTGATTGTTGCCGGCGTTTCGGCGACCATCATTGCGTCACTCACGGCTCTTGGCGTGGACATCGGTGCTGTCTTTGTGCCGATTTCGGCGGCTATCAGCGGCATCTGACAGGGCTTGCGCTGCCTCTTTTTCATACTTTAGCGCGGTTTTTCGCCGGCTGATTTTTCAATCGTGCCCAGTGCATCTGCCAGTCGCGTGGTGGCGCTGCCGGGCTGAAGCGGTTTTTGCTGGTCTTCATGCGGTGCCCAGCCTGTGGCGGTGATGATTTCGAAGGTTGCCGGAATGCGGCCATCCTCCAGACCAAATTTTGCGGTGTAGATTTCAGCCGCCCGCATCAGTGTCGCGCGCCGCATTGGCTGGCGGCGGCGTTCCTGCAGCGCATTGGTTTCGCCCATGCCGCGCAGGTCCGCCAGCAGGCGGAACATATTTTGGTAGCGCACGGTGACGCGGTCACTATCGACCACGGGCAGGGCAAAGCCTGCCCGCTGCAGCAGCGCCCCCATATCGCGCAGGTCGATCATCGGCGAGACACGTGGGGACAGGCCGCCTTCGCATTCGATCTCGGCCTCGCTCATCGCCTGCCGCAATTCATGAAGGGTCTCGCCCCCCAGAAGCGCACCCATGAAGAGGCCGTCGGGGGCAAGGATACGGCGAATTTGAATCAGCGTGCCGGGCAGGTCATTGACCCAATGAAGGCTCAGCGCACTTGCCACCAGTTGAAAGCTCTGCTCCCTGAACGGCAGAAACTCCTCGTCGGCAACAAGCTTTGGCCCGGACAGCGTGGCCAGCATGGCAGGCGACATGTCCGAGGCAATAATGGTGCCGATCTTGTCTGCCCCGAGCGCCATGTTTTCCAGCAGGCCCTGATGGGCGCCCAGATCAAGCGCGCGGTCAAACCGCCGTTTGATGAGCGACAGCCTGTCGGCAAACTCGTCACGGACACGGGCAATCAGAAAGTCAAAATCGGCAAATGTCTCCGCTGCGCGAGATTTGCGTTCCGCATGGAGCTGACGATCAAAGGGTTTGATGGGGGTATTGTCCGGCATGGCGCGCATCATGATCAAGCGGGCGCATATGCGCAAGCGCACGAAAAGAGATGCTTCGCCTTGTCCCGCCCAGGCGCTAGGCTGTGGGAATGGCAACAAGCGCACGCTTTGCAGATTGGCGAGGAACCGGCATCCGGATTGCGGGGTGGCTGGCCATGCGCCTAGCGGATTTTCTGCTGCCGCCTCTCTGTCTTTCCTGCGGGGCAGGGGTGAGCCAGGTCAATACGCTTTGTGCGGATTGCTGGAAGACAGTCCATTTTCTGGAAAAGCCTTATTGCCCGGTCAGCGGCTTGCCCTTTGCCTATGATCCGGGGCCGGACATCGTCAGCCCGCAGGCCCTGGCGCATCCGCCCCACTATGACTGCGCGCGATCTGTTTTCGCCTATGAGGGGCCGGCGGCGCGGATGATCCATCGCTACAAATATGGCGACCGCATGGAAGTGGCGCCCGCCTTTGCCCGCTGGATGGCGCGGGCGGGGCATGAAATTCTGGCCGATGCCGATCTCATTGTGCCAGTGCCATTGCATCGGCGGCGATTGTTCTGGCGGCGGTTCAATCAGGCCTCCGAACTTGCCCGTCATATCGGTCAGCTTGCAGGCGTGACGCTGATGCCTGAGCTGCTGCTTCGTTTCCGGCCGACACAACCGCAGATCGGCCTGTCCGGCACCGCCCGTCGCCGCAATGTGTCAGGGGCTTTTCGGGCCAATCCTGTCTGCGCCTCCGGGGCGACAGGCAAAATCATTGTCCTTGTGGATGATGTGCTGACAACCGGGGCGACGGTTGAGGCCTGCGCGCGCGTTCTCAAGGGGATCGGCGCGCGCGAGGTGCGGGTGCTGACGCTTGCCCGGGTTGTGCCTGATGAAAACACCCCTATATGATGGGTATAGTATTGCGGTATCCAAGTTCAGGATTTTCACCATGTCCGATGTGACCATTTACACCACCATGATTTGCCCTTTCTGCCATCGGGCCAAATCTCTGCTGACGCAGAAGGGTGTCAAATTCACTGAAATCGATGTGGGGATGGACCCTGACAAGCGTCAGGAAATGATGACGCGGGCGCATGGCAAACACACCGTGCCGCAGATATTCATCGACGAGACTCATGTCGGCGGTTGCGACGAGCTTTATGCCCTTGATCGGGCGGGAAAGCTTGATCCCCTGCTCGGTGCCTCGTAATCCCGAACATCATGACGTCTTCCCGCTTCACCGCTGCCTGCATCCAGATGCGCTCCTGCCGGGATGTGGCAACGAATATTGCGGTGGCATCGGCGCTGATCCGGCAGGCGGCTGCCGAAGGTGCACAGTTCATCGCAACGCCGGAAATGACGTCGCTGCTCGAAACGGATCGCCAGAGCCAATTTGAGAAGACATGCGAAGAAGGCGCCGATCTGGCGCTTGCCGTTTTTTGCGACGTGGCAAAGGATTGCCATATTTGGCTGCTGATTGGTTCGCTTGCCGTGCATGCGTCAAATGACAAGCTTGCCAACCGGTCCTTCCTGATCGGGCCGGATGGCGCGGTGAACGCGCGCTACGACAAAATTCACATGTTCGATGTTGATCTGGCCGGAGGTGAAAGCTACCGCGAGAGCCGGAATTATGCAGCCGGTGAGCGCGCTGTGCTTGCTGATCTCCCCTGGGGCAAGCTCGGCATGAGCGTCTGCTATGATTTACGCTTCCCGCATCTCTACCGGCAACTGGCCCAGCATGGTGCCGGCATTCTGTCAGTGCCTGCGGCGTTCACGCGTCAGACCGGCGCTGCCCATTGGCATATATTGTTGCGCGCCCGTGCGATTGAAACGGGATGCTATGTGATGGCACCGGCGCAAGGCGGCGAACATGAATGCGGTCGCAAGACCTATGGTCACAGCCTGATCATTGCGCCATGGGGTGAGGTGGTGGCCGAACTGCCGCATGAAGAAACAGGTTTCGTGATGGCGGAAATCGACATGGCGAAAGTGGATGAGGCGCGTGCCCGCGTGCCGAGCCTTGGACATGATCGCGCCTATCGGTTTGACGAAAGCTGACGTGCTCTCGCTTAAGCCACCCCCATCATCCTCTTCATTTGTGGCGTCAGAAATTTGCCCGCCGGGTCGAGCCCGGCGCGGATTTTCTGAAAGGCATCCCATTTGGGATAAAGCCTGGCAAAATCAGCACCCTTCAGCGTGTTGAGCTTGCCCCAATGGGGGCGGCCCTGATGGGCCCAGTGGATGGGCTCGATCTGCGCAAAATAGTCGTGATAGTCCCATTCATGGAACTGATGCACGGCAATCGAAATCGTGTCGCGCTGATAGAAGGGGCTGAGCCAGATGTCGTCAGCGGCGATGGTGCGGACTTCGATCGGGAAGAAGACCTTGATGTTGTTGTCTTCGATTGTCTTGATAATCTGCCGCAGCGCCTCGGGCGCTTCCGCGCGCGGCAGGTGATATTCCATTTCATTGAAGCGCACGCCGCGTTCGGTCGAGAGCGTCTTGTGGGCATAATCCACGCGTTCCTCGACCGGGAAATCCGCCATGGCTTTCTGGATCGCCCAACGTCGCAGGCTGGGTGACCAGCCAAGCCAGTCCTGCAGCATCTTCAGTTGCAGGACGCCGTCATCATCGGCATTGGGTGGTGCCGGCGTGACCGGTTCATCCGTCTCGTCATTGGTGATGCCGAGCGCCATGCCGGAAAAGGGAATGTAATAGAATTCGAAATTGCGATGGGTTTTTGCCAGTTCTGGCAGCTGCTCGATCATTTCATTGACAGGCTGCATCCATGTGCGCCGCTTCAGCTTGAAAAGATCGCGTGCCTGCATGCGGGCGCGGGTGACGATGCCAAGTGACCCCAGTGAGACACGGGCGGCCTGAAAAATCTCGGCATTGTTGCCGGCATCGCAGTCGATGATGTCGCCGGATGGGGTGATGAGGCGCAGTTCCTTTACGAAAGTCGGCATGGCCCCGAGTTTTGCACCGGCGCCATGGGTGGCTGTGGCGAGGGCGCCCGCGAGTGATTGCTTGTTGATGTCGGGCAGGTTGTCGATTGACAGGCCGTCGGCAGCGAGGTCTTCGCTCATGCGGGCAAGGCGTGTGCCCGCGGCGACATCGGCCTGCCGGGTTGCCTTGTCGACATTCGAGACACCGGCCATGCGGTCAAGTGTCAGCAAGGTGCCATCGGTTGGCACAAGAGGCGAGAAGGAGTGGCCGGCGCCAACGGCACGGATGGGTGCTTGAGCTGATTTCAGGATGGTCACCAATTCGTCTTCGCTGGTCGGCGTCAGGCGCGCGACAGGATTTGATGACTGATTGCCCGACCAGTTGCGCCAGGGCAGTGGTTTTCGCGCAGGCGCTTCGTCGGCAAAGGCGCGCGTCACGATATCAGGGATTGCGCCCGTTGCGGCGAGAGCGGAAGCGGCGGTGGCATATTTCAGAAGGCTGCGGCGGTCGAGATGGCTCATGGGAGGCCTCTTGTTCTTATTCGGATGGTGTGTCTGAAGGGGCGGGCGCCGCCATGAAATGCATCAGGGTTGTCAGGTCTTCTGCGCTGCAGTCAAAGCACTGACCGAGCGGCGGCATGCCGTTAAAGCCGTTGACCATATGATCCAGCAGCACGTCGTCGCCCTTTTTGAGGCGCGGCGCCCAGGCGGCGATGTTGTGGGATTGCGGGGCGCCTGAGTCAGGCACGGTGTGGCAGCCCATGCAGCTTTGGCTGTAGATGTCACTCAAGCGCGCGTCGAGCGTGACAGGTGCCAATGCGCTTTTGGTATTGTCATCACAGGCCGCAAGCCCCAGCAACAGGCCCGCCATCCCCGCCATCAGACATGTCCTGATCAGATTTCGTTTCCCGGCCATGGTTTGCCCCCCGCATTGGCTCGAATATTTTCGCCAGAATGGGTCGGGAGGGCCGCGCGGGTCAATTAAAACCACGCAAGAGCAGGCGTCGTCTGCCCGTCAGCTCGCCGGTTTTTCGGCAACCGCCATATAATTAACGTCGGTATCTTTCGAGAGCGACCATTTGTCGGTGAATGGGGAATAGCTGACACCGGTGAGTTCGAGCAGTTTCAGTTTCGACTCAGCCAACCCTGCTTCCATTTCAGCGATGGTGACGAATTGAGACCATTGATGCGTGCCGCGTGGCAACCAGCCCAGCACATATTCGGCGCCAATGATGGCAAGCGCATGTGCCTTGAGTGTGCGATTGAGCGTGGCCACAAACATGATGCCGCCCGGCTTCAGCATTGAGGCACAGTCCTTGAGGAATTGATCGCGATTGGCGACATGCTCGATGACTTCCATGTTCAGGATGACATCGAAGCGTTCACCGGCTTCGGCAAGGGCTTCGGCCGTTGTCGCGCGATAGTCAATCGTGAGGTCCTGCTCGGCGGCGTGGACGGAAGCTGTTGTGATGTTGCGCTCGGACGCATCAGCTCCCAGCACATCGGCGCCCAGCCGTGTCATGGGTTCGCAGAGCAGGCCGCCGCCGCAGCCGATATCGAGAAAACGCAGCCCCTTGAAAGGGTGGGGATCGCCGGCGTTCAGGCTGAAATGGGCAAGGACGCGCTCCCGGATAAACGTGAGTCGCACCGGGTTAAATTTGTGAAGCGGTCGAAATTTACCCGCTGGATCCCACCATTCGGCGGCAATGGCCGAAAAACGGGCGACATCGGCCGGATCGATGCTGCTGCCCTTTTCGGGGCTGGAATGGCCCTGAGAGGGTGTTTGGCTATGGCTAGGGCCCTGTTTGGCGCTGTTCACGGCATGTTCCTCTGTGTTAGCCCGGTTTCAGGCCATGTTCTGCTTTCGATCCGCTGGGGTAACCCTGCGGGTGCCGGTTGCGGGACGGGCCTCATCCGAGTATGAATGTGCCGCGTTTCGATGTGTCAGGCCATTGGCTAAGCGTTGCGCGCCCTGGCGTGGTTTTCGGCCCGGTTTACGGTCTGACCTTCGATCACCATATAGGGCGTTCCTGCAGGATTGGTCTAGTGGAGGCATGCCGGATCGACGCATGCCGGACGGCATCCTGCGGCCTGTCGATGGGCGAGCCGTCAGGGCTGGTTAAGGCTGGTTGAAGAGATTGTTGGGCGGTGGCCAAGGTCCCCGTCAGGATGGGATAGTGAATATGGCCAGGTTGGTCATGAAATTCGGCGGAACGTCGGTCGCAGATATTGGCCGTATCCGCAATGTTGCGCAGCATGTGAAGCGTGAAGTCGATGCCGGCAACGAGGTGGCGGTCGTTGTCTCCGCTATGTCGGGCAAAACAAATGAGCTCGTGGGTTGGGCTCGTGAGATGGCGCCGCTGCATGATGCGCGCGAATATGACACCATTGTCGCCACTGGCGAACAGGTGACGGTTGGCCTGCTCTCCATTGAGCTGCAGCGCATCGGCATTCAGGCTCGCTCATGGCTTGGCTGGCAGATTCCCATTCGCACCGATGGTGCCCATGCGGCGGCGCGCATTCAGGAAATTGACGGCAGCGAATTGATCCGCCGATTTGGCGAAGGGCAGGTGGCCGTGATTGCCGGCTTCCAGGGTCTTGCGCCGGATAATCGCATCACGACTTTGGGACGCGGTGGCTCTGATACCAGCGCTGTTGCCATTGCCGCTGCCGTACACGCCGACCGCTGCGACATCTACACAGATGTCGATGGCGTCTATACGACGGACCCGCGCATCGTTGCGAAGGCCCGAAAGATTGATAAGATCAGTTATGAAGAGATGCTGGAGATGGCGTCATTGGGCGCCAAGGTTCTCCAGACCCGTTCCGTCGAACTTGCTATGGTTCACAGGGTTCGTCTTCAGGTGCGCTCGAGCTTCGAGGCCCCTGATGCGTCACTGAATGATGATGGGTCGAAGAACTATTTTCCCGGCACTCTCGTTTGCGACGAGGAAGAAATCGTGGAACAGCAGGTTGTCAGCGGCATCGCCTATTCAAAGGACGAGGCCAAGATCACACTCGTCAAGGTTGAGGACAAGCCCGGAGTCGCGGCGCGCATCTTTGGTCCGCTGGCCGACAATTCCATCAATGTGGACATGATCGTGCAGAACGTCTCCGATGACGGGCAGAGCACAGACATGACATTCACTGTGCCGCAGGCCGAGTTGGCGCGGGCGGAAGACATTATCCAGAAGGTGCGTCAGGATATCAGCGCGCGCGAAGTGCGCACCGATACAAATGTCGTGAAAGTGTCGATCATCGGCATCGGCATGCGTAGTCACGCCGGTGTGGCCAAGACAATGTTCAAGACGCTTGCCGACAAGGGTATCAATATCCAGGCGATCACAACGTCGGAGATCAAGGTGAGCGTGCTCATCTCTTCGGAATATACCGAGTTGGCCGTGCGCGCCCTGCATACGGCATATGGGCTCGACGCTGAATAGGTCGAATATATGAATTGCCTCTCGTCATATCCGCGTCTGCTGATCCGGCACATCATCCGGATTAACGGCTGATGGTGGGCTCCGTCGGAGGTCCGCGCGTTCTGCTGCGCAGGCTCCGCGAGGTTATGGCGAGGCCGGAGGCCGCCCAGAAGCGTCTCGATCGAATCGTGGTGCTGATTGCGGCCAACATGGTTGCCGAGGTTTGTTCAGTCTATCTGATGCGCGATTCGCGCGAGCTGGTTCTTTTTGCCACTGAAGGCCTGAAGCCCTCAGCGGTGCATCATACGCATCTGCGTGTCGGCGAAGGTCTCGTCGGCGATATTGCCGCCCATGCCCGCCCGCTCAACCTGTCGGATGCGCAATCCCATCCGGGCTTTGCCTACCGGCCGGAAACGGGTGAAGAAATCTACAAATCCCTGATGGGTGTTCCGATCCTGCGGTCGGGGCGCGTGGTTGGCGTGCTGGTGGTCCAGAACCGTACCAAACGTCACTATACGGAAGAAGAAGTTGAAGCCCTGCAGACGGTCGCCATGGTCTTGGCCGAAGTGGTGGCGGCGGGGGATCTCGTCAATCTCCAGAGTTTTGATGAACCTGACCGGGCGCGGCAGGCCTATTTCCAGCAGGCGGCCTCTTTTGCTGAAGGCATTGCGCTTGGCCATGCGGTTCTGCATGAGCCGCGTGTCCGGGTCACGCGGCTGATTGCCGAAGATGCCGATGCGGAACTTGAGCGCCTGGAGCAGTCCGTCTATGCGCTGCGCGTATCGATTGACGACATGCTTGAAACAGCTGATCTCAGTCATGCAGGCGAGCACCGCGAGGTGCTGCAGAGCTACCGCATGTTTGCCAATGATCGCGGCTGGCTGAAGCGCATGAGCGAGGCCGTCAAGACGGGCCTGACGGCAGAAGCCGCCGTTGAACGCGTGCAGAATGACACGCGCGCAAGGCTGCAACGTGCCGCTGACCCCTATCTGCGCGACCGGCTGCATGACTTCGATGATCTCGCCAACCGCCTGCTGCGTCAGCTCACGGGCGTCAAGCTGTCCTCGGCGAGCGACAATCTGCCGACGGATGCCATTCTTATCGCCCGCAACATGGGTCCAGCAGAGCTGCTGGATTATGACAAGACCAAGCTGCGCGGCCTTGTGCTGGAAGAAGGTGCACAGAATGCGCATGTGTCGATTGTGGCGCGCGCCTTCGGCATTGCGACGGTCGGTCGGGCCGAAGGCATTCTCGACAAGATCGAGCCGGGCGACGCCATTATCGTGGATGGCGACACGGGCGCCATTTATGTGCGGCCCTCGCAGGAGGTCATCGATTCCTATTCGGAAAAGGCCCGGTTCCGCGCCCGCAAGCAGGAACAATACAAGGCCATTCGCAATGAGCCTGCGATCACGACGGATAATGTGCCGATATCCCTCTTTGTGAATGCGGGCCTTCAGGTTGATCTGCCGCATCTTGATGAATCTGGCGCTGACGGGATCGGGCTCTTCCGGACCGAGCTGCAATTCATGATCGCTTCGCGCTTGCCGACGCTGAATGACCAGATTGAACTCTATAGTGCGGTGCTGGATTCCACCTCCGGCAAGACAACCGTGTTTCGAACGCTCGATATTGGGGGCGACAAGATGCTGCCCTATATGGACCCGCAGCTTCTGAAAGAGGAAAATCCGGCGCTTGGCTGGCGGGCGATCCGCATCGGTCTTGATCGCCCTGGCCTCCTGCGCCAGCAGATAAGGGCGCTTCTGATGGCTTCGGCCGGGCGAACGCTTGAGATGATGTTCCCGATGGTCGCTGATGTGTCAGAGTTTCAGCAGGCACGTGCGCTTGTCGACAAGGAGCTTGATCGTCTCAAGCGCCTCGACAAGCCTGTGCCAAGCGCGCTGCGGGTGGGGACGATGCTGGAGGTGCCGTCCCTGCTTTGGCAGTTGGAAACCCTGCTGCCGCTTGTCGATTTTGTGTCCATTGGCAGCAATGACCTGATGCAGTTCCTTTTTGCGGCTGATCGCGGCAATCCGCGCGTGGCCGGTCGATATGATCTGCTGAGCCCGGCCATGCTGCATATGTTGCGGCAGGTTGTGATGCGCTGTGACGCGCATAATGTGCCTTTAACGCTTTGCGGGGAGATGTCGGGCAAGCCGCTTGAAGCGATGGCCCTGATCGGGGTTGGTCTGCGACGGGTCTCCATGTCACCGGCTGCCATCGGACCGGTCAAAATGATGATACGGTCCCTGGATGCCGCAAAGCTTGCTGCTTTCATGGAAGGGCTGTATGCCTTGCCAGGCCGTAGCCTGCGCGATGAATTGATGCGCTTTGCGGACGAGAATGGCGTTGCGGTTTAGCGTCGGTCCGGCCAAACAATTGGCATTGTCCGTGATAATTGAATAAATCGTGAGATTTTGTGCAATTTGGACATTCCTTAGTTGCGATATTTCAACACTTTTGGTTTATTCTTCCAATTCGGGCGGAGAGACAAACTTTACGGGGAACCCGGATAAATTCGGACGATGCCCCCACCTCTGACCTAGCCGCCAAGCGGGAAGAACGCATCAAACATGGCTCAACTCGGGGAAGAACCCAAAGCAAAGACCAAGATCACGATGCTTCCGAGCGATGAACGCCCGGATGAGCGTCGCCGCCTTCATTTGCGTGATATTACCAATGAGACGCCTGAGGCGAGTGAAACGGTCGGCGCCGAGCTGCGGGCGGCCCGTCTGCGCCGGGGTGAAGATCTGCGAAGCATCGCCCAGTCACTTCGAATCAAGCGCGATCATCTGGAAGCCCTTGAAGAGGGGCAGTATGACAATCTGCCGCCACGGGCCTATGCCATCGGCTTCATCCGTTCCTATTCGGAATATCTGGGCCTTGATCCGCGCCATGTGGTGGATCGTTTCAAACAGGAAATTGACGCTGTCGAGCAGGCCGCTGCCGATCTGATCTTTCCGAAGGTCAGCGATACGCGCCGGTTGCCGCGTGGCAGCGCCATTGTCATTGCCATGATTATTGCAGCCGGTGTCTATGGCGGATGGCTTCTGAGCCGTTCTGCAGACCAGGTTATTGCTGATCGTGTGCCGACCCTGCCTTCCAGTATTGAGCAGATGGCCGGTGAGGATGCCAATGAAGTCTCGGAGGCAGCGTCGAGCACGCCGGGCGATACGGCATCCGCTTCGACGCCTTCAGCCAGCGAGATGACGGCCACCTCTTCTGTTTACGCGCCAAACCCTGTCGATCAGGTGGCGGATGATACAGAAACCTATGTGTCACCTGAGACGGGCAATGACCTTTCGGTTGGTTCAGTTGGTGCGGGTGCTGTTGATGCGACCCTGCCGCCTTTGCCTGAAGGTGTTGCTTATGGCACCGAGAATGTGGATGGCCGTGTGACGATCCGCGCGCGCAAGAATGACGCCTGGCTCCGCGTTGAGGATGCCCATGGCAAGGTTCTGATTGAGCGCACATTGCAGGCTGGTGACAGCTATCGCGCGCCGGGACAGCCTGGCGTGATTCTGGTTGCCCGCGATGCGAGCGCCTTTGAACTGCTGGTTGACGGGCAGTCGCTTGGCCTTACCGGTCCGCCGACACTGGTGCTCACGGGCAAGCCGCTGGACGCTATCGACCTGCTGGCGGCCATGCCCAAACCGGCTCTGGCGGCAGATTCAGTGCCGGCCAATGCGCCGGTCAGCGGCGTCCAATAGGCTCTGCGCCTTCCGAATGGGCCTGAATTGCTTCTGTTTTGACGCTGTCGCACGCCTATATTAAGAATGAACCGTGACGGTCAGGCCTTTCGGTGCCTGCAGATGGGATTCTTCAACGCTGATTTGCGGCCTTTTTTGATGATTGTGGTGTCATGAGCCTTCGCCCCTGGCGAGATATTGCGCGACGGACCAGCCGGAAGATCCATGTCGGATCTGTGCCGGTGGGTGGTGATGCGCCGATTGCCGTGCAATCCATGACCAACACGATCACGGGCGACGCCAAGGCGACCATTGCCCAGATTCAGGCGCTTGAAGCGGCGGGCGCCGACATTGTCCGCGTTTCCTGCCCGGATGAGGAGGCGACGGCGGCGCTGAGCGAGATTGTCAAGTCGGTCAAGGTGCCTATCGTCGCCGACATTCATTTTCATTATCGCCGTGCCATTGAAGCAGCCGAAGCTGGCGCTGCCTGCCTGCGCATCAATCCGGGCAATATTGGTTCGGCTTCGCGTGTGCGCGATGTCATTCAGGCGGCCAAGGATCATGGCTGCTCGATGCGGATCGGCGTCAATGCCGGGTCGCTGGAGCGCGATCTTCTGGAAAAATATGGCGAGCCCTGCCCCGATGCGATGGTGGAAAGTGCGCTGGATCATGCTCGCATTCTGCAGGACCATGATTTTCATGAATTCAAGATCAGCGTGAAGGCGTCCGATGTTTTCATGACCGTTGCTGCCTATCAGCAGCTTGCCGAAGTGATTGATTGCCCGCTTCATCTGGGCATCACGGAAGCAGGTGGCCTGATGACGGGGACGATCAAATCCTCGATCGGTCTGGGCATGCTGCTTTGGTCGGGCATTGGTGACACGATCCGCGTGTCGCTTTCTGCTGATCCTGTCGAAGAGATTCATGCCGGCTTCAATATTCTGAAATCGCTTGGTCTGCGTCATCGCGGCGTGACGATCATTTCCTGCCCGTCCTGTGCGCGTCAGGGCTTCAATGTCATTGAAACCGTGAAGATGCTGGAAGATCGTCTGGCGCATATTTCCACGCCCATGTCGCTGTCGGTCATTGGCTGCGTCGTCAATGGACCTGGTGAAGCCATGCAGACGGATATCGGTTTTACCGGCGGTGGCGCAGGTTCAGGCATGGTCTATCTGAGCGGTGTCACCGATCACAAGCTTGCCAACAAGGACATTGTCGACCATCTGGTCGGTCTGGTTGAGGCAAAAGCCGCCGAAATCGAAGCGGCCCGGGCTCAGGAAGAGGCGGCGGCGCCCCACGCGCTGGCGGGTGATTAGCCAGGCATCATTGTCTGCCTGCCGCGCCTGTTCCTCTTGCTGACTGACTCATCCCCATGATTCCCCAGGAAAAACTCCGCAAGGTTCTCGACCGTTTCGAGGCCGTCCAGTCTGAACTGAATTCCGATGTGCCGCGCGAACGCTTTGTGTCGCTCTCGCGTGAATTGGCGGAATTGACGCCTGTCGCAGAAGCCGTGCAGTCACTGCATGATGCGCGTATGGCCCGCGAAGAAGCCGAGGAAATGCTCTCCGACAAGGAAATGTCGGCGATGGCGCGAGAGGAAATCACGCGGCTTGATGCCTTGCTGCCCGAGCTTGAACATGTTGTGCAGATCATGCTGCTGCCCAAGGATGCAGCGGATGAGCGCAATGTCATTCTTGAAGTTCGTGCGGGAACGGGCGGCGATGAAGCGGCCCTTTTTGCGGGCGATCTTTTTCGCATGTATGAGCGCTATGCCTCGCTTCAGGGCTGGACGGTGGAACTGATCAGCGCCTCACCTGGCGAAGTGGGGGGCTACAAGGAAATCATCGCCGAGATATCGGGCAAGGGCCCTTTTGCGCGGTTGAAGTTTGAATCAGGCGTGCATCGCGTGCAGCGCGTACCGGCAACGGAAGGTGGCGGGCGTATTCATACTTCGGCGGCAACGGTTGCCGTGCTGCCGGAGCCTGAAGAAGTCGATATCGTGATCGATGACAAAGACCTGCGCATTGATGTCTATCGTGCCAGCGGGGCCGGCGGGCAGCATGTGAACAAGACCGAAAGCGCTGTGCGTATCACCCATATTCCCACAGGTGTTGTGGTGGCGCAGCAGGATGAAAAATCGCAGCACAAGAACAAGGCGCGTGCGATGCAGATTTTGCGGGCGCGTATTTATGAAGCTGAACGGGAACGTGTGGACAGTGAGCGCGCGGCTGATCGTCGTGGACAGGTCGGCTCGGGTGATCGCTCTGAGCGCATTCGCACCTATAATTTTCCACAGAATCGCGTGACGGATCATCGCATCAATCTGACATTGCACAAGCTTGAGCAGGTCATTGCAGGCGATGGACTGGATGAATTGATTTCAGCGCTCATTGCAGAGGATCAGGCCGAACGTCTGGCCGCTTTTGATGCCGACGCGTGAAGAAGCATGGCGCGCGCTGGCTGCGTCGCTGAGGGCGGCTGGTATTGATCAGGCAGAACTTGATGCGCGATTGCTTGTGCGTGCGGCGAGCGGGGCAAGCGAGCTCGACATGATTCGGGATCCGCAGATTGAGATGCGACCTGAAGAAGCAGCGCGTCTCGATGCCATGACAGCGCGCCGATTGGCGCGCGAACCGGTGTCGCGGATACTGGGGACACGTGAATTCTGGGGTCTGACATTTGCGCTGGGTCCGGCAACACTTGACCCCCGGCCTGACAGTGAGACGCTGGTTGAAACGGCCTTGCGCTATCTGCCTGATGACGGGACGCCTGCCCGGGTTCTTGATCTCGGGACGGGTTCGGGCTGTCTGCTCCTTGCCATTCTGCATGAGCGCGAGCAGGCATCTGGCCTCGGCATTGATGTGGCCGCCGAAGCCGTTTCAGTGGCGCAGGAAAATGCCCGTTCGCTCGGATTGGGCGAGCGTGCGCGGTTTCGTCGCGGCAACTGGGCGACGGATATTGAGGCGACATTCGATCTGGTGATCTCCAATCCGCCCTATATCCGACATGCCGATATTGCCACTCTCGCGCCGGAAGTCGCGCATCATGACCCTGTGCTCGCGCTGGATGGTGGTGATGACGGACTGGCTGCCTATCGCGCCATCATTGCCTCTTTGCCGGGTCTTTTGATGCCCCGGGGCCACGCGGTTTTTGAATTGGGACAGGGGCAGGCCGCCGATGTTGGTGCCCTTGTTAACGAGGCGGGGCTTGAGGTCGTGGAACTCGCGCCCGATCTTGCCGGTATTGGGCGTGTGCTCGTGGCAGGGTGGCCACGAGGCTGATTATCTCAGCCTTGGGATGATAAAAATGTTTGGAATGAGCCGGTTTAGAGGCTAAGTTTCATTCATAGACGCAAGCAGGGGTGGGGCCTCGCTTATTGATGTTTTGTCGCAAACGCCTAATTGGGCAGAGTGACGGGCCGGGATTACCGGTTCACATCACGGCTGGAGAACAATCCCTCAGGCAGTGACCTGGCAGGCCATATTGAAGAGACGTTGTCGCCCGACCATTCGGTCAGGCAGCCAGAGCCTGAAACTCTTCGCATCCGAACTAACCGATCCGGCATTGGGCCGGAATGGTTTGTAGGCCATGAATTCGGCCTTGAGGATGATGCAAAACCGGCCAAGGCCGGACGCATCGTATTGCCGACGCGACAGGCACATAACGGGAAAACCGAACTTAATCGCAAACCCTCACACCAACAGATCAGCGAGAATGTATAGCATATGAGGCAGGGGCAAAATAACGCCAAGCGTTCACGTGGACGTGGCAGGAAACCGCAGGGCTCATCGTCGAATCGTGCGTTCGACAGCAACGGGCCCGATATGAAAATACGGGGTACGGCCACTCACATCTGCGAAAAATATCAGCAGCTTGCCCGCGATGCGATTTCGGTTGGCGATCGCGTGATGGCCGAGAACTACTATCAGCATGCCGAGCATTATTATCGCCTGATTATGGCCGCCCAGGTTGGCACCGAAGGTCAGGCGCGCCCTCAGAACAGTCTTGGCTATCGTCCGCAGGATGATGATGAAGATTTCGATGATGATGATACGCAGGACAATAATGAGCAGCCGCGTCATCCCGGTCAGCCCTATCACGAAAATGCCGCCCAGAATTCCGACAATGGGAATGATCGCGGTAATGACCGCAACAATCGCAATGATCGTGGCAATGGCGGCCAGCGGTTTAACCGGTCTGAGAACCAGAGCGATGAGCGCGACGGCAATGAGAGCCGTGAGCCGGTGGCACAGGCTGAAACGTCAGCTGAGCAGGGTGATGACGCCCCGGCACCACGCCGCCGCCAGAACAGGCGTCGTCGTCCGCGCAATGAGACCGGGTCTGAATCGGCGCCGCGTCAGGCAAGCGACTCTGCTGATGAGGCCGTTTCTGATGCGCCGGCCAAAAAAGACGCACCTGCCAAGAAGGCAGATGCAGAACCGGCCGCTGAAAAGAGCGACAATATTCCCGTCGTCTGATTTCAGGGCCCCTGCGCCCTATCGCGTCAATCGCTCAAGAGATCGCCAGGCCTTATCGTGCCTGGCGAAATCACATGGGCATAGAGTCCGAGATTGGTGTGACCATAGGTCTGCAGCAATGTCTTGGGGATTTCCATGTCGCGGGCGGCGGTGACGGGATTCACATTGGTGGCGGCGCATCGCTCCGTGGGCACATAGCCGCGCAGCCTGACCTTTCCAATATTGAAGGCGAGCCCTTCCCATTCATGATCTTCCCAAGGGTCGAGCCCTTCCACATATATGTTGGCGCGGAACCGCAACGGATCGACGGCGCGCCCGATTTTTGATTCAAGTTCGGCCACGCTGGCAAGATTGATGATGGAGACGAGTTTTGCCGGGCAGTCAGAATGGGAAAACCCGGCGGCATGGGCCAGATGCGGTGCGCCACGCAATTTCCCGTCCATGAATTGGGACATGAAATCTTCCAGCGCCTTCTTGCCTTGCGCTGTGGTGATGTCCACGCTGAGCAAGGGCGCGCCGTCTTTTGCGATGTGCAGGGTGCCGGTCGGGTCGTCAAACCGGGTCTGAAGGGCTGCCAAGGCTTCGTGGCGCATCAGCATGAGAAATTTGATCTTGGGGAAATGCTTTGGATGGGCGGGATCAAAGTCCTGACTGCCATTTTCAAGCGCAAAGGCGCGATCCCAGGGAAAGGTGCCGCCCTTTTCAAGATCAACGACATCCAGCTGTTCGGGGGACAGGCCCTTGACCGGATAACGATAGAGGCTGGCGACGCGGCCTGCGGCGAGTGTCATGAACGGTTCCTCAGCATTTGAATGACAAAATACCGCAGTTTCGTGCCGCTCCGGGCTCTTGTGTTGCGGCAATGTAACACCATATCCAGAGAGCGGCGGTGCTGAATTTCAGGCCGTCTCAGGCCAGATTTCCTCAATTGTAGGGCGAATCCGGCGTGATCATATCGAAAAGGCGCAGGACGCGGTGCCAAATTCAGAGAGATATTTTCTCCTGATCAGGACCGTTCGGGGCGTGCTTGAAAAGGACATATAATGGATATCGAAAAATATACGGACCGAAGCCGTGGCTTTATCCAGTCAGCACAGGGACTGGCGACGCGCAGCAATCATCAGCGCTTCACGCCAGAGCATATTCTCAAGGTTCTGCTGGATGACGAGGAAGGACTGGCTGCCGGCCTTATCCGGGCGGCAGGCGGGCGACCCGATCAGGCATTGACCGGTGTTGAAACAGCGCTTGGGAAGCTCCCCAAAGTGGATGGGCCGGCATCAGGCCAGCTCTATCTGGCCCCTGAGACCGCCAAGCTTTTTGACCAGGCAGAAGAACTCGCCAAGAAATCGGGCGACAGCTTTGTTACTGCCGAGCGACTGCTGCTGGCCTTGCTGATTTTGCCGGGCACCGAGTCGCACAAAATTCTCACAACCGCCGGCGTGACCGCCCAATCTCTGAATGCGGCCATTGACCGGGTGCGCAAGGGGCGGACGGCTGACTCGGCCAATGCCGAGGAAGGCTATGATGCGCTCAAGAAATATGCCCGCGACCTGACGGCAGATGCCCGTGCGGGCAAGCTTGATCCCGTGATCGGACGCGACGAAGAAATCCGCCGGACGATTCAGGTTCTTTCCCGCCGCACGAAAAACAATCCGGTGCTGATCGGTGAGCCGGGCGTCGGTAAAACCGCGATCACGGAAGGTCTGGCGCTGCGCATCGTCAATGGTGACGTGCCCGAAGGACTCAAGAACAAGCAGCTCATGGCGCTTGATCTGGGCGCATTGATTGCCGGTGCCAAATATCGCGGTGAATTTGAGGAACGCCTGAAGGCTGTGCTGTCTGAAATCAGCGCGGCGGATGGCAATATCATTCTTTTCATCGACGAAATGCATCAGCTTGTCGGTGCGGGCAAGACGGATGGCGCCATGGACGCCTCGAATCTGCTGAAGCCTGCACTCGCTCGTGGCGACCTGCATTGTGTAGGGGCGACGACGCTCGATGAGTATCGCAAATACGTGGAAAAGGATGCCGCGCTGGCGCGTCGTTTCCAGCCGATCTTTGTCAATGAGCCGACTGTTGAAGACACGGTGTCGATTCTGCGCGGCCTGAAGGAGAAATATGAGCTCCATCACGGTGTACGAATCACGGATGCTGCGATTGTTGCCTCCGCCACATTGGGTGATCGCTACATCTCGGATCGATTCCTGCCTGATAAAGCCATCGACCTCATGGACGAGGCGGCAAGCCGCCTGCGCATGCAGGTTGATTCCAAGCCGGAAGAGCTTGATGAGATTGATCGCCGTGTCATTCAGCTCAAGATTGAGCGTGAAGCGCTGAAGAAGGAAACCGATCCGGCGTCCAAGGAGCGGCTCGAGAAAATCGAGACCGAGCTTGCCGATCTTGAAAAGACTTCGGCGGACATGTCGGCCAGCTGGCAGGCGGAGAAATCCAAACTTGCTAGTGCGCAGAAGATCAAGGAAGAGCTCGACGGCGCGCGCAATGACCTTGTGCAGGCGCAGCGTGCCGGCAAGCTGGAGCGGGCCTCCGAGCTTGCCTATGGCATCATTCCCGAGCTTGAACGCAAGCTTGCGGAAACTGAAAAAAACGCAAGCAAAGGCGATGCCATGGTCGAAGAAGCCGTGACAGAAGCCCATGTGGCGCAGATCGTTTCCCGCTGGACGGGTATCCCCGTCGACAAGATGCTGGAAGGTGAGCGCGACAAGCTGATTGGCATGGAGAAGGCGCTCGGACAGCGTGTGATCGGACAGAGTGAGGCTATCTCTGCTGTCTCACGTGCTGTGCGTCGTGCGCGCGCCGGCTTGCAGGATCCCAATCGCCCGATCGGCTCGTTCCTGTTTCTTGGGCCGACAGGCGTCGGCAAGACGGAGCTCACCAAGGCGCTGGCCGATTTTCTTTTCGATGATGATCAGGCGATCTGTCGTCTCGACATGTCGGAATATATGGAGAAACATTCGGTTGCCCGCCTCATCGGTGCGCCGCCCGGCTATGTCGGCTATGAGGAAGGCGGTGCCCTGACCGAGGCGATCAGACGTCGTCCCTATCAGGTCGTGCTCTTTGACGAGATCGAGAAGGCGCATCCCGATGTCTTCAATGTGCTGCTGCAGGTGCTTGATGACGGGCGCCTGACGGATGGCCAGGGCCGTACGGTCGACTTCAAGAATGTGCTGATCATCATGACATCCAATCTGGGTGCGGAGTATCTTTCCGAACAGAAGGATGGCGAGGATGTGGAAGAGGTGCGCGAGCAGGTCATGGATGTGGTGCGGTCGCGCTTCCGTCCTGAATTCCTCAACCGGCTTGATGAAATCCTTCTCTTCCGCCGTCTGACGCGGGAGCAGATGGACGCCATCGTCGATATCCAGATGAAGGGTTTGCAGCGTCTGCTGGCAGATCGCCAGATCGAAATTCATCTCGATCCGGCCGCCCGAAGCTGGCTTGCCGATGCGGGCTATGACCCGGTCTATGGCGCGCGGCCTCTCAAGCGGGTCATCCAGCGCCATCTTCAGGATGAGCTGGCCGATCTGTTACTGATGGGTGAAATCAAGGATGGCGAGACGGTGAAGGTCTCGGCCGGCGTTGACGGCATCATCATTGATGGTCATTCAGAAGCAGAAGTCGAGAAGGTACGCGGGAAACTGCACTAAGTCCTGCCGCTGCCGACGCAAAAAAGGGCCCCTCATTGAGGGGCCCTTGTTCTTTGGGATGACGCCCGCGACCTAGTTGGCCTTGCTTGCGTCTTTGTCTGTGCTGGCCTGCGCGACCTTGGTCAGAGTGGGCGTTTCAGCCATCTGCCTGTCAATCAAGGCGCGCTTGGCCTGGAAGGCAGCCATTTCCTTCTTCTCCAGCTTCACGCCCGTCGCCATTTTCAAGCCGAGTGGATTGACCTTCTTGCCTGCAAGATGCACTTCATAATGCAGATGTGGTCCGGTGGAGCGGCCTGTCGTGCCGACATACCCGATGACCTGACCCTGCTTGACGCGCACACCCGGTTTGATGCCTCGGGCAAAGGCGCTCATATGGCCATAGGCCGTTTCGTAATTATTGGCATGCTGGATCTGGACATATTTGCCGTAGCCATTGACCCAGCCGGCAATCTCGATCTTGCCGTTACCGGCTGCATAAATGGGGGTGCCACGCGGCGCGGCGAAATCAACACCGGAATGCAGCTTGCTATAGCCAAGAATCGGGTGCTTGCGGTAGCCGAAGCCGGAACTGATGCGGGCGCCGTCGATGGGCGTACGCATCAGGAACTTCTTCATGCTCTGGCCCTTGTCATCGAAATAATCGATGCCGCCATCGGCTGTTTCATAGCGCCAGAGGCGATATTGCCGACCATTCACGGTGAGGGAGGCATAGGCAATGTCGCCAGACTTCACGGCATTGCCATCTTCATCGAGTTTGCGATCAAAATAGACCTCGAACTTGTCGCCGGGGTGAATTTCGCGCTGGAAGTCGACGCTGTAGGAAAACATGCGGATCATCTGAACGATAATCGGTGCCGGCACGCCGGCCTTTTCGGCATCCAGGAAGAGGCTCGAATTGATCGAACCCTTGCCGCGGGCATAGGCAGAAGTCAGCTGTTTCTGGATTTCTTCGCTTGTGAACGCACCGTCGGCGCTGCGGTTGACCTGAATGGAGCGTTCGATATCGGGCTGCAGGGCCAGTGAGGTCAAAACCAGCGCCGGGCTTTCCGCATCGCTATCCTGAACATCCTTGTCGTCGAGTGCCTCCGTCAGAAGATCGTTTTCAGGCGCCTTCTGGAAGGTCAGGTCAATGGCCTGACCGACGCGGAGCTTCGTCGGGCTGTAGTAATCCTTCAGCGCGGCAACGGCGTGATAGGCGTCGACCCGGTCCGCACCGGCCTGGGTCAGAACCTGCATCAGCGTTTCGCCGCTGCTCAACTCAATTGTTGTGTGGACATATTCAGGGCCGCTCGGGGCTTCCGGCGCCATGTCCTGCGTGGGGCGCAGAGCGCTGATGCTGGCGGTTGCCGTATCATCATTGGCGGCCAGCAGCGGATTGGTTGTGTCCGGCGCGGCCTCAGGCTGCGCCATGGAGAGCGTGGCGACCGGATTAGCGGCTGTCTGAGGCTGATCAGCATGAGCAAGCCATGTGGGCGAGGCTGTGCCCGGAAGGCCGGATGCCATGATCTGGGGGGCGCTGTCTGCTGTAAGGGCAGCCTTCTGAACACCTTCATATGAAGAGGTCAGGGCATAGACACCGCCGCCGAGCAGGCCGAGCGAAAGAACGCCCATCAGGCTTGCGGCAGCCACCCAGCGTCGATGACCGAGCGCCACACGGCTGGCGGATATATAAAGCTTGGTCGAGAAATGGGCCTGACGGCGCAGGCGAGGCCACAGCGCCTCAGAAGCCTGGGCATCGGAATCGTCGGTGTCGTTATTCAATGGGGTCCCCGCGTCGTACAAGTTTTGCCCCCCGGCATGTCTTCAAAGATATTAAAGCGGCGCCCAGCCCGTCTTCAGTGATCACAGAATATGTTTACGAAATATTGAGTAACGCACTGTGATCAAAACGATGCCTTTCACGGCAGGGCATGTCAATCGTAAAGCGCTGATTTAACGGAAGTTTCATGCTCCAAAGGGGTTTCAATCGGCCCCTCCGCGATAATGTTCCATTAACAACTGATCGCCCTTCTTGAAGTCCCCATGCAACCTTGCGGCGTGCCATCCGGCTGCCTCTGTCTGTGTCGATCCGGTTCCCGCCTCCCCTCTTATGCATGCAGGTGCTCCGTAAGGGGACGGTTTTCAGACTTCCTCCTCTATATGCGGTCGGGGTTGCAGGATGCGGGCCGCGCGAAAGCGGGCTCGCGCGCTGCATATGGGGTGCCTGCCAAGTGCTTGATACCAGAATCAAAACACCGCTTCGCAGGGGTTCAGAGTCAAGCGCAAAGGGCGTGAATTTTTTTCTGAAAAAGTTGAAAAAAGCGTTTGACGGGTAGGGCACACATCCCTATAAACCGGCTCCACGAGATGCAGACGCCCGGCGCACACAGCGCTCTGGACTGAAGCCTCCGGCAGAAGACCAAATAACTGTTGCTTAGTCTTGGTCTTTGTGGCCTAGTAGACGATCCTATGATGGATGACAGCAGGCTTACTCTTCTAAGGAAGAGCAGGTGACGCTGTCCTTCGGGTCGGTTACGACCCTGGAATTTCGGGGCGCGGAAGCGTTTTGGAAGTCAGGTGTTCTTTGACATTGTGGTAATGAGAAAGAGAAACGTGGACGGCGGTGTCCTTGCGAGACTAGGTCATAACTAGTCACACAAGATACTGACTGTCTGATGTTTCTACACATACCCCGTTGACCGGTCGCAAGATCGGACAACGAGATTGAGTAGTAATATTGCGTCAGAGCCTCGCGGTTTTCCCCGCGAGGTAAGCAGTCGGATCAACTCAACTTGAGAGTTTGATCCTGGCTCAGAACGAACGCTGGCGGCAGGCTTAACACATGCAAGTCGAACGCCCCGCAAGGGGAGTGGCAGACGGGTGAGTAACACGTGGGAACCTACCCAGGGGTACGGAATAACTCAGGGAAACTTGGGATAATACCGTATACGACCTAAGGGTGAAAGATTTATCGCCCCTGGATGGGCCCGCGTTGGATTAGCTAGTTGGTGGGGTAATGGCCCACCAAGGCTTCGATCCATAGCTGGTCTGAGAGGATGATCAGCCACACTGGGACTGAGACACGGCCCAGACTCCTACGGGAGGCAGCAGTGGGGAATATTGGACAATGGGCGAAAGCCTGATCCAGCCATGCCGCGTGAGTGATGAAGGCCCTAGGGTTGTAAAGCTCTTTCGACGGGGACGATAATGACGGTACCCGTAGAAGAAGCCCCGGCTAACTTCGTGCCAGCAGCCGCGGTAATACGAAGGGGGCTAGCGTTGTTCGGAATCACTGGGCGTAAAGCGCACGTAGGCGGATTGGTCAGTTGGGGGTGAAATCCCGGGGCTCAACCTCGGAACTGCCTTCAATACTGCCAGTCTTGAGTCCGGAAGAGGTGAGTGGAATTCCTAGTGTAGAGGTGAAATTCGTAGATATTAGGAAGAACACCAGTGGCGAAGGCGGCCCACTGGATCGGTACTGACGCTGAGGTGCGAAAGCGTGGGGAGCAAACAGGATTAGATACCCTGGTAGTCCACGCCGTAAACGATGGATGCTAGCCGTCGGATAGCTTGCTATTCGGTGGCGCAGTTAACGCATTAAGCTCTCCGCCTGGGGAGTACGGTCGCAAGATTAAAACTCAAAGGAATTGACGGGGGCCCGCACAAGCGGTGGAGCATGTGGTTTAATTCGAAGCAACGCGAAGAACCTTACCTACCCTTGACATGGGTGTCGCGAGATCCAGAGACGGATCTCTTCAGTTCGGCTGGACACCACACAGGTGCTGCATG
>WGND01000013.1 GCA_016124805.1 Hyphomicrobiales bacterium | reverse complement strand
GGCGATTTTCGGCACGCTGATCGTGATGATGGGGCTGATCATTTTTTCCGCCACGGTCATGTATGAGCTGGAAGGCGAGACGCAGCCCCATGCCTTTGGCAGCATTCCCCGCGCCATGTGGTGGTCGGTGACAACCCTGACCACGGTCGGGTTTGGTGATGCCGTCCCCCTGACCTGGCTCGGCAAGGCCATGGCCGGTCTTGTGATGATTGCGGGCTTCGGCATGTTTGCGCTGCCGGTCGCCATTATCTCGACCGGCTTTGCCGATGAAATCCGCCGCCGCGAATTTGTCGTGACATGGGGCATGGTGGCGCGTGTGCCGCTCTTTGCCTCGCTTGATGCCATGACCATTGGCAGCCTTGTTCAGCTTCTTCACGCTCAGGTGGTGGAGGCGGGCACCGTGCTGGGTCGGGTGGGCGAAGAGGCCGCTGCCATGTATTTCATCATGCTGGGGCAGGTGCAGATCGAGTTTCCGCTCAGCACGGTGGAGCTGGGCGAGGGTGAGTTTTTCGGGGAAGTCGCGCTGCTGGAATCACGCCGCCGCTCCTCCAATATACGCGCGCTCACGCGCTGCACGCTTCTCAAGCTTGATAGCGATGATTTTGCCCGCTTCACGCGGCGCCATCCCGATGTGCGGGACAAAATTCTCGCCGTCGCCAAGGAGCGCCAGATCGACCTTAAAAGGCGCAGCAATCTGGAGGTCGAAATGGCCGAGCTTGAGCAGGAAAAGGCTCTCAAGCAGAAGCACGAGGGCCATGCCGACGAAGGGGACTAGTGCCGGTGCCTATGCCGCGGCGAGGGCCTTTGAGAGATTTGCCGCAACCTTGTCGAGGAAGCCTTCCGTTGTCAGCCAGCCCTGTTCGGAGCCGACCAGAAGCGCCAGATCCTTGGTCATGTGACCGCTTTCGACGGTGGAGACGCAGACCTTTTCCAGCGTATGGGCAAAGGTGGCGAGCTCGGGGGTGTCGTCGAGCTTGGCGCGGTGGGCAAGGCCGCGTGTCCAGGCAAAGATCGAGGCGATGGAATTGGTGGATGTCTTTTCGCCCTTCTGATGATTGCGGTAATGGCGCGTCACGGTGCCATGGGCTGCTTCCGCTTCCATGATCTTGCCATCAGGCGTCATCAGCACGGAGGTCATCAGGCCGAGCGAACCGAAGCCCTGCGCCACGGTGTCGGACTGCACGTCGCCATCATAGTTTTTGCAGGCCCAGACATAGCCACCCGACCATTTCATGGCAGAGGCCACCATGTCGTCGATCAGGCGATGTTCATAGGTGAGCTTGTGGGCATCGAAGTCGGCCTTGAATTCTTTTTCATAGACCTCGGCGAAGATGTCCTTGAAGCGGCCATCATAGGCCTTGAGGATGGTGTTCTTGGTTGAGAGATAGACCGGGTATTTGCGGTCGAGACCAAACTTCATGCAGGCGCGGGCGAAATCGCGGATCGAGGCATCGAGATTATACATGCCCATGGCGACGCCGGCGTCGGGAAAGTCGAAGACTTCTTCTTCAATGGTTTCCTTGCCGTCTTCGGAAACCCATTTCATCATCAGCTTGCCCTTGCCGGGCACGAGGAAATCGGTGGCCTTGTACTGGTCGCCGAAAGCATGGCGGCCAATCACGATCGGCTCCGTCCAGCCGGGTACAAGGCGGGGAATGTTGCGGCAGATGATGGGCTCACGGAAGACGGTGCCGCCCAGAATGTTGCGGATAGTGCCGTTGGGCGATTTCCACATTTTCTTGAGCTTGAATTCTTCGACGCGGGCTTCATCCGGGGTGATGGTGGCGCATTTGACGCCGACACCATATTTCTTGATCGCTTCAGCCGATTCGATGGTCACCTTGTCGTCGGTCGCATCGCGGTGTTCCATGCCCAGATCGAAATATTTGATGTCGATATCCAGATAGGGATAGATCAGCTTGTCCTTGATCATCTGCCAGATGATCCGTGTCATCTCGTCGCCATCGAGGTCAACCACAGGATTTTTGACTTTGATCTTGGACATGCGAGGGGACCCTTTACGCGAATATGGGGTGGGAACAGGGGGAAGGCCTGACCGGAATGATTGGCTCCCTTTCGTATAACATTGGACGTTGATTGATTAAAGGCGGCCAATCGCCTATTGAGCCCCTGATTGCAGCAATTTACGCCTTAGAGACAGGACTGGGAGACACATGGCCGGAACGGATCAGAGCAAAGCCAATCTGGCGCTGACCCTTGGGGGCCCTGCGATTATCCTGGTTCGTCCCCAATTGGGTGAAAATATCGGTACCGCGGCGCGCGCCATGGCCAATTTTGCGCTGGGTGACCTTCGACTTGTGGCGCCGCGCGATGGCTGGCCCAATCCGCGGGCGCGCTCGGCCTCCTCGGGCGCCGATTATATTCTCGACAAGGTGAAGGTCTTTGAGACGACCGAAGCGGCGATTGCCGATCTGGATTATGTGATCGCCACCACGGCGCGCGAACGCGAGTTGGTGAAGGTCATCATGACGCCGGAAACAGCGGCGGTGAAACTGCGGGCGCTTGCGGCTTCCTCGCGCAAGACGGGAATCATGTTCGGGCCGGAACGCACAGGGCTGCTGAATGATGATGTGGCGCTGACGGATGCTTCAATGATGGTGCCGGTCAACCCCGCCTTCGCCTCGCTCAACCTGGCCCAGGCCGTGCTGCTGGTCGGCTATGAGTGGTTCAAGCATGGCGATGCGACCGAGCCCGAGCGGCTGGAACTCGTCAATGGCGTGCCCGCCACCAAGGAAGAGATTGTCGGCTTTTTTGAACATCTGGAAAGCGAGCTCGACCGCCAGGGTTTTCTGCGGCCACCCGAGAAGCGCCCGATCATGGTGCGCAATCTGCGCAGTATCTTTCAGCGGGCCCAGATGACTGATCAGGAGGTGCGCACGCTGCGGGGCGTGATTTCGGCCCTGATCCGCCGTGTGCCGCGCGGCAAGGGCCCCGAGAAGGGGCCTGAAGAGGGCGGTTAGGCTGCTTTGGGGCTGCATGAGTCTGTTTGACAGGTTCTCCCGCCGCGTATAGAAGACGCCAAGGAAACGGGCCTGTCCCTTGCGGCGGGCCCGCTTTCATTTATTACGCACCCGTGGGACAAGGGCTCTGCTTGAGCCATTTTCCCTGTCAGTCCAAGGGCTTGCAAAGGTCCAACGACAAAGGAGGGCGCGTTTCCTTTATTGATCTAGTCAGGAAACCGCGATGTCAAAGCGCCAGGATTCGAAGTTTAAAATTGACCGCCGCATGGGTGAAAACCTGTGGGGTCGCGCCAAAAGCCCCGTTAACCGCCGTGAATATGGCCCCGGCCAGCATGGTCAGCGTCGCAAGAGCAAGCTGTCGGATTTCGGCATCCAGCTCCGCGCCAAGCAGAAGCTGAAGGGCTATTACGGCAATATCTCCGAGAAGCAGTTCAAGGGCATCTACAAGGAAGCAGCGCGTCTGCGTGGTGACACGGGCGAGCTTCTGATCGGCCTTCTTGAGCGCCGTCTCGATGCGATTGTGTATCGCGCCAAATTCGTGCCGACCGTTTTCGCTGCCCGCCAGTTCGTCAATCATGGCCATGTTCTGGTCAATGGCCAGCGCGTCAATATCGGCAGCTATCGCGTGAAGGAAGGTGACGTCGTCACCATTCGCGAAAAGTCACGCCAGATGGCCATCGTTCTGGAAGCCTCGCAGAGCGCCGAGCGCGACCTGCCGGACTATCTGGAAGTGGATCACGACAAGATGACCGCCAAGCTCGTGCGCACACCGGCTTTCGGTGATGTGCCCTATCCGGTTCAGATGGAACCGAACCTGGTCGTCGAATTCTATTCGCGCAGCTAACACTTCGCGCAAGACCGAAATGCAAAGGCCCCGGATTACTCCGGGGCCTTTTTCGTCGGGGCAAAAGGGGGAGTGCGCCCCAACGAAGCAGTAAAATGCAGTGTGCTTGTCTACCAGGTGTTATTTGCGGGTATTATTTGATCGTGACCCAGTGCGAGGCGGTGCCGCCATTGGCGCCGGTTGTGCTTCCCTGCCGGGTCACGCTGCCATCGCCATTGGCGGTGGTGCTTGTGTCATGGGTTGTGGTGCCGTTCGGGCCGGTATGGACAACATTGCGTGAGCAGCCGCTGCCTTCGACGCATTCGCCGTCGTGCGTCGTGCTGTAGCTGTTGCCGTTGGAGGTTGTCGTTTCCCGGTTGCGAGACCAGCTACCATTGCCGTTGGTCTGAGCATTGCTCCTGGTGGTCGCCGAATTATAGGGCGTTGAATAGGTGGTTGTGCCACTGACATTGCCTTCACCATCGCCACTCACGGAGCGGTCTTTGGTATAGGTGTTGCCGGAATTGGTGGTGACTGTCTTGTTGGATGAGCAACCATAACCCTGCGCACATTCGCGATCATAGCTGCTTGTGGCACCACGACCGCTGTTGGTCTGGATTTCACTGTTGCGTGTAGCGGAACCGCCTCCGCCTGAGACATTGTTTGACCAGCTGCCACCGCGGCCAGCAGCACCGGCTGCAGAACCACCCCGATTGATTTCGCGGGCGCTCGCATTGTCAATCAGCAGGCCCGTGGCAAGACCGGCAAGGATTGCCAGCGTGCCCGTGAAGAGAAGTTTCTTTTTCATGCTCTTTTGTCCTTTGATGAGGTTATGTCGGCAACGGGTTTCAGCGGCGCATGGCACGCAATTGCTCGCGAAGTTCGCTACGCGTTATTTCACCGTCATTGTTAGCGTCCAGCCGGCTCAGCTCGGCCAGTCTGGCATCGGTATATTCGGCCTTGCTCATCTGGCCATCGTGATTGGCATCCATTTTGTCGAACTGGGATTCGATGACGCTCTGCGCTTCGGCGGATGAAATGCTGCCATCCTTGTTCGCGTCGAGATCGAGAAGACCGGCAGCCATGACAGGGCCGACAAGCGCGATGGCGAAAAGGGAAGAAACAAAGGCTGCCTTGAGGGCGGGGAAGGTCTTGATCATGGTCTGCCTAGCTCCGTGGCTGTCGTTGGTGACAGGTGGAGCATGACGGCGCCTGGTAACCTCAGCATTTCCCGTCTGTATCGCCGTGTAACAGTTTGTAACCGACCTTGAGAATGCGCCCGGCACGGTCAAGAATGCGGCATGGAAGAACAACCGGATCTCTATCGCATCATTATTGTCGAGGATGACCGCGAGGTCGGCGATCTCGTGCGGGGTCTGCTTGAGCGGGAGGGCTTTGCCGTTTTTCTGGCGCGCTCAGGTGCTGAAATGGATCAGCTGATGGCAGAGCAGGTGTCCGATCTCGTCATACTTGACCTGATGCTGCCCGGTGAGGACGGCATTTCCATTTGCCGTCGCCTGCGGGCGCGCAGTGCGGTTCCGATCATCATGCTTACGGCCAAGAGCGATGATATTGATCGCATTATCGGCCTGGAGCTTGGTGCGGATGATTATGTGGGAAAACCTTTCAATCCCCGCGAACTGGTGGCCCGCATCCGATCTGTCCTTCGACGCACGGCACGTGCGGTTGGCGTGCCGCAATCCGGGGCAGAACGCCTGCGCTTTGCCAACTTCATTTTCGATGTGGACGCGCGTCGGCTCTGGCGCGACGGGCAGGAGATCGAGCTGTCAACGGGTGATTATGACCTGTTGACGGCCTTGACATCTAACCCGCGACGACTGCTTTCGCGTGACCAGCTGATGGACATGACGAAGGGACGCAACTGGGAAGCCTTTGACCGTTCAATTGATGTTGCCCTTTCGCGCCTGAGACGGAAGATAGAAGCAGATCCAGCGCAGCCCGAACTTATCAAAACGGTTCGCAATGCAGGCTATATGCTGATGGTGACGGTGGAACCGGCATGAGCGTTCTACGCAATCTGACATTACGCATCTGCCTCATTATTGCTGGTGCCCTGCTTCTCATTCTGCTGGTGATATTCGGTGCCATCTATGTGCAGAACACCAATTCGGCCTATCGCGGATTTCAATTGCCTCTGCCCGACCAGGTTTCAGCCATGGTTGAATATATTGAAAAAGCCGATGCGCAGGACACACAGCTGTTTCTGCGCGCCATCAATTCATCCAGCATGCATGTCCATCTGCTGGATGTGGCCCCTGACACCAGTGACGCGATTGCGCTGCCGAATGTAACGCGTTTTGTCTCGCGATATCTCGACAGGCTGGGAGGACGACATGTCTATGCGATGGTAGATATTTCGCGCGGCAGTGTGCAGGAGGTGGTTTCGGAGAGTGCCGGCGTGTTCTGGGCCGTTCGCCCCGTTCGTCTGCTCGTTGAACTCAAGGACGGGCGCATTTTGGCTGTCGAAGTGACGGGGGAACTTTTTGGCCGGCTGACGGGCCTTCGACTGGCGCTGTTGGTTCTTCATGTGACACTGCTTATTGGTGGCGTTTCTCTATGGGCGGTTCAGCGGCAGATCAAACCGTTGCAGCAACTGGCGCGCGCGGTCGATGTTTTTGGCGCACAGCTCGAAATAGCTGAACTGCCGGACAAAGGCGCCAAGGAGGTGCGCCAGTTGATCAGTGCGGTGGAGCGCATGCAGGCGCGCATCCGGGACCTGGTGAATGGCCGCATGCGCATTCTGGCGGCGATCGGGCACGACCTTGGTACCTATCTCACACGGCTTCGACTCCGTGCGGAATTTATCGCCGACGAAACCCAGCGTGAGAGTGCCATACAGGATATTGAGGACATGCATGCCTTGATGTCCGATACGCTGACGCTGGCAAAGGCGGATAGTTCGACCGAGATCATGCAGGATGTCGATCTCGTCGTCATTGTGCAGCGACAGGCTGACAGTCTGATGAGTGCTGGAGAGAGCGTGCGTGTTTCCTTGCCTGAAATGCCATTGGTGGTGCTGGGCCGTCCGGTCACACTGGGACGGCTTGTTGGCAATCTTCTCACGAATGCGCTGAAATATGGCAAGGTTGCCGATGTCAGCCTTGTGCGATGTGGCGATGAGGTGCGTCTTGCTGTGGCGGACAGAGGGCCGGGCATTCCACCTGAAGACCGGGCCGCGGTTCTGGAACCCTTTTTCCGCCATGATCAGGCCCGCAATCTGGATGCGGGCGGGTTTGGGCTGGGCCTTGCGATTGTCGCAGAAATTGTGCAGCGGGCAGGTGGTCGCATCGCCTTTGAGGACCGGCCCGGTGGTGGTCTGATCGTTAATGTTGATTTGCCGTTGCGTCAGCTATCATAGATTGCCCAGTGACAGTTTCATGGGCTATAGCAGGCCCTGACATTGACACAGCGGAGCGAGCCCATGTCCCAGCCCAAAAAAGAAAAACCTGTCCTGATTGAAGTGGGGCCGGGGGAGCTGATCGACAAAATCACCATTCTGCGCATCAAGTCGGAGCGCATGAGTGATGCCGCCAAGCTCGTCAATGTGCGCCATGAGTTGAGTGTGCTGGACCAGTCGCGGAAGGAAAATCTGGAAGACAGCCCGGAGCTGCGCCGACTTGAGGGGGAACTCAAGGCCGTGAATGAAGCACTGTGGGTGATTGAGGATGATATTCGTCAGTGTGAGGCGGACAAGAATTTCGGCCAGACATTCATCGATCTGGCGCGCTCTGTCTATATACAGAATGACAAGCGGGCCGCGCTGAAGAAGGAGATCAATCTCCTGACGGGCTCATCGATTGTGGAAGAGAAGTCCTACACCGAATTTGAGTGAAGCCTCAGGTGCGCGTGAGCAGCTTGCAGGCTTCTTCATAGACCTTGTCGACGGTCAGATCCTGCATGCCATTTGCCACGAAATAGCCGGTGCCTGTTTCGGCCACAATGTCTTCCTGGGAACGCCCCCGGACACTGACGCATTTCTCGCCCCAGGGGTCATAGAGTTTGTCCGAGGTCGGACCAAACAGACCAAGGGTGGGCGCGCCTGCGGCAGCGGCCAGATGCATCAGGCCGGAATCATTGCCGACATAGAGGCGCACGCGCTCAAAGGCGGCTGCCACAAGACTTAATTCGCCGCTTTCAGGACCACTCTTGTCGATCATGATGATCTGCCGATCCTTGGGGATGGCCGCGAGCAGGGGGGCGCATTGTTCGCGCTCATTGGGGCCTGCCGAAATCAGCACATAGGCATCTTCCATCGGCCCGCCCCTGGCTGTGAGGCGGGTGACGAGCTCGACGAAGCGCTCCAGCGGCCACATCTTGCTCGGCCATGCAGCCGAGGGACCGATGGCAAGGACCTGACGGCCATCGGGAATAAGCGCGGTGGCGTCCTTGCGCGATGCCTCGCCCGGCCAGACACAGGGCGCGCGCGCGGGCTCAAAGCCAGCGACGGATGCATTATGCAATACACGGTGGTCGGTGTGGTTGGCGCGCAGGATGTGGCGCTTCTTCGTCCAGAGTACCCATGCTGTGGCCGAGCCGCGCAGATCGACGACCAGATCCCAGCGCGTGAAGATTGTTTCCCGCAGCAATTTGCGCCAATGGCCGGCACGCTTTTCCTTGCGCATCGGGATGATCTTGTCGACGCGCGGGGCGTGCTCGAAAATCGGCACCACGACGGGACCGCAGGCGATGGTGAAGCGGGCGTCGGGATAGCGCTCCATGAGACCCGCAAGCAAGCCCGTGGAGAGCACGGCGTCGCCGAGTCTGGTGGAAGTAATGAAGAGAATTTTCATCGACTGGCGCGCGATCCCTGCCGTTTGCCGGAAGGGTTATTCGGCAGCGGCTTCCGCGGCGATGCCCTTTTCCGTCAGATAGTCGCGCAATTCTCCCTGCTCAAACATCTCGCGGACGATATCGCAGCCGCCGACAAATTCACCCTTCACATAAAGCTGGGGGATGGTGGGCCAGTCGGAGAATTCCTTGATACCCTGACGGATTTCTTCGTCTTCGAGCACGTTCACGCCCTTGAAGGGGACATTGAGATAGGTCAGCACCTGCACCACAGCGTTGGAAAAGCCACATTGCGGAAAGACCGGTGTGCCCTTCATGAAAACCACAACGTCGTTTTCATTTACTTCGCGGCGGATACGGTCGAATACGGGGTTCTCGCTCATGCTTATGTTCCTCTGGCTCAATCGGGCGCGGATGTCTGGAGCGCCAAAGCATGCAACTCCGTCCCCATGCCGCCCTTGAGCGCGTTGTAAACCATCTGGTGCTGCTGCACCCTTGTCTTGCCTTTGAAGGAGGCGGATATCACATTCGCCGCATAGTGATCGCCGTCACCCGCCAGATCGCGGATTTCGACAACGGCATCGGGAATGGCCTGCAGAATGAGTTTCTCGATTTCGGTCGATGTCATGGCCATTACTAAAACTCCAGATTTGGTTACCAGGTGCGGGGTGGTGAGGGGTTAAACCTCAACTGCCTGCGCCATATAATTTGGCAGCCATCCTTCATGGGCTTGCGTCAGCCGTTCCAATGATATGGGCGTGCCCGCCCCCAGTGTCAATTGCTTGCCGCCGGTCTGGCCGATGCAAATGGCGGGAACATTGGCCATTTCAGCCCGTCCGAGGAAATGGGCAAGGGCCTTTTCGGGCAGTGTGACGAGATAGCGGCCCTGATCCTCGCCAAAGCCCCAGGCATGAAGCGGCAGGTCGTCAGGCGTGCTGAGCGTGGCGCCCATGCCGCCGGCCATCGCCATTTCGGCGAGCGCGACAAAGATGCCGCCATCGGAAATGTCGTGAACGGCGGTGAGGCTGCCGGCGCGGATTTCGCTGCGCACGAAATTGCCATGCAGGCGTTCGGCCGCCAGATCGACGACCGGGGCGGTGCCTTCATCGCGTCGACCGAGAATGTCGCGCAGATAGATCGACTGGCCGAGATGGCCGGTCGTTTCCCCGATCAGCACAATGGTTTCGTCGGCGGCCTTGAAGGCGACGGTGGCGCGCTGGCTCACATCGGGCAGCAGGCCGACGGCGCCGATGGCCGGTGTCGGCAGGATGCCCTTGCCATTGGTTTCGTTGTAGAGCGAGACATTGCCCGAGACGACGGGGAAGTCGAGCGCGCGGCAGGCTTCGCCGATACCCTGAATGCAGCCGACAAACTGGCCCATGATTTCGGGCTTTTCGGGATTGCCGAAATTGAGATTGTCGGTGATGGCGAGCGGTTCAGCGCCCACGGCACTCAGATTGCGCCAGCATTCGGCAACCGCCTGTTTGCCGCCTTCGACAGGATCGGCGGCGCAATAGCGCGGTGTCACATCCAGCGTGAAAGCCAGTGCCTTGGGCCCTTCGCCAATGCGGATGACGGCGGCATCGCCGCCGGGGCCAATGGCGGTGTTGCCCTGAATGAGGTGGTCATATTGTTCCCAGACCCAGCGGCGCGAGCACATGTCGGGCAAGGCGAGCATGGTGGCAAGCGTTTCACCCAGATCATTGGGTGCGGGCACATCGCCAATCGCGACAGCATTTCGCTTCGGGGTGGCAATCCAGGGTCGATCATATTCGGGGGCCTGATCGCCCAGATCCTTGATCGGCAGATCGGCCATCAATTCGCCATGGCGCATGACACGGAAGCGCAGATCGTCGGTCGTCTTGCCTATCACGGCGAAATCGAGACCCCATTTGTGGAAGATCGCCTCGGCGTCTTTCTCACGCTTGGGATCGAGCACCATGAGCATGCGCTCCTGGCTTTCCGACAGCATCATTTCATAGGCGCTCATGCCGGTTTCGCGGCAGGGCACCATGTCGAGATTGAGCTCGACGCCGAGGCCGCCCTTGGCACCCATTTCGACAGCTGAGCAGGTGAGGCCGGCAGCACCCATGTCCTGAATGGCGATGACGGCACCGGAGGCCATGAGTTCCAAACAGGCTTCAAGCAGCAGCTTTTCGGAGAAGGGGTCGCCGATCTGAACGGTCGGGCGTTTTTCTTCCGTATCATGATCAAATTCGGCCGAGGCCATGGTGGCGCCATGAATGCCGTCGCGCCCCGTCTTGGAGCCAAGATAGACAAGTGGCAGGCCGACGCCCTTGGCTTCGGAATAGAAAATCTTGTCCGTGTCGGCAAGGCCCGCCGCAAAGGCGTTTACAAGGCAGTTGCCATTATAGCTCGGGTCGAAATTGACCTCGCCGCCAATGGTGGGCACGCCGAAGCTGTTGCCATAGCCACCGACACCGGCAACGACACCGGCAACGATATGCTGGGTGCGCGGGTGGGAGGGCTCACCGAAGCGAAGCGCATTGAGCGCGGCAATGGGGCGCGCGCCCATGGTGAAGACATCGCGCAGAATGCCGCCGACGCCTGTTGCCGCGCCCTGATGGGGCTCGATGTAAGAGGGGTGGTTGTGGCTTTCCATCTTGAAGATGATGGCCTGACCATCGCCGATATCGACAACGCCGGCATTTTCACCGGGGCCACAGATGACGCGGTCACCCGTTGTGGGCAGCGTGCGCAGCCATTTCTTGGAAGACTTGTAGGAGCAGTGCTCGTTCCACATGGCCGAGAAGATGCCAAGTTCGGTCAGCGTTGGTTCACGACCGATGAGGTCGAGGATGCGCTGATACTCGTCGGGCTTGAGGCCATGTTCGGCAACGAGTTCAGGTGTAATGGTGACATCGTTGCGGATCACGCGACAGCCTCCAGAACGCTTTCAAACAGCACGCGACCGTCGGTGGCGCCATTGAGCGGTTCGATCATGTTTTCGGGATGGGGCATCATGCCAAAGACATTGCCGCGATCATTGATGATGCCGGCAATATCATTCAGCGAGCCATTGGGATTTTCGCCTTTGGCATAACGCAGGACAACCTGGCCTTCACCTTCGAGGCGGGCGAGGTCTTCGGGGCTGGCGAAGTAGTTGCCGTCGCCATGGGCCACGGGGCAGTGCCAGACCTGGCCTTCGCTATATTTCGAGGTGAAGTCGGTTTTGGCATTGGCTACTTCGAGGCCGACTTCCTTGCAGACGAATTTCAGCTGGGCATTGCGCATCAAGACGCCGGGCAGAAGGCCTGCCTCGCAGAGGATCTGGAAGCCGTTACAGACACCCATGATGCGTGTGCCGGCTTTGGCCTTGCGGGCAACGTCCGTCATGATGTTGGCGCGGCCTGCAATGGCGCCGGTGCGCAGATAGTCACCATAGGAAAAGCCGCCCGGCAGCACGACGAGATCGACATCGGGCAGGGTGGTTTCGGTATGCCAGACAGCAACTGGCTTGACGCCCGTGATCAGCTCCAATGCATAGAGCATATCGCGCTCGCGATTGGAGCCGGGGAAAACGATGACAGCAGATTTCATGCTTACTTCTCGTCCAGCTCGATCGCGTAATTTTCAATCACGGTATTGGCGAGCAGCTTGCGGCACATTTCGTCCAGCGCGGCATGGGCCTTTTCGCGATTCTGCTCGCGCAGCTCGACTTCGATGAATTTGCCCTGGCGGACGCTTTCGACGCCGGAAAAACCAAGCGCGCCAAGCGCGCCTTCGATGGCTTTGCCCTGCGGGTCCAGCACACCGTTCTTCAGGGTCACTTTAATGCGGGCCTTCATGTTACGCGTCTAACCTCATGTTCGTCTGTCATTTCACCAGCGTCGGGCCGCGACGCTTGGGCTCATTCTCAAACAGGATGCCCAGGCGGCGGGCGACTTCCTGATAGGCCTCGATCAGGCCCCCCATATCGCGCCTGAAGCGGTCTTTGTCCAGCTTGTCATTGGTGCGAATGTCCCAAAGACGGCAACTATCCGGGCTGATCTCGTCGGCGAGGATCACACGCACCATGTCACCCTCGTAAAGGCGGCCAAATTCGATCTTGAAATCCACAAGACGGATGCCGATGCCCAGAAAAAGGCCGGTGAGAAAGTCATTGATGCGCAGGCCCAGAGCCATCATGTCGTCGATTTCCTGCGGCGTGGACCAGCCAAAGGCCGTGATGTGCTCTTCCGAGACCATGGGATGGGAGAGCTCATCGGACTTGTAATAGAATTCGATGATCGAGCGGGGCAACAGGGTGCCTTCCTCAATGCCGAGGCGGGTGGAGAGCGAGCCTGCCGCCACATTGCGCACAACGACCTCGCAGGGGATGATTTCCACTTCGCGAATGAGCTGCTCGCGCATGTTGATGGCGCGGATGAAGTGGGTCGGCACGCCGATTTCGTTCAGGCGTGAGAAGATAAATTCGGAAATCCGATTATTGAGGACGCCTTTGCCTTCGATCGTGGCCTGTTTCTGATTGTTTAAAGCGGTCGTGTCGTCCTTGAAGTGCTGGATGAGCGTTCCCGGTTCAGGGCCTTCATAGAGCACTTTGGCTTTGCCTTCGAAAACGCGTCTGCGCCGGCTCATGTCCTGATTCCAATCGGTTAGCCCGAGTCGTTGCAGCGAGATGACAGCTGGTGCGCCGGGCAGAAGGCGAGCGGGGCAGACGGTCTGGAATCGCTGCGCCCGTGGGGGCAAGTTAACCCAAGGCCATGGGGGATACAATCAGGGTCTTTGGCGGGGACCCGGCCCGGCACCTGCCTGATGCAGGATGACAAATCGCCGAAGAAACATGCGTGATTTCAGTACTTTACCCAAATTGCCGCAGATTGCGCCACAAGACAGCTTGAAGGTTGATTTGAAGCCTGTGGCCCGCTATGCCTATGGCGCGGTTGAGGGCTGGTCCCGCAACGGCGTTCGACCCCTTTTCCGACCCTCTGAGCGAGCAAAACCCATGTCCACATTCGACAAACGAGAAGACAGTTTCGAGAAAAAATTCGCTCATGACGCCGATCTCCGGTTCAAGGCGCTGGCCCGCCGCAACAAGCTGCTGGGTTTGTGGGCCGCCGGCCTGATGGGGCTGACGGGCGATGAAGCGACTGCTTTTGCCGGTGAAGTCGTGGCCTCCGATCTGGAAGAGCCGGGCGAAGAGGATGTTTTCCGCAAGATTCGCGGCGCGCTTGATGCCAAAAATGTCGAGCAGTCCGATCATCAGATCCGCCGCACCATGGATGAACTGCTTGCCGAGGCCGTCAGCCAGATCCAGGCCGACAAATAATTTCAGGCCGTTTTCGCGATCTGCCGAAAAAGGCTCTAAGCTGCAGGCTGTAGCTTGAGGGGGCCTTGTTGGCGATTCGCACTTCATTCCGTTTTCTGACGACACCTGCGTGGCATGTCATCGCCTGTGCCTGTCTGGTCGTCTTTGCCATGGATGGCGCGAGGGCCGGGGACTGGCAGCATTATGGCGGTGATGCCGGCGGGCGTCGCTATGTCGATGCGCGCCAGATCACGCCGGACAATGTTGAAGATCTGGATGAAGTCTGGGAATTCAACACCGGCGCGCTGGAAGGGCGGAGCGAGGCGGCGCTCAAACGCACGGCTTTCGAAGCCACCCCGATCTTTGTTGAAGACAGCCTGGTTTTCTGCACGCCCTTTAATGAGGTCATTGCGCTTGATCCCGGCACGGGAGAGCGCCGGTGGTCGTTTGATCCCGAGATTTCGGCGGATCGGCGACCGGCCAATCAATATAATTGCCGCGGTGTGGCCTATTGGAAAGATCCCGACGCCTCCGACATTGAGCCCTGTTCCAGCCGCATTTTCACCGGCACGGTGGATGGCCGCCTGATCGCGCTGGATGCGGGCACCGGCAAGCCATGCGAGGATTTCGGCGCCAACCCGGTACGCCCTGGTGAGGTGACGGCAGGCCCTGACCGTCTGCTGGTCTGGCCGGGTGAGTTTCAGATGACATCGCCCCCGGTCGTGACGCAGGGGCTTGTCATTGTGGGCTCCGCCATCAGCGACAATGCCCGCAAGACCGCGCCATCGGGGCGGGTTCGCGCCTATGATGCGCGCAGCGGCGCGCTCCGCTGGGTTTTTGAACCTCTGCTACCGGGTGATGATGGTCGCCATATTGATGCCGGTGCGGCCAATGTCTGGGCGCCGATGTCGGTTGACGTGGCGCGCGGATTGATTTTCCTGCCGACCTCCAGTCCGAGCCCCGATTTTTATGGTGGCATGCGGCCCGGCGACAATCGCTACGCCAATTCTGTCGTGGCGCTGAAGGCGGCAACCGGTGAGGTTGTCTGGTCGTTCCAGACCGTGCATCACGATGTCTGGGATTATGATCTGCCGGCCCAGCCGACGCTTGCCACCATCATGAAGGATGGCGTGCCGGTTGACGCTGTTGTGCAGGTGACGAAGACCGGTTTCATGTTTGTGCTCGACAGGGAGACGGGCAAACCGATGTTTCCCGTGGAGGAGCGGCCTGTGCCGCAGGGCGGCGCGCCGGGCGAGCTGCTGTCGCCGACGCAGCCTTTTCCTCTCAAGCCGCCGCCGCTGATCCGTCAATCGCTCGGGCATGATGATGTGTGGGGTATGGCCTGGCTCGACAAGCGCGCCTGCCGAAAGCGGCTCGACAAATTGCGCAGCGATGGGCTCTTTACGCCGCCAAGCTTGCAGGGAACGATTGTCTATCCCTTTACGGGTGGTGGCGCGAACTGGGGCGGCATGGCCTTTGATCCGGTGCGCCAGATCGCCATCGTCAATGAAAGCGAAATTGCCCATGTCATCACGCTGATCAAGCGTGAAAATTATGAGGGCGAAAAAGAAGCCAGTGAAGCCGGTGAACTGGCGCCGCAGGAGGGCGCGCCCTTTGCGGTCAAGCGCGAGCTGTTTCTCTCGCCGCTGGGGTTGCCCTGCACGCCGCCGCCATGGGGCAAGCTGGTGGCCGTTGATCTGAAGGACGGCTCCATCAAATGGGCCCGGCCGCTTGGCACGGTGCGGGACCTCGCACCTGTGCCCTTGCCGATTGAATGGGGTACGCCCAATCTGGGCGGACCCTTTATTACGGCCAGCGGTTTGATTTTCATCGCTGCCACGATGGATAATTACCTGCGCGCCTTCAACATCGAGACGGGCGAAGAATTGTGGCGCGGGCGCCTGCCGGCCGGTGGGCAGGCAACCCCGATGTCCTACTCATGGCGGGGTCGCCAATATGTTGTCATTGCTGCAGGCGGCAACGGCTCTGCCGGAACTGATCTTGGTGACAGTCTTGTTGCCTATGCGCTGCCGGAGTGAGCGCAACGACTGACGGAGGTGCCCATGTTCAAACTGGAAACCTACGAGCCGATCAACACTCTTAAACCGGTTGCGGAAAATGTGTGGATCGTCGATGGCCCCGTGATCGGGATGAACTGGCTGTGGCTCAAATTACCCTTCACCACCCGCATGACGATTATTCGCCTGAGTGACGGCGATTTATGGGTGCATTCGCCAACGCCCCTGACTGATGCGTTGCGTCAAGAAGTTGATGCGCTGGGACGGGTTGCCCACATCGTCGCGCCGAACAAAATTCATTACTGGTGGGTGGGCGCGTGGCAGGCGGCCCATCCGCAGGCGATCAGCTATGCGGCGCCGCGCGTGGAGGAGAAAGCACGCGAGATCGGCGTTGAATTTGATCATGTGCTGGGGCCCACGCCGGTGCCTGAATGGCATGATGAAATCCGGCATGTGCTGGTGCCGGGGCATTTCATGACGGAAGCCGATTTCTTCCATCCGGCATCACACACGCTTGTTCTGGCTGATCTCATCGAGAATTTTGAAGCCAGCAAAACACCCAGTCTCGTCTGGCGGTTTCTATGCCGCATCAGCGGGGTTGCAGCGCCACATGGCTCGATGCCGCGTGATCTGCGCGCGACATTTGCCGGGCATCATGGCGATGTGAAGCAGGCCGTTGAAAAAATGCTCTCCTGGAAACCTGCCCGCATCATCCTCTCGCATGGGCAATGGTATCCTGACCATGCAGCAGAAGAATTACGCCGTGCCTTTGGCTGGGCAGGCGTGCGCTGATGCTTCAGGAGACCGCTTTTTTCTGGAGCCGCATGGCGATCTGTTCGAGCGAATAGAGGTGGCTCGACTCTTTGGGGATGTCATAGACGGCTGTGTTCATGCTGCGGACGCATTTGCGCACAACCTCACCTGTCTCGGGATGGGTGTCGACGTCGATGACGTTGAAGCAGCAGGTGTTCTGATCGATGGCATTGAAATTGGCGAGGCCTGTGCCGAAGGCCCAGCCGAGGAAGAGACGATTGATGCCGCCATGGGCAACGATGGCGAGGGTTTCCCAGTTTTTCTCGGCCAGCACTTCTTCAAAGCGATTGATGACGCGGGCATAGACATCTTCGAAAACATCGCCGCCGATATAGCGCGCACCGGGCACATGCGCATCCTTGAAGGCATAAGCGAGCTCGTTCAGATCGGTGACGGCATTGCGCGTGCCGGCATCGCCCTGAAACTCGACGAAGGCATCTTCCTTCTCGATCTCGACGCCACGACCCTCGAGAATGAGCGTGGCGGTTTCGACGGAGCGGGGGAAGCTCGACGCAATGGCGCGGTCAAAGGGGATGTTGGCGAGCGCCTTGCCGGTCATGGTTGCCTGTTCGCGGCCCCATGTGGTCAGCGGCACGATGGTTGAGTCTGCAACGCGGACACCATTGTCATCGACATAGGAGACATCGCCATGGCGAAAGATATAGATGCGGCGGCGATGCGAGCCGTCAAAGGCGGTGCGAAGAGGCATGGGGACAGACTCCGGTAAGATCGATTATCTCGCCATTATAGTCGGCGATATGACGCGCTGGTGACCATGCCAATGCCATGTTGTCAGGCCTCGCCGAAGACACGCTTGAAGATCGTGTCGACATGTTTGGTGTGATAGCCAAAGTCGAAAAGCTCTTCGAGCTCCTTGTCGCTGAGCTTGGCGGCGACATCCTTGTCGGCTTTGAGAAGCTCAAGGAAATTGCCTTCACCGCGCCAGACGGGCATGGCGTTGCGCTGGACGAGGCTGTAGCTGTCCTCGCGTGAAACACCCTTCTGGGTGAGGGCCAGCAGCACACGCTGGGAATGGACGAGGCCGCCCAGCAGATCGAGATTTTTCTGCATGTTTTCGGGATAGATGAGCAGCTTGTCGATGACGCCCGCCAGACGCATCAGCGCGAAGTCGAGCGTGACGGTGGCGTCCGGCGCGATCATGCGCTCAACGGAGGAATGCGAGATGTCGCGTTCGTGCCAGAGCGCCACATTTTCCATGGCGGGCAGGGCCATGCCGCGCACCAGACGGGCAAGGCCTGTCAAGTTCTCCGTCAGCACCGGATTGCGCTTATGCGGCATGGCGGAGGAACCCTTCTGACCGGCGGAGAAAAACTCCTCGGCTTCCAGAACTTCCGTACGCTGAAGATGGCGAATTTCGGTGGCGAGACGCTCCACGCTGCTGGCGATGACGCCGAGTGTGGCGAAATACATGGCATGCCGGTCGCGCGGGATGACCTGTGTTGAGACCGGCTCAACCGAAAGGCCCAGTGCCTTGGCGACATGCTCTTCGACGCGGGGGTCGATATTGGCGAAGGTGCCGACCGCGCCGGAAATGGCGCAGGTGGCGATTTCGGCACGTGCGGCGACAAGACGCTCACGGCAGCGGGAAAACTCGGCGTAGGCCTGCGCAAGCTTCACGCCAAAAGTGGTGGGCTCGGCATGGATGCCGTGGCTGCGACCAATGGTGAGGGTGTGTTTGTGTTCAAAGGCGCGGCGCTTGAGGGCTTCGAGCAGCACATCCATGTCGGCCAGCAGCAGGTCGCTGGCGCGGGCGAGCTGCACGCTGAGGCAGGTGTCGAGCACGTCAGATGACGTCATGCCCTGATGTACGAAGCGGGAATCGGGCCCGATAAATTCGCTCAAATGGGTCAGGAAGGCGATGACGTCATGCTTGACCTCGCGCTCGATCTCGTCGATCCGCGCCACCTCAAATTCGGCCTTGCCGCCCTTGTCCCAGATATTTTTGGCCGATTCCCTGGGGATGACACCCAGTTCCGCCAGTGCGTCGCAGGCATGGGCCTCGATTTCGAACCAGATGCGGAATTTCGTCTCTGGCGACCAGATGGCGACCATTTCCGGCCGGGAATAACGAGGGATCATGCGGGCGCCTCAAAAGGTTGGGGGAGAAGTCGCGGGTTTAGCAGATGGTGGGAGGCGGCTCAATAGGCAGGGGCGGGATGGGTCGAATGGTGGCTGATCAGGTCGAGAAGGCGCGTCGCGGCGGGCCCCGGCGGGGTTTTGACAAGCCAGACCGCGCCAAATCGCAGCGTGCCGGGCTGTTCAACAGCGGCACAGTGAAGCTCGCGCAGACGCCCTGCGGCCACATCGGCCCTGACGTGATGGGTGAGCGCAAAACCCCAGACAATGCCGCGCCGGATGAGTTCGATCTGCATTTCATAGCTGTCCACGATCATCACATCGGTGATGTGGACACGATAATCGAGGCGGCGCATGTCGATCTCGGGATCGGCAACAATGATCTGGCGGTGATCGTCAAGCGCGCTGAGGGGGAAACCATCGGGCAGTTTTGCCAGGGGGTGGCCGGGGGCCGCAACGATGCGGTGCTGGGCCAGTGCGATGTCGCGCCCGTCAATGCCTTTGCCGGGCAGGCCGGCCTGAAGCGGGAGCAGGGCGATCTGCACCTTGCCGGCCTGAAGTTCCGTCATGGCGCTGGCTTCATGGACGGTTTTGAGCCGCAGATTCACATGCGGGAATTCCGCCATGAGGTCGGCGACGGCGGCCCCCAGCAACGCGTGATCAAAGCCGGCATCGACGGCGATCCTGATTTCAACATCGGCATTGTTGCGGAGCGCGGAGATGCGCGCATTGAGCCGGTCGATGCGCCGGAAGATGATTTCGGCATCCTGAAGCAGGGCATGGCCTTCCTCCGTCAGCCGGGGCCTGTAGCCGGAGCGGTCGAACAGGGTGATCTGGTAGTGGGATTCCAGATTGCCGAGCCCATAAGTGACGGCGGAGACGGCGCGGCCCAATCGCTTGGCAGCGGCTGAAAAGCTGCCTGTTTCAGCGATGGCCAGGAAAACTTCGAGCTGGTCGACAAGATTGGGCTGCATATATATACCTAATTTATAGAAAGAGATGAACTATCTTATTCTATTTTCTATTTTATCTCGAGCGTTACACTTCCGCCTAGTGATTCATAGAAATCAAAGCTGAGAACATCTCGGGAGGATGACGCATGACCAGACATATGACCCGCCGGGCCTTTTTGAACTCGACAGCCATTGGCGCCGTAATGGTGGGGGCATCGGGCGTGCTGCCCAAATTTGCGCGCGCGGCAGATGATTATTCCGGCATGGATGCCGTGGCGCAGGCGGGTCTCGTCAAATCCGGCAAGGTGAGTTCGCTGGAGCTGGTCGATGCCGCGATTGCACGTGTTGAGGCGGTCAATCCAAAAGTGAATGCCGTTGTGGCAACCGCTTTTGAACAGGCCCGTGAGAGAGCCAAGGGGCCACTGCCGGCCAGCCCGCTTTCCGGTGTGCCCTATCTCATCAAGGACCTTGATGATGTGAAGGGGCTGCCGACGACGCATGGCTCGCGCATTTTTGGCGATCAGATTGCCGAGGCGACATCGCCCACAGCGAAAAGCGCGATTGACGCGGGCATGATCGTGCTTGGCAAAACCAATACGCCGGAATTCGGCCTGCTGGCGACGACGGAGTCGCTGCGCCTGGGTGCGGCGCATAATCCATGGGCACTGGATCATTCGACGGGCGGCTCGTCGGGTGGTGCGGCGGCGGCGGTTGCCTCCGGCATGGTGCCGGTGGCGCATGCATCAGACGGCGGCGGGTCGATTCGTATCCCGGCATCAAGTTGCGGCATTTTTGGACTGAAGCCGAGCCGTGGCCGCTTTGATCTGGGGCCGAACAAGATGCCGGGTGATATCGGTGTCAAAAACTGCGTCAGTGTGAGCGTGCGTGACAGTGCGACGGTCTATGCGCTGTCGGAAGATCATGGCGCGGCGGCGGTCTTCAAGCCGACAGGGCTTGTCACGGGGCCGTCGAAGAAACGCCTGAAGATTGCCTTCAACACGCAGAATTATTTCGGGAAAGAGCCCGACGCTGATGTGCGGGCCTCGATTGAGGCGACGGCCAAGCTATGCGCCGATATGGGCCACGAGATTGTGCCGGTGAAAGATCCGCTGAATGGCGAGGAATTCATTGATCGTTTTCTGACCGTCTGGGCATCCGGTCCGGCACAGCTTGTGGCGCTTGCCAAAAGCAAGGGGGCCAAGCCTGAGGATGTGCTGGAACCATGGACAATCGGCCTGGCCGAGTTCTACGCCAAGAAGCCCGCGGATTCGATGGCGGTGTCGCTTGCCTATTTCGCCGAGGTCGAAAAGCAGATCGCGGCATTCATGGTGAATTATGATGTGTGGCTGACACCTGTGCTGGCGACCCCGGCCCCCAAGCTTGGCGTGCAGGCGCCAACGGTTGATTTCGATACGCTTTATCAGCGCACGATCGACTATGTGTCCTACACGCCGGTCCATAATGTGGCGGGCACGCCGGCCATGTCGTTGCCGCTGGGCATGAGCAGCAATGGCCTGCCGATCGGCAGCCAGTTTGCGGCCGCCAAGGGCCAGGAGGCGACGCTATTTGCCATGGCCTATGAGCTGGAACAGGCCGCGCCCTGGGCGGGTCGGCATGCGCCTGTCTATGCGGGGTGAGGCTAGATCAATCCCACCGACTTGAAGCTCGTGTGGCGGCCCTTGCCGATGATCAGGTGATCATGCAGCGTGATGCCGAGCGGTTTTGCCGTTTCGGCAATGCGCTGGGTCATTTCGACATCGGCTTGCGACGGCGTGGGATCGCCTGAGGGGTGGTTGTGCACGAGGATGAGGGCAGAAGCATTCAGCTCGAGTGCGCGCTTGACGACCTCGCGCGGATAGACGGGCGTGTGATCGACCGTTCCCTTTTGCTGGATTTCATCCGCAATCAGAACATTCTTGCGATCCAGAAAAAGAATGCGGAACTGCTCTGTAGTGTTATGCGCCATGGAGGCGGCGCAATAGGCGAGCAGCGCATCCCATGAGCCCAGCACCTCCTTGCGCATGACATTGGCCCGCGCCAGACGCAGGCCTGCCTCACGCGCGATACGGAATTCAGTGATGATGCCGTCGCTGACGCCGTCGACTTCCTTGAGGCGCGCGGGCTCGGCATTCAGGACTTCCGAGAAGCCGCCGAAATGCGCGATGAGGCTTTTGGCAAGCGGTTTCACATCGCGGCGCGGCACAGCGCGAAAGAGCAGCAGTTCCAGCAGCTCATAATCGGGCAGGGCATCGGGGGCATTCAGAAAGCGCGCCCGCAGACGTTCACGATGTCCGGCATAATGCGGTCGGGCATCTGCTCCATCCGCCATGCCCGGACAATCAGACGTTATAGGGCGGGCAGTCGAGCCCGGCGGGGGATTTGGTGAAGATTTCAAAGCCGTCGGCTGTGACGCCGATAGAATGTTCGAACTGGGCTGAGAGCGAGCGGTCCCGCGTGACGGCTGTCCAGCCGTCAGCGAGGATTTTCACACCCGGCTTGCCGGCATTGATCATCGGCTCGATGGTGAAGAACATGCCTTCCTTGAGCTGGATGCCTTCGCCCCTGCGGCCATAATGCAGCACATTGGGCATGTCGTGGAAAACACGGCCAAGACCATGGCCGCAGAATTCGCGCACCACCGAGCAGCGTTCACCCTCGGCATATTCCTGGATGGCGGCACCAATATCGCCCAGCGTGGCGCCGGGGCGCACAGCCTGAATGCCGCGCATCATGGATTCATAGGTTACCTCGACAAGGCGCGAGGCTTTGCGCGGCACGTCGCCCACGTAATACATGCGGTTGGTATCGCCATGCCAGCCATCCTTGATGAGTGTCACATCGACATTGACGATATCGCCTTCGCGCAGGGTGCGGTCGGTCGGAATGCCGTGGCAGACAACATGATTGATCGAGGTGCAGCAGGATTTGGTATAGCCGCGATAATTCAGCGTGGCCGGATAGCTGTCATGGTCGAGTGCGAAATCATAGACCAGCTTGTCGATGGCATCGGTGGTGATGCCGGGCTTGATGGCGGCGGCAAGCAGGTCAAGCGACTCGGCGGCCAGCTTGCCAACGGCGCGCATGCCCTCAAAGGCTTCGGCATTGTGGATCTTGATCGCGCCGGTATTGCGGCTCGGGGCGTCGATTTCAGCAATATAATTCATGGTGACTCATAGATGGTGGGCTCGGCCCCGAATGACAAGATTGCATGGGAGTATAGGGCGATCTGCCGTTTCAGCATAGCCGCCAGGGGTGAAGATATCCCTCCGTCTACCAGCTTATTGGCCGAAAACCGGCCTGAATGGCGTGTTTAGCCTATACTGGCCGGGCTGACTTATGGTCATCGGTGACGTTTGTCCACTCATACAGCGTGAGTTGACCGCAGGTGGAATGCTATCCTCACCCCCTTAAATGACGCTGGGGCGCGGGATGATCAAGACTTACAGGGGCGATCCATATTCGCGTGCGTCGCTACGCGACTCTTATCCGCAATACAGAATGATACGTGACATGGGCTCTGCTGTCTGGCTGCCGAAGCGCCGTTTATGGGCGGTTGGGCGGTTTGCTGATGTGCGGACCGTGCTGCGCGCCGATCAGACATTTGTGAGCGGGAAGGGCGTTGCGGCAAATGATTTCATCAACAGAAATGGGTCACCTATCACGCTAACTAGTGACGGCGAGACACATCTGCGCCGTCGCCAGGTGCTGATACAGCCGGTGATGCCCGCGCCACTTAAGGAGCTTCGTCCAAGGCTTGAGAAGGAAGCGAACGAACTGGTGGCCGGATTGTCGACGGGCGAGACTTTTGATGCGATGTCCACGCTTGCAGCGCATCTGCCGGTGACGGTGATTTCGGAACTGGTCGGGCTGAATGAGAGGGGCCGTGCCCGCATGCTCAAATGGGCTGCGGCGACATTCAATCTTCTGGGCGTTTTGAATCTGCGTGGCATCGCGGCCATGCCGCGCATTTTGCAACTGCTTGGCTATATCCGCACTCTCAACCGCAGCCAGGTCAAGCCGGGTGGCTGGGCTGACAGGCTTTTCGATGCGGCAGACAGGGGCGTGCTTTCGCAGGCGGAAGCCACCGCCATGGTCATCGATTATGTGGGACCTGCACTTGATACGACTATATTGGCGACGGGTCATATGCTGTGGCAGTTGGCATCTGACCCGGACGCCTATGTGCAGCTGCGGGCCGAGCCGGATCTGATCCCCGGCGTTGTCAATGAAGCTGTGCGACTGGCATCGCCCATTCGGGGTTTCACACGGTTTGCAGTCGAGCCGTTCGAGCTGGGTGACAGCGTAATTCCCGCCCATTCACGCGTGCTGGTGCTTTTTGCTTCGGCCAATCGAGATGAGCGGCATTATGACGATCCTGACCGTTTCGATATTCGCCGCAATCCGCGCGATCATGTCGGCTGGGGGCACGGGCCACATAGTTGCGTCGGTATGCATCTGGCGCGGCTTGAAATGGAAATCATCCTGACGAGCGTAGTGCAGCAGGTTGCAAGGCTCGAAGTGGATCAGCCCAAACTGGCGTTTAACAATGTGCTGCAGGGTTTCAAATATCTGCCCATGCGGCTGCAGGCTGCAGCCTGATCGACAAGTGAGTTCAGTAGGCGTCGTGAGAACGCCCGGAGGAAAATGCAATGACCCAATCCAACAGCGCAAGCACTTCATGCTCTTGCGGCGGCGATCACAAAATCGATGTGCATGCGCATTTTCTGCCGCCCTGCTATGCCGAGGCGCTGGCCAGGGCGGGCATGACAACACTGGATGGTGGCTTTCCGGTGCCGGCATGGAGTGGTGAAGCCGCGCTGGACATGATGGACCGGCAGGGCATTGAGACCGCGATGATTTCACTCTCCTCGCCGGCGACGCATTTTCTGGACTTGAAAGCCCGCGTGGGTCTCGCCCGCGAGGTGAACAGGGAAGGGGCGGCACTGATGCAGGCCCATCCTGAGCGCTTTGGCTATTTCGCGACACTTCCCTTGCCTGATGTGGATGCGGCGCTGGCGGAGCTGGCTTTTGTGCTTGATCATCTCGGTGCTGACGGCGTGGTGCTGGAGAGCAATGTGAATGGCCGCTATCTCGGCGACCCCGCTTTTGCGCCGCTCTTTGACGAACTGAACAGGCGTCGCGTGACGGTCTTCCTGCATCCGACGAGCCCGGCCTGTTTCGATCAACTCGCCCTTGGCCGACCTGCGCCCATGATCGAGTTCCCCATGGATACGACACGGGCAATTGTCGATCTGCTCTATTCGCGCACGCTGCAGCGTTGCCCCGACATGAAGCTGATCGTGCCCCATGCGGGCGCGGCCCTGCCCTCGCTGGTGGCGCGGATTGCCGTCTTTGCCAATCTGCCCTTTCTCAATCCGCGCCCGACAAGCGAAGAGGAAGTCTTCGAGACACTGGCGAGGCTCTATTATGACCTGGCGCTGGGCGCCCATCCCATTACCTTTGCGGGCCTGCGCCAGATCGCGCCGCTGTCGCAAATCCTCTTTGGCAGCGACTGGCCTTTCTCGCCGGAATTTGCGGTGGAGCGCAACATCGACATGTTCGACAAGCTGCCCGATTTGAGCGAGAGCGACCGCCGCGCCATTGCCCGGGAAAATGCGGCGAAGCTGTTTCCGCGCTTTGCCAAAGCGGCAGCGGCGGGCCGCTAGGGCCGGATTTCAGTCTTATTTTGCAGGCGCGGCTTGTTTCCGTGGCCATTCCTTGTATCTGATGTGGCAGTGCCGTCGCCGATGCCCGAGGAATTACACATGACTGATGCCGCCCCCGCCAAACCGATCAAGACCGTGACCGCCTGCGTGCTGCTGATTGGTGATGAAATCCTGTCCGGGCGCACGCGCGACAGCAATCTCAGCTATATCGCCAAGCATCTCAACATCATGGGCATTCAGGTGCGGGAGGCGCGCGTCATCCCCGATATTGAAGATACCATTGTGTCGGTGTTGAACGAGGTGCGGGCGAAGTTTGACTATGTCTTCACGACAGGCGGCATCGGGCCGACGCACGACGACATCACGGCCGATTGTGTGGCCAAGGCCTTTGGTGTGCCCATCGGCCCGCATCCCGAGGCGATGAAGCTGCTTGCCGAGCATTATGCGACGACGGGGGCCGAATTCACGCCCGCCCGCCAGCGCATGGCCCGGGTGCCGGAAGGCGGCCTGCTGATCGACAATCCGGTGAGCAAGGCACCCGGCTTCCAGATGGAGAATGTCTTTGTCATGGCCGGCGTGCCCATGGTCATGCAGGTGATGCTGGACAGCCTCAGCCCGCGGCTGAAGGGCGGGGCGACCATGCTGTCGCGCACGGTCAGCGGGCAGATTGGCGAGGGCCAGATTGCCGAGCCTCTGGGTGCGCTGCAAAAACGCTATCCCGATGTCGGCATCGGCTCCTATCCCTTTTTCCGGAACAGGGTCTATGGCACGAGCCTTGTCATGCGCTCGACCGATTCTGTGATGCTGGAGGAGGTCGCCGGCGAGGCGGCGGCGATCATTCGCTCTTTCGGGGTGGAGCCCGTGGACGGCGAATAGGGCGCCGTTTTTCGCGCTTTTGCAGGCTCTATGTCGCTTTGGAGCAACATTTTTTCGTTACATTACGAAAGTTTCAGCCAATTGGGCTGGCAGAGGCGTTACATTTAGGCATGAACCGATTAGAGTTCTAGCAAGACTGCCGGCCTGCCCAGAGGAGACTCTGATCGGGGATCTCAGGCGGAGGGGACACAGACCGTCAAAAGGTCTGGCAACAAGTTCAGGGTCACGGAAACCCGGAGGGAGAAACAAAATGAAGAAATCCACTGGTCTTATGGGTCTGGTTTTCGGCGCCGCAATGATGGTGTCGGGTTCGGCCATGGCTCTCGACTCCAGCTTCGACGCCATGTCGAAGTCGGGCACACATCAGTTTTATGTCTGGTGCACAGGCGATGCGAGCAGCGTGAAAACCGCTGACGGCGCAAACGCCAAGGAAGCACAGGCTGCTCTAGCCGCTCAGGCTGGCAACAGCTGCTGGCCGATCTGGCAGGGCCTGGCGAAATAAGCTGCCCACCAGCCTTTGATTTGAAGAAACGGCGGTCCCTCGGGGCCGCCGTTTTGTTTTGGGGTGGTGGTTTTTGCCCGGTGGCGGCGGCTGATGCGTTGCGCCGAATCCGCTGAGCGGGCATATCTTATTCAGCGCTTTGATGCGGCAGGCCCCTTGGCGAAACTGGTATACGCAACAGACTTAAAATGATTTAAAATCAGACCACGGATAAAAATATCATTGTAAAATCATATAGTTCACTGTAAGTTGGCTTCATAAAGGGCAAACACACACCTAGCACAATTTGAGCAATTTAGCGCATTTTTGAACTCTATGGACACAACGCGGCATTCCCTGCTGGACAACAAGGTTCAGCTCTACATGCGACCGAACAGTCCGCACTGGCAGTGCTCATGTTCCGTCGCTGGAAGGCAGCGGCGCACCTCCACAAAAGAAGAGAGTCTTGCGCGAGCCAAGGATGTGGCGCGCGACTGGTATCTGGGCCTGCTTGGCAAATACCGCGCTGGCGAACTGAAAGAAGGCAAGACCTTCAAAGAAGCAGCCGAGCGGTTCATGACTGAATTCGAGATCATCACCCAAGGGCAGCGTAGCCCTATCTATGTCAAAGGGCATAAGGACCGCCTGAAGAACCACCTCATGCCGTTCTTCGGCGACAAAGTTCTGGCAGACATCACACCGGGCGTTGTTCAAGACTACCGCATCGAGCGGATGAAGCCGCGTGTGCACAAGACAACCGGCAGGCAGCTACCGTCGCCTGCGCGCAGCACGCTCCATCAGGAAATCGTCTGTCTCAGGCAGGTGCTGAAAACTGGTCAACGGCACGGCTGGCTGCCTTACCTGCCAGATATTTCCCCACCGTATAAGTCCTCTCCGAAGGTCAGGCATCGTGCCTGGTTCTCGCCGGAGGAGTACACCCGGCTCTACGAGGCCACGCGCGCGCGAGCCAAGAACCCCAAAAAGGAACGCTGGCGCACCGCTAGCGAAAACCTCCACGACTATGTGCTCTTTATGGCCAACACCGGCTTGCGCCCCGACGAAGCACTGCGCCTTGAATTTCGAGACGTTGCCATCGTTACCGATGAAGCAACGGGCGAACGCATCCTCGAAATCGAAGTGCGCGGTAAACGCGGTGTCGGGTTCTGCAAGAGCATGGACGGTGCCGTGCTGCCGTTTCAGCGTTTGAAGAAACGCAATAACGGGCAGCCCACAGATAAGCTGTTTCCGAGGTTTCAGCGCGAGATATTCAACGCTGTCCTCGACGAGTTGAAGCTGAAAACCGACCGCGAAGGCCAGCGCCGGACGGCCTATAGCCTTCGCCACACCTATATCTGTATGCGCCTCATGCAGGGCGCGGACATCTACCAGATCGCCAAAAATTGCCGTACCAGCGTCGAGATGATCGAGAATTATTACGCCTCGCACATCAAGAACACGCTGGATGCGGCGGCGATCAACGTTCGCAAACCCAAGCCCCAGAAAAAGCCGAAGAAAGTCACCAAAAGGCTTTAGCGTGCGTTTTCAATTTGTTCTTGGCGACTCCTTGCCCGCCCAGTATAGGTTTAGCAACAAGCGGGCGTGGCGAAATTGGTAGACGCAACGGACTTGAATCGACCTTGAGTGCTCCTCGGGAAACTGAGGATGCAGAACTGCTCAAATTCGGGGAAACCTTTCAAATGGCAATCCCGAGCCAAGCCCCACAAGGGGAAGGTGTAGAGACTAGACGGGCAGCACCTAACCTCTGGCATGCCGGAGCATGGTGAAGGGATAGTCCAGACCACAAACGCCTCATGGCGGCGGCGAAAGTCGAAGTGGTATGAAAATCCGTAGGGCTGTAAGGCCTGTGCCGGTTCGAGTCCGGCCGCCCGCACCATGTTTCGAAAACGGAAGCGGATCGGCACTTCGCTAAATTGGGGGACAAATGTATCCTAGAGGCTCTGAATGGCGGCGCTGGGACCTCCACATCCACACTCCGAAATCAATCGTACAGCAGTACGGTGGTGATACGACGCAAGCTTGGGACATCTTTATTCAGACGCTGGCAGCATTGCCCTCAGACGTGAAGGTGATCGCAGTTACCGACTACCTTTTCTGCGACGGATATGAGCGTCTGTTGACCAGAAGAAGTGAGATACCCAACATTGAACTCATAATGCCGAATATCGAGTTCCGGCTGAACACGTTCAGCGGCACGGCGAACAATAACAAGCGCCACAATTTCCACGTTATATTCGACCCAACCGTTAGTCCGCAGACTATACGGGAGCAACTTCTCAATGGCTTAGTCACGGGCTACAAGATTGATGACAAGACCGAATGGCAGCAAACCCCGACCCGGACCTCGCTCGAAGAGCTTGGTCGGCACATTAAGGCGGCGGCACCGGACGGTCATGCAATCCGAAGCAAGACTGATCTCATGGTCGGCTTTGACAACATCACATATGATCGAAAACTGATTGAAGAACTTTTGAGTAAGACCCCATTCCGGGGACGGTATGTAACAGCCGTTGGATATTCGGAATGGAACCTGTCCCGTTGGGACCAATCAGCCGCTGAAAAGCGGGACCTCATAAACACAGCGAATTTCGCACTCACCTCAGTGGATGATCCTGCTCAAATTGTCGCTCATAAGACTGAATTAAGAGCAAATAATCTCAACGACATCATCTTGCACTCTTCCGATGCACATGAATTCGCGCGCATCGGGAAAACTCAGCTTTGGATAAAAGCAGACCCGACGTTCGCTGGTCTTAAGCAAGTGCTAAATGAGCCTGACGCGAGGGTATTTGTTGGCGAGACGCCGCCAAACTATAAACCTGATCACAAGGTGATTTCTCGAATTCGAGTCAGGGAATCTAGCGGCTGGTTCCCTAAGGATTTCGCGCTTGAACTAAGTCGGGACCTTGTAACGATTATAGGCGGTCGTGGGTCGGGAAAATCCGCATTGGCCGAAGCAATTGCCTTTGGTGCTGGCAGCATGGACCCGAGCGACGATGCCTTCCTCAAGAAAGCGGCGAAGCATAGGGAGTCGATTACGAACAGCGTCATTGAACTTGATTGGGGTGACGGAGTGCTTACCACGGAGAAAGTCGGGACTGAATTTCCCGACAAAGGACTTGTCCGTTATCTGCCCCAAGGTGTCGTCGAGGAGCTATGCTCCCATCAAAATAGCGACGTACTCCAAGGTCAGATTGAAAACGTCATCTTTCAAGCTCTCGATCAAACGCAAAGACGTGGGGCCTCCAACTTTGCGGAGCTTAAGAAGCGGGTGCTCACGGACTTCCAATACGAAAAAGACCAAGCAATTCGAAAGATTCGCTATTCAAACAAACGTGTCGCAGCGCTAATTGCAGCCATCAAGGCCGGGCCAGACAAGCAGCGAACGCTCTCTCAACAAACGGAGGAGCTGACGAAGCTCAACTCAAGCCTTCCGGAACTGCCTGCTGAGGATAAAAAGGCTCAAGAGGAACTGTCGGGACTCATTGAATGGCAACGAGTCTTCGAGCGAAAAATTGTCGAGCTAGATGGGCGCTTGTCGAAGGTGAGCGAAGCCGAAACCGTTGTGAAGGTGTTTCAGTCTCGTATAAGCGATTTTCAGACCGAATTAGCTCCGCTCCTGTCCGAATTGGACATAACCGACAGCTCAGCATTCGCGGTAGTTCTAAACGATGCAGCCATAAAAGCCGTGTTTGATGGCAAGCGCGTGGACATCTCGAACGACCTGAATGTCCTGAGATCCGGCAGTAGCTCAGACGTTGCCACGATCCTTGCGTGCGACGTAACAGAGTTGCCCTATGACAATCTTGCTACGTTAAACGCGGTTATTAACGAACAGCGTACGGCGACAAAGGCATTTGAAACCACCAAACTGAAGTACCAACAACAAAAGGCTGCCGCATCTGCAGTCGAACAAACTATTAAAGCGCTCGAAAGTGAAATCGCAAAAATCGATGCCGAGCTTAAGCCCGAGCTTGCGCGGTTGGAGAATGAACGGTCCGCCGCATACATCTCTTATTTTGAGATTTGCGGACGTGAGAAGTCGAAGATTGAGGAGCTATATAAACCTCTTCAGGATTCTCTTGGCGCGGGTACTGAAACAGACAAAAAGCTGACCTTCGAGGCTCGTATTGGCTACCGCATAGAAGCACATTGCCGCGCAGGTCACGATATCATCGACCGTACCCGCAAAGGCAATTTTCGAGATCAGCCCAATCTCAAGAAAGCATTAGGCGAGATGTTTGAACAATTATCTCGCTCTGACTTTGATCCCGCTGCCATTCAAAGCGAAATTCAAAAGCTGCTTGATGCATTCACGAATTTCGACGGCACAAATGTAGAAATTCAGCAACAGCTTCGAGAGAACTGCGGCCTAGAGGAATTCTACAACTGGCTCTTTGATCCAACGAACTTTGAAATTGTCTCTTCTCTCAAATTTGAAGGTTCCGAATTGTATGTCCTGTCCCCAGGACAAAAAGGCATTATTCTGCTGATGTTGTACCTTGAAATTGACAAGGCAGACGACAGGCCACTTATTATCGACCAACCAGAGGAAAATCTCGACAATCTTTCAATCTATGCAGACCTCATGGGATATTTCCGAGATAGAAAACGATTTCGTCAGATTATTATGGTCACGCATAACCCCAATCTGGTCGTGAATACCGACGCAGAGCAAGTCGTCCTAGCAAACTATGATGGTGATAGGTCGCCTCGGATGGTTTACGCATCAGGCTCTTTGGAGGATCATGCCAGATACATTCCCGATGTCCCCGTAGAAGACCTAGAAGATGGAATAATCGAACAAGTGTGTGGGATTCTTGAAGGTGGCGAACCAGCGTTTAATCAGCGCAAAAAGAAGTACCAAATTTCGCGGAAGAGCTACATTTAGGCTAAATATTTGTTTGAGTTGCCCGACGCCAAGGTAAAGCCTCTTTCACCTTGAACGGTTTTGGTGTCGGGAAAGAATATGGCGCACCATTTCTTGGTTCGTTAAATTGATGAGCCGTTCTTGTGGGTCTTCCACGCCAACCCATAGCTCAAGCTCAATCGCGTTAAGTATGGCTAGAAGCTCAAGCCGGGTGCTGGTGTCGAGTTCAATGGTGCTCAGCGGCTTCATAAGTCCTCCTTCGTTTCCGACCGCGACCATCGCGGCTATGCGCGGAGAACCGCACCGAAGGAGGTGGCTGCATCGCTTGCGACCGCAACGTCAGAGGAGGAGCGCTTCAGCGCTTGCTGCCTCAACCGACCAAGGTGCTTTGATTAAGCAATGCCACGAATGGTGTGTGGAAACGGTGGGGCCGTGCCGCAACCACAAATTTTCTCTTGTCGTTCGATCAACGTATCTTGGTATGTATTTCAACTGCTTACGGAGCAATATAAAGTTAACGAGATGTTAACGCGCACATGCGAGAATGATTGAGTTTGAGGGAGTGCGTATTTCGCAGGACGATACAGTTTCACAGAGTGACGAAAGTGGCCGTGCAGAGGGCTATCTCGCAATCGGAAATCCCTTGCTTCGCCCAGTCATTCAAACTGGAGAAGCCAGCGCGCCATCGAGCGCCGAGCCTTCCCGTGCCGAACTTCTTCAGCAACTTGATGCCGCTCAGCATGCGCTCGAAAGTCAGTTGGAGGGGCTTCGTTCGTCCGGCGCGCTTTCCGGTGGCGATATGCAGGAGCAGGGCAGCGCCCGTCTGAAACATCTCAATTTTTTGCGAGACCAATTGGTCTCAGGCGCAAATGGCTTGCCGCTGGCCGCCCTTCGCGCCGAAATCACGTCCGCTGTCTCGGACATACGCGCTTATACATCGGATGTCCGCGCCGCTTCGACCAGCCCCGCGTCAGACCGCGCGGCGACCGAGACCTCGTTGCAGCAGGCGAGTGCGGAAGCGCATCGCGCTGTCGGCGATTTTATGCATGACTTCTACGACCGCCGCATCTTCGACCCGTACCTCAAATTCGCGTCGGAGAAGGACAAAGAGGAATACTTCCGCCGCGAGGAAACATGGAAGCAGGAAATAGAGAAAGCGCGCGCCGAGCATACGCCCGAAGGCGAATTGCGGGCGAGCGACATGGCTATCGAACAGTTGGAAGATGCCGGTGCTCATGGTGCGGATAGAAGTTCCAAGTATAAGTCAACTCTTTCGACACTCAGGGCGCAGCGTGAGAGGCTCTCTCAACAGTTGGGAAAAACGACCAAAACGAAAGATGACCACGAAACGGCTAAAGCCGATCCCGCCGATAATGTCCAACCCGACCAGCACGTCCCGGCAGATGTCATCGCTAGTTTGCGGGCGTCGGGTGTCACGGGTGCCCAGCAGAATGATGATGGGCATGGCCTTACTGTTCGGGACAGTCAAAGTACGGTGCGCGGGCGGGGCTAGCGCGAGGCCTACATTAGATGGAGTGCCTTGCAAGTTGCGACCGCGCTGATGAAATATTGCTGATCACGAACCATCTTCGGAAGCTCTGTTGCCTGGACGAAATTGATGTCCCGCGTGACCTGTTCCTCGCTTAATCCAAGCTTCTGCCCGGCAGTGTATGCCAAATCGTATGACCGACGAGCTTGCCTGTCATAGATAGCCGCTTTGGCAGCATCACCAGCATCTAGCCGCTCACCATTCGCAAAGCCGTTTGCCACAAAGCACTTCATCAGCGCGCTGTAGGCCGTCCGATTGGCCTGCGTCGTGGCGTCCTCTTCCGCCCGTGCCGTCACGTTGCCGGATATGGAGGCGCAGGCGTATACCGCCAGCGCTGCCGTCAGGCGCACAGCCAATCTCTGTTTCCCTCTCATGGCCGTTTACCTACGGCCTTTGAGGATGAAGTGCAGCACCACGCCGCCAATTGCAGTCCCGGCGCTTCTTTCCACAATGTTTAGTAGGATCGCTTTGAAATCATCTTCGTGATGATCGTCATGATGGCGGTCGGTCGTCACATCATAGGTTTGACCGTTGCTGTGGCGCACTTCGTAGACATTCGCCATTGCCGTCTCCCTTGGAGCCCAAAATACCCAAGGAATTTGTTACACTATGCGGAATAAAGTTGCGGTGAACGTCAGCTTATTCCAAAGCTGGCGGTGTGTTTTTGCCTCAAGAGCATTGTGAACCCGACATTGGCGTAAGGCTGCTTTTTGTCAGGGCCAGAGCGCGTTTTCGCGCTTCTCCATCTTGCAACTTTATTCCGCATACTGTTGCGGCTTCGGAGGCGTGATGCGCTCATCCGATCCGCTATCACTTTTCGATGAAACTGGAGGCCGCAAATATCTTTGCGGCAGTGAGTTGCCGCGTTTCCTTGAAGCCGCGCGCCATGCGGATGTTGAGACCTGCACATTCTGCTGTTTGCTTGCCTTCACAGGCTGTCGCATCAGCGAGGCACTGGCGCTGACATCCGCCCAGCTCGATGGAGAAACGGGGCGTGTGGTCTTTCGTACCCTGAAGCGCCGCCGCCAGCTATTCCGCGCTGTGCCCGTGCCGCCGGAGTTAATGGCGGCGCTGCGTCGCATGGGCGGCGACGGGCCGGATGATGCACCGCTCTGGCGTTGGTGCCGCCAAACCGCGTGGCGGCGGGTCAAGGCGGTGATGGACAGCGCAAGCATCGACGGCCCGCAGGCCATGCCGAAGGGTTTACGCCACGCTTTCGGTGTCGCTAATGCCGAGGAAAATGTACCGATGGCGACCACGCAGAAATGGCTGGGCCATGCGCGGCTTGAGACGACCGCCATTTATCAGCAGGCGGTTGGCCGCGAGGAACGCGCCTTCGCCCGTAGGCTCTGGCGTAAATGGCGATAGTGTCATTGATGCAGAGAGATTATCGACCCGTGTTCTGGCCCGGCGCGCTGGCGCGTTCGGCGTCAACGCGGCCCGTCCATGTGCTGACCGGTTCTTTCTTTTTGCGCGTGAGCGCGTAAAGCGCACCACCCGCGACGGCAATTCCGGCCACGATTGCGGCTGCTTTGCTGCCGCTGATTCCATTCGGAAGTTTTGCTTGGCTTACTCCTTGCCACCCTTGCTTCATTCGGTCGATGGTGGGGCCAAGCAATGGAGTGTTCATATTGTGCGCGGCATTGGCCGCGCTTTCGCTTCCCGACGGCAGCAGACTGTCGATCAGCTTGTCCAGTTCAGCGGAGCGATGCGTAAGGTCCGAGATGTTGTTTCCAAGATTCGACATGTCTTGGCATTATAAGGCCCACGGCTATTGGCGTTTGTTACATTCCCGAGAAGTTTGCGGGAAGTGCACCGTACTGGTGTATCAAGCCTTTGTCTTTCAAGGCTTTTCCATCATGTGAAGCCACGCCGTTGTAATTTCACTCCGAGAAGGATCATGTCACGCAAGCTGGTTGTCGGCGTGCCCCAAGGCGGTTTCACCCAACGCGATTTGATGATTTGGACGCCATTGGGAAAGTCCCGAAATATGAGCGAGAGTCCCCACCGCGCCAGCGGACGGACCTGTTTACCCACTGCGTTTCCCAGCATGGCGACCGCTCCGCCGGTGGCCATTGCACCAAGCGCTATGGGAATAATGACCGGACTGAGAACCATGACCAGCATGAAGAAACCCAATAATGAAAGTGCGTCGCCGACGATGCCGAGATAGGCATGTAGTGTGCCTACAATGGGCGCGATGCTGCTGTAGACGGTGGCTATTATCAGGAAGGCTAGTCCGGCCACCGCTGCCACGGCGAAAGCGCGGCCCGTGACAAGGGCGATGCGCTCGGCCAGCAAATCCATGTCGGTGAAGGTGTAAACCATGCTGCTCACTAGCGTAAGGTCGCTAGGTAGGATGAAGTCTAGATCAAGCCACGTGTATTCGACCGCTGCGCCGTTCGGGCCCTTGAACCAAAGTCCCGTGTCGGAGAAGGTCAGTGCCTGCTCGCCGGAACCGCAAGTGATAAGTGGTTCTCCTGGCAAGCCGTTTCCGTCCTTTACGGCAATATCACTTGCTGTCGCATAGTTCTTGGCGTGGCAGGCGCTCACGAACAGGGTTGCGAAACTCGCGGGCCCGCTCATCGCCGCAGCAAGCCATCAATTAGATCGTCAAGATCGTCCGAGCGCTCTTGCAGGTGTTGCTGCATGGCATCGACGCGGATGCCAAGACTACGAAGCAACATCGCAGGCAGGGCAGGCAGCAGCTTACGGACCAGTTGCAGCAGGTGCCCGATTGTATGGAGTATGGCTTCCCAGAAGGTCGGCTTGCGCGCGATGATTTCTGCACGAAGACTGCTCAGCCTTTGTTCTACAAGGATGCGGTTGTCATAATAAAATTGTGCCAGCGGTGCATCCGCTGTGTCGCTTTGCAACCAGCTCTGCACGACATTGTCGATCTGCCCCAGCAGCGACCGAATGCCCTCAAGCGTCGGGTTGTTGCTCAGCAGGTCCTCTGTCGAATGCGTATGGGTCTTGAAGACCAGCCAGCCCGACGTGGCAAAAATTGCCGCGTGTATCTCATCAATCTTGCCATTAACCTGTGCGAACCAGAGCTTGATTGCGCCGGGATCTGGCGTAACGGAAGGTGCGGTGTCCATAGTGTCGGTCCCCAAAATGCCTAGCGGTCGAAGTCGATCTCATGGCTCTGTTCAAGTGTGGCGGGCGCTTCCGGCCCCTCCCTCACCGCCCATCGCTCCTCGAAGGAAGGGCGGCGCTCCGGCGCTTCTGCCTGCGTGGCCTGCATGGGCTGGTGGTCATCCCCATAGAGACTTTCGGATTTGGTGAACTCGGGCGACGCCCCTGTCTCGCCGGTCGGCGTCACAATCCTGCCAAACCAGCCTTCTTCCACCACCTTCTGCCGGATATCCCGCAGGGCGTAGCGCAGCTCGTTGAATAGATACTCCGCAATGCCTTCCGGCTTTGCGCGCGGTTCAGTATCCAACCATCCACTCCGTTAACAGACGGTCCGTATACGCAAATACTAAGCCTATCATCCGCCGCTTTTCTAGAAGATATTTTCTGCATAGAGTTTCTGTTCGGGAGTGGTCGCCGGGGGTGGGGCAATGGACTATGTGAGTGAGCTGGATACGCCGCTGCTACAACTTTCGGCAGCGGACCGATTTACCCTGCGCGATGCCTGTCAGGGGGTGCATGTTTTTGGCGGCATCGGTTCCGGCAAGACTTCTGGTTCCGGGCGCGCCCTCGCCGCTGCCTATTTACGCGCCGGTTTCGGCGGGCTGGTGCTCTGCGCCAAGCCGGACGAGGTAAGCACATGGGTACGCTACGCCGAGGAAAATGGCCGCGCCAATTCGCTGATCCTGTTTGGCGAGAGCCACGGCGGTGGCTTCAATTTCATTACCTATGAACTGGCCCGGCAGGGCACTGCCGGCACGGGTAGTGTCGTGGAATGCCTGATGCGTATCTTGGAGGCATGCCGCCTCTCCGGCTCAGGTGGCGACCGGGGCGGCAACCAGTTCTGGGAGGACTCCAGCCGTCAGGTCCTGCGAAACACCATCCCCATCCTCTATGCGGCCTCCGGCACCGTACGGATCAGCGACATCATCCGCTTTGTCGCCTCCGCGCCCATGAGCCTGCAACAGGCGCAAAGCGTGGAATGGCAGAAGTCGTCCTTCATGTTCGCCATGATGTGGAAGGCCGAGAAGGAGCCCACCCACCGGCTCGACACGGACGATCTCGACAAGATCGGCAGCTACTGGCACGACGAATTCGCCCAGCTCGATCCTAAAACCCGCAGTAATATCGCCATCTCGCTTTCGACCGCGCTTGACCGCTTCAATCGCGGGCGGCTCCATCAGGCCTTTTGCACTGAGACGACGCTTGTTCCCGAACTGACCTTCCACGGCGCGATCATCGTCATGGATATGTCGGCGCTGACTTGGAACGAAGATGGCATCGTCGCCCAGCAGCTTTTCAAGTTCATGTGGCAGCGTGCCGTGTTGGCGCGTGAAAGGTTGGGGCCGAAGCATCTCGACCGGCCCGTCTTTCTGTGGGTGGACGAGGCGCAGTATTTCGTCAATTCCTTCGACAGCGACTTCCAGTCGGCCTGCCGTTCGGCAAGGGCCTGCACCGTCTATCTCACCCAGTCCCTGCCGACCTATTACGCCAAAATGGGCAGCGACAATCCAAAGCACAAAACCGACATGCTGCTTGGCAATTTCATCACCAAGATATTCCACAACAACGCCGATCCGGAGACGAACCGCTGGGCCGCCGACACTATCGGTCGCAGCATCCAGCGCCGGGGGACTTATAGCGAGGGCGAGTCCTATGGCCGCTCGCGTGGCATGAGCAGCGGCGGCAACAGCAGTTGGGGCAGCAACTCCGGTCACGGCTCGTCGAGCGACGGTCGTGGCAATGTCTCGACCAATTCAAGCTCCGGCGGCAATTATGGTGGTGGAGAGAATTGGGGCCGCAATCGCGGCATCAACAGTGGCGAAAGCGTCAGCGGCGGCTATAGCGAGACGATGGACTATGAGATCGAGCCCGCCGATTTTGCCCGTGGGCTGAAGACCGGCGGCACCGCCAATGGCGGCAATGTCACCGCTATCTGGTTTCAGGCGGGCAAGACCTTCAGCGACAGTGGCCGCAACTATCTGGTGACGAGGTTTGAGCAATGAACCGTCCCGGGTTCCTCACCTGGCTCATTGGCAATCCGCTCAGCCTCATTGGCATGTGGCTGCTGACCGCCTTCCTTGCCTATGCGTGGTACGCATGGCAAGCGCCCGTACTGTTTCCGATTGTTGCTGCTGTTGTCGCATTGTCATCCCTTAACGCTAACGAGCATCTCGGCGAATACCGCCAGTGGAAGCGTGAGTGGCAGGCGGTTGGTGGCGAAGGCGGCGCAAGTGTTATCAACGCGCTCTTTCGCAGCAGGGTGGTGCGGTTTGTTGTTGGCGGGATCATCTGGTGCGCCTTTGCCTATGCTGCGATCACTGCGGGAAATCAGCAGGGGATGCAGGCCGTCGCGGGGCTTTTCTGGCTCGGTACGATGGGGCTGATTGCTAGGCGTATCTATCGATTTGCGCGCCGCAACCGCGCGAAACCAAAGCCTCAGGAAATCCGTGATGTGCCGGTGACGCAGTGTTTGCCTGTGTCGCAGCAATCGCCGGGCCTCGCTCAGGCACTTGCGGCGCTGCCGGACTATTGCCCGATGGTTGTCTAGTTAGACAATGTGTTGCTCGCTCGTGGAGCGCGCCGCCTCTTGAGCGCGAATGCGCGCTGCGTGGGTAATTGACTCGGAATTAAAAGTGCCAAGATTTAACGAAGTGAGTTGAAATCTGTCGTTCTGTGAGCGTTCATCTCGCTCAGCCGAAGGATTGCATCCTGTGGAAACAGGGCTGGAACGCCTAAATCCGATGGCCGCAGTGATCGCACCGAACGCCAACGATAAGGTCATCAACCTGCGGCTTTTGAGACATTCGATAAAGCCATAACCGTCAATTTCACCAAACGCCGACGCCGCAACATGAGCTAGTGCAGAGTTGCGCGCAAAAGTCAGAAACGCGGTAAGCCAAGCATTCGGCCTTTCTTCTTTTCTATTTTGCGTGGCGTACGTCATATCCAATCCTGTGTATTTTGATTTTTAGCATGTTGTGACTTTTTTGTTTGTTACAGTTGCGAGAAGATTCTTGTCTATTCAAACCCCATGAATTCAATCGGTTACGACATCATCTGGGTAGATGCAGGGCCTTCGCAGAAGCAGCATTTGAGGTGAGATCGTGCGGGGGAGCGCTTGAGGAGATGCTGTTACCATGAAATGTTGAGGTTATTGGATCTCCAAAGCCAGCGTTGAGATAGCTGCGTGGATAGACCGGCGTCACTCGCGTTGTTACTTTGCGTAGATCGGGTCTCTGCTAGGGAGCAAGGCAACGTCATGATCGATCCACTCTCGATCACCATTGCATTTCTTATGCTCAGGAGGGGCATCGCGCGCAACAGGCAACGGGCGCAGAGGGAGTATTCCGAATTTGCTGAGGAATATAAACGAGTTCAAGAAAACCTCCGGCGGGAAACGGGATACTTGCTCAAGACGATGGATGATCTAGGCAATCATCGATTGGGGTATGTGCGGCGGCTCATGGAACGAGTGAATGGAGTGGCCGCAAAATTAGGCCCGGATTGCCCAGCATTTGACACAAAAAATGGTTGGTTCAGCGGCAAAAGCTTTCGCGAAATCAAAGAACTCATCAAGACAGCTTATGGTCTATACGAACCACTGACGAAGAATTTCGACAATGCAATCCCATTGCTCTCAGGTGGCATTTTGGTAATTCAAGGCCTAGAAGGGTTGGATCACTTGCATATCGTAGATATTCCCTTGCTCAGGGAGCGTCTGAACGATGTGATCGCCGACGCGCATTTGGATAACCTTGACGTGGCCCCGCATGACCTAGGTAGTTTTGGGGAACTTAGTGTAGCCGACGCGCTCGGCGAAGCCTTTGTGATCTATGGCGTCTTGAGGGCTTTGTACAATTTGTACAAAACTGGAGAGACGCGAGATGCCTCCGCTTCACTCAAGAGCGAATTGGAGGAAGCAAAGAGAAATTTGAGTGCGATAAAGGCGGTTAAAGTTCGCGCGATCGAACTCAACGAAGGTCTCGACGCCACGTCTTACGAGACATTTAAATGGGCTTGGGCAACTCAGCAAATACTTGCGGAGCGTCGGTCCGGTCATCGCGCCCAGGCAGAGAAGAAAATTTTTGACTCGTTCGGGCAAGCGGCGTGTCGATTCTGGACCTATCTAAATATTCCTCTGCTGGAAAAGGAAGGCTCGGTGCATGAGGTGGCGCTGCCTGCTTAGGCACGACCATGATGGACTGGTTGAAGGCAGACCAAAATGACGGTGGATGTTCGGCAGAATGCCGATGGGACATTATTGAGCAGATTGCTCAGGCGATTCGCGGAGGCGAAAGAGATTCGCACGCGGGTCTTGGAGATTGAAGCTCAGATTCGAGACGGGAAGAAACGTCAATCGTCTTTGCGAAAAGAAATACAGTCCTTGGATATGTGCGCGCAGACACTGTTTTGGGCGAAGGAAAAAAGCCGGGTATCTCCCGATGAATGAGGTTGCATTTCATTTCTCTCTTTTTGAGATTGTTATCAGTGCTGCGCTGATTCTGATCATCATGTACCTTGTGCTGAACGTGTACTCCTCCATGAGACTTGCGTATTGCAGGCGGAAGCTCCTGGTTCGCTTGGGCGAACTTGCGATGATGAATGCGATGATAGCTGACCTTGAGCTTGAACGAGATCACTACCGACGGCTTATTGGGGAACTTGAAGCTGGGGACCCTTACGCGCCATGATCTGCCCATGAGTTTGAGTTTTGATTTGGATTGGTCAGCGAGGTCGCCGGTCATGGATTTTTCTTCATTGGTGGTATGGGCCGGAATTGCTGGGGTCATCAGTGGCGTTGCGGCAATTATTGCGATTCTCAAGGACCTAAGACTCCTTCCTTTTCGTCGTGCCAATACGTTTGAGACAGAAGTGCGGACGGAGCTAAGCCAGACAAGACGTCTTGATGCTGTAACGTCAGTGATTCTTGGAACCGTTGCTGCGGATGAGATGCTACACCATCATTCCTCTGATGGGAGTCCTCCCCCCATAACCGATGTGCCCAATGTTGAGAGTAGCGATGTAGACTCGAACTTAGGGGATGGATTTGACGCAACAGGTGCGGAGGCTATCGCGGATACTGCTAGTACGCTGCTGGGCGCGATAAGAGATTTCTTCACTCACTAATCGCTTCCTTTAGATCGATATTTCTGTGGGCAGCGTAGTTGTCTCTTCCATAAATCATTGGAAGTTGCCGGGTGGTTTGCTAGTCGCTTCTCCGATATAGCCGCACCGGCTCAGGCCGCACCACCTCAATCTTCTCCACCACCGTTTCACCGTTCGGTGGCACTTCAGGCCAGACCTTCCGTGAATATTGCTGGACGAACGTCGCCCGCCGTCGCGCCAGTTTCTTGCGAAGCTCCCGCAGGTTGCGGCCCTCGATGACCACGATGCAGTCGGGCAGGAACAGCCGTAGCTGTTCATCGCCGACATAGCCGACCTGCATCAGGAACCGGTACTGGAACTCGATTCCCTCGGGAATCTCCGTTCCCTCGATCCATCGCGTAACCTCGCATGTCTCGCCGACATTGCCGGTCGGCAGGAAGCCGAAGGCCCGGTACGGCCCTGTTCCGGCGCTGGCCTCGGGCGCTTCGCCGTTCGCGGGCGGCGGCTCGGCGCGGCCCAGCCGCTCGGCGAAGGATGGTTTCGGCGCTCCGGTCGTCCTGTCAAAGTCACTGGCGGTCATGCGGCACCTCCGGGATAGGGGTTGTTCGTCGGTAATGCGTTGCCATGTCCTCGGCCATGTCCGTCAGCCGCAGGATGAATTCCGCGACCTTCACCGGGTCGCGGCGGCGGTACTGCTCGACCTCTTGGTAGAGTTGCGAGCGTTTCTTGACCGCCACCCACTGCGTGAGGCGGTCCTTCAGGTAGACGTAAGCCTTCTCGATATGGCGGGCGAGACCGAGATGCGGTTGCGGCTCGCGCATGATGCCCTGGGCCTCAAGCGTCCGGTGGTCGATGCGCGCCGTCGAGCCGACCTCCTCAAGCGCGTGGTTGGCATAACCCGCCCATTCGCGCCGCCATACATTCACATTGCGCCGGGCCTCGGCAGCCTCAAGGGCGGCTTTGTCCCCGGCCAGGCCGGTGTTGTTGAAACGCTTGCGCGCCTCAGAAACGGCCCGCGCAATGTCCTCGCGCTCGTTCCAGTCGCGCTCCTTCTTGGCGGAAAATCCGGTTTCTGAGCCGGGGTCGAGCCTCCGCAGGAGGAGCATGATATGGGCATGGGGCTGGTCCTCGCCGTCCGAGGCCGAAGGCATATGGATGGCGATGTCCGCAACCATTCCCTTGCTGACGAACTGGTCGCGGACGAAAGAACGGACCAGCGCAACATGCTGATCTTTCGTAAGTTCGCGGGGCAGGGTGATTTCGACCTCGCGGGCGAGTTGGGCGTCCGCCCGCTTCTCCGCCCGCTCGGCCATGTTCCAGAGTGTCTGCCGGTTGAAGAGCCATTCCGGCACCGGCTCATGGTCGGGAGCCATGATCTCGGTGTGGATCACGTCGGGTTTGTCGAACTCAAACCACTTGCCTTGGGAAGTGTCGTATAGTCTTTCCCCGGAGCGATAGGCAGCCGCTGCTACCGCTGAGCGACGTGTTGCACCGCCCGGTTTGGCAGCTCTGCCGAGGGCGCGAGAGATCACCTTTAGCCGGAGGTGATAAATTGCCAAGCTCCATCTCCCCTAATAGACGCCTGCCGAAGCGAGTAAAAAAAAGGAAGCAAAGTTGCTATGTGTGCACTTATACATCGCTACGCGACGTGGTGCCTTCAAGTACTCGCTTTTCGGTTGAGTTCGGCGTCGAGAATTCGCCCTGTGGTGGCATCGAGCCCACACAGTCCGATGGGGAAGGATGGAGCGGGGATGTTCACGCCCACCCCAAACCCCCGGCGATCCGCCTGCGGACCACTTAGGCCATCTGCCCACGGATCACTCCGGCGGAGCGGGACCAGTCCCGCAATCCCAGCTTGGGGGCTCAGGCCGCCACCCAAGACCCCGGGCCCTCCTCTCCGCCCGGCTCTGCCTGCTGGCGTGCGGAACGGGACCAATCCCGTACCTAGTCGGCGGGTTACGCACCCCCGACACCCCACGCCTTTAGGGGATGCGGAGATTAGGTCGGTTAATCTCCGCAAAATGTGCGGAGTTTGTTCTTGCCTTTGCGGTGAATAATGCTAATAATCTCCGTAGAAAGTGCGGAGATTATGGCTACCTACATTCACGAACTCAAAGCTTGGCCTGCCTTCCGGTGGGACCAGGATCGGCTCGCCGACAAGCTCGCAGCCGCCCGGCATCGGCAAGGGCGACTTATTGGCCGGATGGAGGCGCTTGGCTTCACGTTGCGTGCGGAAGCCGCCTTGGCGACCCTTACCGAGGAAGTCATCAAGTCCAGCGAGATTGAAGGCGAGGTCTTGGATAAAGATCAGGTTCGCTCCTCGATCGCGCGGCGGTTGGGTATGGATATCGGTGCGCTGACGCCTGCTGACCGCAACGTCGAAGGTGTTGTTGAAATGATGCTCGACGCAACCCAGAGGTTTGCCGATCCGTTGGCCGCCGAGCGCTTGTTCGCCTGGCACTCTGCTTTGTTTCCCACCGGACGAAGCGGCATGTCTAAAATCAGGGTCGGGGCGTGGCGAGACGAGAAAAGTGGCCCGATGCAGGTTATCTCCGGTCCAATGGGCCGTGAGCATGTCCATTATGAGGCTCCCGCCGCAGATCGCCTCGAATCCGAAATGACCGGCTTGCTGGACTGGTTCAACAAGGACGAGGCGACTGACCTCGTCCTGAAAGCCGCCGTTGCCCATTTATGGTTTGTGACTATCCATCCCTTTGAAGATGGCAATGGCCGCATAGCGCGTGCCATCGCCGACCTTTTGCTTGCGCGTTCAGAAAACAGCACGCAGCGCTTCTACAGCATGTCAGCTCAAATCCGCGAAGAGCGGAAGGCCTATTACGATATTCTCGAAGCAACGCAGAAAGGTGACCTCGACATTACGCTGTGGCTTGAATGGTTCCTCGGCTGCTTTGACCGTGCTTTTGACGGTGCAGAGGCGATCCTCGCCACCGTCATGAAGAAAGCGCGCTTTTGGGAAACGTATGGTGGCCAGTCTTTCAATGACAGGCAGCGTCTCGTCATCAATCGGCTGCTCGACGGATTTGAAGGCAAGCTCACTTCATCCAAATATGCAAAGCTGGCTAAATGCTCGCAGGATACTGCATTGCGCGACATAGACGACTTGCAAAAGCGTGGCGTTTTGCAGAAGGACGCTGCGGGCGGGCGCAGCACGAGTTATTCGTTGGCAATTAAATCTATTTCCTGATGACTGAGCACGAGCGTCTAAGTAATTCGGATTGACGGGCGATTATAGTGTTCCCTAAGGCTGCCTGCCTTTGTCCCGCCTTCAAATGGAGAGAATATGCCCACCTTTAATATTGAAGCGCCATTTGCGTTGCGGACGTCGCATAACATTGTTGAGCACGGTTTCAAAGGTGAGTCGAAATTTGAAATCACGAATGCCGTTGATGCAAAAAATATCGATGTCCTTGGCGTCATCTGGGAAGAGATAAAAATTGTTCCCACGCCTAATGGCGGCCTTCTAAAGGGCGTTTCATCGGGATTTCAAGATGAAAACGAGGTTCTAAATTTCCTGGTACGATTTGAATCCGCAGTCTCATCTCACTTCGGTCTCACTCAAGGAAACCCCCACTACGGAGGGGTTTTTATCGAAATTGATCTGTATGCTTTGCAAATTACCCCGTCCGCGAGTTCGAGTTCTGGTGGAGGAGCAGCGGCAATGCATGTCTCTGATAGCCTAGCGATCGAGATATCTACTAGCCTCTCGCTTGCTCAGGCCGACCTAGATAAATTGCGTTTCAATGCAATCGTCGATTTGTTTTTTGCAGGGTCAAGAGCGTCCACTCCCGAAGCCAAGTTCCTCAATTGGTTCATCATCATTGAAGAATTTGTCGAAAACAATATGCCTTTGAACAAGAATTTTGAACTTCTGTTCTCGGAAATAGAACGGGCGGAAATAAAGAACTTTGGCGCGAAATATCCGAAAAAATGGGGGCGTGTCGCTGGTGTATTCGAGACGCGTACCGAAAAATCCCGACATGAGAAGTTGAGCGAAATTCTCCACGCAATCGGTGTGACCGAGGTAAAAAGTGTGCTTGGTGGAGGTTTTTAGCCAATTACGCCAGACGTATGTAAAAGAATAATTGCAGACCGAAACGCGCTTTTTCATGGCGGCGCGCAGATGTCGCATGGGCAGATTTACGGAGCGCTTCACCCGATAGTTGTTCAACTAGTCGGCATATCAGACAAGCTGATCGCGTAAAAAAGCTGTTGTCGCCGTAAACACTGCAATGTCCACTTAATCACCTGAGAGCTATAGCGGGACTTCTTCTTACTTCGACAAAAGTCAGAACGGCGGCGCGCATAAGCGCTACGAATAAACCTTGTAGCTCGAACTGATCATCCTCCGGCAGCGTCGTATGGACGCCACCACGGATACGGTACGCCAAGACCAAATCAGCGGCGGTTTTTCCACCCTGTTCTTGACGGAGCGCCTCAAGCTGCACCTTGAACTCGGCCCAATTACGCTTCTGGCGGGCCAAACTCGAAATATCCACTCTCTTCAAGAGCCGCAATACGTTGGGATTGCGCCATAGCTGCTTGAACTTTTCGTAGAGTTGCGTCTCAGTGCCGCCTAGAGCGCCAGCAACATGCTCGACTGCCACAGCCATGCCCTGTAGATCGCTCTTCATTCCCTCAAGGGCAAATTCATTCCCTCGGAATGCGTGACTCTCAAATGAATTTAGGCGCCAGAAAAAGGCTTCCAATCCTCTCTCTTCGAGGAAGTTCACAAAAGCATCGATGTCTGCTTCGCTGACGTCATTGGTGTCTTGTTGTTTGAGGGCGGCTTTCAGCGTTAGTCGAACGCGATCCTTTTCCCGCTCGCTCCAATTTGGCCAAATCTCATCTAGGATTGGTCGGCCCCGAGTGCTGGCATGTTCCACGCGGTCCCGTATTTCAACGAATGTGAGATCACCTATTAGCTTGGTCAACTGAACAGATTCACCAAGAAAATCCTTGTAGGCATCGGCAATTAGCGGGCGACCTTGACGATTCCAGTCCAACCAGCGCCTCGCCAAGAGGCGACATAGCGCGACCAACTCATCAGTGCTGATCTGATATTGGTTGGTCGCCGCTTTAGCAGCATCCCTGCATGCTTGTTGGTACGTTGTTTCCTGCTGTTCGCTTAAACGGAAACGCCCGCCCCCTTGACCTTTAAGAATTTCCGTCAGGGTGTATTCGCATTCTTCTGCAAACCAGACCACCGCATTGAGAGCGGGCTCGTTTTGCGCGAAGTCTCTGGCCACATGTACAGGGAGAAAATTGAGTGAAAATGAATTTGCTGGAGCCAGACCGTTGTGAAGAGCTTCTTGAACGGCATGAAAAATATCGTCATCGGCTAAATTGATACGGAAATGAACCCCCGCATCGGCGACTTCTGCTGCGACGAGAATTTGCCAGGTGGTGTAATAGGTCTCGACATTTCCATTATCGAGAAGTTCCGGATACACATCGTTGCTCACGTCGATGCGCGTATCGAGCCAAGGCTCAAAATCCATCATCGCCGGGTATTGTATGAACTCTGCAAAATGTGGTTCCGGCTTGTCTAATGGATGAACTGAAGGACCGTAGGCGCTGCGGTTGCGCCCACGATAGATGCGATTGCTCAATTCAACTGCGTTCTCCCAACGGGGGCTATCGGGCTCCATTGGAAGTTTCAGTTGGTGCATCCGTTCGTCATGCGCTTCGGCCCAAAAGCGGCGTGCGACAGGATCAGGATAGCGAATCCGGATTTGTGGAATCAGCAGGCGCGATTTTTCGAGCGCTTCAAGAAGGTTGCTTCCGACATGTTCTCCACGAAAGGCGCGTAGCGCCTCCAATTCGCGCGTGAATTTGCGGACGTCCATATATCGACTGAAGCTCAAGCTCATCGTAACATCATTCAATCGGTTCTGACTTACGGCAGTCGGCTTCGATTGCCGTCAAATCGTGGCGGCCCTGATGCAGCGCTGCTGACTCTACCCATATGATCAGGCATTCTGGCCGTGTCAAAAGGTTCTTGGGCGCTTTGCCCATGACATTTTTTCTCAGAAAAATATTAGCCCACGAGGTCAATGGCTGCCGGACTGCCAACGATGTATCCAAGAGACCGAAATCCCGCGCGGGCTAAGCACTAAGGATGTTTAGCGCCGGGGTTGGGGCATTTGCAGGTAAGTCTCTTCTTCGAGCCAAGACCATATGCGGCTTCTTTATGGGCGCGTTTTGGATCAAGCCCGCCACCAGTCAACCCGGCTCGCTTCCTTCGCTTGCGCTTAGTGCAGCTCCGCCCTCTCCGGGCGTGCTTTCGCACGGGGTATGACCGGCAGCTTAATGGCTTGCTCCCCCCTCTCCCCATGAAGCCGCGGGATGGTCCCGCGGCTGAAATGAAGGAGAACCATCATGCCCAAACAATCACCCAAACCTCAGGGCCGCAAACCTACTCATCGTCTTTACCGCGTTGTCGGCGACGGTGACGCCTCAAGCTGGACACCCATCGGTGCCGCTTGGCCGAACAAAGACGGCATGGGCTTTAGCCTCTCATGCGATGCCATCCCGCTTCAGGGCCGCCTGATCTTGCGGGTCATCACCGAGCGCACCGCTCTCGAAGGAGGCTCGAAATGACTTCCACCCTTTCAGCAATCCGCGTCCGTGAACTCAACGATGCTTTCCGCATTGGTGGATTCTCAACCGGCCAATGGATGCTGACCCGGGGCGTCGTCGCTTTGGGCCCAGACTTCATTACACTCGTCACACAAGCTGTGCAGGGTTTTGACGGCTTCACCCCGGATAATGATCCATACGGTGAGCACGATTTTGGTTCTTTCAACCTTTGCGGTGAAACGCTGTTCTGGAAGATCGACTGCTACGATACGACACTGACCTATGGTTCGGACGATCCATCCGATCCTACCGTTACCCGCCGTGTTCTGACGATCATGCTGGCCTCAGAATATTGAGGCCTGCCATGACCAAGCAATGTCACATCATCATCGAAACCATCGACTGGCAGGGCATCGCCCTGTCAGTCGCCTACGAACCCAATTGGCTGTCTATGGAAGGGGAATATACCGTCGCGCATTTGCAGATCGAGGCCGTCGCGCCCGAGCGCGCGCCTCTGCCCATCACCGAGACCGGCTACCGCTCACATTTCCTCTCACCCGAGGAAATCACCGAAGCGGGTGGGGCAGTTGCTTATGCCCGCGCATGGTTGGACTATGCCGCGCAGAGCCCGGAATGGCGTAAGCATATGGAGGCTGCGCGCCAGATGTCTTTGTTTTGAGGGCTGCCGATCGGTCAAATTGTCAATTGCCTCCCGAACCAAACGCTCGACACCCGCAGATATTCCAGTTTCTCACATCACGCGGCTATATCGACGCACTCAAAGCAGCAGACAATCATCACTTTGGGCCGTTGCTCATTTTTGCAAGAAGTTAGGCGAATCCATCGCCCATTATGCTCCGGGAGAACGTCGGATTGAGAAGCGCCCGTCGAACGCTTGCATGATCTGAACCCAAGAACCATTGATAATATCTGGTGCACCTCTGTTCTTGGCAGCCCACGCGGAGATGCCGTCGCGCCGCACGGTCCAAGTGCTGCCAGCACCGGTGAAATCGTCCACCATGATTTCGCCGTCAGGCAATCGTACTCCTCTATGAAACCGGATGGCGCGGTCGGTGGCAACGTACTCGCCGAATCCAATATGTTCTTGATGAGCAATAAGTTTGCCATCAATCTCAACTGCTTGGATTCCGCCGGGCGAGTTGAACGCCAAAACCGTCAGCATCTGGACTTCCAGTGAGCGTAGGGCGATTTCCCAATCGCGGTGCCGCTTATTAGCAATGACAGCAACCGTTCGCGGGACCGATAGCAGGAATGTCTCGATTCGATTCCGGTCCATCGAAAGTGCTTTCGAAAGTACGGAGATACAGTCGCGCTGCGGCTCGCCGTACCGGAATGTTCGGACTTGCGGAAGGACATGCCCATCAAGCGAGTGCGAAACAAGTTCTACCTCAATAACGAACCAATGAGACATGTCCTTTGCTACCAGTGCCAAATCCGGGCGTCGGACGTTATCTTCGAGCTTGAATGTGCCTCCGAAAGGAAAGCAGTGGTAGTTCGGGTAAATGCACAGAAGTGCCTTAGCAACGATCAACTCAAATTCAGTTTCAAGCGCGGCATCTGCGTCCCAGATTTGAAACAGATTCAGTTTATCGCATTCGCCCACAAGAATTGTTGTCATGCTTGAGCCCACGTCACTTCCGCAACGCCTTCCAATTCCGCCTCTTCCTCGCGCAATCGCTTTATCTCCGGTTCGGTAGCAACAAGGCTGTAGATGATCGCGCTGTCCTTTCCCTTTACCGGTCTCAGTACGCGTCCCAAGCGCTGGATGCGCTGTCGCCGCGTTGCCGTGCTCGCTGCGATAATTCCAATTTCTGTTTCTGGAACGTTGAAACCTTCGTCCAACGCGCGGCATGTGACCAGAACATCAATCTCGCCATGCCGATACGCGGCCAATACTTCGGCACGCTGGCGTAATTTTAGTTTAGAGTGATACACCCCGGCTCGAATCCCGGCTTCGTTGAGTATTTCTTGAATGACATCGCAGGCCTCGATGTCCTCATGAAATACAATTGTTCGCGCTCCCTTATGTGCTCGGATCAATCGAAGGGTCAGCCGAATACGATTGATGCTCAGATTCATAACCCTGGCGCGCCGAAGAAGTAGTGCGATTGTCTTTTCGTCGTCAGCCCCGTTGTGGCTCATGGACCTTGCAATGGCTTTTGTCAGCTTGTTGTAATCAGCCTGTCGCTCTGGTTCGAGTTCAAACACAATATTTTTGAGTTCGAATGGAACGATCACCTTGTCGCGCAGAGCATCCTTATAGGTGTAGCTGTAAATGATGTCCCCAAGCTTAGGAATGAGGACCTCGCTCAGACCTTCATCATAGGGGCGGTCGGGCGTGGCAGAGAGACCTAGCGTTGCGATCGGCGTGCCATCCAAAGCCGTTCGGAATTTTTCGCTGGCCGCTTTGTGGCACTCGTCAACGATCAGGAAGTACGGCGCTTTGCGTCGATCCGGTGTGATCTTAGACGCGGTGTTCAGCACCGCGAGATTTATCGTCCCCGGACGGATATTGCCCGCTGACGATATGATGTTGATTTCGTCCAACGACAGATCGAAGAATGCGGCTGCCTCTTCCCACCACTGGTCGAGGAGTGCGACAGTTGGCACGACTACCAACGTCGTATCAGCACCAAGTTCTTTGATACAGGAGAGAGCAAAGACGGTTTTTCCACCACCAGTGACGACCTCGACGATTCCTCTGTGGCTCGCGCTTTTCCATAGCGTGAGCGCTTCTCTCTGCCAAGCTCGGAGTGCGAACTCAGTCACGATTCTTAACCGGCTTCCGCGATGCCGTTGGCAACTTTTGCCGCTGGCGGCGCTTCAAGATTATCGACGCGATTTGCTTCAGCCCGAAGGAGGTTGTCTTTCATTCGACGAACGCTGTCAGGTGTAACATTCATCATCTGAGCGACGCGATACTCTGCGACCGCATCATAGATGTACTGCCGGAAACATTCATAGATGGCTTCAATCGTCGGTCGGCAGGCGTAGTAAGGATGAAGCCGGTTGATGATGATGTGCACTACGCCTTTCTCGGCGGCGGCATAACGTACGACATAAGGGTCGTTCTCACTCTTGTCCTGAATCCAGATATCGACCCGCAAGTCCGCATTGATTTGCCAAGAGGCTGCTTTTTCGTCCTCTGAAACGCCTTCGGCTTGCTTGGCGTTGTTGGCAAGGATCATCTCAAGGGGTGGCAAAACCGACGCGTTGATCACATCTTTCATTTCGTCATTGATAAATTCCGATTTGAGATCAGCGACCATTTGCTTGAGTTTTTCGCGCTTGATCGGGTCGCGTTCACTGCCGCGCCGGGTACTCGCAAATTCCTGATACTCTTTTGTGAGAGTGAACAGAAAATCCTCGAGATGTTCTTCTTCGCTCGCTGCAAACAACACCGCGTCTTTCGTATGGGAGACGTTGAATCCCTTGTCCAATTCGATAACGCCCATCAAGCGCTGCGATACAAGGTTGTTGGCGCCTTCGTCGTTGATGCCACCGAAAATATTGCTTGGTTTCCAAGCGGTGGGAAATCCTTTGATCTGGCGCCGGTTTTGATAGAGCGAAAAACCCGCGAATTTGCGACCGCCAGCGCCTTGTTTCAGCACGCCGACAAATCCCTTTACTTCCTTATCTCCGATTTTGGTTTCGAAAGGTAGCATCATGGGCTTGCCTTCCATGTCCGTATCGAAATTGTCGTCCGGTGGCGCGGGAATTTCTTCGCCACGATACACAATCTTCAGAATTCCTTCCTGCAAATCGAACCGGTAGATAGAACTCAGGTATGCCTTTATCGTTTCGTCTGTCCGTGCTTGAAGATTGCGATTCAAATCCTTGATAGTGATACGCGTGTAATGTGCGTTGCCGTCCACCGGCTTCATCGTGAGCGGAACCTTCGGGTCGCCGCTTGCGATCTTCTCGACATCGATTTCTGCGGTCCACTCCTCGCCACTCGTCAGCTCTGCCGTCTCGATCGTCCAGTGATTGCCAATCCAGCAAGCAGCTGTTTTCATACCCATGCCGTACTTAGAACGACCTTTGCTATCTTTGGTTGGCTCGGCTATTTTTAGCGCCGCGAGTAGGTCATCCTTCGACATTCCAATTGAGTTGTCTGATATTATGAATTCGCGTTTTGTCGTGTTGTAATCGATTTGAACGACGAGCGGGGTTCCTTCTTTTTTCAGGGCTTCATCGACGAGATCGGGGTAGTTGAGGCGAGATTGGGTGGAGTTATCAATGAATTCGGCCAGAGCAAACCACATCGTATATGGCATGCGCGCGTAGTTCTTTATCGCAGCCGACCCGATAGTAACTTCCCCAAAATCACTTGGTTGCATTTTTCCGCCCCTTCACTTTGGTCTTATGTGTCTCCGTAGCGTCCATTTCAAAACGACCCTTTGATCCGAGCGCATATTCCTCATTCGCTTCCACCGACACCCATTTGCGATCGAGCGCTTCGGCGGCGTAGCCAGTCGTGTTTGAACCTCCGAACGGGTCGAATACAACATCACTAGGTTCTGTCAAAAACTGAATGAAGAAACTTGCGAGACCCATTTGCATGCGCGCAGGGTGTGCCTCATATCCCATTTCTTCACAATACTGACGATATTTTGCGTCGGCCGATGTGCCAGAGAATTTCAGTAGGGATTCGGGTAGCGAAGGCGATTGCTCATCCATGCTAATTACATTGGGGGCTATTGCACCGCCATGATCGGTCAAAAATCCAGTGCTTGAAATGACGTGCCCTGACGGGCGGGCGCCAGCATTGTACTTTTGCGATTTTAGAAGTCCTTTCATATGCTGGCTATACGGCAGCAGCACCCTTCGATTGTCTGCTTTCGGATGTTCAGCACGTGACATCCACCAGACATGCGTAAAAGAATCCTTGAGCCGTTCTCGATTGATGTTGACCCATTGTGCCGGGCTTGGGAGGCGAGCTGGGTTGTGGCATATAATGTGCTGGGACAAGTGAAGGTTGCCTGCGCGTTTGAATGCAAGCAGGGCTTCGAGGCCCAGTGTGGACATGACCGGCGTGCCGGGTTCCCACGAGTTTCCTATCTCTATGACAATGGAACCGTCAGGTGCAAGCAGGTCACATAGTCGCGGCGCGAGCGATTCCAACCATCGCAGATAGGTGGTTCCAGTTTCGTTGCCGTAACGCTTCTTACGAACAAGTGGAAATGGGGGAGACGTAAAAATGAGATTCGTCTTCCCGCGCAATGGCGACAAGTCTTTGCTATCCAGTGCGTCTTCTATTCGTCCAATCAACATTCGTCCGTGAGAGGACTTATATGCCTCCTTGACGGATGGAACGTGCAGAGGCTTCGCCGCCGAACGAGATGGAGCGCTTCGATGTTTTGGTTGTTTTGATGTTGGCATACGTTGAAGGCAGCCCCCGCTGCGGTGTAGACAGTGTTTGTGGTAGTCAAGCTAGCAGAACTATTTGCACGCGCTACCGTGAATATGAACTGATGATTTGGAGAAGTTTCAGAAACCTAAAGACCGACGGGCCTTGACGGTCAAGGGTTTATCAAGCAGGGAGTACTTCCTGGTAGCCGATATGCTCCGGCCCGTGCCAACAGTAGTTGCCGATCCTAGCAATCATTCTCGCTCATTGATGCGGGGCTGGCGAAGTTTGCATTCGCAAATTTTCCCCAAGCTGGAAACACATTCTTGCATTAGTCTATCAGTCATTTGAGCGTGACTTGCGCTGATGGAAGTATCAATTTCTGGCCAGCATTCACTGCTTCCATGATTCCACCACCTAGCTTCATATCCAACATCAGCATCAGGTCGCTAAGGTCGGCATATTGGATGGCGACGCCCCGCCGTTTAAATGATGCTAATTCATCGGGTTTGGACCAGAGCGCTACACCCCAGCTTTCAGAAAATCCGCTGCTTGAATTGGCTCCGCGAGTGGTCGGTGTAATCCGTACATATTGAAACCCTTTGAGGGCTGCTATGCGACGGTTCATGCAATGGCTCAAAATCTTGTCCGCAATATCCTCAGTGGGAAAAGCCCTTCGATATGCCTCCCGATAGCGCGTGTACTCAACCCGAACCCACACCTGCTCGCGCTGGTAAAATATCTTCGATCCTTCTTGGTCCCAGATGGGCAGGCGCGCGTCCCTTGGAGGTGGTTCATCTATGCGAACCAAAAATGCTTTTGGTGGCGATCCTGTTCCCAGTTCTTTGATGATATCGCCAACATAGGTGCCAATTGCTGCCTCATCGATGGCGGCGATTGGCACATGCAAACACTCCGGCATGCCGATACTGCGGACAGCATGTTCTTTCGCGGCATGGTCGATTGAGCGTGTCATTCGTCACTTTGCCGCCAAATAGAAATCCAACGCAATATCCCGAGACGTAGTGCGGTGCCGCGTCAGCACAAAATCTAGCACGCTCGTCACACATACTGGCTGACGCTTAAAATCAGTATGTCGAATCAATAATTTGTGGATTGTCGAGCCGGATAGGCGGTCCGTTGCGCCAAAGAGGTCAAAAAAGGGTCTATTAGCACATCAGCTAGCACATTAACGCATTGACTGTTAAAATATGTTATTTATATCAATAACTTAGATGTTTTTAATTAGGACTTAAAATCTGTTTCTCGAAAGGGAGTGCGGGTTCGACCCCCGCAGGGGCCACCACTTTTTTCCTGGTTAGCCTGCTCAGTAAGGCACTTCACAGCTCTCAATAATTTTCGCCTCGCATTTATAGCGCTGGGGATAGGCGTCGTTCTTGTTGCGGTGGTCGGCGAGGGCGTCGCATTGGGTGCTGTTCATTTTCTCAAAACAGTCGCGGCGGCTCGTCCAGCTCATATCGGGCTGCCTTTTGCTGCAGGTCATTTCGCAGGCGCCGGTGGCGACCGGTTCGGGCCTGGCAAGCGTTGCCGCCTGCGCTGACCCCGGCCAGGCGAGAGCCAGAAAAGCGGCAGAAAGAATGCGCAGGCGCATGATCGCCCTCCCGGGACTGCAAATGGACGGTGCATTCTAGCAAGACGCGATGCTGAAACCAGCATAGTCTGGACGGACAGGTCTTGGCAGAGGGCAGCATGATGGCGGCACATATCATTCGGCCGACGGGTTATCTGAAGAATATTCTGGGTCGGGACGAAAAAATCGAATTTGTCACCCGCCAGCACTGGCTGGTGTTGCTGGGCCGTATCTTCTTTCCGCTGTTCTGGTGCGCCGTCATTTTCTTTGGCGTGGGCGCCACCCAGCTCTTTGGCTATGCCGAGCCGCCCCAGCTCTTTTATGCCTATGGCCTGATCATCCTGCCAGCGGTGCCGCTCATCTGGCGCTACATGAGCTGGCATAATCACTGCTTTGTCATGACCAGCCGCCGCGTGATCCAGATGCATGGCGTTTTTGACAAGACGGTGTCGGACTCGCTGCTGGAAAAGCTGAATGATGTGAAGACCGAGCAGAGCCTGCTGGGGCGCATTCTGGGCTATGGCAATATTGTGATCCTGACGGCGAGCGAGGCCGTGGTGAACGATCTGAAGATGATTTCGCGGCCCCTCGCCTTCAAGCGGGCCATGCTGGAGGCCAAGGAAGCGCTCGATCATCCGGTGGAACCAGCCTGAGGCGTTGGAAGCCGCTCCGCCGCCCGCCCGTCAATTCTTTGGCTTCAGCATTGCCTGTTTCTTGCGATGGGTTGTCTCTGGGTCCGGTGGTCCGCTTTCCAGTGCATTTCCGATCCGCGTCAGAATGTGGGGGATGGCGCTGTCGAATGTTTCCTGGGACAGATTCATGGTCTTGATGGCGTCGGATTGGAGGGCGCTGGACAGGCCGTGAATGAGCGCCCAGACAAACAGCGCATCGCGTTCCACAAGCTGCTCGGGGTCTTTGGCCATCTGCGTCGAGGGCAATTTGGAAATACTCTCGCGCAGCAGGGCATAGCTCCGGCTGGCGCGCTCCATCATGCCGGGATGGTCAGCAAGATTGGGGAGGGGTGTTGAAAACATCAACCTGTATTGCAGGGGATGTTTGGCCGCATATTCAAAATAGGCCAGCCCCATATGCAACATTTCGTCGTCAAGGCCTGGAATTCGGGATCGCTTTTCCAGATGTTCGGCAAAGCTGTCATAGGCGCGTGACACAATCTCGGCCAGGATATGGTCCCGGCTCTCGAAATGCTTGTAGGGGGCCTGATGCGAGAGACCGAGGCGACGTGCGACCGCGCGCATGCTGAGCGCCTCCACGCCCTGTTTCTCGACGATCTTGAGGGCTTCAGCGATAACGGCCTCGCGCACGTCATCTACGGGTTTCAATTTTTTTGTCATGAAGTTCATTATAGGCGGATATTTCCGCACCCGGCATATCATTGATTGATGCCGAAACCGCAGAAAAGGGGCTGACGCCCCCGCGGTGTTTTGGAACAATGGCCACGGCAATCGGGCCGCGTCTGCCTCAGTCCGCCGTCGTGGCCGTTTTTGCAGGCACTGATTGATGCTTTGTCATGCCGTCCATGACGCCTGCCAGAATGGAAACACGGAACGAGCGCGGCAGAAACGATAATGATGTCGACAGGAACCAGCTCATGAAATGCGGATAGGTGGTGACCCTTTTACCAAGCGCCTTGAGCGTATTTTCAGCAACGACGGATGGACTGGCTCCATCTCCCTGCATATTGGCACGTTCATTGAATCCTGTGCTGACTTGGGCCGGGGCGCTTGCGAGTACATCAATGCCCAGTGGTTTCAATTCCCGGTTCAGCGCCTCGGCTAGGGATTGCACATAGGCTTTTGTTGCAGCGTAATTTGCAGCCCCCGGTACGCCCTGCCAGGAGACAATTGAGCTGAGAAGGATTATTCCGCCTGTCTTGCGTGCGCGAAGTCTGCGGGCAAAATGATGGGTCTGTTCGGCGAGCGCACGGATATTGAGATCGATCATGGAAAGTTCGGTTGCAAGATCGCTATCTATGAAGGGACCAGACGTTCCAAACCCTGCATTGGCGATTAACAGGCCGATATCCAGATCACATGTCGCCTCGACCATGGCTTTAAACCCGGCAGCTTCGCTCAGGTCGGCGGGGACAGGTCGGGTTTCGATGCCATATTTTGCTTCGAGATCGGTGCTGATGGCTTTCAATGCCTCGCCGTTGCGGGCCAGCAAGACCAGGTTCAGGCCACGCCGGGCCAGACCTTTTGCGATTTCAAGGCCGATCCCGTTTGAAGAACCGGTTACGACTGCCCATGGACCATATCGTGTCTGCCATTCGCGGCCAGAGGCAGAGAGTTTGAGCTTTCTTGATATGGCCATTATTTATCCAACGTTATGTCGAGTTTCAGATTCTCATCAGCCGCGAGATTGAACGCGGCTTCATCGAAACGTGGTGCCCGCAAATTCGGGCGCACATTGTTCGACACGCCCCATGCTTCTTTTGGAATACCGAGAAAGTTGGTGTCGGTTTTCCGGTTGCCATTCAAGTCATGGGAAACAGCGACCGCATAGGTGCCGGCCGGGAGGTCGGTGAAGCGGCACTGCGTGCCACCATTTTCGGTTGGCTGCCAGATTTGTGTCGACTGGGTGCTGTCCATCGGAAAGCCGGCTTCACCGGCATAGAGTGCGCAACCTATCTGGCCGCTGTCATGGGTCGCGCCGGTCACATCGATCATGATTTCTGACGCCGTGGCGAGCGGAACGGCGCCAAAAAATGCGCAAGTCGTGATGAATGTCAGTCTGAGGTGCCGTTTCATAAATCGATCCTTTGGTAGACGATGTCTACCAATCTAGGCGGTGAAAGTAGACAATGTCAACCAATTCAGATGGGCGATTTTCTTCACTTTTTCTAACTTTCTGCGGCGCCATTCCGGTCCGGTTGCCTTTTTGACCTGATTTGACCACTGGCATCGGCTGTTTTGCTCGTTTAGGCTTTTGTAAGAGCCAAAAGGCAAGGGCGCCCCGACGCGTCCCAAAAAGAAGAACAAAAAGGAGGAACCCGGTATGAGTGGCAAGCCGAGCGTTGCGGTGATTGGTGCGGGTCTTGGCGGCTTGTGTGCTGCCATAAAGCTCAAGGAAGCAGGTTTCGACGATCTGGTGGTGCTGGAAAAAGCCGAGAAGGTAGGCGGCACCTGGCGCGACAATTCCTATCCGGGCTGCGCCTGCGACACGCCGGTGGCGATGTATCAGTTTTCATTCGCGCCGAGCCTTCGCTGGAGCCATCTGTTTCCGCGTGCTGCCGAAGTTCAGGCCTATGCGGAAGATCTGGCCGATAATTTCGGTGTACGGAGCAATCTGCGCATGAAGACCGAGCCGACCTCAGCGGTGTGGGATGAGGCCAAGTCCAAATGGAAGATTTCAACGGCCCAGGGCGAGAGTTATGAGGTTGATGCGATTGTGCCGGCCCTTGGTCAGTTGAACCGGCCAACTATCCCCGAGATCAAGGGGCAGAAATCCTTCAAGGGGCCGTCATGGCACACCGCCCGCTGGAACCATGCCGTTGATCTGACGGGCAAGCGGGTCGGCGTCATCGGCTCGGCGGCAAGCGCCGTTCAGATGATCCCGGAAGTTGCCAAGGTGGCCAAGCATCTCAGTGTTTTCCAGCGCACGCCAAACTGGGTCATTCCGCGTCTTGACCGCCCGATCACGGAAGAAGAAAAGGCGCTGATGATGACCGAGCCGCAGATTGCGCAGATGGGGCGCGATCAGATTTATGCCGGTGCCGATTATCTGTTCTGGCAGGCGTTCAGCTGGACCAAAGAGGGGCGCGCTGCCTATACGCGGATTGCGCTCAACCAGCTTGAGGACCAGATTCCCGATCCCGAAATGCGCAAGAAGCTGACGCCGGATTATCCGATCGGCTGCAAGCGCATCCTGATCACCGATGATTTCTATCCGGCCCTGATGCGCGACAATGTCTCGCTGGTGACGGAAGGCATTTCGCAGATCACGGAGACGGGCGTGGAGACAAAAGACGGCGCCAGCCACGCGCTTGACGTCATCATCTATGCGACCGGTTTTGAGACGACCGGCTGGCACTGGTCGATGGATGTGGTCGGGCGCGATGGCCATCATCTCAATGATGTCTGGGCGGAAGCCCCTGAAGCCTATCTCGGCATCACCACGACCGGCTTTCCCAACATGTTCATGCTTTATGGCCCGAATACCAATCTCGGCCACAACACCATCACCTTCATGATCGAGCAGCAGGTGGGCTATACGGTGAAGGCGCTTCAGGCCATGCAGGCCAAGGGGCTGGCGGCGATGGAAGTGAGCCCGAAGGCGCAGGCGGACTTCAACAAGAAGTTGCAGGAAGCGCTGGCTAAAACCACATGGGCCGATCCGGGGTGCCACAGCTGGTACAAGACTGCCGATGGCCGCATTACCCAGAACTGGTCATCGCATACGCGTGACTATGCCAAGGCGACTGCCGAGGTGGTGCTGAATGATTACGTGGTAACAAAGCGTGAGGCGGTGGGGGCCTGAAGCGCCCCGCGACCAGCCATATCTCTCAGGCGGTCAGCTTTTCGGTGAAAAGCGCGCCTGAGGGGACGGTTTCGTCATCATGCAGCTTGGCGTCAAACTTGTAGAGTGTTGAGCAATAGGGGCAGATGATCTCGGAATCGCGGCCCATATCGAGATAAATATGGGGATGATCGAAGGGCGGATTGGCGCCCATGCATTCGAATTCCTTGACCCCGATCCCGATTTCGCGCGAGCCAGCATCATTCTGGAATTTCGGCGTGCCTTTGGAATGCATGGAATTCTCCGCAACTGCTTATGGAACTTTAGAGTCCATCATATGGATGGGCCGAAATTAGACTGAATTAAACTTAATTCATAGTCCCACCAGATAGCGACAGATTGGTGTTCAAGAGGCCTGTCTGTCTCTATAAATTGGGTAATGATATAAGTATAAAACATAAGTGCCGTGTGGATGAGAGCCAAAAAGCCCGCTCATGGTGCACCAGTTGATCTGGGAGGGTCTTTGAATGTCGGCACCTGAGGCGCAGCAACGCAAGCCGCTGTCTTTTTCCACGATTTTTTTCTATGCAGGCCCGGCGGTTCCGATTTCCGCCATGGGGCTGCCGCTTGTGGTTCACCTGCCGCCTTTCTATGCCGGTCCGATGGGACTGGGGCTGAGCCTTGTCGGGGCGATTTTCATGCTCGCCCGCTTCTGGGACGTGTTCACCGATCCTGTGATCGGCATTCTCTCCGACAAATTCGAGACCCGCTGGGGGCGTCGCCGCCACTGGATTGTGGCTTCCGTACCTTTGATGATGCTCTCCGTCGTCATGGTGTTCATGCCGAATGCTGCCTCCGTGACCGGAGGCTATCTGATGTTCTGGATGTTCTTCCTGTTCATCGGCTGGACACTGCTCACCATTTCGCATCTCTCCTGGGGGGCGGAACTGACGCCCGACTATCATGAGCGAACACGGGTGCAGAGCGCGCGCGAAGTCATGCTTATTCTGGGCATGGTCTTTGTTCTGCTGCTCCCTGCCATTATTGAAAACATTAACCCGGTCGATGGCGAGGCGGCAGGTGTCGCCTCAATGGGCTGGTTCGTGCTCATCCTGTTGCCGATTACGGTGGGTCTGGCCGTGTGGCGGGTGCCGGAACACAAGACGCCCCGACCCAAGCATGTGCCTTTCAAACAGGCCGTGGCCGTGCTGGCTGCCAGCAGCCCGCTGCGCCGTGTGTTGATCGCTGATCTGGCGCTTGGCGTTTCGGGCGGCACGGTGGCGAGCCTCTTTCTTTTCGTCACGCGTGACGCGCTGATGCTCGGCAAATTCGCCAATCTCGGTCTGCTGGTTTACTTCATCGCCGGTGTGGTTTTCGTACCCGTCGTGATGTGGGTCAGCCGTCGCGTGGGCAAACACAAGGCCGCCGCGCTGTCGTCCATGTTCAACACCGTCACCATTCCCATCATTCTGTTCATCCCCGCCCATGATGTCGTCTTTGCCGGCGTCGTCATGGTGCTGCTGGGCCTCAATATGGCGGCCTCGCCCTTCCTGTTCCGCTCCATCATGGCGGATGTGGCCGATCATGATGCCGTTGAAACCGGCCAGCAGCGCACGGGTCTTTTCTTTGCGATGCTTACTATGACCAATAAATTCGGTGCGGCGCTTGCGATCGGCTTCACCTATCTCATGCTTGATCTGATCGGCTATGTGCCCGGCGGTGAGAATACGCAGGCCGCTCTTGACGGGCTTCGGATGGTCTATGTGACGCCAACCTTCCTTGTCGGTTTTCTGGTTCTCTTCTGTGTCTGGAATTTCCCGATTGATGAGGTGAAGCAGAAGGCCAATCGCGATATTCTTGAAGGCCGTCAGCGCACATCCACACTTGATATTGCCGCGGGTGCGCTTGAAACTCGCACCATGCAACCTTCCGATCCCCAGTCATCCGGTGATGGGACGTCGACGGGCCGGGCTGCCGATTAAAGAGAGGCTGACGCCATGCCGGTGATTGATGTGAACGGCACCCAGATTGCCTATGACGTGGTGGGCGAGGGCAAACCGATCCTGCTGCTGCATGGCTTTGCCTCGACACGCATTGATAACTGGCGTCGCACGGGCTGGTATGACGCGCTGGTGAAGGCTGGTCGCCAGGTCATTGCCATGGATTTCCGCGGGCATGGCGAAAGCGGCAAGTCGCATGATCCGGCCGATTACGGCACGGCAAAACATGCCGCCGATGCGCTGGCGCTGCTGGAACATCTGGGCATTGAGCGCACGGAACTGATGGGTTTTTCCATGGGGGCGGGCGTGGCCATGTATCTGGCCGCCCATCATGCCGACCGCATCAAGCTTCTGGTGCTGCTTGGCGTTGGCGGCAAGTCGCTCAAACGCAGCGACAATGGCGAAGCGCTGGCCAGTGCGCTGCTGGCCGATGATGCTGATGATGTCGAGCATGAAATGGCGCGCGGTTTCCGGCTTTACGCTGAAAAGCTCGGGCAGGACCGCGAGGCACTTGCCGCTTCCGTCCGTGCCCCGCGCGACACCGACGACATGGAAGCCATGGTGCGCAGCATCAAGACCGAAACACTCATTGTGGCCGGATCGCGCGATGATCTGGCAGGTGACCCCAATGAACTCGCCGAACTGATGGGCGACGCGCAGGGCGAGATCGTGCCGGGGGCGGATCACATGTTCATCCTGCCCAATCCCGTGCTTAAGGGCATTGTGGTGGATTTTCTGATGGGATGGGTCTGACCCCATTCGCGGGAGACGGCGTTGAAATATTTTACCTCAGACGGGTTGAAGCTTGCCTACAGCATGGAAGGTGAGGGCACGCCGATCCTGCTGGTGCATGGCTTTGGCTCAACCCATCATGTGAACTGGGTGGAGACAGGCTGGACGCGGACCCTGATGGATGCCGGCTTTCGCATCATCATGGCCGATGGGCGCGGGCATGGGGCGAGCGACAAGCCGCATGATGCCGGTGACTATGCGCTGGACGCCATGACGGAAGATATTATCGAGCTGCTTGATCATCTCGGTGAGCCGGGTGTCGACATCATGGGCTATTCCATGGGGGCGATGGTGACACTGGTGGCGCTTGCCCGTCATCCGGAACGCTTTGATCGCGCCATTGCAGCCGGTGTGGGTGAGAATTTGCTGCTGCCACCCAAGAGTCCCGATGCGGTTGTGGCGGCCCTGCTGGCACCATCGGCTGACGACATTGCTGATCCCGAGGCGCGCGTCTATCGCGTGTTTGCAGATCAGAACGGACAGGATCGCGAAGCACTGGCCGCCTGCTTTGCCGCAGTACGGGCGCCCTATCCTGTCGAGCTTCTTGAGCAGATTACGCGGCCTGTGCTGGTGGTGGCCGGAGAGAACGACCCGGTCGGCTCACCGGCTGCCCTTGCGGCGCGGATTTCAGGGGCGTCTTCCCATGTCGTGCCACGGCGCGACCATATGCGCACCGTGGGCGACAAGGATTACAAAAATGCCGTCCTCAAATTTCTTGAAGCCGACATCTGATTGCTTCAGCGGGCGGTGAGCGGCGCAAAGCCCAGGTGAAGCCCTGCATCGGTTATCAGCGTTTCGCCGGTGATGTGTTCGCCGCCTTCATCGCAGAAGAAGACGACGGATGTGGCAATGTCTTCGGCGGTGCCGGCGCGGGCGAGCGGCGTTGTCTCAATCTGCTGGCGCTTGATGCCTTCGAAGGTCTGGCTGCCGAAACGATCCGAGAACCAGCGTGTGCCGATGAAGCCGGGGCAAACCGCATTGACGCGGATGGAAGGCGCCAGCGAGCGGGCCAGCGACAGTGTCATGGTGTTGAGCGCGCCTTTGGAGGCGGCGTAGGCGACGGAAGAGCCGATGCCGGTGACGCCGGCAATGGAGGAGACATTCACCACCTTGCCCTTGCCCTGTTTTTTCATGGGCTCGGCGCAGGCGCGGATCATCTGATAGGCGCCGACAACATTGACCTTGTAGATCCAGAGGAAGTCTTCTGCATTGAGCTCGTCAAGATCGGCGTGATTGGCGAATTTTGTGCCGCCCGCATTGTTGACGAGGATGTCGACGCGCCCCCATTTGGCCAGTGTCGCTTCGACGATGCGTTTGCAATCGGCATCTTCCGACACATCCCCCTGGGCAAGCAGGGCTTCCACGCCCTTGGATTCACAGGCGGCAAGCGTTTCACGCGCTTCCGTTTCGCTCTTTGTGTAGTTGATGACGACATTGCAGCCGCGTTCGGCAAGGCGCAGCGCGACGGCGGCGCCAAGGCCGGTGGCGGAACCCGTGACGATGGCGACGTGATCCTTGAGCGATGACATGTGTTTCTCCCTGCATCATTTCTTGCGGCCAGAGTGGCCTGTTTTCTGATGGGGAGAGACTAGCCCTATTCGGGCGGGTTGCGGAAGGCGGCGAGGATCAGACGATCGGCAAAACGGCCGGTCTGTGTCTCTTCGGCGGGGAGCTCGACGCTCAGCAGTCCATCTGCCAGATGGCGGCGGGCGTGACCCAGGGTGAAGCCGACGCCGGGCACGTCAAGGGCGATGGGGGTGCCGGCCTTGGGACGCGGGCTGACTTCGATGATGGCACCGGCGGCAGACATTTCATGGATCAGGCAGTCGGCGTCGACGCCCGCAAAGACGACCCGGCCCTCAATGCGCGTGCCGATGCGGCGGAAGCGACGACGCTCGGGTGCTGATCTCGTTTCTGTCGTTTGCGCCATGGGCCCTCTCCAGCCAGCGGGGTCTGAAGGGAGAGAGCCTAGCGGCGGAGACTTGCCAATCTCTTACCGGGCCATCAGGCCCTGTTTTCGGCCATGAATTCCGCAACTGCATTTTCCAGATCGAGCAGTTCGGCAAGATTTGTGGGCGGGCCCGCGGTCAGGCCGCCATCCACCGTGATGTCCTGACCCGTGATGAAGGTGGACGCATCCGATGCGAGATAGAGGGCGGCTTCGGCAATGTCAGCAGGGACACCTGCGCGCGCGATTGGCTGCACCTTGGCGAGGCGGGATTGCAGGAAGACGGCAAACTGATCGGCCACCTGTGTGCCCATGCCCGCCAGCCCCCCAAAAATGGAGGTCATGATGCCGCCGGGGCAGATTGCATTGGAACGGATATTGTAAGGCGCCAGCTCGATTGACGCGACGCGGGCCAGGTGCCGCACGCCTGCCTTGCAGACACTATAGGTGTGGGGCGCCATGCCGGCCTGCAGCCCGGCCACGCTGGATGTTGAAATGATGCTGCCGGATTTCTGTTCCTTCATGGGCGGCACGGCATATTTGTAGCCGAGAAAGACGGCCCGCAGCAGCACGGCGATTGTCTCGTCAAAGGCGGCCACATCGAGTTCGTCGATGTAACCGGTCGCGCCCACAAAGCCCGCATTGTTGAACATCACGTCGAGACGACCGAATTTCGAGAGGCAGTGATCGACAAGTGCCTTGATGTCGGCTTCTTCGGCCACATTGGTGCGGCAATAGGAAAAGGATGCGCCCAGTTCACGAGCCATGGCCTCGCCCTTGTGGTCCTGCACATCGCCGACGACGACCTTGGCGCCTTCCTTGAGAAAGAGTTCCACGGTGCCGCGGCCAATGCCGCTGGTGCCGCCGGTGATGATCGCGATTTTGCCTTCGAGTCTTCCGCTCATTTGGGCCTCCCTGCCTTGTGAAAGGGGGCAGCTTAGGGAGGCGCGACCATGACGGCAGCCATCATTTAGGGTGGGGTTGGGCGCTAGCGACCCTGAAAGACCGGTTTGCGCTTGGCCATGAAGGCCGCGCGGCCTTCCTTGTAGTCCTCGCTGGCAAAACATTCCGCGGCCAGCGCATCGCAACGCGCGGCGTCGAAATTTTCCGCAGGCTTGATGCATTCATCGACAATGCGTTTTTCATTCTGCACGGTGAGCGGTGCGTTCCGCGCGATGAGATCGCAGGTGTCGCGGATATGCGCGTCCAGCGCCTCGCGTGTTGTCACGCGATTGATGAGACCCATGGCGAGAGCCTCGTCATGGGTGAAGCGGCGCGCGGTGAAGAAGATTTCCTTGGCAAAAGACGGGCCGACAATATTGACCAGACGGCGCGTGCCCATGGGCGGATAGGCAAGGCCGAGCTTGGCGGCGGGAATGCCGAAGGTCGAACCCTCCGAGGCGATGCGCATGTCGCAGGAAAGCGCGATGCCGAGCCCGCCACCAATGCAATAGCCATCGATCATGGCGATGGTGGGCAGCGTAGACGCCGCGATGCAGTCAAAGGCGGCTGTTGTCGCATTCTCATAGGCGTCCACGCTGTCTGGTGAGGAACGCGATGTTTCAAACTGCGAGATGTCGGCACCGGCCACGAAGGCCTTGTCGCCCGCACCCTTGAGCACGATGACGCGGATGGCGGGGTCCTCATGCAGATATTGCATGATTGAGGGCACGGCCTCCCACATCTCCATGCTGACAGCATTGAGGCGGTCGGGATTGTTGAAAATCATCCAGCCGATGGCACCGTCTTTCTTGACGATCATCTTGTCTGTCAGTTTGGGCATGGGCGCTCCTTGAGATTCGGGTGGCCGCATTGTGCCCGCCGCGTGATGTCGCGTCACCCCGCTATTCACGTGTCATCCGAAACGACCAAAGATGGATCCCGGCACAAGGCCGGGATGACAGGTCTTAATTGATTGCGGGCCAACAACTTGCGGCCGGCACCCCGGATTTAGTCCGGGGTCCATGAAATCAAGGGCCAAGACGTAGATGGCTGACCGAACCGGATGCGGGGCTAGACGGGCGCGACGCAGTCGAGCTTTGGTTCATGCACTGGCGGCAGATTGTCGTGCAGGTCGGCCAGCAGGTCGGATTTGAGCGCGGCATAGGCCGGGTCGTTCCAGAGATTGCGCCATTGCTGCGGATCATTGGCGTGATCATAAAGCTCGCCCTCGCTGCCATCATAGATCGTGCCGGGCATATAGGCCGTGATGGTGTAGCCGTCGCGATAGATGGTGCGCAGGCCGACCGTCGTGCCATCAACATGGGTGCAGTCCCATTCGGTGAAGACGCGTTCGCGGCCCTGTTTCTCGCCTTCCGCATCGCTCACCGGCATGGGTTTGCCCTGCATGAAATCGGCAACGGGCAGACCGGCAATGGCGCAGAAGGTGGGCGCGAGATCAACCTGTCCCACGGGTTTGCCGACGGTGGCGGGCGCGACGCCGGCCGACTTGGCCGGTCGCCAGATCATGGGCAGGCGCATCAGCGCGTCGACATGATAGGGGCCCTTGAAGAGCAGGCCGAATTCGCCCTGAAACTCACCGTGGTCGGTGGTGAAGACCACATCCACATCATCGCCCCAGCCGCGCGCCTCGATATGGGCCATCACCTTGGCGACGGCTTCGTCAATCAGCTCGTTTTCCACATGGGTGAAGGCGTTGATTTCGCGCACCTGATCTTCGGTCATGTCGCAGGCGCGGAAATCGGGCGGGGCTTCGAAATTGGTGGTGCGCTTGCCCTCATACCATTCCATCCAGTGGCGCGGCTTGCCGCCCAGAATGTCGCGGATTTTCTCATGGCTGCCCGGATAGAATTCGGGGGCGGGCTGGTCGCGCCAGTTGTGGCGGTGCAGTTCGGATTTGGGCGGGTCCCAGGGGTGATGCGGATCGGGGAAGCTCATCCAGCAGAACCAGTCTTCCTCCGCCTTCACGCTGTCGAGCCAGTTGATGGTGCGATCAGCCACCCAGTCGGTGTGATAATGCTCGCGCGAGATGTCGTTGAAATGCAGCTGGCAGCCGCCGGTCTCGCCACCGCCTGCCGAATTCACCTGAAACTTGTCGGTGAGGTTTTGGTAGAACATGCCGATGGCGGCAGGATCATTTTTCTTCAGCCATTCATTGTAATGCAGGATGAGCGGGGAGTGGGTGGCAAGCTCCATATGTTCGAAGCCGCGATGGGGGCCGTTCTCGCCCTTGCGTGCCATCTGGCTTTCATAAAATTGCTGATGCAGATCCATGAAGGGCTCGAAATGTGCCTTGCCGATCAAGGCTGTGCGATAGCCGCCAACATCATGGAGATAGCGCGCGACGCTGGGCGCATCGACGGGCAGGGGCACGCCATTCATCCAGACGCCATGGGTCGAGACATATTGCCCCGAGATCATGGTGGAGCGGGCGGGCATGCAGACGACATTCTGGTTATGCGCGCGGGTATAGTTGATGCCGTTGGCGGCGAGCGCATCAATGGCGGGGGTGCGTGCGACTTTCTGGCCGTTCGCGCCGATGGCGTCAAAGCGCATCTGGTCGGTGGTGATGAAAAGTATTTTACGACCCATGATGGCGCTCCCCGTGTCACTTGTTTTTCAGGTAGTGTAGCGGAGATGGGGAGGGGAGCAAGTCTGCTTTCGTTGCAGCGGATTATGGTCTTTTTGCTCTTTTTCTGGATGCCCTTCGCGCGGGTTTTGCCTGTGTCTGTTCGCCAAATTCGCGGATCACGGCTTTCTGGCGCAGCAGCCCAAAGAAATCCAGCATTACATTGATGGCTGTCTGAGCCATGGCGGCGGTGGGTTCACGATCCAGGCTACCGCCGAGGATGGCGAGGAAACGCTGCACTTCGATGCGGGCAAGGTCATTTGCATATTCAACATACATGTCGATGACATCGGGTGGAAACCCGTTCGCTTCGTTGAAACCTGCGGCGCGCATGTCGCCCCAGAGACCTATCAGTTGCGCATCCGCCCGGCTCAGCATGATGTCACCCTTGCGCCGTTTCAGTGTGATGGCCCCGCGCTTGGCGAAGATGCGCGCATCACTCTCGGCCTGCGGGTTGCGGGCCTTCAGCGTGGCGAGAGGGACCAGTGAGTTATCGACGCCGACGCGTGTGGCGAGCAACTCGTCAATATGGGTCAGCGCATGGGCGTCGGATGGTGTCGCCAGTGTATCGCCTTCCAGCGCCCGCCTGATCTGTGCAAGCGGCAATCGCCGCTCCAGCTGCAGCTTGCGGATGGCCATGACGCCGCGCACATGGGCATCGTCATAATCGGCGACATTGGGTTTGGGACGGGCAGGCTCCGGCAGCAGCCCCTCGCGCAGATAGACCCGGATCGTCTCGCGGTTTACGCCGGTCAGTTTTTCCAGGTCACGCATTTTCATGTGTGCAGAATACGCAAAAAATGCGGATAAAAGAAACGTATTAATGCGTATTAAATAAACGCAAAAATATGTAGTCTTGTCCCTGTCGCCGGGAGAGGCGTGTCAGGCGCAACAGCCTGTGAGGAGGAGACATATCATGAGCAGACCCATCATTCCGGCTGAGCTGGTCGCGCCGGTTTTCAATCCCGCCAGTTTTGCCAGGCGCCAGAATGTTGAGGCGATTTTCACCCGGCTGCGAAAGGACTATCCGCTCGCCGTGGTCGAGGTGCCCGGCTATGACCCGCACTGGATCGTGACCAAGCATAGCGACGTGCGCGAAATTTCGCGGCAGGATGATATTTTCCATGGCGGCGATCGCTCCAAGACCCTGATTTCGCAGGGTGGCGAACAGATGGTGAAGGAATATACGGGCGCGCAGTCCAATATCTTTCGCTCGCTGGTGCAGCTTAATCCGCCCGAGCATGGGCTCTATCGCGCGGTGACGGCGGATGCCTTCACGCCGCAATCTGTTTCACCGCTTGAAGCCGGCGTGCGCGAGACCGCGCGGCATTATGTCGACAAGCTCGCCTCACTGGGCCCGTCTTGTGATTTTGCGAGCGATGTCGCTTTTCACTATCCACTCAAGGTGGTGCTTGACCTGATCGGTGTGCCGCCTGAAGACCACGCCACCATGTTGCGTCTCACGCAGTGGCTCTTCACCTATGCCGATCCTGATCTCTGCCGTCCGGGCTCTGATCCGACGGACCCGGCGGAGATCGCCAAGACCTGGAATATCGTTTTCAACGAATTCAAGGATTATTACGAGCCCATCATTGCGGACAGGCGCGGATGTCCGCGCAACGATGTCGCCTCAATGATTGCCAATGGCAAGATCAATGGCTGCCCGATGGAAGAGCGCGCCATGATTTCCTATTACATCATCACCTCGACAGCGGGGCATGACACAACGTCCGCCACGACGGCGACCTCCATGTGGCTGCTGGCCGAGCAACCCGACCTGCTGCGGCGATTAAAGGAGGACACATCCCTCATTCCGGCGTTTGTGGAAGAGTCGATCCGCTGGACATCGCCCGTGCAGCATTTCATTCGCTCGGCCACCGAGGATTACAATCTGCGCGGGCGCGAGATCAAGAAGGGCGATCTGCTCTATCTCTCCTATCTCTCGGCCAATCGTGATGAAGACGTCTTTGACGATCCCTTCACCTTCAAGCTGGAACGCAAGCCAAACCGCCATGTGGGTTTTGGCTATGGGGGGCATGTCTGCCTGGGGCAGCATCTGGCACGTCTGGAGATGCGCTGCTTCTGGGAGGAGCTTTTCCCGCGTCTGAACAGTGTGGAGATGGCCGGTGAAGCGCAGACTTCGCAATCGGAATTTGTGAGCGGCCCGAAATCAGTGCCGATCCGCTTTTCGATGCAGTGACGGCGTGGATGGCCCGGATAAACCGGGCCATGACGAACGGGCAGATGGATCCCGGGACAGGCCCGGGATGACAGTTGATGGTGGTTGTGGTTCAGAAAACAAAATCCGTCACCCCGGATTTATTCCTGGGTCCATGTCCTTTCAGCCGGAAACGTAGATTGCATCAGGCGCCGCCTTCCAAAAACCCCACCATCGCGGGGAAAGCTTCGCGGTCCTGAATCATAAACAGATGTCCGCCCTCGAACATTTTGAGCTCCGCGTTGGGAATGCGTGAGCGCATTTTTTCCTGCGTTTCTGGCAGGGCGATGCCGTCATATTTGCCACCGCAGATGAGCGTCGGGCAGGTGATCTGGTCCAGCCGGTCCCAGGTGTCGTGATCCTTGCGCGCCATGAGCTGGGCGATGATGCCCTCGGTGTGGTTGGGTTCATCGGTATAGGGATCATTGGTAGCGTAGTCGATCATGGCCTTGACGGCTTCCGGATTGGCTGCCTGCCACGCGGCATCATTGCGGGTATCGGAAATGGGCATCATGAATTTCGCCCGCTCGACGGGTGGCATGGCAGCGACCTCATGCAGCGGATAGGAGGCCCCGCCTTCGCCACCGGGCGAGGTGCAGCAAAGTACCAGCCGAGAGACGCGCGCGGGATGACGGATCGCCAGTTCCTGGGCGACCATGCCGCCAAATGAAATGCCAATGACTTTCGCTGATGTCCAGCCCAGCGCCGCCATGAGGTCGGCGGCATCCTGCGCATAATCCGCCATGCTGGGAGCCGGGGGCTTGTCGCTCTGGCCGAGGCCGCGCTGGTCATAACAGACCGTGTCGAAATGCTTGGGGAGCGGGCTTTCCATGAGGCCCGGCTTTTTACGCAGATCGCCGCCGGAGCCGGAAATTAACAGCAATGGTTCGGCATTTGACCCGTCCGGCCCCTTGCGCTCGTAATAAAGCCTGATTCCGGCGGTCTGGATGAAGGGCATGGGCTGGCGTCCTTTGCGTTTTTTGCCAGCCTATCATGGGCCTTCAAGGCTGTGGCAAGGCCGTGCGTTCTTTTGTTGAACTCGCCCGATTTCTCCCTATGTGTTAAGTTCGTTGAAACAGCGGGCATGATTTGCTCGCGCTTGAGAAAGCTGTTGGCCGGTTTCTGCGGGGTGCGCAAGGCGGGTCGGGAGGAGCGAGCATGTCAAAGGCCTATGAAACGACCGCCGCGGGCTCGCTCGCCATGGTTGACCCGGTGTGGCACCGCATCCGCGTGGAAGCGCAGGAAATGGCGGCCAAGGAATCGATCCTCTCGGGCTTTCTCCATTCGACCATTCTCAATCATCGCAGTTTTGACGACGCCATGGCATTTCATCTGGCGCAGAAGCTCGGCAATGCCGATGTGCGGCCGATCCAGTTGCGCGAGCTGCTGGATGAGGTGCTGCGCGCGGCGCCGGAAATCGGCGAGGCCTATCGCGCCGATGTGGTGGCCTATTATGACCGTGATCCGGCCTGCCATGCCTATATCCAGCCGGTGCTCCACTATAAGGGCTTCCATGCGCTGCAGACCAACCGCATTGCCCATTGGCTGTGGATGAATGACCGCCGCGACATGGCGCTCTTCCTGCAGAACCGGATGTCCGATCTTTTTGCCGTGGATATTCATCCTGCCGCCCGGATCGGCAAGGGTGTCTTCATCGATCACGCCACGGGTATCGTCATCGGCGAGACGGCGGTGGTGGAAGATGATGTTTCGATGCTGCATGGCGTGACGCTGGGCGGCACGGGCAAGGAGACGGGCGACCGTCATCCCAAGATCCGTCGGGGCGTGCTGATTTCGGTGGGCGCCAAGGTGCTCGGCAATATCGAGATCGGCGAATATAGCCGCATCGGGGCGGGCTCCGTGGTGCTGCATGCCGTGCCGCCGCATTGCACGGCGGTGGGTGTGCCTGCCAAGATCGTCGGCTGCGCGGGCTGCGACCAGCCCAGCCATTCGATGGATCACATCATTCGTGACGCAGAAGACGACGACTGACCCCTAACCTGCCTTTTTGATCTTTGGCGCCGTTCGCAGATAGCCTGTGACGGCGCGCGTCACCCTTTGCGTCAATGAGGCCGGGTCGCTTTCGCCATAGAGACCGGCCGTGTCGATCATGCCGCGCGTCAGGGCGACCACATCGCGCGCGGCCGTTTCGGCGTCGATGATGCCGTGCCGCGCAAAGACCCCGGCCACCTCCGTGATAATCGCGATTTTGAGCGCTTCGGTTTCCTCATGGATGGGGAGCATGACTTCCGCATATTCAAGCGCCAGCGAGACGGTGGGTTCGTCGAGCTGGTGGGCGATGCCGGCGGCGACAAGGCGGTCGATCGCGCGGGCAAAGGGCTTGCCTCGCGTGTCGCGCGCGGCGGCGCGAATTTGATCCAGCATGATCTGGCGTTTGCGCCGGATGAGTTCGGTCAGGATGGAATCCTTGTTGGGGAAATACTGATAGAGCGAGCCGATGCTGGCCCCGGCGCGCTGGGCAACGGCATTGGTGTTGAGCGCGTGGAGCCCGCTCTCGCGCAGAATGTGAGCAGCGGCCTCGAGGATGGCATCGACCGTGGCGGCGGAGCGGGCCTGACGCGGGGTTTTTCTTGGCTCAATGGGCATCGGCGGCATCGGCTCCATATGCGAGTTTCGAAAGTGATGGATTGCTCATATTTTATCCCGTGCCGGATTTGAGATGCAAGGGAGATCAAAGAGATGAGCCAGACAGATGTCAGTTATACGGTTTTTATGCTGCTGAGGACGACGCCTGCCTGGCTGCGCCTGACGCGCGAGCGGCGCAATGCGATTGCCGGCCATGCCTTTGAGACGGCAATGAAGGGCGATGCGGTGACGATGAGCTATCACGATGCGGAAGCTTTCTCCGGTCGCGCAACGGATGTGGCTGTTTTCCGCACCATCGATCTTTATGCCTATTATGCCGTTGTGGAACGCCTCAGGGACTCCGCCCTGTTCACCGAACCCTATTTCGAAGTGGTGGATATCATCCCGACGATTGAGGAGGGCTATCGGCGCTTCGAGGCAGATGAGGCGCGGTCATGAAACTCAACGGATGCACGGCGCTTGTCACAGGCGGGACGGCGGGGATCGGGCGAGAGCTGGCCAGACAATTGGTGGAACGTGGTGCGCGCGTTGTCATCACGGGGCGTGACAGGGCACGACTTGATGAGATGTCGGCCTGGCATGACAGCATCATCCCGTGTCAGGTGGATTTGGCGGTGACGACAGAGGTCGACCGTTTCGTGCGTGAGATGGCGCGGGACTATCCCGATCTGTCTCTGGTCATCAACAATGCAGGCGTGCAACAGGAGATGGAGCTTGTGCATGGTTTGGACATGATGCCGGTCATCCGCAAGGAGATGGCCGTCAATCTTGATGCGGTGATGGCGGTCACCATCGGCCTGATACCGGGCATCGCGGGGCAAGGCGGTGGCATGATCGTGAATATCAGTTCGGGGCTTGGTGTTCATCCCAAGGCGGCATCACCTGCCTATTGCGCGGCCAAGGCAGCACTGCGCAGCTTTACACGTTCGATGCGCTATCAGTGCGAGGATGCACGCAACAGAGTCAAAATGGTGGATGCCATCATGACGCTGGTTGATACGGGCATGACAGCGGGCCGCGGGACGGGGAAAATTTCACCGGCTCAGGCAGCTGCGGAAGTGATTGACGGCATCACGGCAAATCACAATGAAATCTGGGTCGGGAAAACCAGACTGCTGCGCCGCCTCAACCGGCTGTCACCATGGCTTGCGGCGCGCATTATGCGGTGAGGTTGCAATCGGTATAGGTTGCCATCATGTTTTGAAAAACCTTGATTTTCATAAATGGAAGTGTACTGTTTCACATAATCAGTGAGTGCGTACACTTCTGAAATATCCCTTATTATTTGTCATGTAACGATAATTGAGCGTCTGCCTTTGTTGCAGTCGATATTTGACTTCGGCTGCCCGGTCGAGGGATTTTGATATGTCTTGTGTTCATCGGTTGCTGATAATCGCGACCTTGCCGCTGGCGCTTGCCGGCTGCACGGCGGGCAATTTCAATTCCATTCATCGTACATTCGACCTGGACAGCAACAAGAGCCAGTTCGTTGACGTGAAACAGCGCTCCATTCTGGTAGGGCGCGAGGTCGTGAGGAATTCGGACGGGAGTGTTGCGACGGTCCTTAAGCGCGGCGTTGGTCAGCAAGCCGTTACAATGCCTGCTGTCTGCGCTGAGCCGAGCCCGGATGCTTTGGCCGTTTATGCTACCGCCTTGTCAGCAGAGGTTTCCAATCCCTCAGGGGTTGGTGGCTCTGCCAATTTTTCCAGTTCCGAAGCCGCAAGCGCTTTTGGGCTACGTACACAATCCATCCAGTTGTTGCGTGACGCCTATTATCGCGCCTGCGAAGCACGGCTTGGTCATTTCATCGATGACGAGACTTACGACGTTCTGATCCGCCGACTGAACAATCAGGCGATAGCATATCTTGCAATTGAATCGATAACCGAAAGTGTTCGCGGGGCGACTCCAGAAGTCAAAACCCCTGATCTGGGTAAATTGCAATCTGAACTGGCGGCAGCCAACAAGGACCTTGAGGCGGCTACTAAAAAGCAGACAGAGCTGGAAGCGGTCGCAAAAAATGTTGCTGCGGCAGACAAGGCAGCAGCTGACAAAGCAGTTGCTGACAACAAACCGAAAGTCGAGAAAGCGCAGACTGCCCTTAATGAGAAGGCTGCTGCGCTAACGGCAGCAACGAAACCTTCGATAACACCTGCAGAAAGCAAAACAGTTGATAGCGACGTGAAAGTTGCTGCTGTGAATGCGGCGAAGGAGATTGCATTGCAGGTGGTGAATGGAAACTATTCACCACAAATGTGTTTCTCCCATCTGCGCTTGAACAGAGAATATAATACGACTTTATTGAATTATTGTACGGCTGTCCTGGAGGCTCAGGAAGCTGCCGCTAACCAACGCACCCAGCTCTATGCGAGCCTTAGCGAGCACTGTACAAAGTCAAGCGCTGCAGATGTGAAATTGTGCAATAGCGCGCGAGAGAGTCTGGAGCTGATTGATAAGTCTTCCTGGAGTATTTACGCACTACCTGTTGCAGGCGCTGCCATTGCGAAATGAAACAGCTGCCACTTCACAAAAAGTGATGATTATGGCAACCGGTCTTTCAGTGCATAGAAGAGCATGCCCGCGACGAGTCCCGGATAGCGCAGCAATGTGCCACCGGGAAAGACCGGTGTCTTGAGATCGGCCATCCAGTCGAAGCGTTCGGCCTGTCCGGCAATGGCTTGGGCGACGAGCTTGCCGCCAAGTGTGGCGATATTGATGCCCTGACCTGAATAGCCATGCGCGAAGATGATGTTGGGCGCGAGGCGTCCAAAATGGGGCATACGCTTGAGTGTGATGGCAAGCGTGCCGCCCCAGGCGTAATCGATCTTGACACCTTTGAGCTGCGGGAAGACGCGCAGCATGGGCTTGGAGACGAAGGCCGCAATGTCGCGCGGGAAGGTCGCCGAATAGTTTTCGCCACCGCCAAAGAGCAGGCGGTGGTCGGCGGACATGCGGTAATAATCGATGACGAATTTGGTGTCCTGAATGGCGACGTCATCCCGGATAAGCGCGCGCGCTCCATCTTCGCCGAGCGGCTCGGTGGCGATGATGAAATTATTGATCGGCATGATGCGGCCAGCCATGCGCGGCTCCAGCGATCCGAGATAGCCATTGGTCGCGAGCACCACATGATTGGCGGTGATGCTGCCGGTGGCCGTTTTGATGGTGGCGGGGTCGGTCTGCGAGATCGAGGTGACGCGGCTGGCTTCATGGATGCGTGCACCGCGCAGCATGGCGGCCTGGGCCATGCCTTGGGCATAATTGAGCGGGTGGAGATGGGCGCCATTCATGTCCAGCACGCCGCCATGATAGCGGTCGGTGCGCACCATTTCGCGCATTTCGTCGCGTTCGATATAGCGCATGGCGTCATAGCCATAGGTGTCGCGCATATGGCTGACTTCGTCGCGCAGCCATGCAACATCGCTTGCCTTCCAGCCGGCATGAAGCACGCCGGGCTTCAGATCGCATTCAATGCCGTAGCGGGCGATAATGTCCTTGACGGTTTCGACACTGTCTCTGGCCAGCTCCCACATGCGGGCCGCCCATTCCTTGCCCAAGGCGGCTTCGAGGTCCTGCTGGTCTTTGCGCTGACCGGTGCCAAGCTGTCCGCCATTGCGGCCCGATGCGCCCCAGCCGACTTTTTCCGCTTCCAGTACCACCACGTCATAGCCACGTTCGGCGAGATGAAGCGCTGCTGACAGGCCTGTATAGCCGGCGCCAATAATGCAGACATCCGCTTTCTGGTCGCCCATCAGGGGCGGCATGGCCGCGATTTCATTGGCGGTGGCGGCGTAGTAGGAGGGGGCGTGTTTGGGGTCTGGCATGAATCCTCAGAGGGTTGGCTTCAGTCGATGGTCTGGCGCGTTTCTTCTTCGCCGTCGGCATAGATGCCGCAGAGATCCATACAGGCCTCCCAGGGAGCACCGTCGCGCACATCGTCAAGTGACTCATCATCGGCCCATTCGGTGCGGAAGTGGACGACGCCTTTGGTCGCATGTTCCTCGATCACGGCGGATCGGAAGCCGGGCGGCGGATTGCGGTCGAGTTCGCGTTCCTTGTAGCCCTGAAGCTGCGATGTGATCTGGTCGGTTTTGGTCGTCTTGAAGGTGACGGTATAGGCGACGGCCATGTTTTCCTCACTGTTACGGCCCGATCTTTGCCGGGTACTGGTCGAAAGAAGGGGGCTGGCTTGCGGTGGCCCTGTATAGCATGGGTTCAAGGGAGGTTCCCACTAGGCGCATGGCCCTCAAAGCGGCAGAATAAGCGCCAGACTCAAAAACAATAAGAAAAGGATGGGAAAATGGGACGCCTGGATGGAAAAGTGGCGCTGATCACGGGTGCTGGCAAAGGCATCGGGGCGGCATCGGCCCGCATGTTTGCGCGCGAAGGGGCCAAGATCGTCTGCACCGATCTTGATGAGGAGGCAGGCGAGGCCGTGGTCGCCGATATCAATGCCAAGGGTGGGCTTGCCGTATTCATGCGGCATCAGGTGACCGACGAAATCGAGTGGGAAGCGGCGGTGGCGCTGGCCCGGCACAAGTTTGGCGGGCTCCATGTGGTGCTCAACAATGCGGGCATTGCCACGCCTGGTGCACCTGTTGAAGACATGACGATAGAGCAGTGGCGTCACACACTGGCTGTTAATCTCGATGGTGTTTTTCTCGGCTGCAAACATGGCGTGCGCGCGATCAAGGAAACCACAGCCAAGGGTGGCCCCGGTGGTTCCATCATCAATGTCTCGTCCATACTGGGGCTCGTGGGCAATGCCAATAGCGCAGACTATAATTCGGCCAAGGGTGGTGTGCGCCTGCTGACAAAATGCGTGGCACTTGAATGCGCCGAGGCTGGCTATCGCATTCGTGTGAATTCGATTCATCCCGGTTATATCGATACGCCGCTGGTGCGCAATGCCGCCAATAGTATGGGCGGGGGTGATGCGGCAGGGGCCAATGCCGTGCTTGATATGCTGGTCACGGCGCATCCGATCGGACGCCTTGGTATTGCCGATGAAATTGCCAGTGCCGCGCTTTATCTGGCAAGCGATGAGTCAAGCTTTACCACAGGCTCTGAAATGGTGGTGGATGGCGGCTATACCTGCCGCTGATCCAGAATCCCTGCTAGAGGGGATTCTCATAGCTGGCGGTCTGTGCGGCAGGCGTTTCGCCAACATGCATGGCGAGCGTCAGCAGCGCCCCGGCTGTGAGCAGTATGGTGAATATGATGAGCCATTTGAGGCTTCGTTTTGACATGGCCTGTCCTGCATCCCTGATGAAGCGACGCTGACACAAGCTATGATGTCCGCCAACGGGACGTAGCGCCGCAGTCCTGGCGAGCCGGGCCGGAGCCCCCGGTTTGCGCCAGGGGCTGCAAATGGTTAAAAGGTCGCAGGCCCCGTGGTCGCGCAGGCGGCCCTGACAGATAAATGGAGACTTCCTTGGACAAGACCGAAATCAAGCGCCTCGAAACTTATTTCCGCGAGAAATTTGGTTTGCCCACGATCAACCTCGTGACGCGTCCCAACAAGGATGACTCCGTGGAAGTCAATATCGGCAGCGAATTTATTGGCGTGCTGTTCAAGGATGATGAAGAAGGCGAAGTCTCCTACGCCTTCAACATGGCCATTCTGGATATCGATCTGCCGGAATAATCAATCGGTGATGGAGCCTGCCAGATCATTGGGCAGGCCGGGCACTTCAAAGCTCTCAATCAGCTGGGTTACGGTGCTGTCGATCTCGCGCCAGTTCGGCAAATTGGCCCGCTTGTAGCGATAGACCAGTTCCAGCGTGGGCGAAAGCAGCATGGAGCGCGTGCAGTTCGGGCTATCCAGCTTGGGCGTGGTCAATTCGCAGATGAGCAGCGTCATGTGGCCATTGGCGTCTGTGCCGACAAGCAGGTCCTGATCGCGATAGCCGGAATCGGGGCGGAAGTGAAAGCGGTCGAGACCGGCGGGGTCGTGATCGGGCGTCGGTGATACCAGATATTTTGAATAGATGTCTTTCAGGCGCCGGTCGGCGGGCAGGGGCGTGACGGTTTCGCGCAGTGTGAAATAGATCACCTGCGATTTGGGGCCGTTATCATTGAATTCCTGTTGCCGCGCCATGCTGAAGGGGGCAAAACCCGGCAGGAGCGCATGCATGTCGATGCGTGTATGGGCGCCGCCCCCGCGCTGCGAGGGATAGCGGGTGTAGTTTTCAGGGATCATGAAACGGGATCCCGCCACCACCGTTTCAATCCGGCGGCTGTCGGCGCTGGCGCGCGGGTCGAGGCCAAGGATCTCGTTGGGAGTCGGGCCAAAATAATAATAGAGGAAGAAGGCTGAGAAGCAGAGCACCGCTGCAATCACCAGTGCCGGGATGATCCAGGCCGGCCGTTCATGAACCAGCTCATCACCCGAATTCTTGTTACGCCGCGCCACGCTTCTTCCTTCCCCTTGGAGCCGCCGGCAGGTGCCGACGACAATCCGCATCATATCTTTCATGTCCCGATCAGCAAGCCGGGGGTGCCGGAGTGTTTCGTGCTGGCACACCGCGATGCAAAGCGGCACGTAGGCTCCGCTTCGGGGCCTGATGATCCGCGCGATCCTTTCCACCGCTCTATCTATAATCGACTGTAATTAAAAGACTATTTCAATTCCGGTCAAAAGTTGCCTGCGCTTTGCGCCGTGGTACGGCGCTTGCGAAACAGCTGGCATGACACATTTTGCCATTCGATCACTGTTTCTGGGCGGCGTTGTTCTTGGCCTTGCGGGCCATATGGGCAATCTCGGCTCGCTGGCCGGCCCGCAGGGCGGGGCGCTTCTGCGTGATGCGGCGCTTCATTGCAGCCATGTGCAGGGGCGCTGCGATGTGGCCGGGCTGACGCTCGGCGGTGACGACAGCTCCGTGATGGGTTCGCTGATTGCCTCGGCCCAGCAGGCCACAGCAGAACGGCTGGCGGCTGACATGCGTGCGCCGGGTGTGGTGGCGCTTCTCGACAATAAGGTGGTGCCCGAATTTCTTGTTTCGGCAGCACGACATCAACTTGGCGGCCTGGTGAAGGCCGTCGAGACCAAATGGCTTGAACCGGTGTCGGCTGAAGCCGCGCCGCGAATGAACTAGAATGGCAGGGGCGGGGCTGATGCTGACTTTGACAATTTTTGCGCTGACGGTTGCAACCGGGATCGTTGCTTCCGGGCTGACAGGCAGTTTCTATCGCCTGATCACGAACAAGCCACCAAGCTTTTCGATGCCTGCCGAAACGACCCTCGGGTTGCTGGCGGCGATTTTCATGCTGATCTTTGCCGGGCCGCTGGTCATTCTGCGCAACGCGCTGCGGGCTCAGGTTTTTGAAAACCGTCCGCCGGCATGGCTCTTTCTCTCGGCCATGATCTCGCTCGGCTGGGCCTTTCTCTCCGGCATCCTGCTGCTCAGCATTCTCCTGACGCTCTGAAAATCGCAGCCGTTCAGGCTGTGCGGCTGCGCCTTGTCACAGCCCGCGTGGCTGTGCCGAAGAGCATCGTGCCGATGCCCGCGACAATGGCCCAGATCCATTCCAGTGCCAGACGTACGAGATTGGTGACCGTCTTGAAGGCGCGCAGGCTGGTCTTGCCGGTGATTTCGATGATGCCGCGGGTCTTGGAGCCCATCTTGCCACCCATCTTGGCGACGCGGGCAAGATCATCCGTATTGTCCACATATTTGAGAACACGCACGGATTCGGCAGGCCCCATGGTCTTGTTGAGTGCGGCCATGTCATCCACAACGGGTGCGAGCTTGGCAAATGAGATTGAATCGGCATAGCCGGTGACAGCGCGGCGCGTGGCAGCGGTGTTGCTCAGATCGACCGTACGTAGCGTGCCGCGCAGACGTTCAAAGTTTACCGCTTCGCCGAGCAGACGCGTGATGTTGCGAGCAAAACGCACCGTAATCGTGCCGGCTTTTTCAGCCACTTTCAGAAGCGACACTCCGATACGGGCGGGCAGGCCGCCGCCACCTGTCGCCACGGTGGCCGTGGTGGCGGCGAGGCCGACAACCGAGAGACCCAGAATAAGTTTGGAATAATCCTCGCCGACGACCATTTTGCTGCCTTCGCGGCCAATGTCGCGCACATCGCCAACAACGGTGAAGTCGGAGGTGATCGCGCCCATGAAGGCGGCGGTGCTGTTGCCCTGACCGGTGACGAAACCTTCAAAGAAGCCACCTGTGTTGCGCACGACGCTGCGGCTCATTGTTTTCTCCGCATCAAGGCGCGCCTGCGTTTCCGGGTCGAGTTTCACCACCATATACTGCGCGATGTCGGCATACATGAGGGCATCGTCATAATCGCCATTGTCGAGTGCGGTGTTGATGCGCGTGGCCAGATCATCGGCATTCGTTTTGGTGGCGAGTTCGGCCTTGATGAAGGGATCGGCAGGTATAGCGTCTTCGGGAATGTATTTATCCAGCCAGCCCTGTTGATAGACGGCGACAAAAGCCACCGGAAACAGAAGCAGGAAAATGACAAAAGCAACAACACGCATGCCCAAAGCGCCCCCATCGCGCAACGTCTGCAGAAATGGCGGAAACACCGCCAGTCACAGGAAGCTTGGGCTATTGAGCCGCTGAGTGCAAGTTTTGCCCCCTGAACCGGCGTCTGTTCAGCCGCCAATCACGCCTTTGTCTTTTGCCGTTATGACGACCACGGAGGGACGGGGCGGCATGCCGGCTGTGAAGTCCGGCCAGCGTGTGGCGGGGTCTTCAAAGCTTGACTCCCGTTCAAAACCGGCAAAATCCTTGGTGCCATCGGCGGCCGGATGCTGGACGGCGACAAAGAACGTGGTGGAATCCGGCGTGAAGCAGGGACCACACATTTCCGCGCCCACGGGTACACGGAAGAACATGTGACCGGTGCCGCGCTCGGCCCCTTCCGTCTCCAGCGCATAGATGCCATCGGCTGAGCCGGTGGTTGCCGACCAGGCCGATCCCTGGTCGGTGGCGACCCAGAGACGGCCCTTGCTGTCCGTTGCCATATTGTCGGGGCAGGCAAACCAGCCATTTTCCGACGTTGCCTTGTTCCATTCCGCATCAACAGCAGCGTCAGCGGGATTGCCGCATTTGACGAGAAGGTCCCAGTCAAAACCGCTATTGGCGTGGTCGCCATCATGAGGTGTCAGCTCGACAATCTGGCCCCATTCATTTTTCGCGCGCGGATTGACGGCATCGATATTTTCCGGTCGTCGGCCCTTGTTGTTGGTCAGCGCCATATAGACTTTGCCGGTCGCGGCATCAGGTTGCACATCCTCGGGGCGGTCGAGCGGCGTTGCGCCCAGAATGTCGGCGGCGCGGCGGGCTTCGATCAGGATGTCGGCCATGTCGTTGAAGCCATTGCTCGCATCAAGGCCGTTCTCGCCATGGATGAGTGGCATCCACTGGCCCGTGCCGTCTTCGGCAAAGCGCGCTACATAAAGCGTGCCGTCATCCAGCAGATGCTGATTGGCCGCGCGATCCTTCAGGTTGATCGGGTCGCGGGAGACATATTTGTAGAGATATTCATTGGCCTGATCGTCGCCCATATAGATCACAACATGGCCATCTTTTGATTGGGTTGTTTCCGCGCCCTCATGCTTGAAGCGGCCAAGCGCGGTGCGTTTGACGGGCATTGAGCTGGGGTCAAGCGGATTGACTTCGACGATCCAGCCGAAGCGGTTGGGCTCGCGCGGTTCGGCATTCACATCGAAGCGCTTGTGGAACTTGCCCCAGGGAAAGCGGTTGCCCGGAATGGACATGCGGAATTGCGACATCTGCTCGGGGCCGGGTACGAGATGTCCGCGGAAATACATGTTCACATTTTCCTCGGCCATGAGATAGGTGCCCCACGGCGTGATGCCGCCGGCGCAATTATTCACGGTGCCGATGACGCGCAGGCCGGTGGGATCTTCGCTCGTCTGCATGCGTGGATGACCGGCGGCGGGACCACCGATCGTCATTTCCGTGTCGAGCAGGGTGATACGGCGATTGTAGCTGCTGTCCTTGACGACTTCCCATGCCCCGTCCGCCTTGCGGGCGATCTCGATGATGGAACCGCCATGGGCGGCCATGGCGATTTCGACCTGTTCGGCGGTTTCCGTTTCGCGGAAATCCGTGCCCGCGAGACCGGGGAACATGAGATCATCATTGGTATATTCGTGATTGACGCAGAGCAGGCCGCGATCACTTGATGTCGTGCCATAGGGGAGCGGGATGAAGCCGACATAATCATTGTTGTAGCCAAACTGCAGGCGCTGGGCGGCGGCAGACTGGTTCAGCGGATCGAAGGGCGGGGCGCCGGGCACAACGGCATCGCCCCAACGGATGAGGATGGCGGCGTCATAGCCCGGTGCGACGTGGTGGGTTTCATCGACGCCATGGGCAATTTCTTCAAAGTTGAAACGAGAGGCATCGACCGCGGGTTCGGTGGCGGCATCTGCCTGCTTGCCGTTGTCATCATCGCAGGCCGCAAGTGCCAATATGCTGGTGGATGCGCCCGCCAGGAGACCAGCCTGCGCGAAACCCTTGAGAACGCTGCGGCGCGCCAGACGGCGCTGCCAGATATGATCGAGGCTTGGAGCCGTTTGGCGCGCGACGGGTGTGTCGTCGGCTGATTCAAGCTCTTCTTCGAATGAGGGGTGCTTCGTCATGCGGCGTCATCCTGATCGGCATGGGGATTTCCCGTCGACTTATCCACGGGTTCGATATCGATGCTATCCTTGGGCATTGTCATTCGCGTGACAAGATCGCCTGATCCGGCCTCGTTTCAGGCCGGGCATCATGGCATAGTCGCGACATTGACATATCGAACAGACCGAGGAGACGACTGAATGGCACTTTATGCATTGGGCGCCGCCCGCCCCCAACTGCCTGCCGATGGCGAATACTGGATTGCCCCCAATGCGCAGGTGATGGGCCATGTGAAGCTGGAGCGGAATGCCAGTGTCTGGTGGGGTGCCGTGCTGCGTGGCGACAATGAACTCATCACCATTGGTGAAAATTCCAATGTGCAGGATGGCTCGGTTTTCCATACCGATATGGGCTCGCCGCTGACCGTGGGCGCCAATGTGACCATCGGCCATATGGTGATGCTGCATGGCTGCACGATTGGCGACGACACGCTGATCGGCATTGGCAGCACGGTGCTGAACAACACGAAGATCGGCAAGGGTTGCATTATCGGCGCCCATACGCTGATTGCCGAAAGCAAGGAGATTCCCGATTACTCCATGGTGCTGGGATCGCCCGGTCGTGTGGTCAAAACGCTCGAAGAAAATGTTGTGGAGATGCTGCGTGCCTCCGCGACCCATTATGTCGAGAACTGGAAGCGCTTTTCCTCTGAACTCAAGCCGATTGATTGAGGGCGCCATCGTTTTGAATTTTCGCTTTCTGTCCGTTCTGATGTCTCTGGTTCTTCTCGCGGCTTTTGCCGCGCGGGCTGAAGATGCTGCCCGCAATCTCAGCGGGCACTATCAGGGCATTGGTGAGGCGGCCGGTATGGTGATGACACTTCAGGAAAGTGCCGGTCGCGTGGTCGGTCGTCTTGTGCTGACGGACGGGAAGAGTTTTGCCGTGAATGGCGAACGTTCAAAGAATGGCGCGCAGGGCGGGCTGCGGGCGAAGGGGTCGAGCATCGACAATGGTTTCTTCCTGCTGGAAGAACGACCGCGCGGGTTGCAGATTTTGGTGATGCCCCCCAAGGCTGATGGCTCGCCGGATGCCGCTGCGGGACAGCAATATTCCCTGCTGCGTGATGGCGTGTCGCCTGATGTGCCCATCGCGCGGGAGAAGGTCACGTCGCCTGCGCCTGAGGGGCCGATTGATGTTGTCGACTTTATTGACCAATACAGGGACTGGACTGCGCGCGATGTGACGCGGCTCTATGCGAGGCTTGACAGCCAGTCGCGCGGATTGATCCTGCTTTATGACTATGCAACAGCGGATATTCTGTGGCGGCTATGTGCCGCGACAACGCAAATGGATGTGCCCGCCGCGATCATTTCCGAAATACTGGAACGCCAGCCGATGGATTGCGCGACATTCGGCCCGGTGGCGGCGAAAGCACGCGCCAGCAGTCTCTTTCCTGAATTTCAGCGGCGCGCCCGCTTCCAGTTCGAACTTGTGCGGGCCACGGTTCTTTGCCATCGCGGAGAGGAGCCCGGCGAGAAATGCAATGATGTGGCGGCGCTCAGTACGCCGCTGATCCTGCGCTGGCGGGATGCCATGTCGATCATGACGGAAATTGCAGGCGGCGCGCCGCAGGCTGAGGCGAAGGCGCAAGCGCAGTCCGAAGTGCGTGAAGCCCTGACGGGTCTGCCAGAGACTGCTCTACCGGATACGACACCGCCCGATGCCAACCTGCCTTTGCGTGCTTCTGTGGATGAGACGACCGGCAGGGCGGCAACCATGATCATGGTGCCGCTGGCGCGACCTGATCGCAACGGGGCTGAAAGTCCACCGCCAGAAGTCGCATCGGCGACGCGAGAGGCACCCGCGACTGATCAGGCCGATAGGCCCGCAACAGGCGATGAAGTGGCGAGGAACGCGGCTTTCACATTGCCCCTCGCTAGACCTGATCGCTAGCTCATTTCAATTGGCTCAGGCCACTGAAACGAGCGTGATCTCGAAGGTCAGATCCTGACCGGCGAGCGGGTGATTGGCGTCGAGGCGCACGGTCTCGTCATTGAGGGCGGTGACGACGAGCGGAATTTCCTGACCATTCTCGCCGCGTGCGGCCAGACGCATGCCAAGCTCCAGCTGCATCTCGGGGGGAAGTTCAGCGCGGGGGACTTCCTGCACCATGCGCGGATCGTGCTCGCCATAGGCTTCGGCGCTCGGAATGGTGACCTTCTTGCTGTCGCCGGGATTCATGCCCAGGACGGCTGATTCAAATCCGGGAATGACCGACTGCGAGCCGATGGCAAATTCGATGGGTTCACGATTGGCGCTGCTGTCGAAAACGGAGCCATCGCTCAATGTGCCTGTGTAGTGAATTTTCACGGTATCGCCGCTTGCTGCTGCCACTGAATTGCCTTTCTGCATGCCCTTGCGGACCAATGCTGTGTCCAGAATGTAAAAAAGGGTCTTCAGGCGTGAAGCCGGAAGACCCTTGGGTCATGTGCAGAGCGTAACATCCTGAGCTGTGCGATGCTACCCTTCGGCCTGAAGAGGATTAGAAGTTGCGGCGCCAGACGCGGCGCATTTTGGCCTCTGTTTCGGGACCCAGCGTGGTCCAGACGGCGCGATCACGCGTGGCATCGACGACGACAAGGCTGTCGCTCTTGCCGATATGGCGTGACAAATCGTTGAGAAGGGCGGCTGCCGTGGCGTCTGCGTTCAGGCACCAGACATTGGCCGCGAGCTTGTAGGCGGGACCTGCCGACATGATTGCCTGCTCAAGCTGGCCGGCATAGCGGCTCTTGACGTCCGTGATGACGACGAAATTTGATGACTCGGGCTGCGCACGGCGATCGATCTGGCCCTTGGCGGTACCATAGGTGCGGCGCTCTGCGCCCTGATCGGTGCTGCCGGGGCCGACAGGCGCGACGGCTTCCGTGGTCGGCTCGAAGGCGATCTCGTCCGCTTCGGCTTCCCCGGCATGCGGTTCTGCGGTGACGGATGAAATGATGTTTTTGAGCTGCGCGACCTGATCGGAGTCGACTGCCGGTTCGGCTGCGGCTTCAGGTGCGGTTTCCTCGGCGACGGGTTCGGCGGCGGGCTGCTCAACAGGTGCCGGTGCGCGGCCAAAATATTCAAAAAAAGCAGGTGTGTTTTCGGCATATTGCCACATCAGCGCGCCAGCCGGTGTGCCTTCCGGCGCAATCAGGCTGTGCGCGGCCACGCGGCCTTCGGCGATGTAGCTGGTCATGGCCTCGAAGCTGTAGGGGCCATAGATTCGGTCACTGTATTTGAGGACCCAGCGCGTTGCCCGGCGCGGATCAGACGCGCCAAGGCCAGCAGAGGTGTCAAATCCGTCTGCAGCGGCGTGATCGATTTTGGTCTCTGTTGCAGTGCGCATGTTGATGCAGTTCGAGGTTGGTCCGCGGAAAGACGTCGCGTTTTCTTTGGACTGGTCGGGTTGAGGTCAAGGATAGGCAGTCTTGGTTACTGAAACGTCAACAGGGGGCTAAAAATTCCGGTCGGCAGCGCGCTTGTTCCCCGTGTCTGAAAAGGGCACATTTCGTCGCAAAAGCTCCCGTCTCACCAACAAGGAAAAGAAAAATGGAAACGGAATTTTGCAAGGTTGAGCGCGATGGCCATGTGCTGACGGTCCGCATGAACCGCCCCGAACGCATGAATGCGCTTCATCCGCCGGCCAATTTCGAGCTTGAAAAGGTCTTTGATGATTTCGCCAAGGATGATGATCTGTGGATTGCCATCATCACGGGCGAGGGCGACCGGGCCTTTTCGGCGGGCAATGACCTTCGCTATCAGGCGGAAGGCAACAAGATCGAGGTGCCGAAGACCGGTTTTGCGGGTCTGACCTCACGCTTCAACCTGAACAAGCCGCTGATTGCCGCGGTAAACGGCATGGCCATGGGCGGCGGCTTCGAGATCGCGCTGGCCTGCGACATCATCATTGCATCTGACAATGCCATCTTCGCGCTGCCGGAGCCGCGTGTGGGTCTGGCCGCTCTGGCAGGTGGTCTGCATCGCCTGGTGCGCGAGATCCCCCGCAAGCAGGCGCTGGGCATGATCCTGACGGGGCGCCGTGTGGATGCGCAGGAGGGGCGCGAGCTTGGTTTCGTCAATGAGGTCGTGCCACAGGCGGAGCTGATGGCAGCCGCGCATCGCTGGGCCGGGCTGATGCTGGAATGTTCACCGATGTCGCTGCGGGCGTCCAAGGAAGCCATCAATCAGGGGCTGGACAAGCCGACGCTGGAAGAGGCGATCTCGACACCCTATGACGCGGTGAAGGCGCTGTTCCGCAGCGAAGATCTGGTGGAGGGGCCGATGGCTTTTGCCCAGAAGCGCAAGCCGGTGTGGAAGGGCAAGTAAGCCTGCCAACGCCTCCCAAACGCCAACCGGTCCTGCCGTGGAACGCGACAGGACCGGCCTCGACAGGATCGGACCCTAAAGGGGGGCAATTGGGCCCGATCGGGGGGGAAGGTCGGAAAGACGCATGTCGGCGGTGTCTTTCCAGTGGGGTTCGCCGCGCCTATTCGCGCAGGGAAGAGGTGTCACCGGCAAGCTGGGCCGGGCGCAGCTCGGCCAGCGAAACGGGATTGTCTGTGGCCGATGCGCCCAGCGCTGCCGTCACGAAGGGGGCGACGGTGCCAACCGGTGGCAGCGGCGCGGCAGCGAGTTGGCGGAAGCTGCGCTCATCCAGATTGACCCAGATATAAGGCCGTTCGCGCGACTGGCGCTTGATCCATGTATAGGGCGCGTCCTGCCAGGCGACGATCGCCCAGTTCTTGTTGTCGAGCACATATTCGCCATTGGCGGTCTTGGCGATCAGCACGGCATGACCATCACCGTTCCATTCGCGCACGACGGCAAGGAGCAGGCTGTCGGCAGGCCAGCCGCGCTCGACCAGCATCTTCTGCTTGAGAAGGGCAAGGTCCTCGCAGTCACCGCCACGTGCGTCGGCATAGGCCCACCACTCGGCGCGATGATAGAGCTCCTCATCCTCGACCTGCGGGATGTTGCGGTTCACATATTCATTCACTTCATTGAGCTGCGACCAGCGCTCCGGCGTCATGGCGATGTTCGAGGGCTGATCGCTGCCGCCGGCGCAGTCGGCCTTGTTGCGGAGACAGAAGCCGATATAGCCGACCGGCGGCACGACCTGCTGTCCGACGGGCATGTCGACGCCGGACTTGACCATTACGAGATTCCCGTCAGGCCCCATCTCCATCAGCGATTTTGATGATGTGCTGCCTGTGACCTGGCATCCGCCAAGGGCCGCGACGAGTAACAAGCTTCCAAAGATTTTCACGTTCCACATTTTGCCCACCCAGAAATTCAACTCTGTGATGTGCAAGGTGTCAGGGAGTGATGTGAGGAGATTTAAACGGGAATAGTCGTTTTGAATTGAATTCACGCCAATTTTAAGACGTGTTTAATTCAAATTCTAATCGATCCAATTTGATTGAATTGGGAAGTATTTCTTCACCATGGAAAGGTTTGAAATGCCTTGGAAAACGCTCTGGAAGCTTGGTATTGCTGGCATTTTTCAACGCGCTGATCCCGATACGGACCATTTCCAAAACGGATGAAAATTTTTTCAAAAAAAATGCAATTGGTCTTGTGTTTTGAGCGTTTTTTTGATTTCCGCACAGGAACGACGGTCCTGAAAGAGGACATTTCATGCGTTTGCAGGTGCCTGTTATGAGGGCGCCCGGCTGGCCAGTGCGCGTGTTTCTGCTCAGGCGAGAGGGATGCCCTGGCGAGTGCGCACAAAAAAGTCGCCGGTCTTTTGAGTGACGGGCGACTTCAAAGTTTTGATGGAGAAAGATGTATCAGCCGAAGGGTCGCGACAGGGCGCTGGCGCGCTCGGGAATATCGGTGAATTCGATGGCGATGCCTTCGGCAGTGTGGCGAACCACGCGACCTTTCATGCGACCGATGGAGACATTGGATCCCAGCGGGGCCTTGAGCTCGGTGGCGACATTGGCGCCGCCAAGCGACATGTCGACAATGCGGCAGGGGGCGGTGCGTCCGTCTTCAAGCGTGACGACGGAGCTTTCCTCCATGCCGGCTTCTTTGGGGGCATAGCGCGGGAAAGCGCGCTTGGCCTCTGCTTCGGCTTCAGCCGGGCTGACGCCCTTGGCGATTGAATCCAGACGCGCTTGCAGTCGCTCGCGACGCGGGCCGCTGATGGCGGTGGTGATGGCAAAGCCGCCGCCGAAAATGCGAACGATATTGCCTTCGAAACGGCCAAATTCATCCAGATAGACGATGATGTGGTCGCCCATGCTGACTTCCACATCGCTGTTGAGGGCAATGCCGCCAAGTGACATATCGCGGATCGAGCAGTCATGCTCGGTGCCGTCGCCTGCAAGAAAACGCCCCTTCGCCGTGATTGCGAAGCGGGGATGCTGCCTGCGTTCATGTCCTTCGGGTTGCATTTGTTCGGCCACTAGCTGGTTCTGTGTCATCACACGCACATGGTTGTCATTTGCCAGAGCGTAGAATAGCCCCCGCAAGGTTAACGAATGGCTACGATTGACGGCTTCCGAAACAGAAATTTCTCCATATTGAATTCGTCATGGCGGCCCGCATGGCGCTGCGGAAATGGGCAAATACAAATTGACGCTTGCGTCATCTTTTATGTTTGCAGAGAATGGCCGGAATCCAATCAAAATGGGAGGTTGATTGGCGCCCGTTCCATATGTGAAATGGGGCCAAAATTCCTCGCAAAAAACAGATAACAGGATCAAAAATGGTCCAGGAGCAGAGTATGAGCAGCTTTGATTACATCATCATTGGCGCCGGCAGTGCGGGCTGTGTGCTGGCCAACCGTCTCTCAGAAAACCCTGCCAACAAGGTTCTGCTGCTGGAAGCGGGCGGCAAGGACAAGAATTTCATGATTCACATGCCCGCCGGTGTCGGCAGCCTGATTTCCGGCGGCAAGGAAAACTGGTGTTACGAGTCCGAGGGCCAGCCGCATCTGAACAATCGCAAAATGTACTGGCCGCGCGGCAAGGTGCTGGGCGGTTCCTCCTCCATCAACGGCATGATCTATATTCGCGGCCATGGGCGCGATTATGACATGTGGCGCCAGATGGGCCTTGAAGGCTGGGGTTTTGCCGATGTGCTGCCTTATTTCCGTCGCTCGGAAGGCAATGAAAACGGCAACAGCGCTTTTCATGGTGGTGATGGCCCGCTGGGCGTGACCAATGTGCAGAAGACAAACATTCTCTTTGATGCTTTTACCGAAGCCGGCAAGCAGGCAGGCCATGCCTATACGGATGATTTCAACGGTCCCCAGCAGGAAGGCGTCGGCCCCTATCAGCTGACCATCAAGAACGGCAAGCGCTGCAGCGCGGCTGTCGGCTATCTGGTGCCCGCGCTGTCACGCGACAATCTGAGCGTGGAAGTCGAGGCGCTGACCTCGCGCATTCTCTTCGAGGGCAAGAAGGCCGTCGGCGTTGAATATGAGCAGGGCGGCGTGACCAAAACCGTGCGCGCCAACAAGGAAGTGATCCTGTCGGGCGGTGCGGTGAACTCACCCCAGGTGCTGCTGCTGTCGGGTATCGGCAAGGGCGAGTATCTCAAGAAATTCGGCATTGATGTTGTCGCTGATCTGCCAGGCGTCGGCCAGAACCTGCAGGACCATCTCGACGCGACAGTGCTTTATGAATGCAAGCTGCCCGTGTCGTTGCATTCGCAGACCAATCCGCTGCGCGCGCTGATGACCGGCATGCAGTACACCTTCTTCAAGACGGGTCTGGGCACCTCCAATGGTCTGGAAGCCGGGGCTTTTCTGAAGACGCGTCCCGAACTTGAAGTGCCTGACATTCAGCTTCATTTCGTGGCTGCCATGATGCGCGATCATGCGCGTGCGAAATCGGATCGTCATGGCTTCACCGTTCATGTCTGCCAGCTGCGTCCTGAAAGCCGCGGCTATATCGGCCTGAAATCGACCAATCCGTCCGAACACGCGCTGATCCAGCCGAATTATCTGGCGGCTGAAACGGATCGTGTCGTGATGCGTGAAGGGGTGCGCATTGTGCGCAATATCGTCAGCCAGCGGGCGATGGATCCCTATCGCGGGCCGGAATTCTGGCCGGGTGCCGACAAGCAGAGTGATGCGGATATTGATGCCTGGATTCGTGAAGCCGCCGAGACGATCTATCATCCGGTGGGAACGGCGAAGATGGGTTCGGACCCGATGGCGGTTGTGGATTCACGCTGTCGCGTGCATGGCCTTGAAGGCCTGCGGGTGGTGGATGCTTCGGTCATGCCGACACTGGTGGGCGGCAATACCAATGCGCCGACCATCATGATCGCGGAAAAGATTTCCGATGACATTCTGGGTCGGGCGCCGCTGCCAGCCGAACAGGTGACGCTTGCCGAAGATCGCGTGGGGAATGCGGCCTGAGCCTTACCTTTTCGCCATCACACAAAGATTTATGGAGACCCCCTTGGGGTCTCCATTTTTGTTTCGGCCGAGGCTATTTCAGTTCTTCACCGCGCTGCAGGGCTGTCTTGACCAGACGCAGATAGGAACGTTCGGAGCGCAGCGGCGCGCGGCGCATGGCCATGCTGGCGATGCTCGCCGTCGTGGCGACAGGCGGCTTTTCGCGCAGGATACGATTGGTCACGGTTTCCGGCTTGTAGTCGCGCTTTGGCATGCGTTCAGGGTTGAGGATCTGCAGACGGTCGATCCACTGACGGGCCAGAAGATGGTCGCCGATCCAGCTGTGCTGCTCGGCAGGGACGGCGGCACCAAGCACGCGGGTGATGGCGCCGTTTTCCTGTGCCAGCGGCATCAGGATCATTTCAAAGCTGGCTTCGCGCTGCTGGCTGGTGGCGGCGGTATATTCCACGATCGCGATATTTGCTGAATTGGTGACATCTTCCAGCGCGCGCTTGATATTTTCCAGGCAGTCATCCTGCCACATGGAGAGGATGTTGTGGCCGCGGAACTCCATGCCATAGGCGCTGCAGAGGCCGGTGCCGGCCAGACGGAAGCTGTAGGACCAGTCGTCCTGGCGTTCCAGAATGAAAACATAGGGAAGGAGGCGCTTGATGTCGCCGGGTTCGATTTCGCTGCGCTTCGGGGCAAGACGGCCTGCACGCATGGCATTCCAGTAATCGAACAATGCCTGATTGGTTCTGTGTTTCATGCCGCTCATTCCCCTGCGCAAATCATTTGCCCGTTGCGCGGCCCGATCCACTGTCTCGTTTCGGGCCTTGTCTCACCTACTTCGTCCCGCTTCGGGGCTGCCGTATCGATCCGGAACGGGGATCGGGGGCGTGCCCTGCGGTTGAGCCAGCAGGAGCAGAAACTGTGCCAGATGTTAATGGCATTCCCGCGACTGTATCAAAAAGCTGTCCAAATTGGTGGAAATAGTCTATATATAACAATGGTTTGCAGAATTATTGCTGGGAAAATCGGTTTCCCGTAATCGTTAACATTTCGGTGGCATGCGCCTCTGGCCGCGCTCTTGCGACGCTGATATTTGCGCCAGATCGCCATTCTGAAACGATGCAGCTTGCGACAGATTTCGGCATGGCTTTCGCATCGGGAGGTGATGAGTCCTCTCTGGATGCAGGACGATGAGCCTAAATGAGGCCAGGAGTGTCACGATGAAACAGATTTTTACCTATTTGGCCGGGGCAGCCATTGCCAGCGTCATGGGCGTTGGAATTTTCGTCTTTGCGGGCAGCAGCCCTGCCTATGCCGGTTATCAGGCCCCGACGACCGACTCAGGCTGCGATACGGGTTGCGGGACACCGACCCCGCCGCCTGAAGAAGATTGCGGCTGTGACAATGGCGGTGGTGGCGATGGCCACGGCGGCGGGCATGGCCATGGTGGCGGCGGTGGCAAGAACACCAATGTCAACTGGAACAAGAATTACAACCAGAACAACAATCACAACGAAAACAACAACACCAATAACAACACCAATAACAACACGAACAACAACACCAACAACAACACGAACAACAACACCAATAACAACACGAACAACAACAATGTCGAAGTGAACAACGAGATCAATATCGACATCACGGTTGATGCGAGCAGCAACAGCAACAGCAGCAGCGACAGTTCGAGCAACAGCTCCAGCATGTCGGATGCAACGGCCTCTGCCGCCGCGCAGGCCGCGGCCACGGCGCGGGTTCGCAGCTCGACTGATGCCAGTTCGCGTCGTTCGGCCCTGTTTGGTGATGAGGTTCGTGGTGCCGGTGGCACGGTCTATCAGGCCCCGCGGCCGCAGATTTCGATGGGCCCGCTTGCCGTTGTCGTGCGCCAGAGCAAGAAGGGCGTGCGTCCCGTCAAGGGTATCTGTGTTGATGCCAAGGGCAATGAAGATGCAGCCTTCCTCGCGATCGATGACAAGCGCGTGGATATCAGCAAGGGCCGCGGCGAGCTGATGTATTGCCGCTCCGGTGAAATGCTGGTCGCCACTGTCGGCACCATGAGCGAAGACGATGGCTCGGCCCCTGATTATGTCGGTGGCTATGTCATCGAATGCCAGGACAGCGAAGCGCTGCATTATGGCGATGAGGGGCGTCTGGCCTGCGTGGCCGGTGGCCACAGCAATATGCGCGGCATGACCCGCGTGAATGGTCTGGCAGGCGCGCGCTATGCCGAACTCTTCCTCACCAAGAACAGCATTGTGGAGGGTGAGACAACAAGCTATGCCGGGGCCACGATGTTCAGTGGCGGCGTGGGCTACTGACCGACTGATACGAGACTGCATCCAGAAAATCGGCGGGGAGTGCGAAAGCTCTCCCCGTTTTTTGTGCCTGAGGCGCGGGGGTGTCAGACACGCGCCAGGGGCAAGTGCGGTTCGGGTGGCAGGGTGACGGCAATGGCATCGCCGGGGGTGATGCGCCCGCCTGCCAGCACGATGCCCATGATGCCGGCCCGGAGCTGCAGCCTGCCCTCGTCATCGCGGGTCAGGGTGGCGGCCATGAGACCGTCCTGAAAGGCGTCGAGCTGGGTGCAGGGATTGCGCAGCCCCGTGACCTCAATGATCGCTTCAGGACCGATAGCGAGACGCGTGCCGCAAGGCAGGGCGAAGAGATCAATGCCTGTCGTTGTTATGTTTTCGCCGATATCGCCTGCGCGGAGGCTGAAGCCTTCGGCGTTGAGGCGGTCGAGTGTTTCGGCCATGACGAGGTGGACCTGGCGCAGATTGGGCGCCTCGGGGTTTGCCTTCACGCGGGAGCGGTGCTTCACCGTGTGACCGGCATGGGCATCGCCCTCCACACCGAGACCCTTGAGGAGCGTGATCACCGGCGCGTTGGCCTTGCTGAAATGGTGCCCGGCGCTGCGGCTGATGGCTGTGACGTTTGCTGATGTTTTCGGGGCTGACATGGTGGGGCTCCTGAGGCTCTAAGGCGCAGGGTAGCCGGTTCCGATTGCAGGTGCCACAGGCGGGGGTGATGCCCTGCACAGAAGACGTG
>WGND01000017.1 GCA_016124805.1 Hyphomicrobiales bacterium | reverse complement strand
CGGCGCTGCGGCTGATGGCTGTGACGTTTGCTGATGTTTTCGGGGCTGACATGGTGGGGCTCCTGAGGCTCTAAGGCGCAGGGTAGCCGGTTCCGATTGCAGGTGCCACAGGCGGGGGTGATGCCCTGCACAGAAGACGTGTGTTTGTTGACACTTACAACTGGAGAAGGCGGGATTAGGCGGGATATTGCGGGACCTCGCGGGATACGCCCAGAAATCAGGGCTTTTTTCGCTGGGCCGAAACTCGCCGGAATCACCCGATGGTTCCGGAGTGCCCCGCTTCTTGGGCCAATCTGACACTAGAAACCAAAGCGGGCCAGCCTATTCTCATTGAGCCCTAAGTCAGCTCTCAGCGGGCTGTCAGAGCCTCTTAAGATCGATGGCGACGACAACCCTACCCAGCAAGGCGAAATCGACGCCTCCATCGTCCAAGTTGATGTGAAACGGGTCGTAGGCTGGATTATCAGAGCTGACCTTGATTTTCCCGCCTGGGACACGCTGCAGGCGCTTCACCAGAATATCGCCTTCCAGCCGAACCACAAAAATGCCGTCGCCTGGCAAGCGCGCAGCTTTGCCAGTGTTGACCATCAGCATCGCGCCGGTTGGTATCGTCGGCACCATACTATCGCCGGTAGAAGGTAACATCTTGAGATCACTAGGGTTTACGCCATAGGTCTGCCGAAGCCAGGCGGCATTGAACCAAAGATGGTCGACAGGGTTTTCGTCAAGTGCCACCAAGCCCGGCCCGGCTGATGCGGCCACATTTAAGATCGGGATCGCAACCATCCCGGTGGCCGAATGCTGCGCCCGCGCGGCTGTATTCCCAAGCCCTGCCAGCCAATCGAGGCTGCGCCCGGCCTGTTCAGCAATCGCAATCGCCGCTGCGAACGGCATCTTTGCCTTGCCGTCCCGCCACTTCCCGACCTGCTCGTCGGTATAACCCGCGATCTTGCCGGTCGATTTAAGCCCTCCAAGAGAATCGATAGCCGACGAAAGTCGTCTTCCGAGTTCCGGCGTCCAACCGGGAACTGTGCCTTCTTGTACTTTTTGGCGTTCCACCTTCGGCATAACTATATGTTTTCACTCATTAAATTATGATTACCGATGAAAATCGGTCGTCCACCAACATGGAACCGCTTTTTATCTTGTCGAAGACGATATTTGTCGGTACGTTTGTCCCGTTCGTGACATATTACATCCCATAAAAACCGACCCTGGGGTCGGCTTCCTAGAAGGAACGGCGGGTGCAGAAACTCCGCAAGAGCCATCCCGAAGACATTAAGGCGGCAGTACGCAAGAAAGTCGGGTCCCTCGCAGAGCTGGCACGACAAGAGGGCGTCTCAACCTCTGTCATTCGTTCTGCTCTGATTCGCCCGCAACCTACCGGCAACCGCATTATCGCGAAATGCCTTGACCGCTCACTGCATGACATTTGGCCTGAATGGTACGACGCCGAAGGGAAACGTCTTTACCGAACACGCCGAAAGATTAGCAGCAGGGCACATGGTGGTCACTGTCTAAAGGGGCGCGCCGCATGAACAGTATCCATGTGCCCCCGGAACAGGCCCACCAAAAAAACGCAGATTTCTCAAAAAAATCCATCAATAAGGGGAGCTTTTGATGACAAAGGGCGAGGCAACACGCGTCCCGGTTCGGGTTGAAATCTCCAAAATCGACCAATCAAATCGCCTGCGCCAGCTGGACCCTGCATGGGTCGAAGTCATCGCCGCGTCGATGAAGGAGAAGGGCCAAACGACGCCGGTCGATATTCGCCCGGATAAGCACGGAAAGTATGAGTTCTCCCTCGTCACAGGCGGGCACCGGACAGCCGCCGCTCTATTGATTGGCGAGACGCATATTGATGCCGTCGTCGCACCGATGAATGAGCTTGAAGCCCGGCTCTTTGAGATTGATGAAAACCTCATCAGGCATGAACTGAACGCCCTTGACCGCGCTGCCTTTCTGGCTGAGCGCAAAATCGTCTATGAGACTTTGAACCCTGAAACGAAAGCCGGTGTGGCTGGCGGCAAGGCTCGTCAAGGTTCAGCAAGTCTAATGTTTAGCTTTGCTGAAGACGCCGCGACCCGTACCAATCTTTCGCCTAAAACCATTCAGCGCGCTGTCCAGATTTACAGCAAATTGTCGCCGGACATTCGGACGAAAATCGCCTCTTGCGATCTGGTGCATCGGGAGGGCGAGTTATACGCCCTCTCGCGCCTTTCGCATAAAGAGCAGTCGAAAGTCCTCTCGCTGATGACGCGCGCAAAGGACCCAGCCCAATCGGTCCGAGCCGCCATCGCCATCGCATCAGGACATGCGATTAGCGTCGATCCTGACGAGGCCCAGCTCAAGAAACTGCTTGATGCCTGGAACCGCGCCAGCGCCAAGGCGCGGCGCGCCTTCCTGAAATCCATCGAAAAGAAGGACGCGGCCCAATGACCAAGCGTCATAAGAAAAAGCCCGCCCAACTGGACCTGTTGTCATGGGAGCGCGACGAAGTCATTGAGCGCTTTGAAGACGTGAATGTCAGAGCCGCCAGCATGCGTTCACGCATCGCCAAGGGTGTTGCTGTCACGCTGAATGACGCCGCTCTGGAGCGCAAGGAAATTGCCAAACGCATGTCTGACTGGCTTGGCGAAAGCGTCACTGCCAACATGCTCAACGCCTATGCCAGCGAAAGCCGCAGCGAGCATTCAATCTCCTACCTTCGTCTGCTCGCTCTGGTCACTGTCACGCAGGACCCGCGCCTTTTGCAACTCGGGTCTGAGCTGATCGGTCACAGCGTCATCTCTGACCGCTATCTGCCATGGGTTGAGGTCGGTCAGCTTGCTGACAAGAAAGACGAGATTGATCGCGCCTTCGATGCCACCCGTCGCTATGCCAGAAAGGCGATGCGATGAAGGAGTGGTTCACAGCATCCGAAATTGCAAAGCTCGCGCTTCCATCGCTGCCGACAACACTGCGCGGCGTCAATCTCGTCGCCAAGCGGGAGGGCTGGACAGAAAGGCGAAACGCCGCCGGTGCACTTCTCGCGCGTAAGCGCCAAGGGAGGGGAGGCGGTTATGAATATCACTTCTCTGTGTTCCCGACGCTCGCACAGACACGGCTTGTCGCCGAGAATGTGAGTGCTAGACGCAAGGCCGAAGCTGGCGACACGAAAGCCGCGCCGAAGGGCCGCAGCGAAATGTGGGACTGGTATGAGGGGCTTCCTTCGCGGCGCAAAGAAACAGCCGCCAATCGCATGGCGATGCTTGAAGCCGTCAACGACCTGCAGCGTGGTGGCCTTCAGAAAGATATCGCCGTCAATGAAGTCGCCCGCGCCAATGGTGTCGGTAAAAGCTCCATCTATGCATGGTTCGACCTGGTTGCCGCTGTGGACCGCGCGGACTGGCTTCCATATCTGGCGCCGAGATTTGCGGGCCGCACCGCGACCGTCGAATGCTCTCATGAGGCGTGGGAATTTATTAAGGCCGACTATCTGCGCCAGTCGAAGCCGAGTTTCTCAACATGCTATGGCCGTCTGACTTTAGCGGCTGCCGAGCATGGCTGGACTATCCCGAGCGAGCGGACACTGGCGCGCCGAATGGAGCGGGATATTCCCAAGGCTGTCGCGGTCTATCTGAGACAGGGGCCGGATGCTCTCAAGCGCCTCTACCCTTCGCAGGAGCGAGACCGGACCATGTTCCACGCGCTGGAGGCGGTCAATGTCGACGGTCACAAGTGGGACGTCTTTGTCAAATGGCCGGACGGCACGATTTCAAGGCCGATGATGGTTGGCATTCAAGACCTATACTCCAACAAGCTTCTCGGATGGCGGGTCGATAAAACCGAGAATGTTGATCTGATCCGCCTGGCTTTTGCCGATGTATTTGCGGACTACGGCATTCCAGATCATTGCTGGATGGACAATGGTCGTGGCTTCGCCGCAAAGCTCATTACGGGCGGGACCGCTAACCGCTACCGCTTCAAGGTGAAGGAAGAAGAGCCTACCGGCGTTCTGGTGTCGCTCGGTGTGGAGGTCCATTGGACATTGCCATACAGCGGTCAAAGCAAGCCTATCGAGCGCGCCTGGAGAAGTCTCTGCGACAGCATCGCAAAGCATCCCGCTTTTGAGGGGGCCTATACAGGCAACAATCCCACCGCCAAACCGGAGAATTACGGCTCGAAGGCTGTGCCCCTCGATACCTTCCTGGCGGTCGTCGGCCAGGGCATCGCACTCCACAATGCGAAGGCCGGGCGCAGGACGCGCGTCTGCGCTGGTGTGAGGAGTTTCGACCAGGCGTTTTCCGAGAGCTATTCGAAGGCCGTGATCCGCAAGGCGACAGCTGAGCAGTTGCGCATGTGTTTCCTTGCCGTGGAAAATCTGAGGCCTGACAAAATCAATGGGTCAGTGCGTGTTGCGGGCAATCGCTACTGGAGCGAGCTGCTTCTTGAACACATGGGCAAGCCCCTCAGCGCAAGGTTCGACCCGGATGACCTGCAGGCAGGCATTCATCTCTATCGCCTCGACGGGGTTTATCTCGGCTTCGCTGAGTGTGTCGAAGCCGTCGGCTTCGCTGATACGACCGCAGCGCGCGAACATGCCAGCAAGCGGAACGCCTTCCGAAAAGCGATCAAGACAGCTGCCAATCTTGAGCTGCAGCTCTCGAATGATGACCTGCTGCGGCTCCTTCCCGACATCGAAGAAGCGCCGGTGCCAGACAGCAAGCTCACCCGACTGGTGACCGTCGGCAACCTTGCTGCCAAAGCATCAGCTGCCGCTGGTGCCGACGCTGCCGCTGAGACAATTGAGTTTGAACAGAATTTCGAGGCTGGCCTGCGATTGCTGCAGGGCGGTCGAGACGAGTGAGGGCGCGGGTCACCGACAAGCAATCCCGCACCCTCTTAACAAGCGAGAAGGAAACTACCCAATGAATGCCACCACCACCACAAATTTTTCGCCGGAAGACCTCGAAGATATTCGGACAGAGGTTCGCGCGATCCTCGATACAGAGCGCCTTAGCCAGTCCGAAGCCGCCCGTCAGGCCGGTGTCGCCTATTCGACATTTTCGGCCTTTTTGAACAACAGCTACCAAGGCAATAACGACAAGCCTGCTTCCGACATCCAGATCTGGCTGTCATCCCGGAAAGAAAAAGCACAGACAGCAAGCATCGTTCCGAAGACACCCGACTTTATCGTGACGCCTTCAGCGACCAACATGATCAACTCTCTGCGCTTTGCCCAGGCGATGCCGGATATCACCGTGATTGCAGGTGGTGCGGGTATCGGCAAAACCAGTACGGCCAACTACTACGCGTCCAAAAATCCAAACTGCTGGATTGTCACAATGGAGCCGTCGACGGCCAGCATTAACACGATGCTGGGCCAAATCTGCGAAGCTATCGACATTCAGGAACGCAGCCCGACAAAATTTTCTGCCTCTATCCAGCGCCGCGTTCGCGGGTCGGGTGGCCTGCTGATTATTGACGAAGCGCAGCATCTCTCTTCGGCGTCCCTGGACCAGCTGCGCTCGCTCCATGATCTTGCGGGCATTGGCATTGCCCTTCTCGGCAATGAAACCGTCTATTCGCGTCTTGAAGGTGAAGGAAGAAAGTCCGGCTTCGCGCAGCTCTTTAGCCGAATTGGTATGCGGATGACACAGCCACGTTCAAAGCCCGGCGACGTCTGTGCTTTGCTTGCGGCATGGGGTGTCACGGAGAAAGAAGAGCTTCGGTACCTCAAGGCGATTGCACAAAAGCCCGGCGCACTGCGTGTTCTGACAAAGGTGCTCAAGCTCGCGTCCATGGTTGCTGCGGGGGCGGACGAAGAGCGAGGCATCAAGCACTACAAAGCGGCATGGGAGCGTTTGACATCTTCCGCCCAAGTTGATGCGGCCTGAGGAGGTGGTGCCATGCTCAGCGAAGACCTCAGGGCGCTAGTCACGCGCCTTTCTGAATATCGGCATTCAGGTTTGGAGCTTTCCCATCAGGCCGTCAGCTCGCTCGTGAGCGTGTTGGAGGCAGCTGCCGAAGATGCCGCCGCGTTGGAAGACGCATCCGTTCCACGCAAGACAGCACTCGGCCTTGTTGTGCTGAAAGGAGGCAAATCATGAGCCTGATCCGGCCCGGCTTCCTTCAGAAATATGTCGACCGCTTCCTTCCCCAATTTGAAATCAGGGAAAGCACTGTCGCGCGGCAGGCGAGACTGAGACGGACAGAGCGACAGTTTCGCCAACAGCTCGTCATGCGCGCCCATATCGAACAGACAACTTTGAAAAAGAGGAGATAGCACTATGCCTCCAAAGCAGAAGGATATTGACAGCATGATTGAACCAGTTCCCGAAGGTTATATGCGTGACGGGCGCGGCGCACTGATGCCGATTGAGCGGGTGAAGCCAATTGACAAAGCCCGTGACGAGCTTGTGAGAGAGTATTTCGAGAAAGCGGTTGCACTCAGCGAGCTGATGAAGGCTTTCAAGCGTGAAGCCTTTGCTGATATCGAAGCCTTCGTCGCGCTTTCAGCGGAGCGCTACGATGTTCAGCTGGGCGGCAAGAAGGGAAATGTCACACTGCTGTCCTTTGATGGCCGCTTCAAAATCACACGATCTGTTCAACCTATCACGCGAATTGACGAAGGCATCCAGGCGGCAAAGGCACTCATTGATGAGTGCATTCTCGAATGGTCAAAGGAATCGGATGCCTCACTGGTGCAGCTGGTCAACCAGGCATTTCAGGTGGACCGCGAAGGCAACTTCTCTGTCGGTCGTCTGATGACATTGCGCAAGTCCAACATTGATGAGCCGAAATGGACGCGCGCGATGGAAGCCATCGCCGACAGTATCACCGAATACAGCACAGCCTCCTATGTCCGGTTCCATGTGCGGATTGGCGACACGGACCAGTGGCGGGCTGTGCCGCTCGATATCGCAAAGCTGTGAGGTGCCACTATGACAGTAAATGCTTTTTGCTGGCGCAGCGGCCTTGTCGAATTTGGGGTTGTCATCCCGAAAGGCGCTCGCCTTCTTGCGTGCAACCTTGACGCGGAAAGACGCGCCACTTTCGAAACAAAATGCCGTCTAGCCTACGACGGCAGGACGCTTCTCGTACCTGGTGTTCCGGAAGCCGCCTCGGCTTTCGATGCGGAGAAGGCTGTCGACCGCTTCATCAAATGGGCGGTCGAGGGCAAGAAACTGAGCCTGCGCGAAGTCGCTCAAAGCCGCACCGCGCTGCGCAGGTCGCTCAGAGCGCTGAAACGTAAGGGGCCGGGTAGATGACAGATGTTGCAACACTTGAAGAGATGGCGGCTCATCTTGAAGTGATGAACACGCAAATTGCGCTTCTCACAACGCAGATTCGCGATCAGATCAAACGCAACTACCGTCCGGGGCCGCTGACGGTCATCGTCGAAAACATCGCGCACGAAAGCGGCTTCACTGTGCAGCAGCTCAGAGGCTTACAGCGACACCGTCCGCTGACTGAGACTCGGCAGATGGCGATGTATCTCTCGACAGAACTTACGGGCTACACGCAGGCGCAGGTTAGCCACTTCTATTGGCGCGATCACACCACAGTCGGTTACGCCATCAAGCGTTGCCGTGAATGGCAGGCGCGCCGTGATGCGCGGTCCGCTCGTTTGGCTGCCTTGCGCGTGATGCTGGAAGCCAAGCTTGTTGACGTGAAGGTAGAGCCGTCATGAAAACGACGAGCGCAAAGACATCGACAGTCCGCCGGGCTCTCACCAGCAAGGTGCATGTCGCCAAAAAGGCCCTGGCGCTTGATGACGAGACCTATCGTCTCATTCTCGACACGCGCTACGGCAAAAGGAGCAGCGCGGACCTTACAGATGCGCAGCTCACGGAACTGGTTGAACACTTCAAAAGCCTTGGTTTCAAGCCGGTCAAAAAGGGGAACGCCTGGCGTCCGTCCGCAAGGCCAGCGGGCAGCGCGCTGCACGGGAAAATTCGAGCACTCTGGCTTTCTCTCTACCACCTTGGTGTCATCTCAGACGCCTCTGAGAAGGCGCTGACGGCCTTTGCAAAGCGCGTGAGCGGCGGCAAAGCAACAGGCATTGACGCGCTTCAGTGGCTTGATGAGGGTGCCAGCAACAAGGTCATTGAAGCCCTCAAAAGCTGGGCGCAGCGGGAAGGAGGTGTCTCCTGGCTTCCATACAAAGACCGAGCGGGCAATGTCATTGGTAACAACGACCGCGCGCGTGTGATCGAAGCACAGTGGCGGATCATGCACCGTCAAGGCCAGAAATTCAGGTTTGTCGAGGTCCTCCGGCTTACCGCGACCGACGCCGACAAGATCATTCGGGACCAGGGCGCACAGATCCGCAAAGCCAAGGCGGTGCTGTTGTGAGCGCCCTCCAGACCAGCCGGATGCACAGGCGTCACTGCCGCCTTCACATGCTGCGCCGCGCTCGTTCGAGGGGCCTCCCTCTGACGGTAAAGGGGCTCTGGCGTCTGGAAAGGAGCGTGGAGAGAATGCGCCCGGTCTTTGAGCTGCCGGGTGTTTCGCGCTATCGCGTCATGATGATCATCGAAGGCCGCTATTATTGGGTTGTCTATGACACCCGGTTGCGCTGCCTGGTCACGATGTTGCGCACCCAGCGCAATATCTCCAGCAAGGTCTATCTCAGCATCGGGGTCCGGCCATGAAATCACCGGACGAAATCGCGCCCTTTGACGAGATTAGAAATCTTGTGGGGGCAGAGACTGCAGCGAAGCTTTCGGCTGTCTTTGGTGGGCGTCGCCTATATGTGCCGCGCAATCCCGGACCGCATCACCCACTGGCTGCTGCTGTTGGGCTAGAGGCCGCACGTCACATCGCGCGCGAGTTTGGCAGCGCACGCCTTGATATTCCTCTCGCGCCAGGCAAACGCGCGCGCATCATCGCCATGCGGGCTGAAAAAATCAGTGTGGCAGACATTGCAAAGGCTTTGCTTTGCACGGAGCGTCATGTCTATTACGTGTTGGCCGACAATTCATCCGATGCCCGCCAGGACGATTTGTTTAGCCATAAGGGCTGAAGATGTTCAGGGGCGGCCCTCCCCACGAATAAGGCTCAAATATCCCTCAGCCCATCATGAGGGATTTTTTTATGCCTGAAATCGACCCACTCTTCGAACGCGCTCTAGGCGTCGTCCTCGCACATGAGGGCGGCTTCTCTAACAATCCGAACGACCCAGGCGGCGCGACTGATTTTGGCATCTCACTGCGATGGCTGAAAGAGAACGGAAAGCTTGATCTTGATGCCGACGGGTCTCCGGATGGCGACCTCAATCTTGATGGCCATATCGATATCGAAGACATCAAGCTGCTGACACGGGAAACAGCGGGCGGCTTCTATCGTCGTTTCTGGTGGGACAAATATGGCTACGGTCAGCTGCATCTCACTGTTGGAATCAAGGTGTTTGACCTTGCTGTGAATATGGGAAGCCATCAGGCTCATAAAATTCTGCAGCGGGCCTGCCGTGCATGCGGCCATCCCCTTCTCGATGACGGCATCCTTGGGCCGAAGACCATGGCAGCAGTAAATCAAATCACGCCAGCAGCGCTTGCCATTGCGATGCGCTCTGAGGCGGCAGGCTTTTATCGCTTGCTGGCAGCGACCAAACCAAATCTGACGGTCTTTCTGAACGGCTGGCTAAACAGGGCTTACGCATGAGCGATGTCTGGCAAAAAGCAAAAAGCATCCTTTCCGCTGTCGCGCCGACGCTCGGCACAGCACTAGGCGGCCCCCTGGGCGGCATGGCTGCCCGCCAATTGGCGTCTATCCTTTTGGGTGACGAGAATGCCAGTGAGGCTGACATTGCCGATGCTGTCACACGGGCAACGCCTGACCAGCTTCTTGAGCTGAAAAAGGCTGACTTCGCCTTTAAGGAAAAGATGGCGGAGCTTGATGTCGATCTGGAGCGCATCGCCAGCGCCGACCGTGACAGTGCCCGCAATCGCGAAATCCAGACAAAGGACAAGATGCCGGGGCTTCTCGCGCTGGGTGTCTTTGTCGGTTTCTTCGGCATTCTCACGGCCCTGATGTTTGTGGAGATGCCATCCTCGGCGAAGGACCCGCTGATGATTATGCTCGGTGCGCTCGGCGCGCTGGTTTCCCAGATCGCCAATTATTTCTATGGCTCGTCTTCAGGCTCCGCGACGAAAACAAAGATGCTTGACCGCATCATGTCGCCGACGGGGACCACGAATGGCAGATGAGGTTGATCGGGCTCAGGAGCTTGAGCTGCGGCAGCGGAACGTTGCCGTCGCTGCCCTGCAGGCAAAGCTAAATGCACCTTTGGTTATCGTCGAAAACTGCATCGAGTGTGACGACGAAATTGAACCCGAGCGTCGCGCAGTGATGCCGAGCGCGCGCCGGTGCATCGAATGTGAACAGCGCCGCGAGCAGGCGCGCCGCCAAGCGAGACGGAGATTGAAGCGTCGATGAGTCCTATTCTGCTAAATGTTCTGTCTGTCGCCATCGCCGGTTCGTCGCTGGTGATCAGTGTGCTTGCGTTCTACCGCCTCCTGCAGCTGGACAGGTCCGGCAAGTTCCGGGCACTAGCCGAAACAATTGACACCGTTGAGAGTGCCAGGGCAGAGACCGAGCGCAAGCTCGGCGAACGTCTCAGCCATCTTGAAGGGGCTCTCCAGCACATACCGTCGGCGCAGCAAATGAACGCGCTGCGCGTCGAGCTGAGCAAGGCGGAAGCGATCATCGCCGGTCTGGACGGTCGGCTTGAGAGTCTCAGCGATATTCTCCGGTCTCACGAGAACCGCCTTACCCAAATTTTTGACGACGCGCTCTCTCGTGGTCGCGGCGCAGCTCGGGGGAAAACATGATACTTGCAGATGACCTGCCCTATCTCCGCTGGGCGCTGATGAAGCTGCTCGCCTCTGAAGGAGGTGGCTATTGGGTGGGCGATGGCACCCTCATGCGTGCGCTCGACAAGGTCGGTTTCGGCCCTTCGCTAGACCAGACCCGCAGTGCCATCGGCTGGCTTGCAACTCAAGGCCTGGTCGAAATGAAAACGACAGGCGAGACCCGTCAGGCGATGCTGCTGCAGCCCGGCCTCGATATTGTTGAAGGTCGCAATATCATGCCCGGTGTCAAGCACCCGCTTCATCTCGATCTGGAGTGATGTGATGGGTCGTCCCTCCAAAATCGACAAGCTGCCGAGTGAGCTGAAGGACGTCATCGGGCGACTGCGCGAGCGGGGGCGCTCGATTGACGAGATTTTTGCCAAGCTGCAGGAGCTGGACCCCGACATCGATGTGTCCCGCAGCGGGCTCGGGCGGCACGTCCAGAGAATCGACACCATCGGCAAACGGTTGCGGGAAAGCAGAGCCGTCGCCGAAGCCGTCATCGACCGTTTGGGCGCAAGCACAGATAATCGCACGGCGCGTCTCAACATCGAGTTGATGCATTCCAACCTTATGGCCCTCCTCTCTGCCGAAGATGATGACGGCGATGCGATCCAGCTTGACGCCAAAAACGCCATGTTTCTAGCAGGTGCGCTCAAGGATTTGGCATCGGCGGCAAAGACTGACCAGGACCGTGAGCTGAAGATCAGGATGGAGGTTGCCAAAGAGGCGGCTAAGACCGTTGAAAAGCAGGGCAAAGCAGCGGGCTTCACGAATGAAACGATCAGTGCCATCAAGGCAGAGATTTTGGGGATCGCGAAATGACCGAGCATGAAGGCCCGGTCTCTGAAGAGGACTGGGCCGCTCACCGACAGTTGATGATGCAAAGCATGCCGCTCCAACTAATGGGCGGCTCAATTCCTGACGTGCTTTTGCCATATCAAAAGCGGCTTCTTCAATCCACCGCCATCTACTCGCTGACAGTGTCTGACAAAAGCCGTCGCATCGGTTTCACCTGGGGCGTCGGGTCCGACGCGGTTCTGACTTCCGGCGCGCAAAAATCAGCGGGCGGAATGGACACGCTCTACATCGGCTACAATCTCGACATGGCGCGTGAGTTCATCGACACTTGTGCGATGTGGGCAAAGGCTTTCATGCCTGCTTGCTCGGAGGTCTCGGAATATCTCTTCCTGGAGGAAGGCGAGAAGGGCACTGAGCGCGCCATCAAAGCCTTCCGTATTTCTTTTGCCAGCGGGTTTGAAATCGTCGCGCTCTCGTCCAGGCCGCGCTCGCTTCGTGGGCGGCAGGGCTTCGTCATTCTCGATGAGTTTGCATTCCATGATGACGCCGCTGGCCTTCTCAAGGCAGCTATGGCGCTGCTTATTTGGGGTGGCAAGGTCCTCGTCATCTCCACGCATAATGGCGCTGACAATCCGTTTAATGAGTTGATTGAGGAAATCCGGCAGAAGCGTCGCCCTGGCAATGTTGTCCGCTGCACTTTTGACGAAGCGATTGAACAAGGGCTCTATCAACGAATTTGCCTGGTGACCGGCAAAACGTGGTCGCCGGAGGCTGAAGCAAAGTGGCGCGCCGAAATCAGGGCATCCTATGGCGACGACGCGGCTGAGGAACTTGACTGCATCCCGTCCCAGGGCACCGGCGTCTATCTCACACAGGCCCAAATAACGGCTTGCATGGAAGACTGCATCCCGGTCATCAGCCTGTCTTGCCCAAAGGGCTTCGAGCAGGGCAGCGATGAGGCGCGTGACAGTTTCGTCGCCGCGTGGCTTGAGGAGAATATCGACCCTCTCCTCAAGGCGATGGATAGGGACCTCGCCACATTCTACGGGCAGGACTTCGGGCGGCTCGTCGACCTTTCTGTAATCACGCCACTTCAAGAGCAACGCGATATGACATTGCGCACGCCCTTTGTTGTTGAGCTGAACAATGTGCCCTTCCGCGAGCAGGAGAAAATTCTCAAGTTCATAGTGGATGGGCTGCCCCGATTTGTCGCGGGCAAGATCGACGCGACCGGCAACGGTCTTTACCTAGGCGAGAGGGCTGTCCAGAAATATGGTGCCGCCTTCGAAGCGGTGATGCTTTCCGACAGCTGGTATCTGGCGAACATGCCGCCCTTCAAGGCGCATATTCAGGACCGGACAATTGTCCTGCCGAAGAAAACCGAGATCAGAGATGATCTCCGGAAAATCAAACAGATCAACGGCGTTCCCAAAATCGCTCGTGACGACCGAACGATTGCGCAAAACGGCGGGAAGCGCCACGGCGACGCTGCTGTCGCCTATTGCCTCGCTGTTGCTGCCGCCAGTTCAGAGCCCGTTGAGTTCGCCTATCACTCGGTGACGCCACGCTCACCCATGGCACTTGGCACGAGCTACGACGATGATGACGATGATGCAGGCGACGTCTCGATGCGTGGCCTGCTCGGAAATGGAGCTTTCTGATGCCGCCACTTGTGGACCAATACGGCCGCCCCATCGACTTTGAAAAGCTGCGCGAGGAACAAGCAGCCGCGCATCTCATGGGCGTGCGTACGCCCTATGGCGACCACCCTTCAAACGGGCTGACGCCGCAACGCCTTGCCGCGATACTCAGGGAGTCTGAAAGCAGCGACCCGATGCGCTATCTGGAACTGGCTGAGGATATGGAGGAAAAGGACCTCCACTATCTTTCAGTGCTTGGCACGCGAAAGCGCGCGGTCGCTCAGCTTGAAATTACGGTCGAAGCGGCTTCTGACGACAAGGTCGATGTGGAGAATGCTGACTTCGTTCGGGAGTGGCTCAAGCGCGATGAGCTTGAAGATGACCTCTTCGACATCATGGATGCCGTCGGCAAGGGGTTCTCTCATACCGAAATTATATGGGACTTCAGCGCCAAGCAGTGGTGGCCGACGCGGCTAGAATGGCGCGACCCGCGCTTCTTCGACTTCGCCCAGACGGACCGTCGCACACCCTTGCTGCGAACAGAGGCCGGGCTGGAGCCGCTCTCACCGTTCAAATATATCTCGCATTTTCATAAGGCGAAATCTGGCCTGCCGATCCGTGGTGGTCTGGCGCGTTGCGCTGCCTGGTCGTGGATGTTCAAAAACTACGCGGTCAAGGATTGGGTGATTTTTGCAGAGGTCTATGGCATGCCGTTGCGGCTTGGCAGATATCAGGCAGGCGCGAGCGAAGCCGACATTCGTACCCTGCGCCGCGCTGTCGCCAGCCTGAGCAGCGACGCCGCCGCCGTCATCCCCAAGTCGATGGATATTGATTTTATTGACGGCAAGCGCGGTGGCGGTGTCGGCGGCGGCGGTGGCGAAGTCTATGAAACGCTGGCGGCCTATCTTGACCAGCAGGTCTCAAAAGGCGTGCTGGGCCAGACGGCGACGACAGATGCCATTGCGGGTGGTCATGCCGTTGGGAAGGAGCATGATCTGGTGCGTGGCGATATCAAGCGCGCCGATGCCAAGCTGCTCGCGGGGACACTGAACCGCGGCCTCGTTCGCCCGATGATCGACCTAAATAAGGGTGCGCAGAAACTCTATCCACGGATCTGCATCGGTCAGCGTGAGCAGGTCGATATTACGGTGATGTCGAATGCTCTTGAAAAGCTTGTGCCGCTCGGGTTGCGGGTCCAGATGTCAGAGGTGCGCGACAAGATCGGCTTCAGTGATCCCGATGATGACGCGGAAATTCTCGCACCGCCAACATCGCCAGCGGCGCAGGTGCCATCGTCAGCCCAGCAACACCAGACGGGCATATGTCCAGTGCACGGCATCGCCCATGCCGCCAGCCAGACGGCGACACAGGATGACATTATCGACCACCTCGTCACCGAAGTGATGAATGACTGGCAACCGCTTGTAGCGGGATCGGCTGACGGAATTGAGCAGCTGCTCAATGGCGCGCAGACAATCGAGGAAGCGCGCGACCGCCTCGCGGCGGCGCTGGAAAATATGGACGTCGGAAAACTGACCGAGACACTCGCCCGTGCTGGCTTCAGTGCCAGTGTCGCCGGGCAGCTCGGCCTCAAGCTTGTGGATGATTGAAAGGAAAGAAGATGAGCGGAACGAAGATGCCACGCGATCAGAACAACAATGCCGTGCCAGTCCTGAGGGCGCGCGACGGTGGTGCGCGTAAGAGCACAACGGCGGGTGCCGGTGCTGTTCTGATCGGCCCGTTCGGCGCGGGCACACTGGCTATCGAAATTGCCTGCCGCACGGCTGCCTTGCGCTACCAGACTGGCGACGGGACGGTGGTGGCTGACGCGAATGGGCATTTCATTGAGGTGGGTGAACGACTGGTTCGGAGCCTGGGAGCCAATGACACTGACCGGCACACACATATTTCCATCATTCGCGTCGGCGCGACGGATGGCACGCTGGAGGTGACGGAATTAGAATGATTGGTCTCGGCTTCCCACTTGCAGGAATGAGAGCACGGAGTGGATCGATTTCGATGCTGCCTGGCTGGTGGCCTCGCGACACCTATGGCGTGCCTGCCTCGCTGTTCAGCGACATGGTGAATGACCGTCATGGCGTGTACTTGAATGGCATTTTTTACGTGATGACATTTGAGCAGTTGTGGGCCGCGAGCCTTTCAACGCCGGTCATGACCTACACAAAATCAGACGGCACGATTGGCTACACCGTCGCGAACCAAAAACCGTATATTGCAGGGCAGCGCGGGGCGCTACTTGGCGCTGAGAGAACAGAGCAGCTTATTTACTCTCAGGAAGCTGATAGTGTCTGGTGGTCGAAGCAAGGCGGTTCGTCTTATGCACCGAATGTCGCGACCGCGCCGGACGCTACTCTGACGGCTGACAAGATGGTGGTGGGAGCAGGACCGTCCAGTAGCGCCCAACAACTTCAAACAGTTTCCTACACGAACGGTGACGCCTACGTGGCGTCTCGCTGGTTCAAAGCGCAGGAATATAGCTGGGCAAAGATCGGCTATCACAGCACTGTTGGTTCACAGGCGGCTTACTTCAATCTTTCAAATGGCACGATAGGTAGTCTTGTCGGAAGTCCGGTTCACTACGGCATGGTGCCTTACGCGGACGGGTGGTGGCGCTGTTTCATGATCGCCACTGCAACCGCAACAACCAGCGTTCCGGTTTATTTCGCCGTGGGGCCAGCGGACGGCTTTACGAATTTCACAGGCGACGGGGTGTCAGGCGGGCTTGCATGGGGTGCGAACTTTCAGAAGGGCGCTAGTCTCAGCGCTTACATCCCCACAACAAGCGCTCAGGTGACACGCCTTACCCACAATGTCGCGCACACGCTGGAAGACTGGTTCTCGCTGGCCGCTGGCGCGACAATAGATGTCGAATTTAGCTGGCCTGACAAAGGCGTGGCGGCACCAAATGCATCGGGTTGTCTCGCGCAACTTGTTGCAAGCTCCAGCAATTATTGGTCGCTGATGGCCGACAACGCGTCCGGTTTCGCGGGCCGTCTGACCGGACGAAGTGTCTCAAACAGCGCAAGCACCGTCACCCTCTCATCGCTTGATATTGCCATTGGGGACGCGTCGGGTAAGAAACTCGCGGGTGCCTTCGCATCCAATGATATGGCAGCACTCGGCGGCGGCGGCACCCTTCGCACGGCCACCCCGGCCCTGCCGCTCGTCACGCCAACCACGCTGCAACTAGGTCGGCTTTCACATCTGCCGCCGAATGCCGACATTGCAATGTCGAAAATCACCGTCTGGGGGTCGCGCCGTCCGAATGACGCGCTGGCCGCGATGGTGGCATGATGGCGCGGCACACGGTGTTTTTCAGTTTTGTTGATGAAGCCGCTGCCATTGCCGCGCTGGGCGCTTGGCGCGGGTTCGATGATCAGGGCGCGGCCTGTTGGCGCGAAGGCGTTGACGCGGGGTTCCCGATTGTGGACGCGACGGCCGTCTTTGATGAGGCGGGCGAGCTGGTCACGCCTGCCACCTATCTGACAGGCTATCACGTCAACATCCTGACAGCGATGCGCGATGCCGCTTTGGAGGGTGCCGATGGCTGGACCGGCACGTCGCGCGAAGATGCGGCTATCACAGACCCGACCCTGAAATGGGTTTTGATGGCAGGTGATGCCCCTGCCACCGCGCGACGGGTGTTTGCATAGTGACCGCTGTCCAGCTGAAGAATCTGCCGCCCGCTGAAGCCATCAAGTATTTCGAGGGCAAGGGCTACAAGCTCGGCTATTCGTGGCAGGACACCTGGCAGGAAGAGCATGCCCGCGCCTTCACCGTAGCCAAGGCGATGCGCTACGACATTCTGCAGGATATTCGCCAGGCGATGGATGCCGCCATTCGCGATGGCACCACGTTCGAAGACTTCAAGAAAAGATTGACGCCGGTGCTTCAGGAGAAAGGCTGGTGGGGCCGCGCTCTCGTTGCAGATCCACTGACCGGCGAAGAGCGCAATGTCCAGCTCGGCTCCACCCGCCGCCTCGGCATCATCTTCGACACCAATATGCGAACCAGCTATGCGGCGGGGCATTGGGAGCGTATCCAGAAGACAAAGGCGGCACGCCCCTACCTGATGTATGTCGCTGTGCTCGATGGCCGCACGCGGCCCCAGCATCGCGCCTGGAATGCCATCATCCTGCCGGTCGATCATCCTTTTTGGGAGACGCATTACCCTCCAAACGGTTGGAAGTGCCGGTGCCAGGTGCTGCAGCTCTCTCAGCGTGATCTTGAGAATATGGGGCTGGGGGTTTCGTCGGATGCCGACATCGAGGACTTCCTCAGCAACACATCGGAATTTCGCAACAACCGGACCGGCGAAGTTACAAAGGTCCCGGCGGGCATCGATCCGGGCTTTTCCTATAATGCAGGTCGCGCTCATATGAAGGGCGTGACGCCACCGCCGATTGACGGACCTCTCGGAACGCCTGCACTCAACCCGCCTGCTGATCTGCCCATGCCGCCACCACGCCCGGCACCGGCCAGCCGGTTGCTGCCGACCGGCCTGTCGGATGAGGTCTATATCGATGAGTTCCTGGGCGAGTTCGGGGCGTCCGCCGAGACGCCGCAGATCTTCACTGATGTGATTGGCGACCCGCTTGTAATCAGCCGCGCGCTGTTCGAGCGGCCTGACGGGCGGCTCAAGGTAACCAAGCGGGGCCGGGAAACGGCGCTTCTTTTGATGGCTGACACGATCAAGGACCCGGACGAAATCTGGTGGACCTGGGAAAAGAGCCCGCGCACGAATGACTACACGCTCTTCCGCCGTTATATGGCGCGCTTCGTTATAGAAGGGCAGGAGGTGCCGGTCTTCATGCTTTTCGATGTTGCCATGCACGGCTGGTCCGGCGTCACCGGCTTTAATGCCGAGCGTACGAACTATCTGCTCAATCAGCGGCGTGGCACGCTGGCCTATCGGCGCTCCAAATAGCTCAAAAAGAAAAAGCCCGCCTTCTCGCGAAGCGGGCCATCCTCCAGCTCTGTGAAGCGGCGCGGACCGGCGACGCTGGAAGACCATCAAAACCATAGCAAAAAACACCCAAACTTGTCACTCCCTGCCGCCTGGTTGACAATGCAGGCTCGACAGGGCCTTCATCTAGGCCTTAAGAGGGTTTAAGAGGGCTTTCAGGGGCCATCCCGGACAAAGAGGGCCGCAAGGCCATCCCAGGGCAAAGCGCGCGCCAGCGCCCCGGTTTTGAGCCTCGCCTTGCGAGCGCCCTCATGGTCAGCCGAAACCGCCCCCTCAGCATCTCGCCCTGAAGCCCTTCAGCCTTATCCCCTCAGGCGTCATCCGGCACCTTTCACCTCACACATGCAGCCCCGCTTTGGAGGGGCTTGCCGTTTTGAGGGCCAAGGCTTGCGGGAGTTTCATCATGATCATGGACTAATCATCGTCGCCCATTCGGGCAGCGAGAAAATGCTCGCGATGCATTCTTTTGAGTTGCCCAACGGGGCAGCTGAGTGGGTGCAGCTGATGCCCCTAGGCGTCTTTCATGGCCGGGACGGTCGCGGCCCGTACAAGATTGCTTCCAAACCCGATGCGGAAAAAGTGATCACCGCTTCTCTGGCGCGGGCCGCTGGCATGGACCTGGTTGTCGATTACGACCACCAGACGGACCTCGCCGCCGTTGCCGGTGTTGGCGGAAATGCGCCAGCCGCAGGGTGGATAAAGGAGTTGCAGGCTCGCGACGACGGCATCTATGGCCGCATCGAGTGGACAGAGGCTGCAAAGGCGAAGCTCAACGCCAAGGAATATCGCTACATCTCGCCGGTCTACCTGCATGCGCCGACCGGCTCGGTCTCGCTAGTTTTGCGGGCGGGCCTCACCAACAACCCCAATCTCGAAATCGCGGCGGTTGCTGCCGCGCTCAACAACCCGCACGAGGATGATATGGATTTTATTGCAAAACTCCGGAAGGCATTGGGCCTGCCGGAAACCGCCAGTGAGGCTGAGGTGCTGGCACATGCCAGCCTGAGCCAGCTCCACTCGACGAGTTTTGTGGCATTGGCCACTGCCGCCGCACTCAAGCTTGATGACAAGCAGGAGACCATCACAGCCGCTGCCGCAAAGATCGGCTCGAAGGTCAAAGGCTTTGATGAAGCGGCTAAAGCAGCTGGCCTGAAGCCGGAAGACAAGCCCGAGCAGCTGGTCGTTGCCATCAACGCCCAGATTGCCGGTGTCATTGACCCGGCCAAATTCGTTCCCGCCGACCAGGTCGCCGCTCTGCAGTCACAGCTTAATGAGCTGAAGGCGAGTGTGAACTCTGACAAAGCTGAGGCTGCCGTCGATCTGGCTATCCAGTCCGGCAAACTTGTGCCTGCGCTGCGCGCCTGGGGATTGTCGCTTCACGCGGTGAGCCCGGCTGAGTTCGACGCTTTCGTCAAGGCTGCGCCGGTCGTGCTGAAGCCTGGCACGAGCGACTTGCTCGCCGTTTCCGGCGCGGGCGAGGACGGCCTGACAGAGGACGAGCGCGCGATCTGTTCGCAGCTCGGCATCGCCGCCGCCGACTACATCAAAAACAAGCCGAAGGAGGCTTAAGCATGCCATTGACAGCTGATCGCGACACAGCTGCCCGCGAGGGCTCTGGTGTCAGCCACCCGGTGAAAGCCGCCACCAAAATTTTCGCAGGCGCACTTGTTTGCCTTGATGCCGCTGGCTGGGCCGTGCCTGGCAGCGCGGCCACCACCCTCAAGGCCGTTGGGCGCGCTGAAGAGCGCGTCGACAACAGCGCAGGCGCGAATGGCGACCTGACCATCCAGATCAAACGCGGTGTTTTCCGCTTCAAGAACTCGGGCACCGATGCCATCGACCGCAGTGACATCGGCGCCACCGCCTATGTCCAGGATGACGAAACCGTCGCTGCGACCGATGGCACCGGCACACTCTCAGCTGCAGGCAAGATCATCGACCTCGATGCTGCCGGTGTCTGGGTCGAAATCCGCTAACTGGAGAAAGCTCCCATGGAAGTAAATCGCGCTAATGTCACCGGTCTCTATACCGGCTTTAACACAGCCTTCAATATGGCTTTCACAGGCGTCAAGCCTGTGTGGAACAAGCTGGCAATGGATGTGCCCTCAACAACCTCACAGGAAGTCTATGGCTGGCTTGGCCAGATGCCCGGCTTTCGTGAATGGATTGGTGAGCGTGTCATCAAGAACCTGAAGCAGCATGACTACACGATCAAGAACAAGAAGTTCGAAAGCAGTATCGCGGTCAATCGCGATCACATTGAAGACGACACATATGGCGTCTTCACGCCGATGGTCTCTGAAATGGGACGCCTCTCGGCTGTGCATCCTGACGAGCTGATCTTCGGGCTGCTAAAGACCGGCTTTGCCAAGACTTGCTATGATGGCCAGTATTTCTTCGACACTGATCATCCGGTCGTTCTGGCCGACGGTACGCAGGGCTCCTGGTCAAACTATGGTGGCGGTGCAGGCACGCCCTGGTATTTGCTCGATACATCGCGCGCCGTGAAGCCGCTCATCCGCCAGAAGCGCCGTGACTATAGCTTCAGGTCGATGACGGACCTCAACGACCAGCGCGTCTTCATGACCGATGAGTTCGTCTTCGGCGTGGACGGACGCAGCAATGCCGGGTTCGGCCTGCCGCAGCTGGCCTATGGCTCCAAACAAGCGCTCGATGTTGACACCTATGCGGCAGCCCGTGCTGCCATGGGCGAGCTCAAGGGCGACGAAGGCCGTCCGCTGGGCATCACGCCCAATCTTCTGGTCGTGCCGCCGTCTCATGAAAAGGCGGGCCTGGAAGTCCTGAAGGCGCAGCGCAACGCAGCCGGTGCAGACAACGTCTATGCAGGCACAGCCGAGCTGCTCGTCGTGCCGTGGCTCGCCTGATCATGGTGAAGGTTTATTCAATCACCAGCGCACGGCCCGGCTTTCGCCGGGCCGGTATCGCGCACCCCATCGGGCCAACCAATTATCCGCTCGATTTTTTCACAAAGGAACAACTGCGGCTTATTGAAGACGAGCCGATGCTGACCATCGAAAAAATCGATGCCGACGAAATGGCCCCGATCATCCAGGGCAAAGCAACAGGGCCGATCTCCGCGCTTGCGAGCGGCCTGCTGCAGATCCCGCTGGGTGGCGAGAAGTCGATCAAGCTGGCAGAGCTGGTCGCCATTGCGCTGCATCAGAGCAAGCTGACTGTGGCTGACTGGAACCTGCTTTCGGATGCCGAACGCGCGGAACATCTCCAGCCGGTACTCAATGACGCTGTGACAGATCAGCAGCGCGCCATCACCAGAGCATCCGGACCAGGTGAGCCGGCCACCACCACAGATGACGAAACACCGCCGCCGTCCGAGTCTGACAAGGAGAAGGGCAAAACACCGCCGCCGCCCGGGCCTGACAAGGAGAAGGGCAAAGCACCGCCCGCCACCGGCAAGGCGACCGGCAAGAAATAGTCTCACGGCAACTGTAGCCGTGCGCCGACCGGGACCTGACAGCCCGGTCGGCAACTCACAAAGAGGTCAGAGGTTCATGTCCAAGCTTTCACTTCAGCTCCGCGAAATCATCGCTGAATGCATCACAGGCTGCCCGGTCGCGCCTGAAGAGATGACGCATGAAATGACGCTGGTTGCTGATCTGGGCTGCGACAGCCTGGACAGGATTGAGATGGCGATGACGCTGGAAGAAAAGTTCGAATTGCGGATTGATGACGAGGTCATCGACCAGTTCGAAAGCGTCGGCGATATCGTCACCTATATCGATGGGCGGGTGAGTGCATGAGCTATGCATCTCAGGCTATCATGCTGACGAAGTTTTCCGAGCGCGAGCTGGTCCAGTTGACCGACCGGGCCGACGAGCCCACTGGCCTTATCGATGCGGCCCGCATGGCGCAAGCGCTGACGGAAGCCGCCAACATCATCAATTCCTATATTGCCGCGCGCTACGACCTGCCTCTGGCGTCGGTGCCCGATCTGCTTGTCGACCTCGAATGCGACATCGCCCGCTTCAAGCTTTATGACTCCGGTGCCACAGAGGAAGTGCGCACCCGGTATGAGGATGCGATCGCGCGTCTCAAGGCCATCTCAAAAGGCGAGGCTGTCCTCGATATCGCAGGCCGCGAACCTGAAAGCCGGGACGACCAGGTCTATGCGGATGTCGGCCAGCGCATCATGTCGCGCGACGGGCTGCGGGGGCTCTGATGACCGGCATTGCCATCGAAATCAACCTGGACGGCGCGGGGGCTCTGCAGAAGAAGCTCAACAATGCGCTGGCGCGTGTCACGCATATGCGCCCCCTGATGGAGGCCATCGGCGGCTATGTGGATTTTTCAACGCATCAGCGCTTTATCACCGAGACCGGCCCGGACGGCCTGCCCTGGAAGCAGTCAAAGCGCGCGCGCCGCGAAGGCGGCAAAACGCTCACCCTGACCGCGCGCCTCTTTTCCAGCTTCCAGCCTCATGCCACAGACACGAGCGTCGAAGAGGGCACCAATGTCATCTATGCGGCGATGATGCATTTTGGTGGCACCGTCAAACGCCAGGCGCGCCGCCAGACCATCTACCGAAAGGTCGACGCGTCGGGTGCCCTGGGCAATCGCTTTGTGAAACGCTCGAAAAGCAACTTCGCCAGCGACCATGATGTCGGTGCCTATGAATTCGAGATGCCCGCCCGCCCCATCCTTGGCATTAACGCCAAGGATGAGGGCGAGATCATGCGCATCGTGGATGATTATGTGATGGGGGCCTTCCAATGATCGGCCTTGTCGAAAATGCCATTCTCGCCCGCATGAAGGCAGCCAGCGACGCGGGTGTGCTGGGCTACAAGTACCGAGCCCTTGAGAGCTGGGGTGGGCAGTTTGCGGACGATGACCAGCTCAACAAGCTGATCCAGTATCCTGCGGCCTATGTCGCCTATCTCGGCAGCACGCCCTCTGGCGAAACGGGTGCCTATGACCAGCAGACCGCGCGTTTTGCGGTGATGCTCGCTTCGCAGAATGTCCGCAATGAAGCGGCAACGCGCCATGGCGCGGCAGGCGAGGTAGGCGTCTATCAGATGATCATCGACGCCCAGGGGTTGCTCAAGCGGCAGGATTTTGGCCTCGACATCAGTGGGCTTTCCCTGGGGCCGGTACGTCCGCTTTTCAGCGGCAAGCTGGAGACGCGGCGCATATCGGTTTTCGCCGTGGAGTTCACAACGATCTATAGCGACGCGCCGGACATCGATGCGCAGATCGAAGAGCTCGATGACTTCTCCACCTTCCACGTTAATTGGGATCTGCCGCCACTCGGCAATGTCGCCCCTGCGAATGAATTGCCAGACGACGAAAACGCAGACGCCACATCCACGCAAACATTCAAAGAAGAGGAGGCCTGATCATGGCCGAGAAGAAATGGTTCATTCCAGCTGAGGGCTGCACTGTGCGCGACCCGAATACGCGCAAGATCGTGCCCGCCGAAGGCATGGAAGTTGAGGACAGCATTTACTGGCGACGGAGGGTCAACGCCCATGACGGTTCCTATGGCAGCAAGCCTGCCGCCCCCGGTGCCACCAAAGCCGTGAAGAAGGATAACGCCAATGGCTGATGATATTGACTTTCTGCAAGTCCCGAACGACCTGCGTGACCCCGGCCAATATACCGAGTTCGACAATCGCAATGCCCGGCCCGGCCTGACCATCCAGCCGCATGACATGCTTTTCCCCGGTCAGATGCTTGCCTCCGGCACAGCAACTCCGCTTGTGCCTGTCCGGATTTTTGGTGGCGACGACGAGGCAAAAGCCCTGTTCGGTCGCGGCTCGATGCTTGCGTCCATGTGGGCAGCCGGTCGCAAGGTCGACACCTCAACACAGCGTTGGGCATTGCCCGTTCTGGACCTCGTCGCGGGCACTCAGGCTGCCGGTGCCTGCACCTTTGGCGGCACAGCAACGGAAGCCGGGCTTGGTTCAATTATGATCGGCGGTCGCCGCGTTCGCTTCGCCATTCCTTTGGGGGCGACAGCCGATGAGGTTGCCCTCGCCTGTGTGGGCGCCATCACCGCTGATCTGGACGTGCAGGTGACCGCAGCGGTCGACGGCGTTGTCGATGAGAAAGCCGTTATCACCGCCCGGCACAAGGGCGAAGAGGGCAACAATATCGACATTCGCTTCAACTATTATGATGGCGAGCGCCTTCCAGCGGGCATCACGGTTGTGGTGACGCCAATGAGCGGTGGCACGGGCAATCCCGATATGACGGATGCTCTGGCCGCGATCAGCGCCAAGCAGTTTCACACCATCATCATGCCCTGGAACGACACCGCCAACCGCAACCTGCTCGCGGAAGATATGGCGTCGCGTATTGGCCCGGTCCGCAAGCTTGACGGGCTTGCCTATGGCGCGATGCGCGGCAGCGTCGGAGCGCTGGCGACCTTCGGTCTCAGCCGCAACAACAACGCCGCCACAACCTTTGGCGAAGCAGGCATGGTCGACACACCCTGGGAGCGCGCCGCCGCCTATGGCACGGCCTGCGCCTATCAGGCGCGCATCGATCCGGCCTCACCCATCCAATATGTCGAGCTGCCCGGTCAGCATGCGCCCGCAGAAGCTGACCGCTCCGATCACGATGATCGCGAGCTGCTGCTGCATGACGGTATCGCCGTCGGCGCTGTGAATGAAGCTGGCAAGGTTGAAATCCGCCGCGCCATCACGCATTACCGCGCCAATCTTCTCGGCTTTGCCGATGACAGCTATCTCGATAGCGAAACCATGCGGATCATTTTCTATATCCGCTATGACCTTCACGCGATGATGGCGCAGAAGTTCCCGCGGTCGAAGCTGGGAGATAACGGGTCGCGCGGCAAGGGTGTGGCAACGCCCGATATCGTGCGTGACCAAATTCTCGCCCGTGCTGTGGGCTGGGCTGAAGCCGGTCTCATTGAGGACTTGGAGAGCTTCCGCAAGAACCTGCTTGTCCAGCGGTCGACAACAGATACCGAGCGGCTCAATGCGCGCATTCCGGCCAATGTCATCAACGGCTTCCGAATCTTCGGTGGCCAGATCCAGTTCATTCTTTAGGGAGGCTTCCTCATGGCGAAATTTTTGGGCCGCGCCGTCATCACGGTTGATGGCATCGAGCTGCCTTCGATGCCCGGTGCCACCATTGATATCGGTGGCCCCAAGCGGACAGAGGTCGTGCTCGACAATGGCACTGTCGGCTTCAGCGAGGAGCCAACGCCCAGCGCTGTCGAATGCACGATCACCATGGACAAAAACACCCGGCTTGCCGCGATGCGGGACTGGGATGATGTGACGATCAGCTTCGCCTGCGACACCGGCCAGCGATATGTCGTCAACAACGCCTTTTCGCTCAACCCACCCAAGGCGACGGCTAAGGACGGCGGTTCAATCCCGCTGATGTTCAAAGGCCCGCCCGCTATCGAGAGCGAATGAGCTGACAGTTAACCAGGGCGGCGCATAAGGCGTCGCCCAAAACACCTATCAGGAGATTGTGAATGCCCGACGAATTTGAAGTCCCGAACGAAGAAGAGCTGCGGGCCATGAGCCTTGAGGACCGCGCCAAGGCGCGTGTCAAAGGACCGGGTCCTTACCCAGTGCCACTTAGCTACCCTTTCACCGCCAGCTTCAAAGTCGAAGGCAGTCAAACCGAAGAGCGGGCTATCACGACACTGATGGTGCGCCGCCCGAAAATGAAAGAGCTGACAGATTCCGCAGGCATGAAAAGCAATCATCAGGGTCTGTACTGGCTGGTCGGCAAGCTCACAAGGCTTCCCGAAGCAGCCGTCCATGACATTGACCCGGATGATTTCGCGGAGGTGGAGGCACTCATCGAAGTTTTTACGGAGAAATTCCAGAAGGCTGGCAAGACATCTTCGGCGACCTAGCTGTCGCCTTTCACTTCCAGCCGTCTGAACTTAACGGCCTGACGACCTCGGAACTCCAAATGTGGCATGACCAAGCCAGGAGGCTTTTTGCTAAACCTTAAACTCATCATCAATGCTGAAGACCGTGCCAGCTCTGCCCTGCGCCGCCTCAACTCGACCGTCGAGGCAACGACCAGGCGCGTGAGGCAGGCTGGTGCGGTTTTCCGGCAGTGGGCGATGAGTTCGAGCTTCGAGACAATCAGCCGCCGCATGAAAGGCGTTGGCGACGCCTGGTCAAGTCTGCAACAGCGCATGCTGCGAACAACAGCCATCATCACGGCGGGCGTTGGCGCAGGCATCTATGCCTTCAAGCGCATGTTTCTGGACACCGCTGCCAAATTCGAGCGCTTCGAGACGATCCTGGGCACGCTTGAGCGCTCCAGTGCTGGCGCGAAGAAGGCGATGGATTGGGTTTCAACTTTTGCTGCAAAGACACCCTACGAGCTGGACGGCGTGATGGAAGCTTTCGTGCGGCTTCGGGCTTACGGCATGGACCCCACGAATGGCCTGCTGCGGACGCTGGGCGACACATCGGCTGCTATGGGTAAGCAGCTGATGGATGCTGTCGAGGCCATCGCTGACGCTGTGACGGGTGAGAATGAGCGTTTGAAAGAGTTTGGCATCAAGGCGCGCCAGATCGGTAAGAACATCGTCTATGAATACAGCCAGGACGGCAAAACGATGACGGCGGTCGCGGCGAAAAACAGCCGCGAGCAAATTCAGGCGGTTCTCTCAGCGATCTTCAATGAAAAATATGCCGGTGCCATGGACAAGCTGTCCACCACCTGGGACGGCCTTTGGTCCAACATGATGGACCAATATACCCGCTTCACTAATAACGTGATGTCGCGCGGCCCGTTCGATGCGATCAAGGCGCGCCTTGCCAATCTTCTTGATCGCGTCAACGCCATGGCAGATAGCGGGGCGCTGGACCGTCTCGCCGAGCAATGGGCAGGGGTATTTCTGCGCATCATCAATGGTGTCGACCGGCTGATTTTCGGCTTCGACGTTCTCGGTTCGAAGGGCAAAACGCTTCATATGCCCGGCCTTCTGGAGACGCTCCCCCGCAAGCTGGAGGAAATCGAAAAGACGCTGCAGCCGGTTGTTGACCTGTTCGGCGGCTGGGGCCGTTTCATTGGCATTGTGTCGGCAGCGATTATTGCCGGGCCGCTGATTGCGGGCATTGGCAGCCTCACACTGTCGCTGACGCTGCTCGGCGTGGCGTCGTCGGGGATGTTTGCCAAGATCGGTCTTCTGACTTTCGGCCCTGCCATTGCCGCCATTGGCAATTTCATCACCGCCTTGCGGGCAGGCTATGGCGTGGTTGCGGCTTTTAATCTTGTGCTGGCCGCAAACCCGATTGGCGCTGTTGTAGTTGGCCTTACAGCACTGGCTGGCGCGGCCTTTCTGATCTACAAAAACTGGTCGCCGATTGCCGATTTTTTTAGCGGCGTCTGGGACGGTATCGTCAGCGCCTTCGAAAAGGGCTGGGCCTATATATCACCGATAGTCGAGAAGATTTGGGCGGTGATGAACTGGTCGCCGCTCGGGCTTGGCGTCCAGGTGATATCGTCCGTTGCCTCTTCAATTGGCGCTCCGCCACGAAGGCCAGGTGATGCCCCCCCGCCCGGCGCTGGCGCTTCGCCATCCATCTTTGCCAAGGGCGCGGGTGGCGGGCAGGTTGATGTCGGTGGACGCCTTGACATCCATGTGACAAGCGATGGCCAGGCGGTGGTGAAGCGTGGGCGCAGCAATAACCCGCGCATGGACCTTTCGGTTCACTCCGGTCTGAACACGGCAGGTGCCTCATGAGCTGGCGCGAGGATTTGCGGCCAGCCTCATGGCGCGGCGTTTCATTTTATGTCGAGCGGGCGGACGATGTGGTCGGGCGCAAAACCTCGTTGCATAAATATGTTCAGCGCGACACAGCCTGGCAGGAGGACCTCGGCAAGGATGCCTCCGAATATACCCTCGATGCTTTTGTCATCGGAAACGACTACATGGTGGCCCGTGACAGGCTGCGCGAGGCCCTGTTGCAGCCGGGGCTCGGCGAGCTGGTCCACCCTTATTGGGGCACGCTCCAGCTCGCCGTGGATGGACGTGTTCGCATCGCCCAATCGACCCGCAACGGTGGCATGGCGACCTTCAACATCCGCTTTGTTGAGAGTGACGAGAAGACTTACCCCACCGCGATCAGCGATACGCGCCGGAGCGTTGCGAGCGAGGCCACTCTCGCTGAAAGCACTCTTGCGGCATCATTCGCCGCCGCCTTTGATGTCCTTAAGTCAGCGGATTTTGTCGCGACGGAAGCATCGGCGGTCCTGAGCGAAGCGATTGATACGATCAACGATGCGGCCAGCTCCATCATTTCGGCGGGCAGCGAGATGACACGCTTTGTCGGGCTCATCGAGGAGATGGAAAGCTCTGTCGCGAGGCTTGTGCGTGCGCCTGAGACGCTTGCACAAAAGCTGATCGGCTCTATCGGTGGCCTTCTGCTACTCAACGACACCGATGACACAACATCACAGCCCTATCGCGCTCCGATGCGCTCGGCAGTGGCGCTGACAAGCTTTGGCGAGGATCTGGCCGCTGTCTCCGAGACAACCCCTTCACGCGCCACACAAGCGCAGAACCAGACCGCGCTGACATCGCTGGTCCGTCGCGCTGGCATTGTTGCCGCCGCGCGCGCCGCCGCCGATATCGACTTTACGAGCTATGACGACGCCGTCTCGGTGCGTGATGAGCTTTCAGAGCTCTTTGAAAATGAAATCGTGCTGGCCGGTGACGCAGGCGACGATGCTGCCTTTGATGCCTTGGCGCTTGTCCGGACGGCCATGATGGAGGACATCACGGCGCGTGGAGCCGTGCTCTCGCGCCTCGGCACCTTCACGCCGGACGTGACGATGCCTGCCTTCCTGATTGCCTATCAGCTCTATGGGGATGCCAGCCGTGCGGATGAGATTGTTGCCCGCAACAACATCATACATCCGGGCTTTGTTCCAGGCGGTGTGGCACTGGAGGTCTTGCTCGATGCCTGACAGCCAGCAGAATAAAGTCAGCCTTGGCGTCGGTGGCCTTGAATTCAGCGGCTGGCAGGATGTGACGATCACACGGTCGATTGAAGTCATCGCGGGTGATTTTGACTTGCAGCTCACCCAAAGACCTGGCGCTTCGAACACGCCCTTCTTTGACGGCGACGCCTGTCGCGTCAAGATTGGTGATGATGTTGTCATTACTGGCTATCTCGACACGCACAATCCAGATATCGCCCCGGACGCCCACAGCATTCAGGCGACCGGACGCGACGCGACAGGTGACCTTGTCGATTGTTCTGCCGTTCATTCGCCGGGCGAGTGGCGCGATCGGACTGCTTTGCAGATCGTCTCTGCACTTTGTGTGAAATTCAGCATCAACGTGTCGGCGACGGCTGACACCGGCAAGGCCTTTGCCAGCTTCAAGTTGCAGGAAGGCGAGACAGCTTTCGAAGCCATTGATCGCATCTGCAAGGCCCGCGCGTTGTTGCCAGTCTCTGATGCCCAGGGCGGGCTTGTTCTCATGCGTTCTGGCAAAGAGGCCCCGCGCATCGATGCACCGCTTATCGAAGGCGAGAATATCGAAAGGGCGAGCGGCTTCTTTTCGATGATAGACCGCTATTCTCAAGTGACTGTTAAAGGCCAGCAGCCGCAGCTTGACGGCATGACGCCAGACGAGGCTTCAGAGCCAAGTGGCACAGCCTCTGATCCGACCGTCAAAAGATATCGTCCTCTCATTATTGTAGCCGACAATGAGAATGACGGCCTGACCCTGAACGAACGCGCCTTGTGGGAAGTCAGTGTTCGCGCAGGCCAGTCGCGTCGCGCGGAGATTACGGTCTCTGGGTGGCGCAACAGCACGGGCAAACTTTGGGCGCCAAACACCATTGTTCCTGTCCATGCGCCCACGATCTTTGTCGATCAGGACATGCTGATCACCACCGTCCGGCATCGGCTGAGTGAGGACGAGGGCACAGTTACTGTTTTGAGCCTTGCTGATCCGCAAAGCTTCAACCTTGTCGCCATCGATGAAACCCAGAAAAAGGGTGGCACTGGCGGTGCAAGCGACGCGCTGATCGGCACGCCAAAATATGTCGGCTCCGAACTTGTGAAAGAGGGCCGATGATGCGCCAGTCGGAAGTTCGCCGCATCGTCGAAAAAATGGTGTCACCAGTGGCGCGGAGTGTCCGCATGATGATGACGCGCTGCACGATTGCGCTCAGCGACGCGTCCCGCGAAATCCAGTCAGTTCAGGTCAAAGGCCTCAAGGGGGAGGTTCTTGGCGGCGCTCAATATCCACAGCATTATGGCTTCAGGTCCGTGCCCTTGCCCGGCGCTTCCGGCTTTATCGGTGCGCTGTTCGGTTCGCGCAATCAGAGCTTCCTGCTGGGTACCACTGATGCCCGTTTCAATCCCAAGGGACTGAAGCCAGGGGAAGTCTGCATTTTTGATAATCGCGGCCAGCTGGTTTATCTGCGTGAGACCGGCATCGAGATCATCTCGCCTTTGGCGGTAACGGTGACGACGCCCTTGCTCACCGTCGACGCGGCGCAGGCGCGTTTCACGGGCGACATACAGCTTGACGGCAATCTTCATGCTGACCAGTCAATTGTTGCCGATGAAGAGGTCAGCGTCGGTGATATCAGCTTGACGGGCCACCATCACACCAATGTTGAAAACGGGCCTGGCACGTCGGGAGGTCCCGTCGCATGACCGATCTTGCATTGATCCTTCAGGATGGCCTTTCAGCCGACATTGCATTCGACGGCGATTTCATCACGGATGAAGGCCTGCGCACGGCGGTCCTGATTTCGGTGCTGACAGATGCACGAGCCAGCGAGGACGACCTCAAGCGCTTCAATCGAGCGGGCGAAGACGCGCGCGGTGTCTGGTGGGACACCATCGCGCCGGTCACGGAAGGCGACAACACGGGGTCGCTTCTCTGGTTGCTGACGCGTGCCAAGCAGACGGAAGAAAACCGGCGGATCGCCCGCGACATGATCAGTGCCTCGCTTGCCTGGATGATTGAAGACCAGGTCGCCAAGGCAATCGACGTCACGGTCCAGTTTGTCGGCATCGGGCTCGTCGCCTGGCGCGCACGGATCACGAAGATCGATGGCACGCGGTTTGACGTGGAATGGCAGGCAACGCTGAAGGAAACGAACTGATGGATGACTTTTCCAGACCTACTTACAGCGAACTCGTTGCGCGCATCGAAGCCGACATCACGGCCAAGTTTCCGAGCGGCTCAAGCCGTCTCCGGCGAATGGTGCTCATCGCCTTGGCGCGCGTCATGGCGGGCATCGCCCATGGCCTCTATGGCTTTATCGCTTTCGCGGCCAAACAGATTATTCCCACAACAGCCAATCTGACCTATCTGAAGTTGTGGGCTTCTTTTTGGGGTGTGGTTTGGAAGGCGCGGGCCAAGGCCCATGGTGCTGCCGTATTTACAGGCACCGATGGCAGCCCCATCGCCAGCGGCACGCTTCTGCAGCGCGCCGATGGCGTGGAATTCACAACTGATGAAGACGGCGTGATTGCAGGCGGTACGGCTACCATTGCTGTGACGGCCTCTGAGGCTGGTGCTGATGGCAACACAGCAGCCGCCGCTACGCTTAGCCTGGTCTCGCCGATTGCCGGTGTGCAGGGCACAGCAACGGTCGGGGCGGGCACTCTATCAGGTGGTGCCGATGACGAGACGCCTGAGAGCCTTCTCACGCGGCTCTTGCAGCGCGTTCAGAACCCGCCCGAAGGCGGTGCCGACCATGACTATGAACGCTGGGCGCTGGAACGGCCAGGTGTGACGCGCGCATGGATTTATCGCGCCTGGCTTGGAGCGGGAACTGTTGGCATTGCCTTCGTCTATGACGACCGTGCAGACATCATTCCGACGGAGCAAGATGTTGCCGACATGCAGGCCTATCTCGAAGCGCCGTCCCGAGGCCCTTCTACGGCAGACATCATCGCCTTTGCGCCGGTGCCAGACCCTATCGACCCGGACATTACGCTCACACCGGATACGGAAAGCATCCGGGCGGCGGTGATTGCCGAGTTGAAGGACTTCCTGCGCCGTGACGCCAAGCCGGGTGGCACATTGCGGCTGAGCCGGATTGGGGAGGCCATCTCCATCGCCGCTGGCGAGGACTATCACACGCTGAATTCACCTGCAGAAACAATTACGGCCGCCGCCGGTCATATGCCCGTTTTGGGTGACGTGACATGGGGGGCCTGATGGCAGAACGGTCTGGACAATACGCCACGCAATGGCTGCAGCTTATGCCGCGAGGACGGGCCTGGACGCGCGCGACGACAAGTGTTCTGCGACGTCTCGGTGAAGCGCTCGGCATGGAGTTTTCGCGCATCCACGCGCGGGTTGAAAAGCTATTGCTTGAAGCCTTGCCCAACACAACCGACGAGCTGCTGCCCGCCTGGGAAGACTTCGCAGGCCTGCCTGACCCCTGCAACCCGCTGGCCCAAACACGTCGCGAGCGACTTCAGGCGCTCGAGGCCCGGCTGACAGATATCGGCGGGTCCTGCCCGGACCGCTATCAGCGGCTTGCGAACAAGCTCGGCTATGAAGTCTTGATTGAAAAGTTCCGTCCGTTCGAATTTGGCCGCTCCTATTTTGGTGGCGGCCAGGAATGTGGACCGGCATCGATCCGTTCGCGCATGCGGGTGTCAGTACCAGGCCCCCGCCTCACGCCCTTCGAATTCGGCCTTTCGGCCTTTGGTGACCCGATGGTTCGCATCGCGCGGGCCGAAGACCTTGAGTGCCGACTTAACACCGTGGTTCACAGCCACGTCACTCTTCAATTTGCCTATCAGGAGCCTGACCATGGATAGATATGATGCGTTGAACGCCGCTGCGCCGGGGGAGGCTTATCGCAACGGCACACCGACTGAAGAGGGGTCTTATCCCAACGCCCTCGGCTTCGACGCCGTGATGACGGAGATCGTGAACGCCATCACGATGCTGGGTGGCGCCCCAAGCAATGAAGCCTGGGACCAGCTAGGCGAGCAGATCGTTGCCTATGTTGCCGCGCAGATCGCCGCTGGCATTACGTTGCCTGACGACGCCTCCGCCACCGTCAAGGGGATTGTGAAGCTTGCGACCAGTGCGCTGGTCATCGCCGGTGTTGACGACCTTGCCGCCGTCACATCTGCCGGGCTTGCATCTTTGACGGCCACGACAGCGCGGCGTGGCCTGGCGGAATTCACGACGGATACCGAAGCGGATGCCATGACGGATGCCACCCGCGCCGTGACGGCCTCAAACCTTGGCTACATGTTCGCCCACTCTTATGGTGTCACGGGATATGAAAGAATGCCGGGTGGTAAAATCCGGCAATGGGGCTATGTGCCATCCGGGACGACGGGCGTCCAGACGATCACGCTTCCGATTGCCTTCACCACCGAAGTCTACGCGGTTTACACCTCGCGCGACGGCATCACGAATATAGACAATGACTCAGCTGGTGGTGCAAAGGACGGCGCATCTTTGACCACAATCAAAATTCTGCGCGACGTGGACGGCGTTAACTGGGAGGCGACAGGTCAATGACACCGAAATTTTATTACAGCGCATCACAACGCGGCTTTTTTGACGATTTGAGCTTTGGGCCGCGCAAGCTGATCGTGCAGGACCCTGCATGGGTTTGTCCTGAAATCGAGGTGCCGGATGAGGCGGCAATCCATCCGATGGTGTCCTTCAACGACGGTGCAGTTGAGATGCCGGACCCTGATTGGGTTTGTCCCATGATTAAGGTGCCTGACCCTGCCGCAGAGCCGGACATGATTGAGGTCGACAACCCGGATTGCAGGTTGCCTGAAGACGGTGTGGAAGTTCCGGCAGCCGAGCACAAGGCCCTCATGATTGCTCAGGCGTCCGGCAAGATTATTGTTGCCAACAAGAAGGGCTATCCGGTCGCCGCCGAGCCGCCGCCCTTGACGAATGAGGAACTTGACGTCGCCGCCCGCAGGAAACGGGATCGGTTGATCGATGACATCCAGTGGCGCTATGAGCGTTACGCCCGCCAGAACCGTCTCGGGCTCGCTTCGAGCGACGACATCACCGAACTTGATGCCTATGTGCAGGCGCTGGCGGATGTGACCACGCAGCCGGGCTATCCAGCCTCGATTAACTGGCCGACGCCGCCCGAATGATTTGAGACCGCCGCCGGAAATCGGCGGGGGATGGCGCGCCAACGCCAGAGCCACGCGGCAGAGACCGCGCATGTCCGCAAGCCTAGGTCTTGCTTCCACTCCCGCCTGTCAGGTCCGGCCTGACGGTGGGACTCATGCACGGTAGAATTCATGGAGTCCATGCCTAAAAGTCGTCCTTCGCGGTCCGTCAAGCCCGTGTCGCCTGCTTCGGCCTATGTCGGGGGCAAAAGGTTACTTGCCAGCCGTCTGGTCAAGCTCATCGAGGCCACGCCTCACGACACTTACGCAGAGCCGTTTTGCGGGATGGGCGGCGTCTTCCTGCGGCGGGAAAGGGTGCCGAGAGCTGAGGTCATCAATGATTTTTCGCATGATGTGGCCATCTTTTTTCGAATCCTCCAGCGTCATTATCCGCAATTCATCGAGACCCTGAAATTCCAGATCACAAGCCGCACCGCCTTCGAACGGCTCTGCGCCACACCACCCGAGACCTTGACCGATCTGGAACGGTCGGCGCGTTTCCTCTATCTGCAGCGGCTGTCCTATGGCGGCAAGGTGGCTGGCCGAACCTTTGGCACGCAAACGGCGCGAGATGCCAGCTTCAATCTCAACACGCTGGTGCCGCGCCTTGAAGCTCTGCATGAGCGACTGGCGGGTGTGGTGATTGAATGCCTTCCCTATCGCGAGTTTATCAAGCGCTATGACAAACCAGCCACGCTTCTCTATCTGGACCCGCCTTATTGGGGCTCAGAGGGCTATTACGGCAAGGAGATGTTCAACCGCGATGACTTCGCCCTGCTGGCCGATCAGCTTCGGGGGATAGCTGGGCGGTTCATTTTGTCGATCAACGACACACCAGGTGCGCGTGAGGTCTTCAAGGGCTTCAGGATCAAGTCGGTCGAAACTCGCTACTCCGTGGGAGGCGGCAAGCTCACGAAGCCAACAGGCGAGCTGATTATAACGGGTGGTGGCAGATGAGTTTCACCTTTGCCGAAATGGCAAAGCCCTTTCTGGAGGAGTGGGGCTGGGCAATCTTTCCGGTTTCCCGCAACAAGATGCCGTTGATCAAGGGCGGCTGCCATGCGGCCAGCACGATGCCTGACCAGATTGAAGAATGGGCAGAGGCCTTTCCCTGGGCAAATGTCGGGCTGGCCTGTGGCGGTGCAAACGGGATCGCGGTCCTCGATGTCGACTTCCCGGCTGGCGTGGAGAGCCTGCGCCAGATCTTCGCCAGCGGCTTTGAACCCTTCGGCGACACCATTGAAGTGGCGACACCTAGCGGTGGCCGCCACTATTATTTCATCCAGCCCGACGTGACGTTGAAAAACCGGGCCGGGCACATTGCGCCAGGCCTCGACATTCGAAGCGCGGGCGGGTCAATCATAGCGCCGCCATCCATGCACAAGTCCGGGCGGCGTTACGAGTGGGTCAACTCGCCCTCTCGGTTCTGCCTAGACGGGCTGGTGACACCCGCGCCGATGCCATACTGGCTGAAGATGAAAGCCTCAGCCGAGAAGCTGCCACGGCCTCAGGTCCGGCAATTATCGGCACCGGCAAAGCCGCACACCATTATCGATATGGAGGAAGCTGAGCTGCGACGAGCGCGGCCAGGCACCCGCAATTACGCGCTCAACAAAGCCGCCTTCGTCTTCGGTCAGTTCGCCGCTCAGGACTGCATCAGTGAGGACGCGGCGGCGTCGCGCTTGCTGGCGGCGGCGCTCGCAATTGGTTTGACGGCAGGTGAATCGGAACCGACGATCCGGTCGGGCTTTGCGGCAGGGCTTTCCCAACCGCGTCAGGGCCGCTAGGCTTGCTCAAAACCGATAGGAGCTGCCAGAAACATGAGCACAGAGCGTGAGGCCGATTTCGATAGCATGATCGCGTTCGCCTTGAGCCGTCACAAGCGGGAGCTGGCTGAGCTGGCAAAAAAGCACCCGACCGATGGGCAGGCGGCGACGCGTGTTGCGCGGGGCCTCCTCGCCCATTTCAAGCAATGTGGGTTTGAGCTTCAGCGTGTAAAGCCGCCTGCTGTGGCTCCTTCAACGACCCTGCCCGAATACAGCCCGATTGACCCAAGGAGCCCGCTATGACCCGTTTCGCCGTCGCGCTCATCATTCTGCTTCTCAGCCCCGTCAGCGCCATAGCCAGCAGCATCGTGTTGGCAACGACCGACAAGGTGATCCCGGTGGCCAGCCTTGCGGGCGGCTCAACCGCCGTTTTGAGGGCGACCCTGGGCGCGCCTGAGAGCTGCGACGAGGGCAAATACGGGTTGCGCTGTACATATATGGAAGGGGCTGTGGAGGTCGTTTTCATCGCCGGGGCAGCGGACTGGTTCACGATCTACCCGTCCACGGCAATGATGACGCGGGCCAGCCTGAGCCAGCTTGGCTTACCCAATGCCGTTGACCCCGATGTCGATACTGGCGATCAGATGCGGTGGGAGGGTCTTTCGGGGCTTCGGGAGGTCGCCGCCTACGCCGGTGAAGGCGGCAGGGTCTCATATTTCTACGTTAAGGCGCTGACACCCTGAGAGGCCTCTGAGGGCACTCTTAGAGCGCTTCGAGACGGCTATGAGAAACCGGCGCGCTAAAGGGTGATTCCGCTAAAAGTCACATGCTCCGAAACCTAGTGGCGACGACTCCGGAAGCAAATGCCGCGCTACAACGTGGATGGCCCGAACAAGTCGGGCCATGACGGGGGAGAGGGTGTGGGGCTGGGGCTGTTTGCCTGCATTGTTCGCTGATGTCATCCCGGCCTTGTGCCGGGACCCAGCTTTTGTGAGTAGACCCCGGAATTAATCGGGG
>WGND01000009.1 GCA_016124805.1 Hyphomicrobiales bacterium | reverse complement strand
GATTGCGGCTGAAGAGGGCAAGGCGACGACGGCGGGTCTGGATGCCGGCACGACGATTGACGTGACGGCCAATGATATCGAGATCAATGGCGTGACCCGGGCCGACGGCATCGTGACCCTGACGGCCCAGAGCGATGATCTCTATCTTCATCAGTCACTGGAGGGCGCGTCAGTGGCGCTTCATGCCCTGGGTGACATTACCTCTGACGCGCTGATTGAAAGCACGGTCGGATCGATCTTGATTGATCCCGATGCGATCAAGCTCACCGATCTCACGGCTGTCACCACGATTGATGTGACGGGCAACTCAATTGAGGTCTCCGGCGATGTCACGGCAGGTGGCGATATCACCTTCAAGGCATTGACGGGCAACGGCACATTGAGCGGCACGACGGAGTCAACGGCAGGCAATGTGCGCCTTGAGGCCAAGCTGGCGACAGCGGAGGTCAATAATGTCACCAGCTTTATCGACACCACGATCATCGGTGGGGCCGTGAACGTGCTGGGCGACATCTATGCCAAGGGGCAGGCAACCCTGCAGGCCCTGATCGGCAACCTCACACTCACGGGCTCCGTGACGGCAGATGGCGGGCTGCTGCTTCTGGATGCCTCACATGGCGATGCGGTGATCAATCAGATTGCGACGGCCAATAATGTCAGCATCGTCGCGCTTGATCTTGATCTTTCAGGCTCGATCACGGCCGCCGATGAGGTGCGTATTTCATCGCTCGATAGCGGCACGACCATCGTGCTGGGTGGTGATGGCACCACAGGCACCACGACGCTGCGCTATGCGCCCGGTCTCATCATCGACGAGAGCGAGCTGGGGCGTATCTCGGCAGGCAATCTGCGCATCAATGCCGACAATAATGACGCCCTGCTGCTGGATGTTGATTTCACCTCGGCCACACTGCAGGACTTCAGCATCGGGGCAGGTTCCGGCAGTCAGATTATTGCTGCCGGCTCGGTTCAGGGCCTCGACAAGCTCACATTGGGCTATGTGGACGGGTCGTTTGACAACCGGCCCGGCCTCATTCTGGTCTCCGGCAAACTGGGTACCGATACGACAACAGGCCGGTTGGGCGCTGTTGAATTGAATTCATCCGGTGACATCATCATCGGTTCGCAGGCTTTCCAGGCATATTACGAGACAAATAATCCGACCCTCGCCCAGCTCGGCAATCCGGGCAGTTTCGGGGTGAGCTCAGGTCATGTCTTCATCGCCACAGATGATCTCAAGCTCAACGCCCCCGGTGATATTGTCGGTCAGAATACAGGCAATGGTGTGGATGGTCGCGGCATCGTCTTCAAGGTCGCCAATCTCAATGAAGGGGTGATCAATCCTGTTGATGATGGCCCGGACTATGTTGTCCTTTTCGGCATTGTTGTGCGGGAGAATGGCACACGGGTCAAAAGCTCGGCAGCCGGTCTTGAGCCGCGCATCCTCTTCCCCGGCACGAAGGATTCCAACGGCGCGGTGATTGAAGAACCGCTGGCCCAGTCGGATGACTATCATTTCAATCTGTGCATCATCGGCGATGCGGTCAGCTGCTCCAATGCCCTGCTGCGTGAGGCGGAGCCGACCGGCGGTGCGGCCGACAGCGACCCCAACCCGACAATCAATCCCTCGGGCCTCACCTTCGAAACCGGTGAGGATGACGACGATGATGAGGATGACGATCTCGGGGGCGTTGCGGCCACGGGCAATGAAAGCCTATGGGGAGCAACGGGCCGATGAAACATGGTCTTCCCTCAGCGATGATCTGGCTGATGCTGCTTTCCGCATGCGTCACGGTGCCGGTTGATAAATATCCGACCACGATTGATCTGGGGCAAAGCGCCGACAAGGAAGCCTGCCGCGCCGTCCGGCGTGACGACATCAATGTGCAGGGCGGCGAAGGCGCGCAGTTTGACATGTTCTGCGGGCAATGGCGCCGGGCTGCTGCCGTCATCCGGGTGCAAGCCGCTGAGGTGCCCCTGACTGCGGACGACTTCCTGAAGGGCTGCAAGCCGACGGATGAATTCGGCGCCACCAGATCGGATATCCAGCGGTGCCCGGGTTCCCAGTCAAGCGAGCTCTTTCAGGACGTTGCCATTTCGGTCACCGGCAAGAACACGGTTGTGCATGCGCGCGGTCTGCCGGGAGCCTTGCCTGCCATGCAGCGCGCTGGCGCGGTGCTTTCGGGGCAGGAGGCACCTGTGCCTCTTTCCGAAGAGGCGCTTGCCGCCCTTCCGGGTGTGCAGGCCATGCAGGATCAGGAACAGTTGCGCCGCCGTGGTCATGCGCGCAACATTTCATATGAGTTCGCGCTTGCTGCCGCAGATTATGCCAAGGCCGTCACCATTCAGGACAATCTGTTTGGTGGCGATCCCACGCGCCGGGCGGATATCGCGCTCGATCTTGCCCTCAATCTCAGCAATCAGGGCCGCTTTGCCGAGGCAGAAAAACTTTTTGACGACACGGAAGATTCTCTGGGATCGCAGACGGCCGCCTGGGTGCAGGACAAGATCGTCAACTACCGTGCCGTGCATTTTCTGAACAAGGGCGACTATCTCTCGGCCCTGGAGCAGGCAAATAAGCCCTTCACGGTCGAGACCGGTGATCTCAATGCGAGTTTCCTGCGCAAGGAGTCGGGCGATCTGAATGTCATCACGGCGCGCGAAGCCGAATATGTGAATCATCGCCAGGGCAAGTCGTCGCCGCCGCTTTATTCTGATGCGGAGCTGCGTCCGGAAGTGCGGGCAACAATTCTCAAGGCCCATCGCGCCTATATCAAGGCGGTGGTCCTGACCTTCCTCAAGCAGCCGGAAGCCACGCAAGCCCTTGACGAGGCCTCCTCGCTGATCCTCTCGGCACCTGATGGTTCCGCCCCCTGGCTTGAGGCGCTGATCGATGAAAAACGCGGGCTTGATGAACTGGCGGCCGGGCGTCCGGCGGCGGCTGTCTCCAAGCTGAAATCAGTCCTGGCGGCCTGGCGCAAACGCGAACCGCGTTCGCTGCTCTCGGCCCGCTTTCTGGGCAGCCTCGGCAGTGCACAGGAGGCCGCAGGTGACAGGGCCGGCGCGCTGGCAAGTTTCAACGAGGCCTTCAATCTCTATCTCGGGGTGCAGGGTTCATTTGGCGTCTCGCCCGACAATGCAGGTGAATATCTCTCCCTTCTGGTCGATGTCATTAACGCCAATGACGCGCAGAGCAAAGACCTGAAGGCGCGCTATATGCAGGCTTTCGAGGCAATGGTCGAACCGCGTGCCGCCGCTGCCATGGCTTTGGCATCCGCACGCATCGGTTCAGATGACACCTCGGAAGAAATCCGCGCGCTGCAGGATGCCGAGCGGAAATATAATGATTCACTCCAGGTACTGGAGGCGGCGGCAGGTATTGACGACCCGGATCGTCTCGCGGCATTAAAAGCCGCATCGGACGCAGCGGAAAAAGAAGTCGCCGCCGCTGAGGCCACCGCCCGTCGCGCCGAGCCGCAATATATGCAGCTCGTCAATCGCGGCGTCGGTCCGGAAGATGTTGCCGACACGCTCAAGCCCAACGAAGCCCTGATTGCCTTTGCGGCCACAAAATCAGGCGGTCTTGGCTATGCGGTCTTTGGCGGGAAAACGCTTGTTTTCAAGACGGACCTCACGCGAAACGATGCGGAGTCTCTTGTCCGGCGTGTGCGTGCCACCCTGCGCAGTCGCACAGCAGGCATCCCGCCCTATGCCGTGTCACAGGCGCATGAATTGTTCGAGGGCATTTTCGGGCCTGTCTATGACCAGCTCAAGGCTGAGAATATCGATACGATCATTTTCGCCCCGCGCGGTGTGGTGGGCTCGATTCCGCCTGCCATTCTGGTTGCAGCAATCCCGCAGGATGCTGACAGCGTCCGACGCGCGCGGGACTATTCGGAGGTCGATTTTCTTGCGACCGAGTTCAACTTCATGAGTGCGCCAAGCTCGGCAAGCTTCGTCGCGGCGCGTCACGCCGGCCCGGCCACCACGCAGGGCACGCTAACGGTATTCGGGCCGCCTGTGCCACCCGACAATAGCGAAGGCTGGATCAGCGATTTCTCTGCCCGCATGGTCAGCGAAGGGCGTCCGGCGCGCTGCGGCACGATTTTCCAGTCGGAACCGGCGCTACGCCAGCCCCTCACGCCGCTGAAGGATGATGTCGCCGGACGCTTCAAGCGTAAGGATGTCAAAGGAGCGGCCTTCACCGATGAGGCGGTCGCTGGCAATGAAGACCTTGCCAGCCAGCAGGTACTTGTCTTCGTCACTCATGGGTTCTTCGGGGATGGTTTCTGCATCACGGAGCCCTCGCTCCTGACCTCGCTCGCCAATGATGGCGGCGACGGCCTGCTTGGTGCCACGGAAATTCTCGATATGAAGCTGGATGCCGATCTTGTGCTGCTGGCTGCCTGCGACACGGCCCGCGAGGCGGAAGACGCCCAGGGCATCGCTGCCGTCTTCGACGGCGCGCAGCTTGATGGTCTGGTACGCAGCTTCATCTATGCCGGTGCGCGGTCGGTCATGGCAACCCATTGGGTGGCCGATGATACGGCGGCTGACCGTATTGTGCGCCGCTTCTTTGCCGATGCGGATAAGCGTCCCATCGACAATGCTCTGCGTGAAGCCCAGGCAAGCCTTATCGCCGATCCCGATTACAGCCACCCCTATTTCTGGGGTCCCTATGTGGTGATCGGCGACGCAAGCCGCCCGCTCCTGCATGGAGCGGCGCGACTTTCATCAGCAAATTAAGTCAGGAAGAAGTGGCCTCAGCCATTGTGGCCGGGGCAGAGCGTTTCCGTATCGCCCGACCCGATCAGGGCAAGCGCCGTCTGGCGGTCAATACCGGCATCCGGTGCGGCTTCGATCTGCTGGGCGGCTTCAAAAGACCATGTATAGGGGTCTTCAGCAGCGACGCAGAAAGCTGACAGCATCACGCCCGCATCCGCACCCATCCAGGCAGGCACCTCAACAACCGGTGCGGCAGGTGTCTCGGACACAGCTTCAAAGGTTGTGACGCGGCGCCGACCATTGGCGTCTTTCACGGAGACGTCATAACGGCCAACCACATAGTCACTGGCCGGCAGCGTGATGGCATTGCCCTCAACGAGCTTGTTGGCGACCGGCCCGGCAGGGCCGATGATGGACAGTTCAAAAGGAGACTGTCCGCCATTCCAGCCGATCCAGAGGGGACGGTTGCCGGATTTGATGCGGGCTGACTCCGTTTCGAGATCCAGCAGGCCGAATTCAAAAGGTTCACCCGAGCGGCCCAACCCCTGTCCGATGGTGCGGTTGCCCAGCGGCATCAGCCGGTCCTGCAACACTTCCGACACGGAATCGGCGCCTGTGCTTGCCGGTCCGACGGTATATTTCACCGGCCCTGCCACTTCATTGGGGCCGGGATTGCCGGCAACCCCGAGAATGACCGCTTCATTTGCAGTCTTCAGCGTTAGCACGTCACCCTTGCAGAGAGGCGAAAAGGGGGTGAGCGGAGCTTCTTCCCCGGCCCGCGAAATCAGAACATTTGTCGGATCGCCCTTGATGCTTTTGACAAAGGCAACCGTTGCCGAAGCGCAGGGCTTGATGGGGGCGGCAAGAGAGGCCTGCGCCCCAAAGGCGGCGAATGCAATGGCAGCGCTAAAGAGCAGCCTATTTGATTTCACGAGCTTGTTTTTCACGGAGATTCTCCATCAATTCTTCAAAGTCTTCGCGCGCTTCGTTCAGAGCGGCTGCGTAAGCAGGTGCGGCGAAACCGATCCATAGGCCATGGTCAAGCATGTAGTAGGTCGCGACTGCCCCAAGCCAAAAAACAGATATCCCGATCAACAGTTTCACAATCACGGGATTTGTCAGCAGGTGCAGCGGAATATCAAAGGGTTTTGCATACCAAGGCAGCACCGAACGCGGCTTCATGTAATCACGAGCCCGCCGACAATACCAGAAAGCAAGCACAATTAAAGTGACGAAAATTGTCAATATTGATGCTTCGATATACCAGTGAAGCCGATGCACCACACCACCCACCTCCAATCCGCGAATGGCATTGGCAATGATCAGACTACCGCCCATTTCACCATAGACGGACATATGTCTGTCCCGGGCCGTCAAAGATGCTGAACCAATAATCACAATGCCGTTATTTGCGGCAAGGCCGCTAACCATCTCTGTGCTGACTGTCGCGGCAGGCAGGACAAACATATCCGCCGCGATCAGGTCGGGGCTGGTGTAATCAAAGCCGTCCGGAGGTCTGGTGCTGTAGTTGATAAGGCTGTCCCGGCCGTTGAACTGGATACCGGGTCGACCCGTGAGCTGCAGCTCGAACTCGACAGAGCCCCCATTCCGGCAATATTCGGCAGGCCCGACCATGGCGGCTTCAACCTGCTCGACAGCCTGTCGGGGTGTGTCGGCATAGCGACCGGCAACCGCATAGAGGGCTGTATTGGCGATGACGCTGGCTTTGTCGCCGGATTTCAGGCACAGAAAATGGTCATAATAGCGTGCGCCGACGACCTCATCGCCGGTGAAAACCGCGCTCGACCAGACAATATTGTGCAGCGGTGCATCGCGAATAAAGCGTTCCCGGGGGGATGAGCGTATGTCGGCCGGCATATCGATGCTGCCGTCGCCGTCCATGACTTCCCGCTGCAGAATGAGTAGCGGCGCCTCGGGATCTTTTCCCCAGGCTTCCAGCAACGCATCAATCTGTTCCTCCGGGCCTTCATCAGGCGTGCGCCAGAAAAGATCAAAGTCGGCGATGACGACTTTCGGACGCGGGAAGCCGGGCGTGCCATAGGCCGCCTTGAGGAGATTGTAGATGATGGGGCGCGGCGCATAGGCAAGCGGCGGGCTGTCATTGTCTTCCCCGTGCCAGACGGAATCATCCAGATTGAGGAAAAGGATGGGCCCTGTGCCCGTCAGCGTCTTGTTGACGCGCATGTTGAAGGCAATCTGGATGGCTTCGCGGTCGGCGTCCCCCAGAAAACTTGACCAGAGGGCTTCGTCACGCAGCGCCCCCCAGATGCACAGCGCCAGAATGAGGCTGATGGCAAAATTGAGGTCAAACGGCCCCTTACCTGATTTTGATTTTACCACCCGGTCCCCACAGCCCCGTCAAACATATCGGCAAATCTAGCATGCCCGGCAGGGTGACGGAACTCTTGGTGCCTCTCAGCGCATGGCGATAAAGGCATAGCGGTTAACGCTGAAAAAGAAGTGCCCGCGCTCGATCAGCCGCAATTGATCATCATACCAGGCCTGCACTTCTTCAGCGGCGAGCCCATGTTTTTCACCATGTTCCTGCGCATAGGCATGAATGGACTTCATGATGCCCGCCGCATAGCTCACCGGTTGCCAGAAAGGCGAGAACATCGGCAGGATTTCGACTCGCGCCATGTGAAAACCGGCATGGCGCAGCAGGATGCCAAGCTTGGCCGGCAGATGCGGATCGGCAAGATGGCCATCCCAACAGTTCAGCACACGGCTCATGCGGGCTTCATCGGAGGAATGCCACACAAGGCTGCGCCAGTCTGTGTCCAGAATAAGTGTCCGCCCGCCGGGCCGCAGCACGCGATGCAGCTCTGCCAGCGCTTTTGGCATGTCGGACACATATTCATAGACTTGAGTTGAGACGGCGGCGTCAAAGAACCCGTCCTCATAGTCGAGTGATGTCGCATCACCGGTCTTGGCTTCGGCATGTGGCATGGCGGCAAGGCGTGTCCGCGCCATCTTGATCATGGCGGGGGAGGCATCAATACCGGCCAGATGGCCATCGGGACCGACAAGACGGGCAATGTCATCGGCCAGCAGGCCGGGACCGATGCCGATATCAAGAATGCGTTCGCCGGGTCGCACCGCCAGCATCTCCAGTGTGCGGCTGCGCTGGGCAACAATATCCGGCGCCATATACATGGCTTCGAGCGCCTTGGCCCGCGCCTCGTTGAACTCGAGCTGGCTCATGCGGCATCCGATCTGAAAAGCAAAAGAAGAAAGGGCTCAGAGGAATTCGGTGAAGAAGCCGAGAATGGCGGCCGCCTGCAGTCGCTGCGCCATGAGCCAGGCTGTCTTGTAGGACACGCCGACAATGCGATGCATCTTGCTGACGCTTATATTTTCCGCATCGTCATTCAGCAGACGATGGGCGAGCAGCCATTTATGCAGCGGCACCTTGGAGCCCTCAAGCGGCGTTCCGACGGTGGCCGTGAACTGGCCCTTGCAGTTGTTGCAGTAATAGAGCCCCTCGCGATGGCTCTGGCCGTGCAGGGCAACCGTCTTATCTCCCTCTCCGCAATGAGGACATTGCCGACCATCGCGCCAGCGCAGCTTTTCGAAATATTCCCTTGCGCGGGTTTCATTTCGGAAGATGGGGTCTTTGAGTGGAATCACGGTCTCAAACCTGCTCGTCTATTTTTCAAAACTTTAGCGCGTTCGAGCGAGATTTGAACAATTTTCTGTCCTTTGAAAAATGAACATCTATCCATGAATCAGATGATTCTGGCAGGACGGCTGACATTTTGTCCGATTCTTTTTCGCTTAGACTTGTCGATTCAGTGACAATCCCCACCAAGGTCGGTTTAGTCTTTCACATAAGCCGCAAAATGGCGGTTGAGGGGAGGCAAAAATGGCAAAGAACAACGACGATATTAGTCAGGAAGCAGCTGAGACACCCAATGTACTGAGCCCCATTGTTGGCATTAGTCGGGAGGATCTCTTGAGCGCATTTGGTGCAATCGCAGGAGGTGCGGTTCGCCACCCCTTCACGGTGATGCAGCACATGGGCGCCTTTGGCCGTGAAGTCGTCGATATTGTTTCCGGAAAATCCGAGCTGAAGCCCGAGCACAAGGATCGCCGTTTCGTCGACAAGGCCTGGCAGCAGAACCCGCTCTATATGCGGCTGATGCAGGGCTGGATGGCGATGGGTAGCGAGGTGCATGGTTTTATTGACGCGCTTGAGCTTGATCGCGTCGAGCAGGGCCGCGCCAAACTCGTCGCTGACATTTTCATTGATGCGCTTGCGCCCACCAACACCATCATCGGCAATCCGTCTGCCATCAAGCATGCCATCGACACCGGCGGCATGTCGCTTGTAAACGGCGTGCGCAATGTCCTTGATGATATGCGTAACAATCACGGCATGCCCTCGCAGGTGGACAAGAAGCCCTTCAAGGTGGGTGAGAATGTCGCCTGTTCTGAAGGCGCGGTCGTTTTCCGCGACGAGATGCTCGAGCTGATGCAATATAGTTCGACAACGGATGAAGTGCGCGCCATTCCGCTGCTCTTCGTGCCGCCCCAGATCAACAAATATTACGTACTCGATCTGGCGCCGGAAAAAAGCATCATTCGCTATCTGCAGTCCAAGGGCTATCAGGTCTTTGTGGTGAGCTGGTTCAATCCCACAATCGAGCAGAGCCATTGGGGGCTTGCGGATTATGTGGAAGCGCTCATCAATGCTTCCAGCGTTGTCATGTCGATCACCAAGTCCAAATCCATCAATATTTCCGGCGGCTGCTCGGGCGGCATCACCACAGCCTCATTGCTCAGCCATCTGGCGGCCAAGAAGGATACGCGCATCAACTCGGTCACCTTCTGGGTCTGCGTGCTCGATCCCCAGCCCGAAGACAGCGATGTCGGTGTGATGGTGACCAAGCGCGGCATTGAGATGGCGCGCAAAAGGTCGGCCAAGAAGGGCATTCTTTCCGGTTCCGACCTGTCGCGCGTCTTTGCCTGGCTGAGACCGAATGATCTGATCTGGAATTATGTCGTGAACAATTATCTGCACGGCAACCAGCCGCCGGCCTTCGATGTGCTCTTCTGGAACAATGATTCGACCAATCTGAGTGCCGCCCTTCATTCCGATTATCTGGCGCTTTATGAGGATCAGCCTTTTGCCAATCCCGGTACCAAAGAATTCATGGGTGAAATGCTGGATCTGGGCAATGTCACGGTTGATGCCTTTATCGTCGGCGGCGTCACCGATCACATCACCCCCTGGAAGGCCTGCTATCGCACGGTCGGCATGCTGGGGGGCAAAAAGGAATTTGTTCTCTCCAACAGCGGACATATTCAGGCTATCCTGAACCCGCCCGGCAATCCCAAGGCGAAATTTTTCGCCAATGAGAACCTGCCGGAAACCGCGGAGGAGTGGGCTGCAACGGCCCATGAGGTTGCGGGATCCTGGTGGGATCGCTGGTCAGACTGGCTGAGCACGCGCTCAGGCGAGCTGAAAAAAGCCCCGGCCAAACTGGGTTCGAAAAAATATCCGCCCATGGAGGCCGCGCCCGGCACTTATATCCACGGTTGAGTAAGAGGAAGATTATGGAAGCTGCCCGCAAGATGAAGGCGGACCCGAGTGATGCGCCAACGATCCGCCATATCAAGACGGGGGGCTATCTTCTGCGCACCGCTGTCTGGGAGAACAACAGCGACAATGTCCCCTTGTTGCTTTTCAACGGCATCGGCGCCAATCTGGAACTGGTCGCCCCTTTCGCCGAAGCCATGGGTGATCGCGATATTATCGCTTTTGATGTGCCCGGTGTTGGCGGCTCGGGGCCGGCCAATCTGCCCTACCGGCCCTGGCAGCTTGCCCGCATGGTGTCGCGCATTCTCGACGAGCTCGGCTATCCCGAAGTCGATGTCATGGGCGTCTCATGGGGTGGGGCCATGGCGCAGCAATTTGCCTTCCAATATGCCAGCCGCACCCGCAAGCTGATCCTTGCCGCCACCTCGGCAGGCGTTGTCATGGTGCCGGGTGCACCCGCCGCGCTGATGAAACTGGCCCATCCCCGTCGCTATATGGACCCGGACTATCTGCTTCATCATTTTGAGAGCCTCTATGGCGATGAGCGCGAAAGCGGCGGCGGTCATGCCTCCCGTCTCAAGGCGCCCACCATGCGCGGCTATATGTATCAGTTGCTGGCCGCAGCCGGCTGGACCAGCGTGCCCTTTCTGCCCTTCATGAAGGTGCCGACACTCATTCTGGCAGGCGATAATGACCAGATCGTGCCGGTCATAAATGCCCGTTTTCTCAACAAATTGATCCGGAACTCACGGCTTGAGGTGGTTCATGGCGGGCATCTCTTTCTGGTTTCGCGCACCGATATTGTTGTGCCCATGATCCGGGACTTCCTCGCCGAGGCATAGGCGCGGCGGGTTATGAAAAATGGTGCGGCGCACAAATTTATTTGACATTCGCGGCAATGACACATATCTGCATTGTGCGCTGCACAAAAATCTCTGTTGAAACGGCGCATGACCATCCTCACGGATGGCGGAACCCTTGAGGATGGAGATCCAAATGGCTGAAACAACGACTGCAAAGACAACCAAACCACGCGCCGCCAAGGCAAAACCGGCGGCTGCCAAAAAGCCGGCCGCGAAGAAGCCTGCTGCCAAGAAAACCGCCGCCAAAAAGCCTGCCGCAAAGAAAGCCGCGCCCAAGCGCGCTGCAAAGACAGAGCAGGCCAAGCAGATTGAGGTGATCACAAAGATCCTCACCGAGCTTGCCCGTACCAATTTCGAAGAAACCGTGGAAGCGGCCCGTGCCGTTGTGAAATCCGGCAACCTGCGCAAGGCCATCGAGCTCCAGAGCGTTCTGGTGCGCTCCACGCTGAAGCGCAATGTCGCTGCCACGCGCGAAATCAACAAGATTGCCGGTGAATCCGTGCGCCATCTCGTGGCGCCGATTTCCGATCGCCTGTCTGACGCGCTTTCCAGCCTTCGCAAATAAGCCAAAACGGCCAAAAGCCGGGTTTGAAGGGCCTCGCCACCGCAGTGGCGGGGCCTTTTTGTTTCGGCGCCGGAAGACAAGTCATTGATTTCATTGGGATATGACACATGAGATGGGCAGGGCCCCGTCTTCCCTCGTAAGGCGCAACTTTTGTCCATGTCATAAGCTTGCAACTGGCCGGGCGAAGGCCCACATATTTTGTGCGGTGCCATAAGGGCCGTCGTCCATCCTGCGTTCATCGGGATGGTGGCAAAGTCGCTTCAGCGAGGACTTTGGAACATGACACGCGTTTTGCAATTCAACAGCCCCTTTCTGCTGGGTTTTGAGCAGATGGAGCGGCTTCTCGACCGGGTGGCAAAAGCATCGGATGGCTATCCGCCCTATAATGTCGAGCAACGTGACTCGCCCGATGGCGAGACGATTCTCATCACATTGGCCGTTGCCGGGTTTGCGCGTGAAGAACTGCAGATCACGACCGAGGGCAACCAGCTTGTGATCATCGGTCGCCAGCGCGACGAGGAAGGGCGAACCTATCTTCATCGTGGCATCGCGGCACGGCAGTTCCAGCGGTCTTTTGTCCTGGCAGACGGCATTGAGGTGCGTGGCGCGGAACTGGCGCAGGGCCTGCTCCAGATCGAGCTCAAGCGCCCGGTACCCACACGTCAGATACGCACCATCGACATTGTCGACGGGACGTTGAACAATCAGCGCCAAGGCGCTTCGAACGAATCGGCCGGTCGCGTCAAACAAACCGGTTGAGTGGTGGCGGCAGTTGCCCATGTTGGGGACTGTTGTGAAAGGAGTAAACAATGCAAAACGAAAAGAACGGACATGACAGCGCTGCAACGCCCGTCTGGGGCGTCCTTGCCGAGCGCGATATCTCGCCGGAAAATTTTGCTGCTATCGGCATGCCCAATATCGTCTATGTGCGCGAGGTGCTCATGGCCGATATCCGGGATGACCTGCCCGAGGCGAGTGATCTGCCTGACGACACAAAATTCTATGCCGTTCATGCGGCCAATGGCACGCGTATGGCCATTGTCGATGATCGCAATACCGCCTTTGCCGGCGCGCGCCAATATGACCTTGATCCGGTCAGCGTGCACTAAGCGCCGAGACACACAGGCAAGGCAGATATGAAAAAGCCGTGAGGTGCTGAGAGGCGCCACACGGCTTTTTTGTTTCAAAATCTTGGAGCTCAGGCAGCGCTTGTTGTGACCGGCTCTGTCAGGATCGAGAAAAGGGCCGCCGGATCGTCACTGGCGCGCAGCTTTTCCACCACGGCGGGATTGCGCAACAGGCGCGAGATGCGGGCCAGAGCCTTGAGATGGTCTGCGCCGGCTGTTTCCGGTGCCAGCAGCAGGAAAATCAGATCGACCGGCTGGTCATCGACTGAATCAAACTCGATGGGCGTATCAAGACGCGCAAACAGGCCATAAATCCGTGTCAGATCGCCCAGCTTGCCATGCGGAATGGCAATGCCCTGCCCAACGCCTGTCGACCCAAGACGCTCGCGTTCCAGCAAGGTCTCGAAGATGGCGCGTTCAGAGAGGCCGGTGACCTCGGCGGCGCGTTCGGAAAGCTCCTGCAGCGCCTGCTTTTTACAGGTGACCTTCAGATGTGCCATCACACCTTCAGGAGACACCAGATCTTCAAGCTCCATGTTCCGGATCCTGTTCTGCACGGGCGCGACATGCGCTGCCGGGTTCCTCCGAGACATCTCGGAAAGCCCCGCGGGCAACGGCCTGCGTCCGGCTATGGTCGGGTTCGCTTTCAGTATACTAAGCCTTCTTGGGTTCGTTGCTGGCATCAATCCAGCTGATATTTCCATCCGGACGGCGATAGACAACATTCAGGCTGCCTGTCGCGCCGTTACGGAAAACAACGAAATTTGCATCACTCAAGTCCATTCGCATCACGGCATCGCCGACGCTGAGCCGGGGAATTGACGTCGTCCCTTCCGCGATAATCACGGGCTGGGCGTCTTCATCAACTTCGCTGTGCTCGTCACCTGCTTCGATCACGAAGGAGGGAACGTCTTCAGCCGGTAGGGCAGACTTATTATTGTTATTATGGTTTTTCAACTTGCGCTTGTAGCGGCGCAGCCTTTTTTCCAGTTTTTCGGCGGCATCTTCAAAAGCGGCATAAACTTCGGTGCCATGCGCCGTCGTGTTGACATGCATGCCCGAAGCCAGATGGACGGCACAATCCGCCCGAAATTCATGGCCCTGTTTGGAAATCGTGACATGGCCATCGACAGGGCGATCAAAATATTTGGCCACGGCGGCGATCAGCCGCTCGGTAACATGGGTGCGCAGAGCATCTCCAATATCGAGATGGTGGCCGCTAACCTGAACTTGCATGGGGGACCTTTCCGGGTCGCTTCGCTCCAAAAAGTGAGCTTATGTAGGATTTTCAGTCTTCGTCCTCTCGGACGCGCCACGATGAACCCGTCATCATCTCACCGCCGAACCACGTAGCGTAAACCGCTAGAGGCCTTCGAGCGCGTGGAAACTAGTTGCAGGCTGTGGCACTGTCAACAGAGCCTCGATGAAAACCTGAAAGATCATTAATATCAGTGACTTGGAAGAAAAATAGACCTCCCGGAGAGACTCGTTTCTCAGGCATAGGCCTTTTTCTCGCGTCGCCGCTGAACCGAAGAGGGAATGTGAAGCGCTTCGCGATATTTGGCGACCGTGCGGCGGGCAATATCGATTCCCTGCTGTTTGAGGATGTCGACGATATTGTCGTCGGAGAGCACATTGTTCGGCAGCTCCTGATCAATCAGATCCTTGATGCGGTGGCGCACGGATTCGGCCGAATGGGAGGCGCCGCCTTCGCTGGAGGCAATGGCGGAGGTAAAGAAATATTTCAGTTCGAAAATGCCGCGCGGTGTCGCGATATATTTGTTCGAGGTGACGCGGCTGACCGTCGACTCATGCATCGAGATCGCTTCGGCGACGGTTTTCAGGTTGAGCGGGCGCAGATACTGGATGCCATTGACGAGGAAATTATCCTGCTGACGGACGATCTCTGAGGCCACTTTCAGAATGGTGCGGGCGCGCTGGTCGAGACTTTTCACGAGCCAGTTGGCGTTGTTCAGACATTCAGAAAGATAGGCCTTGGCCGATGGGTCCCCGATCTGGTTGACCTCGGAATAATATTGCTGATTGACGAGCACGCGCGGCAGGGTTTCGGAATTGAGCTCAACGGCCCAGCCGCCATCGCTGCGCTGGCGAATGAAAACATCGGGGATGATCGGCACCACGGTTTCGCCGCCAAAGGCAGCGCCGGGTTTGGGATTGCAGGCGCGAATATCTTCAAGCATCTCGGTGATGTCTTCGCGATCAGCGCCGCAGATTTTCATCAGCTGGTCAATTTCGCGGCGCGCATAGAGCTCCAGATTATCAAGGAAGAGCGCCATCACGGGATCAAGCCGGTTGCGCTCGGCCAGCTGCAGCGCCAGGCATTCCCTCAGATTGCGGGCACAGATGCCGACGGGATCAAATGTCTGCAGAACCGCGAGCACCTTTGTAACGTCTTCGACATCCGTACCCAGTCGCTCGGCGACTTCGACCATGTCGGCGATGATATAGCCGGACTCATTGACCTGATCGATGAGATAGGCGCCGATCATGCGTTCGCGCGGATCGCGCAAGGCCATGTGCAACTGGCGTGTCAGATGCTCGCTAAGGGTTATCTCGCTTGCAAGCGTCGCCTCAAGGCTGAACTCGCCATCGCCGGTGCCGCCACCGCCGCCCTTGGCATTCTGCCAGTCAGAGCCTGTGGGCCCAGGCGCTTGTGCGGCAGCTTCGTTCTGCGCATCAGAGCGGCTCTCATCGGCATAGACATTGTCGTAATCGGTATCGAGTTCGCCATCGCGCGAGGGCAGGGGGCCATCATCCGTGAGCTTGAGGTCGGCCTCGCCGCTCAGCGCCGGGTCCGCCACGTTCTCATTGTCGCCGCCGCGATCGGCCTCATCAGGCCCGCGTTCGGCGGGGTCGCCTGCAGTTGCTTCCAGCAGCGGATTGCGCTCAAGCTCCTGCTCGACATATTCGGAGAGTTCGATATTGGAAAGCTGCAGCAGCTTGATGGCCTGCTGAAGCTGGGGTGTCATGACCAGTGACTGGCCCTGACGCATTTCGAGCCGTGGTGCTAGTGCCATTGTTCGTCCAGCCCCCCCGTACTCATATCAAAGACTGAACCGGTCGCCGAGATAGAGTCGGCGCACGTCTTCATTGCCCACAATCACTGATGGTGGTCCTTCCATCAGCACCTGGCCGTCATGGATGATGACGGCGTGATCGATCAGCTCCAGCGTTTCGCGCACATTATGGTCGGTAATCAAAACACCGATGCCGCGATCCTTGAGGTGACCGACGAGATCCCGGATTTCGCCAATCGCAATCGGGTCGATGCCCGCAAAGGGCTCGTCCAGCAGCATGAAGCTCGGCTGGGTGGCCAGCGCCCGGGCAATTTCAACGCGGCGACGTTCGCCGCCGGACAGCGCCACCGAAGGGGTGCGCCGCAAATGCGTGATCGAAAATTCGGCCAGCAGATCGTCCAGCATGCTCTCGCGGCGGTCGCGGTCGCTCTCGACCACTTCCAGCACGGCGCGGATATTCTGTTCCACCGAAAGGCCACGGAAGATTGAGGCCTCCTGGGGCAGATAGCCGATGCCCATGCGGGCCCGGCGATACATGGGCAGGCCCGTCACATCCATGCCATCCAGCATGATGGTGCCGTAATCGGGCTGAATCAGCCCGGTGATCATGTAGAAAACGGTTGTTTTACCGGCGCCATTGGGGCCGAGCAGGCCCACGGCCTCGCCCCGGTTCACCTCAAAGCTGACACCACGTACGACGGGGCGTCCTTTGAAGCTTTTGCCGATTTTGGCCACGGCCAGCCCAGGATTATCGGCCACGAGGGTTGGCCCCCCCGGGGTTTCTGATCCTTTCACGGCGATGTCGGCCTCGTTTGGCATGCTGGTTCCCAACCTGTTGTGATGCCATCAGACAGCAACTGGCATTAAAATTGTATAAAGCAGGGCGATTAACCAAGCACTGTTTTCTTTTTTATTGCTCGGGTGTCTGAAAAAGGCCACGAACCCGGCTTTTTCCGCCAGTTTTACCGCCCGCCAGCCCCTCGGCGGAGGCTCCGCCAAGGATGCGGCTGATGCCGGTATTAAGATCGACAAGCAGTTTGCTGCCCGAAATCACATTGCCTTCCTGGCGCAAAACCACCTTGCCGCCCATCTCGATCTGGCGCTTTTTGACCAGATAATTGGCCCAGGCGCCGTCAGCGGACTGGTTGTCCTTGCTGCTGATATGGACAGCGCCCGTGGCCTCAATGCGGTCAATCTTGCCGGATTTGCCCGCGCCTTCAGCCGCCTGGGACTGGCGATCATAAAAGACCGTGAGACGGTCCGCCCGCAGCTTCATGTCGTCCTGGGTCACGATCACATTGCCGCTGAAAGTCGCCTTCTGGGCCTGATTCTGGACCTCCAGCGCATCGGCTTCAATCTCGATGGGGGCGTTGGGGCGTGTGGCAAAGCCGCTCAGGGCATTATCCGCGGCTTGGGCCGGCATGGCGGTCATCATCAGCATACCGGCCATCAGCCCGCCCAGGCAGAGGGTTCTTGTGGATCGTGTCATTACTGGTCTTCCTCCCCGTAGCGGGTCAATTGATCGCCCTGAATCACCACCCGCACCTTGCCCTGAAAGTGAAGCGTCTCGTTTGCATGATCAGCAGTCATGGAATTGGCGGTCAGTTCGCCAAGAGGCCCCTGACCAGACACAGGCTGCGTGCTTGAAAGCGTGCCCGCCTTGAAATTGATATCGGCCTGCGAGGCGTGAAACTCATAGCCCTGTGAGGTGAATAGATCGATATTGTCCTGCAGCGCCAGCGTATGTGCGTCGGAATCAAGCAGTCCTCGGTCAGCCTTCATGTTGATCCGGCCATCGGCCTCATCAAGCATCATCTCCGCCTTGATGTTTTCAAGCGTGACATGATTGGGCGTCGCCGGGTCTTGCGTCGCGGTGTCGGCGGTCATGCTATAGGGCAGGCCATCCTGATTGAGGCCGGTCACTCGCGGGCTCACCATGCGCAGGCCGTCATTCTTGACGGCCACTTCGCTGTAGGAAACATCGATCTTGTCGTCGGGCCAGAGCACGCCGGAGGCCACAAGGATCGCGATCAGCACGGCAATGGCGGCCAGCGGCAGGCCGATCTTCATCCATGAGACAAAGCGGCTGTAGCGCGCATTGGGCGCGGGGCCGACACGACTGCTTTGCGCAAAGCCGGACCTGTCGCGAACGGGTTTGTCGGGGGCGGGTGGCCTTGGGCGGGGCGTGTCCAACGAGATGCGCTCTTTATCGTGATCGCGCGGGCCGACAGGCAACTGCCGTTACGCGAGTGAATGAAGCGCTCGGGGGGCGCAGCGCTTCGCTGTGAGAATGGACCTGAAATGATTGATCAGGCGCCATAATCCGTGCCGCAGTATGCGCGTAAGGGGAGTCGGGCGTCAACGAAGGAGCCGCCTTGGTCCGGCAGTTTGCCGGCTGTGGCGCAGCCGTCAGGCTCGGCGCACTCAGTGCGCGAAAATATCGACATCCGGCCAGCCCGAAAGATCAAGGGCGGCGCGCACCGGCAGGAAGGCAAAGCAGGCATTGGCAAGCTCTGTGCGGCCCTCCCGCTGCAGCATGCCATCCAGCGCATCCTTGAGCTGATGCAGATAGAGGACATCAGAGGCGGCATAGGCAAGTTGGGCTTCGGTGAGGTCTGCTGCCCCCCAGTCCGAGCTCTGCTGCTGCTTGGACATGTCGATATTGAGGATTTCGCGCGTCAGATCCTTGAGACCGTGGCGGTCGGTATAGGTGCGCACAAGCTTGGAGGCGATCTTGGTGCAATAGATCGGGCTCGTCACAACACCCAGATAGCGCTGGATCATGGCCACATCGAAGCGGGCGAAGTGAAAAATCTTCAGGACATCGGGATTGCCCATGAGCGCGCGCAGATTGGGCGCACGATAGGTGCCGCGATCAAGCTGGACGATATGGGCCGTGCCGTCACCGGCGGAGAGCTGGACCACGCAAAGCGGGTCGCGCTGGGGGTTGAGCCCCATGGTCTCACTGTCAACGGCGACTGAGTTGCCAAAAGTGAGGCCATCCGGCAGGTCGCCCCGATGCAGCGTAACCGTCATGAGACTTGCTCCGTGGCAGGGCAAAAAGACCTGCCCGTCTGACTTTTCTGCGGGCTCTTGGTAGTGACCCGCGATCAACAGGCCCAAAAGCCTATTGAAGTCTAAAAAAGGTTGGTGCCCAGGAGAAGACTCGAACTTCCACGCCCTTGCGAGCGCTAGCACCTGAAGCTAGTGCGTCTACCAATTCCGCCACCTGGGCACACAGAGGCGCAGACATAAATTGACCATCACCTAATGTCAATGAGATCAGTGCGGGAGAATGATAGTCTTCCGGGCGGCAGGGGCGTGACGTCAATGCCTTTGCCCGCGGCGCAGGCATGGGTTATCAAGAATGTCAGGAATTGGCCTGCCTGTTGCGGATGAGGGCAGGACGTATGGCTTTCGGTGACATTCCGGGAGCGTGAAATCAGGAGTGAGCATGTCTTCGAAGGCTTTGGCTTTGCCGGCAGGCGCAACGATTACCATTTTCGGCGGTTCGGGTTTTCTGGGGCGGCACATCGTGCAGGCGCTGGCACGCCAGGGCTATCGCATGTGGGTGGCAACACGTCGGCCCAATCAGGCCATGTTCCTGCGCCCCATGGGCGATGTCGGGCAGATCGAACTTGTTCAGGCCAATATCAGGGATGATGCCTCGGTGCGCGATGCGCTGATGGGGGCGGATGCCGTCATCAATCTTGTCGGCATCCTCTATGAAAGCGGCAAGCAGAAATTTGACTCGGTGCAGAGCGAGGGCGCCCAGCGCGTGGCCAGTCTGGCAGCCGAACAGGGCATCAGGACCTTCATCCAGATGTCGGCGATCGGGGCCGATGATGACAGCACCTCGGATTATGCGGTGAGCAAGGCTGAAGGCGAGGCCGCCGTGTTGAAGGCCATACCGACCGCCGTCATTCTGCGGCCCTCAATTGTGTTTGGCCCGGAAGATGATTTCTTCAACCGCTTTGCCGCACTGGCGCGCATTTCGCCTTTCCTGCCACTCATTGGTGGTGGCAAGACGAAGTTCCAGCCGGTCTATGTGAAGGATGTGGCGCAGGCCGTGGTGGAAGTTCTTGCGCGCGGGATTGAAGGCAAAATCTTTGAGCTTGGCGGACCCGAGGTTTACAGCTTCCGCGATTTGATGGTGCTGGTGCTCAAGACAATCCGGCGCGAGCGTCTTTTGCTGCCGCTGCCTTTCTTTGCTGCCAAGTTTCAGGCGTTTTTCCTGCAGCTGCTGCCCTCGCCCCTGTTGACGGTTGATCAGGTCGAGCTTCTGAAGAGCGACAATGTGGTGAGTGCAGAGGCTGTGAGCGAGGCACGTTCGCTTGAAGATCTCGGTATTGTGCCCACCTCGCCAGAAGCTGTCATCGGCACCTATCTCTATCGTTTCCGTCGTACCGGTCAGTATGAGCAGATAACGGCAGGTTGATCATGAATATCGGTGAAGCCGCAGAGCGGTCCGGCGTGCCCGCCAAGACGATCCGCTATTACGAAGACATTCATCTGATTGAAAGCCCGGATCGGGCGCAGAACGGATATCGTGCCTATACGGATGATGAGGTCGCACTTCTCCGTTTTGTCTCGCGGGCCAGAAGCCTCGGCTTCACCATTGCCCAGTGTCGCGATCTGCTGGCACTTTATCGCGACCGCAGCCGCAGCTCGGCAGACGTGAAGGCGCTGGCCGAAAGTCATATTGAAGAGATCGAAAACAAGATAGCGGAACTGAAAGAAATGCGCGATCAGCTCGCCTCCCTGGCACGGAAATGCCACGGCGATGACCGACCCGATTGCCCGATCATTGATGATTTGGCCGCCAGGCCAAAAAACTGACGCGACAAGAACAACGACAGCCTTTGCCCCCGCATCGGACGATATTTATTTGAATTGTGAAGCCATGCGCCAGCTCTACCATCTGCCGATTTCACCAGCCTCCCGCACGGTGCGCCTTTTGCTGGCTGAAAAGGGCCTGCCTTTCGAACTGGTGGAGGAGCGCGACTGGGAACGCCGCCATGAATTTCTGGCGCTCAATCCTGCGGGCCTTGTGCCGGTGCTGCTGGAGCCGGATGGCGACGTGATCTGCGGCGCCAAACCCATTGCGGAATATCTCGAAGAAACCCAAACCTCGGTTGCCCTGTTGCCGGGCGACGCGCTGTCGCGGGCCGAAATCCGCCGGCTGGTGGACTGGTTCGATACAAAATTCGCGATGGAAGTAGGTGACGGCCTGATCTTCGAGAAAGTGACCAAGCGCTATCTGAGCGCGGCGGAAGGCGGCGGCGGGCCGGAGATGAGCGTCGTGCGCGCCGCCCTGCATAATCTGCGCTATCACCTTGATTACATCTGCTACCTGATGGAGGAGCGCAACTGGCTTGCAGGCGACGCGCTCAGTCTGGCCGATCTCACCGCGGCGGCGCATTTCTCCTGCCTTGATTATGTTGGCGATGTGCCGTGGAACCAGTATCCCGGCGCCAAGGACTGGTATGTCCGCATCAAGTCGCGCCCGTCATTCCGTGCGATCCTTGCCGACCATGTGGCCGGCATGCCGCCGCCAAAGCTCTATGCCAATCTCGATTTCTGATCCCCGCGCCCTCAAGCCCGCGCTGCTGGAGCGCGCGCGCGAAGCCGGCTTTGACGATATCGGTTTTCTGCGTGTCGATGCCCGGCCTGATCTGCCTGCGGCACTCCAAAGCTGGCTGGCTGACGGGCGTCATGGCGACATGGCCTGGATGGCGGAGACGGCGGCGCGCCGATCTGATCCCGCAACGCTCTGGCCCGAGGCCCGCAGCATCATCATGCTCGCCATGACCTATGGGCCGGATGAAAATCCCCTCGATCTGCTGGAACAGAAAACAAGTGGTGCCATTTCCGTCTATGCCCGCAATCGCGATTATCACGATCTCATCAAGACACGTCTGAAGCAGGTGGCCCGATGGCTTGCCGAAACATCAGGTGCGGAGGTGAAGGTCTTTGTGGACACGGCCCCGGTCATGGAGAAGCCGCTGGCTGAAGCGGCCGGCCTCGGCTGGCAGGGCAAGCACACAAATCTTGTCTCACGCAAACTTGGATCCTGGTTTTTTCTCGGCTCCATTTTCACGACGCTTGAATTTGAACCCGATACGCGCCACGAGGACCATTGCGGCCAATGCAGCAACTGTCTCGATGTCTGCCCGACGAAAGCTTTTCCCAAACCTTATGAGCTCGATGCGCGGCGCTGTCTCTCCTACCTCAGTATCGAATTCAAGGGCCATATTCCGAGCGAGTTTCGAAAGCCGATGGGTAATCGCATCTATGGCTGTGATGATTGTCTGGCGGTTTGCCCCTGGAACAAATTTGCCATGGCCGCCAGTGAGGTGGCGCTGAGGCCGCGTGATGAATTGCGCGCGCCATCGCTTGCCGATCTGGCGGGTCTCGACGATCCGATGTTCAGAAGTTTCTTCACGGCCTCGCCTGTCAAGCGCATCGGCCGTGATCGCTTTATTCGCAATGTGCTGATCGCGATGGGCAATTCAGGAGATGAGGCGCTTGCCCATCAGGTCCGGCACTTGATGGCCGATCCATCGCCGCTGGTGCGCGCCATGGCCGTCTGGGCGATGGGTGAACTCAAGGGGGCTGAGGCGCTCGCCGCGCTGGCAGGCGATTATCTCACTGCTGAAACGGACGGGGATGTGCGCGCCGAATGGCAGGCCTATGGCGTCGCGGTGGACGGCACCTCGGCGAGATAGGATTTTGCCAGATCAACCGCCGGGTCGCTGCTGCGGCCTGTCTTTTGCGCATAGCGGACAAGGTCTTCCCAGTCGGTCCGCGCGCCCGCAATATTGCCAAGGGCACTGCGCACCCGGCCACGCTCCAGCAGGGCGTCGAGATTATGCGGCGAAAATTCAACCGCGTGATCGGCGTCAACAATCGCCGCCTTGGGATAGCCCAATAGCCGGTTGGCTGTTGCCCGCAAGGTGAGTGCCGAAACGAGATTGGGGTTTTCAGCCAGGGCTTCGGAGAGGTCGTCACGAACGCCTGTCCAGTCCTTGTCAAGCGCCCGCAGTCGCGCCCGCGTCAGGCGATAATCAGACTCTGCCGGGTCCTGTTCAATCGCGCCATCAATAGCAAGCCGCGTCATGTCGTGATTGTCACTCTGCATGAAATCATCAGCCGCCTGCGCATAGACTTCGGCACGTGCGGTTCCATCCGCAAAGGGAATGCGCTCGGCCAGATCGTAAAGCACTTCACCGGCCTCTTCATGGCGACCAATGGCGGCCAGGGCCAGTCCCTTGCAATGAATGGCCGCGATACCACCTGTCTGCTTTTCCATCTGCTGCGCATAATCAAGCGCCCTGGCCGGGTCGCTGTCGATCAGGGCGACGCAGTCATCATAGGAATCTGCCGCCGCTGTCGCCGCGTCGGTTTGTGCCAGTGCAGGCAGGGCGAGCGTCATGGCGAAAAGGGCGGCCAGCAGCGGCAGTCGGCAAGAAGGGTGTCGGTTTGTCATCATGGGCGCTAAGGTCCGCCAGACGGCCCGGAGTTGCAAGTGAAACAGGAGACATAAATGCCCGCCGACCCGACAACCCCACGCCCGAGGCTTTTTTGCTTTGGTTATGGTTTCAGCGCTGCGGCGCTGGGGCGCAGGCTGGCCGCGCGCGGGTTTGAGATTGCCGGCACCTGCCGTCAGCCGGAAAAGGCCGAGCGTATGAAAGAGCAGGGCGTTGCGGCCTATCTTTTTGACGGGCGTCTGGCCGATGCGGACGCCGCACTGAAGGGCACGACCCATTTGCTGCTTTCGGTGCCGCCGGGTGAAACGGGTGATCCGGTGCTGGCGGTCCATGGCAAGGCGATAGCCGGGCTGGCCCCCGACCTCCAATGGCTCGGCTACCTGTCGACCACGGGCGTCTACGGCGACCGCGAAGGGGACTGGGTGGATGAGGAGAGCCCGCTTGAGCCGGGCACGGAACGGGGCGCGCGCCGCCTTGCAGCCGAACAGGGCTGGCAGGCACTGGCCGAAGCGCATGATCTGCCGCTCCATATTTTCCGGCTTGCAGGCATCTATGGCCCCGGTCGCAATCAGCTGCAAAGCCTGCGCGAGGGCAAGGCCCGACGCATCATCAAACCGGGTCAGGTCTTTTCCCGCATTCACGTCGAAGATATTGCAGGCATTCTCGAAGCCTCAATCGACAGGCCACATCCGGGCCGCGCCTATAATGTCTGCGATGATGAAGCGGCCCCGCCGCAGGATGTCGTGGCCTTTGCAGCCGAGCTGCTGGGCATGGCGCCGCCGCCCGAAATCGACTTCGAGGCCGCAGAGCTCTCGCCCATGGCGCGGAGTTTTTACAGCGAGTCAAAGCGTGTGACCAATCAGCGCCTGCATGATGAGCTGGGTGTCACCCTTCGCTATCCGAACTATCGCGAAGGGTTGCGCGCGCTTCTTGCCGAGGAGACAGACTGACGCATGGCGGCAGCGCTGCCATTTGCCTCAGGGGCGCGCGGCGGACAGATGCTATACTGAAGAAAAGGGAGAACAACATGACCCATTTCCATGCAGCCGTCTGGATCGACCACCACGAAGCCCATATCGTTTCCTTTAATCCCGATGAGAGCGTCACCGAAACCCTGCGCGCCCATTCGCTCAAACATTCCAGGCACAGCGCCGGCAAGTCGCGCGGCTGGCGCGCCGTTGAAGACACAACCTATTACGAGGATGTCGCCGCCAAGCTTGGCGCCTTTGGCGAGATTCTGATCGTGGGACCGGCCAATGCGAAGTTTGAACTCTTCAAACATCTGCAGGCAAAGCATGCCGCCCTTGCCGACAAGGTGGTCGGGATCGAAACGATTGACCATCCCTCTGATGCCCAGCTGACGGCTTTTGCGCGCAACTATTTCCACAACAAGGACCGCATGCTGCCCCAGATCGACTGAGGGCGGCTCTCAGGCTTCGAGTTGCCAGATCAATGTCTCGATCTCGTGGCAGAGTCGGTTGATGTCTGCCGGTGTCGAAAGGCGATGATCCCCGGACTTGCCCAGATGGATCGTCACATCGTCATGCGCAATCATTTCAACGAGGCGCATGGCGTGTTGCCATGGCACATCAACATCGGCCATGCCCTGCAGGATGCGCACGGGACATGACAGCGCAATGGGGGCACCAAGCAGGAGATGCTGGCGGCCTTCTTCGATCAGTCTGCGCGTGATCACATAGGGTTCGTCATCATAGTCGCTTGGCTGTTCATAACGGCCATCGCGCATGATCGTAGCCTGAATCTCGGCCGGGAAATTCTTCCACATGAGGTCTTCGGTGAAGTCGGGCGCGGGCGCAATGAGCACCAGCGCCTTGACGCGTTCAGGCCGGGCAAGGGTCAGCAGAAGGGCGATCCAGCCGCCCATGCTGGAACCGACAACAATCTGCGGCCCCTCGCTCAGGGCGTCGAAGGCGGCCAGCGCATCCTCGCGCCAGCGGCCAATTGTGCCGTCCGCAAAATCACCGGAAGATTGCCCATGGGCGAAATAGTCAAACCGCAGAAAAGAGCGCTGGCTGGTTTGCGCCCATTGTGACAGGGCGCTGGCCTTGGTGCCTGTCATGTCGGATTTGAAGCCGCCAAGCCATGTGACGCCGGTGGGGCCTGCGGGCTTTTCAGGCTGGTCGCGCAGATAGGCGAGATAATCGGCGCCGTCGCGCTTGAGCTTGCCGGGATTTGCTGTCTCGTTCATGGTGAAGCGCCTTCAAGTGATGAGCGTGCTAAACTGTCGTCTCCATCGCTCGCATGCAAGCCATGAGGCCAGACCCGTGACCGCGACAAGAAAAGAAAATCCGCTCAAAGGCCCGAGCCGTCCGACAATCCTGCAGGTCATTCCCTCGCTCGAGACGGGCGGGGCGGAGCGCACCACGCTTGATATGGCGCGCGCCATTGTGGCCGCCGGTGGCCGTGCCATTGTCGCCAGTCGCGGCGGGCGCATGGTCGGAGAACTCGAAGCACTTGGGGGCGAACATGTCGAAATCGCTGCCCAGTCGAAAAATCCTGTCATCATGGGGCTCAATGTCGAGCGGCTCACGCGGCTGATCACGCGGGAGAAAATCGATCTCGTTCATGCCCGTTCGCGCGCGCCCGCCTGGAGCGCCCTGGCGGCGGCACGACGCACCGGTCGCCCCTTTGTTACGACCTATCATGCCAAGGTGCATGAAAAGCCGCGGCTGAAAGTGTTTTACAATTCCGTGCTCGCGCGCGGCGATGCCGTGATCGCCAATTCCGCCTATACCGCAGAACGGATCATGCGCATTCATGCGCCCGATGCCGCCCGCGTCTTCACCGTGCCGCGCGGCATCGACATCGCCCATTTCGATCCCCATCACGTCGACCCGGCCAAGGTCCATGCCTTGCGCGAGAACTGGGGCATTGGCACCCGCAAATCGACGGTCTTTCTCCTGCCCGCACGCCTGACGCGCTGGAAGGGGCAGGCGCTGGCCATTGAGGCCGCGCGCCTTCTGCTGGACGCCAGGCTGGAAGAAGACTTCCTGTTGCTGCTGGTTGGTGATGCGCAGGGACGCGATGGCTATCGCGCCGAGCTGGAGGCCGCCATTGCCAAGGCCGGACTGAGCCAGCATGTGCTGCTGCCGGGCCATGGCAGCGACATGCCCGCCATTTATGCGCTTGCCGATATTGTGCTCTCGCCCTCGATTGAGGCCGAACCCTTTGGCCGTGTCGCGGTGGAAGCCCAGGCGATGCGTCGCCCGGTGATCGTCAGTGATGCGGGCGGCCAGCGCGAAACGGTTCTGGTCCCGCCGCTTGTCGGCGAGGCAAAGGCGACAGGATTGAGCGTGCCGTCAGGTGACGCGCAGGCGCTGGCAGGTGCCATGATGTCACTGATGGAGATGGATGAAGCCGCGCGCCATGAGATGGGCCTGCGCGGACGGGAAAATGTCGCAACGCATTTCTCGCTCGGCGCCATGTGTCATGCCACGCTCGAAATCTATGCGCGCCTTCTGACCGCCAGCCCATTACACGCCTGATGTCCGGCCAGATTCTGCTGCTCGCTTTTTCCCCGGAGGCTGAAGCGCGTCTTGTCGAGGATCTGCCCCTGATTCGAGAGGCCGAGCCCGCCGCGCATTATGTTCTGCTGACAGGAAAAGCCCTCTTCCAGACCCCGCCCGACGGCATCAAGACCATCTGGCGGGAGGCGGACAAACGCGGAGCAGGGGCATTTCTCGCGTTGATGCGGCGGCTTTCCTGGCAGCAATTCGAGGCGGTTTATGACCTGGAAGCGTCATTTTTGTCGGGATTTATGCGCTTTTGCCTCTGGCCACGCCCCAAATGGCATGTTTGGCCTTTCTTGACTTGCGGCAACAGAGCTTCAAATCTATAGCTTCATGCACCATATGTCCGGCAAGGGGTCTGATGTCAGATCCGGATGCGGCCAGACCGGCACTTTCCAAAGGTGCCGGATACCTGACCGATAAACATCCCGTCCCATTCGCTGGACTTATCAAAAGGAGAAATGTTCATAGCTCGCAGACCGATGATGACGCCGCCCACGAAAGATGGCCCGCGTATAAACGAAGATATTACGGAATCCTCTGTCCTGTTGATTGATGCCGAAGGCGAAAAGCGCGGCGTGATCCCGACAGAAGAAGCGATGAGGCTGGCAGATGAGGCCGGGCTGGATTTGGTCGAAGTCTCGCCCAATTCGCAGCCGCCTGTTTGTAAGCTTCTCGATTTCGGGAAATTCAAATACCAGGCCCAGAAAAAGGCCAATGAAGCGCGCAAGAAGCAGAAGACCGTCGAGGTCAAGGAAATCAAGATGCGCCCCAATATCGACACGCATGACTATGACGTGAAGATGCGCAGCATGCTTCGCTTCTTCGACGAAGGCGACAAGGTGAAGGTCACCCTGCGCTTCCGTGGTCGTGAAATGGCGCATCAGGAACTGGGCATGGCCTTGTTGAACAAGGTCAAGGACGAAGTCGAGACCATTGCCAAGGTCGAAGCACATCCCCGCCTTGAAGGGCGCCAGATGGTCATGGTGCTCGCGCCGCGCTGACACGCCAAAACGACAGCTGCATTGATGAATATGAGGCCCGACGGGAGACCGCCGGGCCTTTGTGTTTTCGCAATCAGGCCAGCACGGCGGCCAGACGGTCAGGCCTGTCGGTCAGAATGGCGTCAATGCCAAGACCGGCAAGGCGCTGCATCTCCGCTTCGTCATCCACCGTCCAGCAGGAAACCGAAAGGCCCAGCGCGCGGGCCTGCGCCATGCTTTGCAGCGTCACGTCGCCATGCCAGGCAAACCAGCCGTCACATAGGCCATCGCGGGCCGCATGGCCCATCGCCGCAATCATGCGCTCGGCGAAGCTGGCACCCGTTTCGCTGCACCAGTCATAGTTCCCCATCCAGGGCGCACCTTTCGCCGAGGCCTGCCTGATCTGGTCATCTTCGGAGCCCGAGACGATGCTCTGACCGGAGGCATCGTCCGGATCGATCTGGAAAAAGGGCAGCGTCGTCCAGGCATTGGCAATGTCGGGGGCCAGATGTTTGGCCTCGATCAGGGCCCGCCAGTCAAAGGACACAAACACAACCTGCGCGCTCATCCCCATGGATTGCACAAGCGGCACCACGGTTTGCGCGAGTGCTTCCGGCGTGGCGGACTGGGTGAGATCAAGCAGCGCCGTTTTCAGTTCCACATAGATGCGGAAGTCTGGCGCGGCCTTGGTTTTCACCAGCGCCAGCAGATCGGCCAGACGTGGAATGCGGGCACCGTCGATCGGCTGCTGTTCGGGGTAGCGGGCACCATAGCCTGATCCTTCCTTCAGCCGGCCGATGTCATAGCGCTGCAGCTCCTCCACCGTCAGCGATTTGATGAGCGGCGTCGGGCGCGTCAGCCAGTGGCCCGAGGGTCCGCGGGCGATGGCCGGTTTCAGGCTCTCGTCATGATGGATGACCGGCACCCCGTCGCGGGAGAGATGGACGTCAAGCTCAATCCCCTGCGCGCCCATGGCAATCGCTTTGGCAAAGGCCTCCAGCGTGTTTTCCGGCCAGAGACCGGCCCCGCCTCGGTGCGCGATCTGAAGCGGCTTTGGATGGGCGGACGTCGTCAGTTTGGTCATAAACCCTTAATCCTGTTTTATTATCTTTATGGACTAGATATATAGTTGTATATATCCAGAACATGATGATTCATGGGGTGGCACGCGACCACGAGCCGGCGAAGCCGCTTTGAAGGAGGACGATCAATGTCACTTATTGCTTCATTACGCCGTTTCTTGGGCCTTGAACGTCAGCATCATAGCTCTTTCTACGACAGCCAGCAGGTCATGAAAGATGCTGTTGATCGAGTATATCTCGACAATATCATCGATTTTACGCTGTTCAGTGACGAGGAGCTGTCTGTTCTGGGCGCCAGCGACCACAGCAACAGCTATCGCAATAAATGTTTCGCCAAGGCCGCCCGCCGCGAGCTGCATGCCCGCATGCGGGAACGTCAGGCGAGGGAAGAAGCAGAGGCCCAGGCCTTTGAAGGGTCCCGGCTGCAGCCGGGTTGACGCAAAAAATCCATATAAAAATCACCAAATCAGCCAATCAAAGGGACTAAAACCCCTATACATCCTCTGGTCATAAATGGCCTGAGATGTATAATCTTCCCAGTCGAAATGGGTCCGTTGATCAAGAGACCGCTTTCCTGGGAAGAAATGCTTGGGTCTTTAGCTTCTTTTGGAGCCACGCCCATGCCGCTGACGATCATATGGAGAAGATTGACCGGACGAAGCCGCCGCCGTGTCTCATTTTATGAGTCGCAGCAGGTCATGCGTGAGGCTGCGCTCAAGCCGGGCAGGGTCGTCGATATGAGCCATTTCACGGCGCAGGAACTCGAACGCATCGTGCTCAATGAGCGCATGTCGCCCCGGGGCAAAGCAGCCCTGGAGGAGCTGGAGGCCCGCGTGGCCCGCAATAGCCACTAGACTCACTCTCCCCTTGACCTTGGGCGCTAAACCCTTATAAATCCGCGACTTCGGGGCGGTCCGGCGCAAAGGGCATGCCGAGTCCGCCCGTCTTCAAATACACGGGTCCGCCTTTCTCTTGGTTTCCTTCGGGAATTCAGGGTCTTCAGCGGCGGACTCCCCAAAATACGGAGATCGAAATGCCCAAGTTGAAGACCAAGAGCGGCGTCAAAAAGCGTTTCAGCTTGACGGCGACCGGCAAGGTGAAGCGCGGCCAGACCGGCAAGCGTCACGGCATGATCAAGCGGACAAACAAGCAGATCCGCAACCTGCGCGGCACAACCATCGTTTCCGAACGGGATGCCAGCAGGATTGTGAAGATCTTTGCGCCCTACGGCCTGAAATAGGTCCGGGTTCCGCTTTTTAGTCCATTAAAGGAGATCATCCATGGCTCGCGTCAAACGGGGCGTCACAACACACGCCCGTCACCGTAAAATCATCAAGAAGGCGAAGGGCTATTATGGCCGTCGCAAGAATACCTTCCGTATCGCCAATCAGGCGGTCGAGAAGGCCGGCCAATATGCCTATCGCGACCGTCGCGCCCGCAAGCGCAACTTCCGCGCTCTCTGGATCCAGCGCATCAATGCCGGTGTCCGTGAGCATGGCCTGACCTATTCCCGATTTATCAATGGCCTCGCCAAGGCTGGCATCGAGGTGGACCGCAAGGTGCTCTCCGATCTCGCCATCCATGAGCCCGAGGCCTTCAAGGCTCTGGTCGATCAGGCACAGGGCGCACTTAACTGAGCGCTTGAAAGCTGACGCGGTGCGCCCGCAAGGCGCACCGGCTTTCTCTCCTGGCCTGCCAACTTGAGCGGAGCCGACTTTCGGCATGCGATCACGCATGTCCGACGTCGGGGATGAGGCGGAACGCCGGTCGATCATTGCTCGCTTCGCATCTGCCTCATGCCCGGATCATCCGGCGGGTTCCCGCCGGGTTCCGACATGCGACAGATGTGAGCTGACGAGATGACCGACAAAGCCGAACTTGAAACCATCGAAGCGGAATTCGCCCGCGCCATTGCCGATGCAATGGACGAGCAGACGCTGGATGCCGTGCGTGTGGCTGCCCTTGGCAAAAAGGGCCGCATCTCCGAGATGATGAAGGGCCTGGGCAAAATGAGCCCGGATGAGCGGCGCGACATGGGCCCGCTGCTCAATGGTCTGAAGGAACGCATTGGCGAGGCGCTGACCGCGCGCAAGGACGCACTGCAGGAAGCGGCCCTGAGTGTGCGTCTGGCCAGCGAAAAAATCGACGTCACCCTGCCGCTGCGCGAAACCGCGCTGGAAGCCGGCCGCATCCATCCCCTCAGTCAGGTCTGGGATGAAGTGGTGGCGATCTTTGCCGATATGGGTTTTGCGGTGGAGAACGGCCCCGACATCGAAACCGATCATTATAATTTCACCGCGCTGAATTTTCCCGAGGGCCATCCGGCGCGCGAAATGCACGACACGTTTTATTTCGATCCCAAGGCGGATGGTTCGCGCGCCCTGCTGCGCACCCATACCAGCCCCGTGCAGGTGCGCACGATGGAACAGGGCAAGCCGCCCTTCCGTTTCATCTGTCCGGGCCGCACCTATCGCAGCGACAGCGACCAGACCCATACGCCGCAGTTTCATCAGATCGAAGGCCTTGTTATCGACGAGACCACTCATATGGGCCATCTGAAATGGACGCTGGAAGAATTCCTCGCCGCCTTCTTCGAAGTGGACGGCGTGGAATTGCGCATGCGCCCGTCCTATTTCCCCTTTACTGAGCCGTCGATGGAGGTCGATGTACGCTGCGCCCGTCTCGGCAATGAAATCCGCATTGGCGAAGGCGATGACTGGCTCGAAATTCTCGGCTGCGGCATGGTGCATCCCAATGTGCTCAAGGCCGTCGGTCTCGACCCCGACAAATATCAGGGCTTTGCTTTCGGCATCGGTCTTGATCGCATCGCCATGCTCAAATATGGCATTCCCGATCTGCGCGCTTTCTTCGAGGCCGATCTGCGCTGGCTGAAGCATTACGGTTTTGCCGCGCTGGATGTGCCGACACTTGCCGGAGGGCTGACATCGTGAAATTCACCCTCTCCTGGCTGAAGCAGCCGCTGGACACCGAAGCCTCGCTTGAAGAAATCTGTGAACGCCTGACCATGCTCGGTCTGGAGGTCGAAGGCGTTGAGGACCCCGCCCGGAAACTGGCGCCCTTCAGTGTTGCCAAAGTGCTCGAAGCCACGCCCCATCCTGACGCCGACAAACTTCAGGTCCTCAAAGTGGAAGCCCTTGTGGAGGGCGAGAAGAAAGTGCTGCAGGTCGTATGCGGCGCGCCCAATGCGCGCGCCGGCATGTCAGGCATTTTTGCAGCCTCCGGTGCCACCATCCCCTCCAACGGCATGGTGCTGAAGCCGACGAAAATTCGCGGCGTTGAATCAAACGGCATGATGTGTTCGGAACGCGAGCTGGAATTGTCCGATGCGCATGAAGGCATTATCGATCTGCCCGATGGCTGGGTGACGGGCACGAGCGCTGCCGAAGCGCTGGGACAGAATGATCCCGTGATCGATATTGCGATCACGCCGAACCGTCCCGATTGCCTCGGCGTTTATGGCGTGGCGCGCGATCTGGCCGCCGCAGGTCTCGGCACGCTGCGCGAAGGCAACTTCCCGCCCGTTGAAGGCGCGTTTGACTGCCCGATCGGCGTGCATCTCGATTTTGACAGCGACACGCAGAATGCCTGCCCGGTCTTTGCCGGTCGCCTGATCCGTGGCGTGAAAAACGGTCCGAGCCCCAAATGGTTGCAGGACCTGCTGAAGGCTGTGGGTCTGCGCACCATCAATGCGCTGGTCGACATCACCAATTTCATTTCGCTTGATCGTGCGCGGCCGCTGCATGTCTATGACGCCGCCAGGCTCAAGGGCGACATTCATGTGCGCCTCGGCCGCAAGGGCGAAAGCCTGATCGCGCTGGATGGCAAGACCTATGAGATGAGCCCGGATTATTGCGTGATCGCTGATGAGGCCCATGTGCTGGGCCTTGGCGGCATCATGGGCGGGGAGGAAAGCGGCTCCTCGGAGACAACCACCGATGTCTTCATCGAGAGCGCCTATTTCGATCCCTATCGCACCGCCAAGACAGGTCGCGCGACGGGCATCATTTCGGATGCGCGCTATCGCTTCGAGCGCGGTGTGGACCCGGCCTTTGTGCTGAAGGGTCTCGACCTTGCAACAAAGATGGTGCTGGACATCTGTGGCGGCAAAGCCTCCAGGGTCGTGGTCGCCGGTGCCGAGCCCGACGTGACAAAGGTCGTGAAATTCGATCCGGCGCGCGTCAAGCGCCTGACGGGTGTGACGCTGCCCGAAAGCGAGATGAGCGATATTCTCGCCGCGCTGGGTTTTGTCATTGAATATGGCAGCGATGGCGTGATGCAGGTCGCCGTACCGAGCTGGCGTCCCGATATTGATGGGGAAGCCGATCTGGTGGAAGAAGTCGTGCGCGTGCATGGCCTCTCGGAAGTGAAATCAACGGCGCTGCCACGCCTTCATGCGGTGGCCCGCCCTGTGCTGAATGTGGCCCAGCGCCGTGAGCGCATGGCGCGTCGCGCCCTTGCCGCGCGTGGCATGGTGGAGGCGGTGACCTGGTCCTTCATCTCCGAAGATGCCGCCGTGCTTTTCGGCGGCGGCAGCGATGTGGCGCCGGGCCTGAAACTTGCCAATCCCATCTCGGCGGATATGAGCCAAATGCGTCCGAGCCTGCTTGCCGGCCTGATGGCAGCGGCAGGCCGAAACCTGGCGCGGGGCATGAATGACTTTGCGCTGTTCGAAGTTGGCCAGCAGTTTGAAAATGACGAGCCGTCCGGTCAGGTGCTCGCCGCAACGGGCCTGCGGGTCGGTACGGCGAAACCAACAGGGGCAGGCCGCCATTGGCAGGGCAAGGCGGGCCCTGTGGACGCGATGGATGCCAAGGCCGATGCCATGGCCCTGCTGGCAAGCCTGGGGGCCAACACGGCCGCCTTCCAGATCACGGTCGATGCGCCCGACTGGTATCATCCCGGTCGCTCAGGCGTGCTGCGCCTTGGGCCCAAAACCGTGATCGGCTATTTCGGCGAACTCCATCCCCGCGCCCTGACCAGAATGGATGTGGCTGGACCCATGGTGGGCTTTGAGATTTTCCCCGATGCCATCCCCGAGCCCAAGCGCAAGGCCACCAAGGCCAAGCCCCCCATTGAGCTGCCCGACCTGCAGCCGCTGCGTCGCGACTTTGCCTTTGTCGTGGATGAGGGCGTCACCGCCGATCAGCTGCTCAAGGCCGCGCGTGGCGTGGATCGCAAGCTCATCGTCGATGTGATGCTGTTTGACGTTTTCCAGGGCGGGTCCATGGCGGAGGGCCAGAAGTCGCTTGCCATCGAGGTGACGCTGCAACCCATCGAGAAGACGCTGACCGATGACGAGATCGAGGCGGTTTCGAAAAAGATCATCGCGGCGGTGGAAAAGGCGACAGGCGGCACTTTGCGCGGCTGACCCGTTGCTTTCGCCGGTTCTCTCATGTGAGATGTCGCAGGCGGGGGACGTGCAATGCATAAACTGAAATCTTGGCTGGATCGGCAACTGGTGGTGGAGTCCTGGAACGGACGCGGCCTCTCGCCCGTCAATACGGTCATCCTGTCGCTCATCCTGCTCAGTGCCGCGCTTTATGCCGTGGAGACCGAAGAGACCTTTGCCGATCTCTATCTGCCCCAGCTGCGCATGGTCAGCCTCCTGATCCTGATTGCCTTTGCGACGGAATTTTTCCTGCGGCTCTGGTCGGCGGGTGAGAACAGGGGTCTGACGCGGCTGCGTGACCGCGTGGCCTATGCCGGTCCCTTCTGGCTGACACTTGATTTTGTCGCCTTTGCACCTGAACTCATTCTTTTCATGCTGCTGGCGATCGGCGTTGAATCCTCCACCACGGTGGAAGCGCTCAAGGCGCTGCGTCTGCTGCGCCTGCTGAAGCTCGCGCATCTCATGCCCGGCGGGCGCATGGTGGTGGAGGTGTTCGAACTCGTCGCGCCACAGCTGCTTGTCGCACTGATCGGGGCGATCGGCATGATCTATATCTCCGCGGTGCTGATCTATTTCTTCGAGCGGCACAGCGACCCGGAGCATTTCGGCTCTGTGCTGCGCTCGCTCTGGTGGAGCGTGGTGACGCTGACAACCATCGGCTATGGCGATGTCTATCCGGTCACTGTGCCAGGCAAGGTGATGGCCAGCATCATTGCGGTGCTGGGTGTGGGCGTGATTGCGCTGCCATCGGGCATCATTGCCGGTGCCTTCATGGAGAAGCTGCGCGAAAGACAGGAAGTGCTCAATGCGCGCAAGCATCATCACCGCCCCGATGAACATGACTGAACAGCCCGCAAGAGGCTGACAGAGGAAAGGGAGACGACATGGCACGAGTCGAAAGCAAATCGGCAAGCCTTGATGTGCATATTCTGGGCAAGCCGACAGGCCGCACCATTGTCATGCTGCCTTCACTGGGTCGTGGCGCGGCTGACTTCACCGCATTGGGCGCGGCCATGGCCGAGGCGGGCTGGCAGGTGATCCTGCCTGAACCGCGCGGCATCGGCGACAGCAAAGGCCCGCTGGAGGGGCTGACGCTGAATGATCTGGCCGAGGATATTGCCGCCGTCATAGCTGCCTGCAGCGAGGGGCCCGTTGTGTTGCTCGGTCATGCCTTCGGCAACAGGCTCGCGCGCTGTGTGGCGGCAGATCAACCCGCGCTTGTCTCCAACCTCGTGCTGCTGGCCTGTGGCGGGCTGTTGCCGATCCGCCGGGAAATTTACAAGGCGATGATGGCCTGTATCGACATGTCGCGGCCTGACAGCGAGCGCGTGCCCGCGCTGCAGCAGGCCTTTTTTGCCGAAAAGAGCGATCCCACTGTCTGGATTGGTGACTGGTGGGCGGAGGCCGCGGCCTCGCAATCTGCCGCCGTGCGCGCCACGCCTGTCGAGGACTGGTGGGAGGCCGGCGGCAAGTCGATGCTGATTTTGCAGGCTGACGAGGATGCGATTGCGCTACCGGAAAATCTCGAAGACCTGACACGGCGCCTCGGAGACCGGATCACCATTGTGGCGGTACCGGAGGCGGGCCACGCCATGCTGCCCGAACAGCCGGCATTCATCGCTGATGCCGTCCTTAACCATCTTTCGGCAAAATAAAAGATATCCCCAGTTAACAAACGGGAATCGATCCCCATTTCCATTTTCAAGGAGGATCGGGATGGAACTGAAGACAATCATTTACAAGGTGGCGAATTACATCGCGACAATCACGCTGTCGCGTCCCAAGCGCCGCAATGCCTGGACGGGCCGCATGCATGCCGAATATCGCCATGTGCTCGCTGAGGCCGATCGCGACCCCGATGTGCGTGTCATCATCGTGACGGGCGATCCCGAAGGGGCAGCATTTTGCGCCGGTGCCGATACGCAGGCGCTCGAAGGCCACGCGGAAAAGGGCCGCTATGATGCGGGCATCGGTGACGATATTGCGCAGCCCGGTTTTGGTGTGGAGCCGGAATTTGACGCAACATTTGCCTATCATTTCGGGCTGACAAAACCCGTCATTGCCGCGATCAACGGCCCGGCGGCGGGAATCGGTCTGGTGCTGGCAGCCTATGCCGATCTGCGCTTTGCCGCAGCAGGCGCCAAATTTACTGCCGCCCATGGCCGGTTCAATTTCCCTGCCGAGTTCGGCCTGTCATGGCTGCTGCCGCGCCTTGTCGGGCTGACCCATGCCAATGACATTCTGCTCTCAAGCCGGGTCTTTACCGCCGAAGAGGCGATGGCCATGGGCTTTCTCAACAAGCTGCTGCCTGCCGATGAGCTGATGCCACAGGCGATGGCCTATGCGCAGATGCTGGCGGAGAAAGTCGCACCCGGCTCGCTGCGCGAAACCAAGCACCAGATCTATCTCGATCAGCATCGCGATGCCGCTGATGCCGTGCGGCGCGCCGAAGCGCTGCTCGACGAGATGAGCACCCATCCCGATTACAGGGAGGGCGTGAAAGCCTGGATGGAAAAGCGTAACGCGCAGTGGAAGGGCTGAGCCTTAAATGAAGTCGGCAAGGTTGCGACGGATGCGCGCGAGGACGGGTTCTTCGTCATCCACCGGCGGCAGGGTGAATGTCTTGCCGGTGATCGCTTCAAAGGCCTGAATATAGACCGACGCCGTTTCCAGAATCATGGATTGCGGAATGTCGGGAATATCATCCGTGTAAGGATCGCATCGCTCGGCAACCCATGAGCGCACGAAATCCTTGTCGAAGCTGTCGGGCCGTTCGCCCACGGCAAAGCGTTCCGGATAGCTCTTGGCAATCCAGTAGCGGCTGGAGTCAGGCGTGTGGATTTCGTCAGCCAGAATGATATTGCCTTGCGCATCGGTGCCGAATTCATATTTGGTGTCGACGAGAATGAGGCCGCGCTCGGCGGCCATTTTCTGACCACGGGCAAATAGCGCCAGCGCATAGCTCGAGACCTGATCCCACTGGGCCTGCGTGAGGAGGCCCTGAGCGACGATCTCGGCGGGTGTGAGCGGTTCATCATGGCCGCCGTCAAAAGCCTTGGAGGTGGGCGTGATGATCGCCTCGGGCAGCTTCTCATTGGCGCGCAGACCGTCGGGCAGGCGATGGCCATACATCTCGCGCTCACCTTTTTTGTAGAGCGTGAGGATGGAGGTGCCGGTGGAGCCTGCCAGATAGGCGCGCACGACAATCTCGACGGGCAGGATATTGACGCGCTTGCCGATGACCACATTGGGGTCGGGATAGGCGAGCACGTGATTGGGGCAGATGTCGGCTGTCTCTTCAAACCAGAAGCGGGCGGTCTGGGTCAGCACCTGTCCCTTGAAGGGGATGGCCGTCAGAATGCGGTCAAAGGCGCTCAGGCGGTCGCTGGCGATGAGAATGAGCCGTCCGTCGCCCAGGTCATAGGTATCGCGCACCTTGCCCCTGTAGTGGCTGGGGAGCTCTGGAATGGTGGCATCCGCCAGAATATGGCGGGCATAGGGCGTGAGATCCATGTGGAACATCCTGGACGGGGTCGCGAAGGGGGCGAATTTAGCTGCTTCCGCTGCCGCTGTCCCGCCTTGTGAGGCGTGAAATCGATGATTTCTGCCCCGCCAATTGGCGAAAGGGCCGGGCAATGCTATATGGCGCAGAGCTGCCGCTCTTTCAGGCGCGCGGCCTTTCCGTAAGGCATGACAGGCCAGATGACAGATCTATCCCATATCCGCAATTTTTCGATCATTGCACATATCGACCATGGCAAATCGACGCTCGCTGACAGGCTGATCCAGCTTTGCGGCGGCCTGTCCACGCGCGAGATGAAGGCGCAGGTGCTCGACTCGATGGATATCGAGCGTGAGCGCGGCATCACCATCAAGGCCCAGACCGTGCGGCTTGAATATATCGCGCAGGATGGCGAGACCTATGAGCTCAATCTGATCGACACACCCGGCCATGTCGACTTTGCCTATGAAGTGAACCGCTCGCTGGCGGCCTGCGAGGGCTCGCTGCTGGTGGTGGATGCAAGCCAGGGCGTGGAAGCCCAGACGCTGGCCAATGTCTATCAGGCGCTGGAGGTCAATCACGAGATCATCCCGGTCTTGAACAAGATCGATCTGCCCGCCGCCGAACCGGAAAAAACCAAGGCGCAGATCGAGGACGTGATCGGTCTGGATGCGTCTGACGCGGTGATGATTTCGGCCAAGAGCGGCATCGGCATTCCCGAAGTGCTCGAAGCCATTGTGAAGCGCCTGCCGCCGCCCAAGGGCGATCTTTCAGCCCCCCTCAAGGCCATGCTGGTCGACAGCTGGTATGACAGCTATCTCGGCGTGGTGGTGCTGGTGCGCATCATTGACGGCGAGATGAAGAAGGGCCAGCGCATCAAGATGATGGAGTCCGGCGGGCTCTACACGATTGACCAGGTCGGCATCTTCCGCCCCAAGCGCGAAAATGTGGCAAGCCTGACGCCGGGCGAGATCGGCTTCTTCACAGCCTCGATCAAGGAAGTGGCCGACACGCGCGTTGGTGACACGGTGACCGATGAACGCCGCCCTGCGGCGAAGGCCCTGCCGGGCTTCAAGCCGGCCCAGCCGGTTGTGTTCTGCGGCCTCTTCCCGACGGATGCGGCCCAGTTTGAAGACCTGCGTGAAGCGCTGGGGCGCCTGCGCCTGAACGATGCCAGCTTTGAATATGAGATGGAGACAAGTGCGGCGCTGGGCTTCGGCTTCCGTTGCGGCTTTCTCGGCCTGCTGCATCTGGAAATCGTGCGCGAACGCGTCGAGCGCGAATTCAACATCGATCTCATCACCACCGCGCCATCGGTGATCTATCACCTGCACATGATGGATGGCAGCGTGATCGATATGCATAACCCGGCCGACATGCCCGAGGTGATGAAGATCGATCACATCGAGGAGCCCTGGATCAAGGCGACGATTCTGGTGCCCGATGAATATCTGGGCGCGGTGCTGAAGCTTTGCGAGGATCGCCGTGGCACGCAGGTCGACCTGACCTATGCCGGCTCACGCGCCATGCTGGTCTATCATCTGCCGCTCAATGAAGTGGTGCTTGATTTCTATGACCGCCTCAAATCGATCAGTCGCGGCTATGCGAGCTTTGACTATCATATTGACGGCTACAAGACCGAAGACCTCGTGAAGATGTCGATCCTCGTCAATGACGAACCGGTCGATGCGCTGGCAACGGTGGTGCATCGCTCGCGGGCCGAAGCGCGCGGTCGTGCCATGTGCGAGAAGCTGAAGGAACTCATTCCCCGGCATCTCTTCAAGATTCCGATTCAGGCGGCCATTGGGGGCCGTATCGTGGCGCGTGAGACGATTGCCGCCATGCGCAAGGATGTGACCGCCAAATGCTATGGCGGCGATGCCTCGCGCAAGCGCAAGCTGCTGGACAAGCAGAAAGAGGGCAAGAAGAAGATGCGGCAGTTCGGCCGCGTCGACATTCCCCAGGATGCTTTCATTGCCGCCCTGAAGATGGACGCCAACTGACTTTGTCTGCCGTTACAGGGGCACAAAAAAAGCCGCAAGGAATTCCTTGCGGCTTTTCTGTTGAAGGCAGGACGTTCAGTCGCGATTGGCAATAGCGATCAGCACGGCAATGATGATGCCGGCCGCACCGAGCACAGCCCATGAAGGGAAGCCCAGAATGGCCATCACCGGATCAGACATGGAAGCGGACATGCCGCTGACCCAGCCCGTGAAGGTTTCATAGCTTGAGGCGTTCAGCAGAGCCCAGAATTCACCCAGCGACCGAATCTCGACCGTCTGCGCTTCCAGCGAGCGCATGGCATCAGAGCCCAGCGCCATGAGTGCAGCCAGAATGAAGACAAGTCCCAGAAGTCTAAAAATTACCATCTTGTGAGCCCCCCAGCCCATAGTCACAGGATTAAAGCAGGCATAACGCTAACCGCGATAACTGTCCCAAACAAGCACAGTCGGAAGTCCGTGAAAGCGATTTTGCTGATCGCAGTTGATAAAGGGAACTTGTCGAGTATAGTGCGGCCCGCTGCCGCCTGTCTGACAGGATGAAGCAGGAGGGGTGGCCGAGTGGCTGAAGGCGCACGCTTGGAAAGCGTGTTTACGGGAAACCGTAACGTGGGTTCGAATCCCACTCCCTCCGCCAGCCACAAAACCCTACGAAAACAGTTATTTAGACAGTATATCCGCCAAGCCCCGCACGGCGCTTGAGGGCGCCTGTTTTCTGTTATGGGAAATGAATCGGGGCGGCACAAATGGTTGCTTCACCATCCCGCCCCGGCCATGCGGCTGATGTGCAACAATTGATATCAAAAGATGGTTAATGCGCCGCGCGGCGCCGTCTCAGTTGACGCGGGCGACCGCAACGGAGCGCCGTGGCTTGAGATAGGCCTTGTCGCCCATGGCGATGCCGGACTTCAGGAGCTGGCCCACAACCGGCGAAACCCAGTTGTAGCTGACCTCGGCAAATATGACGCTGGTACCCGCCGATGTCAGACCCGTGGGCAGGGTGATGTTGGAACCGACGCTGCGGGCCGTCGTGTTGTAGCCATCGCTCCAGGCGACCTTTGTCTTGTTGGTGCTGTCGGCGACAACGCTGGTGATCTTGATCTGGATATTGGCGGCGCTGTAGGGCTCGAGAATGGCTGTGCTCGCCTTGAAGATATCGGCCATGTCGGAATTGCTGACGGAGGCGGCCTGCGAGACCAGATCGGCGGCCGTCAGCGCGATGCTTGTGACGCGGCGATTGACGATCAGCGCATTGGTCACCTCAATCACGCCGAAATACATGGTCAGCATGACGGGCGCGATGAGGGCAAATTCAACCGCGCCAATGGCCGCCGTGTTGAGCCAGAAGCGCTTGCTGCCCTTCCGGAGATGGCCGAGAAGATGTTTTGCTGTTTGCGCCATGTTCCGCATCTTATCTGCCTTCCTCAAAACGGCTCGTTGCGGAAGGCAACATTTGAATTCACGAGAAACTTGTTGCCCGACACATTGTTGAGGCCAAGCGAGAGGGGCGACATGATGCTCCAGGCGTAAAAGGCGCGAACGACAACAATGTCGCCGGCCGATCCGGGCTGATAGACAACCGTGTTTGTGACATTGCCATCGGCATCGACCAGCGCGGGGAATGTCGCGCCGCCAAAGGTTGAGAAATTCCGGACATCGACCTTGAGCGTGCTTGTGCAGTTCTGCACCAGCATCAGATTGTCGCAAATCTTGGTCGTGAACTGCGCGGCCGTCATGTTGGACGCCTTGACCTGACCGGTGCGGATGAGGCGGCTGGCCTGTGTCGTCGCGCTTTCCAGCGATGAGGTGGAAACGAAAATCACACTGCTTTCAATAATCATGGAAAGGAGCGCAAAGAAGGGCAGCGCGAGCATGGCAAATTCGATCGCCGTGACACCTTTATTGGCGCGGCGGAAGCGGCCGAGGAAATTCGGGATCGATGAGACGCTTTTGCGTGGCTGGTTCATGACATTGCCCTTGTTGCCATCCACCGGTGATGGGTCAACACTGCTATCAGTAGCGTGCAAAGCGTTACCAAAGTGTAAGCGCACCAGCAGATCGCGCGAATGCGCCTGTGCAGATTCATATCTCCTTAAGGGGTCGGGACTAAAACAGACTCCAGGTGGCGTAAGCCGCAGAGACGTGGGTGCCGGGTTCTCAAAATGAAACAGTTCAGTTGTGCAAGGCTCTATTCGGTGGCAGGCCGGTTCCTGCGTGATTGGCGCGTGGCCAAGGGGGGCAACTTCGCCATCATTTTCGCGCTCTCCGCCATTCCCGTTCTTGTGTCTCTGGGCGCGGCCATCGACCTCTCGCGCGCCTATATTGTCCAGTCACGCCTGCGCCAGGCGCTGGACGCAGCAGGCCTTGCAGTCGGCTCGGATCCGAGCCTCACGCTGGCGCAGATGAAGACAAGGGCGCAGGATTTTTTCAATGCCAACTATCCCGCCGACAAGATCGGCGTGCCTGGTACCATCAATGTGAGTTCCTCCAATCAGGTGATTACGCTGTCGGTCTCGGCTGACATGCCCACGACCGTCATGAGTCTGGTCGGCAAGAACACGATCAAGATTGATGCCTCCTCGGAAATCACGCGAGAGGGCAAGAAGCTCGAAGTGGCGCTGGTGCTCGATAATACCGGCTCCATGAATTCGAGCGGCAAGATGACGGCGCTCAAGGCCGCCGCCAAGAACCTCATCACCATTCTGCAGAGCTCCGGTGCGCAGCCCGGCGACATCAAGGTGGCGATTGTCCCTTTCACGGTGGATGTGCGTCTCGGTTCCAATCTGAAGAATGCCAATTGGCTCAAATGGAAATGGACGACGCCGAAATATCAGACAGAGGTCTGCACAGGTAAGAAAAAGAATCAAATCTGCACCTATGAAGACTATGAATATGACATCTCGCCGACAAACAGCTCCATCTGCGTGATTGACCGCGACATGGATTATGACGCCAGCAACAGCCTGCCTGTCTCGACGCAGAACGCGACGCTCTATCCCGTTGATACCGCCGACTGCGGCCCGGTTGAAATCCTGCCGCTGACGACGAGCTGGACAACGATGAATTCCAAGATCGATGCCATGAGCCCCGGCGGCAATACCAATACGACCATTGGTCTGGCCTGGGGCTGGAACATGATCACGCCCAATGCGCCCTTGTCGCAGGCGGCGGTGAAGGCCGATGATCTCAACAAGGCCATCGTCTTCCTGACCGATGGTGACAACACCGAAAACCGCTTTACGTCCAGCTCCCAGTCCGCAATCGATGCCCGCACCACAAAAATATGTAATGCGCTGCGGACCGATGGCGTGCAGGTCTATACGATCCGCACCATCAATGGTGATGCGGATCTGCTGCGTGCCTGCGCAACGAAGCCCGACATGTATTATGACGTGACGCAGGCCAGTGAACTTGATGCCGTGTTCAAGTCGATTGCGCTCGCACTCTCCAATCTGCGCGTCAGCAAATAAGTCAGCCACGCATTGAAGACATGAAAAAGCCCGGCGTCATTGCGAAGCCGGGCTTTTGATCTTTGGAGATATTGGGGCGGTCAGTTCCGGTTGCCGCCGCCACCGCCGGCCAGATTGGACAGGGCCTGCATCTGGGTCATGAGCTCGCCGAAGCTCTGCGTTTCATCACTCATATTGACGACACGTTCGCAGCGCGGCGTGCAGTTATAGGTATATTGATTGGTGCCGCGATTGAGCGTGAGCGAGTCGGTCCCCTGATTGACGACATTCACATCCATGGAAGCGATCTGCTTGCCATGATCATCAAGCGCGATGAGATTGGTCTGGCCATAGGCGCGGCCCAGAACATAAACGGTCTTGGCGCCTTCGACATGCACATCGGCAATGGCAGGATTGCCGATCATGATGGAGGCGACCGGCGAGCCGAAATTCAGGACGCGGGTCTGGTTGAGTTCAACCTTGAAGGTCTCGGCCAGCGCATTGCCGGCAAGGCAGATCGCCAGGCCGCCAAGGGCAGCCGCACCCAGTCGGCGCTTCATGGCCGAGGATGATGATTTCTTAGTCGGACGACGAATGGTCATGTCTGGCCCCAATGGTCGATTACGCGCCACATCTCTGGCGGAACAATGAGGTCAGCCTAGAGACAAGAAGTGAACGATCTGTTGACCGTCTTACAATTTGATCCAAACAGACCATGTGCCGATTAAGAGCTGATTAAGACTGCGCCATTAGCATCCGATCCCACAGCAGGAGGCTTCTATGCAGCAAGATGCGTTTTCCGGGACTTACCCAGCCATGGATGTGGCCCGAAGCCTCAAGAATATCCATGTTCTCAATGCGCTGGCGCCCAGGGAAATCGCCCTGCTGGGGGCTGAATGCGAGTGGCGCAGCTATGCGCGCGATGACATTATTTTTTCAGCCGGTCACGGCGATGGTCTGGGCGGCGTCATGTTTGTCGTGACGGGCTCGGTGCGCCTGGCCCGCAGCAGCGGCCCGTCAGGCCGCGTGGCCTTTCTCGATGTCGAGGCCGGGGGCCAGTTTGGCGAAATGTCAGTCTTTGGCGTGAGCGAGACGGATCTGAGCGCGGTGGCGCGCGAGGCAACCGAGATCGCCATCATGCCCGAGGAACGCTTTACCGAGCTTCTGGCGCGCGAGGAATCCGTTTCCCGCATGTTGCTCTGCCAATATGCCCGCCTGCTGCGCAAGGGCATTGAAGCTGTTGCCACCCCCGCTGTCGAAGCGCCGCAAAACGCGACCGGTGCCCAGCGCGTCTATGCCGAACTGCTCAGCCTCGCCGAACCGCGTCCTGCCGGTGAAAATGGCACCGAGGAGGGCCTTTTCGTGCCCCGTCTGCCGCGCCACCGTGAGCTCGCCATGCGTCTGAGTACATCTGAAGAAGTCGTAGCCGGCGCCATTGCCGATATTGTCAAACGCGGCATTGCGCTGCGCGACTATCCCGGCCTGATCATCAAGGCGCCTGCCGCGCTGCAGGCCCTGCTGCCCGGCGAATAAGTTCGGCCGCATTGCCCGAAGAGTTCGCGGCATTTTAACACCTGATTAACGATGCAACGAGGCCGATGACCCGAATCGCGGGTTGTGTAAAGCATGATCTATTGCGGGGAACGAAGTTTTCGTTTCCTGTATTCAAGAATTACTTTGCGAATACTATTTTCTCTTAAAAAGCAGACCCTGTAGAGCTTGCGGTCATTAGGTATTCGGTAATGAAAGCACGATAGGGTCTTCCATAGTCCATTAACGGGCTGCCCTCGGACCGTCGGTCCTGAGGGTTGGTGCTGTCGAGGTTACTTGTACAAGGAGGCTTAATATGAGCCAGTTTCTGAAGTCTTTCGTGAAGAATGAATCCGGTGCGACGGCCATTGAATATGGTCTGATTGCCGCCCTTATCGCCGTTGCCATCATCACTGCCGTGACAACGATGGGTACGGACCTTGCTGCCCTGTTCACAGGCATCAGCGGCAAGCTGACGGCTGCTACACCGGCCTAATCCGGTTCGCCGGCAGATTGTCGGCGATGCAAAGACGCGGGCCGCCAGACCTTTCGGGGTTTGGCGGCCCTTTTCTTTGCCAAAGAGCCAAATTGATCTTGGTTCAAAATGATCCGTTTACGCCAAATTTACGATCACGGTTCCACTATCGCCTTGTGAAGAAATGAAATTCGCCATTCTCAGGCGCGTTTGAACTCTAACGATCCGGGCAAATACATTGGCCAGCTACCTGCTCCTTATCGTCTTTCCCCTCGCGCTGCTCTTCGCGGCGATCTGGGATTTGACCACCATGACGATTCCCAATGTGCTGACGCTGGCACTGGCGGGAGCGTTTCTGGTGCTGGTGCCGTTTACGGGCACGAGCATGGGCGGTATCGGCATGCACCTGGCGGCCGGCCTGCTGATGCTGCTTGTGGGCATGGGCTTTTTCGCCATGGGCTGGATGGGCGGTGGCGATGCCAAGCTTGTGGCCGCTGTCGCGCTGTGGCTCGGCTGGAGCGAACTTCTTCCCTATCTGCTTTACGCCTCCATTTTCGGCGGTGTGCTGACATTGATGATTTTGGGCTTCCGTCGTCTGCCGCTGCCGCTCTTTTTGGCGCGTCAGGACTGGATCCGCACGCTTTATGACCGCCGCACCGGCATTCCCTATGGCTTGGCGCTCGCCGCCGCCGGCCTTCTGATCTATCCCGACACCGTCTGGTTCAAGCTGGCAGCAACAGCGAGCTGAAGAGAAACATGATGCATAACGATCGCACAAATGGCCTGAAAGGAATTGAACAGTGAACGCCGCACGCATTGGAGTTCTGGTTCTGGCAATCGTCGCCGCAGGTCTTGCAGCGCTTCTTGCCCGTGGGCTGGTATCAAGCAAGGAACCGACGAAGGTTGAAGTCGCCGTTGCGCCCGTCTCTGAAGTTCTGGTCGCCTCACGTGACATCTCGGTGGGTGAGCGCCTTGATAGCGGCGCCATGCGCTGGCAGAGCTGGCCGGAAAATTCGGTCGCGACCGGTTTCATCACCAAGGCGAATACGCCCTCGGCGATGGGTGAGTTTGATGGCAGCCTTGCCCGCGCCGCCATGTTTGCCGGTGAACCGATCTCGGCAAGCAAGCTGATCAAGGCAGGTAGCGCCGGTTTCATGGCTGCATTGGTTGCCCCCGGCATGCGCGCCATTGCGATCCCTGTGACACCGCAGTCAACGGCAGGTGGTTTCATTCTGCCCAATGACCATGTCGATATTCTGATGACGCGCCGCGCCCAGGATGAGGCAAGCGGCACGCAGATCGTCAAGGGTGAGACTATTCTTAAGAATATTCATGTTCTGGCGATCGATCAGTCTGTTGCCAGCAAGTCAGGTGATGACGCGCTGGTCGGCAAGACCGTGACGCTGGAAGTCACACCGTCACAGGCCGAACTGCTGATGCTCTCGACCGCGCAGGGTGAAATCACCCTGTCGCTGCGCAGCATCGCGCAATCGGGTGAAAGCGGTGACGACGTCGTCAGCGGGGCTGACGGCACGGTTGTGAAAGTCGTGCGTTACGGCATCGAACAATCCGTACGGGTGAAGTAGGGCAATGGGGACGGTTATGAGCAGGTTTGAAAACATATTGCGCCCGAACGTCCCTCTCGCAGCAATGCGGGCAGGACTGAAAAAGGCCTTTATCATGCTGTGCGCGGTCTCCATGGCGTCGGCACCCATGACGATTGCCCATGCCGATGGTGATCCCGATCACGTGCGCATTGAAGCAAGCGCCCTGAAGGGTGGATCACGCAGCATGGTGCTGGGCCTGAACAAGGCCGCCATTATAGAGCTGCCGGTGGATGCCAGCGACGTGCTTGTTTCCAACCCCAAGATTGTCGATGCCGTGGTGCGGACCAACCGTCGCACCTATCTCATCGGCATGGCCGTGGGCCAGACCAATGCCTTCTTCTTCAATGACAAGGGCCAGCAGATCCTCAATCTGGAAATTTCCGTTGAGCGTGACCTGTCCCGTCTGCGTCAGAGCCTGCGTACCTATTTTCCCGGCTCCTCAATCGAGGTGCAGGCCATGAATGATCATGTCGTGCTGTCGGGCTCCGTCGCCAATGCCGTTGAGGCGGACAAGGCGCGCGATATTGCCGCCCGCTATATCGGCAACAAGGACAATGTGCTCTCCATGCTTTCCATTGAAGGCAAGGAACAGGTGATGCTGAAGGTGACGGTTGCTGAAATGCAGCGTTCGGTCATCAAGCAGCTCGGTATTGATCTTTCCAGTGCCGCGAGCATTGGTGATTTTGCGCTCAAGGTTGCTACGACAAATCAGTTCTCCCTTCAGGGGTCGGCACTTGGCGGTCTCGATACCTCCGGCTCGGGCTATACCGCCGGTAGCACCAATATCGACAGTGCGCTCAAGGCGCTGGAACGCAACAGTCTGGTGCGCACGCTGGCCGAACCGAACCTGACCGCCATTTCCGGCGAGTCGGCCAAGTTCCTGGCCGGTGGTGAGTTCCCCGTGCCGGTCTCGCGTGACCAGCAGGGCAACGTGGTGCTGGAATTCAAACCCTATGGTGTCGGTCTCAACTTCACGCCTGTGGTGATGAGCGAAGGCCGCATCAGCCTCAAGATTTCAACGGAAGTCAGCGAACTGACAACGGAAGGCTCCTATGTGATTGCCGGCACTGATACGATTTCGGGCCAGACAATTCCGGGCCTGCGTGTCCGCCGCGCTGAAACAACGCTCGAACTGCCAAGCGGCGGCTCCATCGTTATGGCCGGTCTTTTGTCTGACCAGACGCGCCACAATATCGACGGTGTGCCCGGCCTGAAGGATGTGCCCGTGCTCGGCACGCTTTTCCGCAGCAGCGATTACCAGAAGAGCGAGACCGAACTGGTCGTGATCGTCACGCCTTATCTGGTTGATCCGACAAGCCGCGACAGGCTGACACTGCCAACCGATGGCTTTGCACCTGCCAGCGACATGGACGCTGTTCTGATGGGACGTCTCAATGCGACTTACGGTTCCAGAGGTGGTTCGCCGAGCGATCGTCGTCTCGAAGGCCCCGTTGGCTATGTGGTGGAATGAGGTGTTGGAAATGACAAACATGATCAAACAGACATCCGCCCGTAAATCATATGGTTCGCTGGGTGCCGTCATGATGGCGCTTGCCCTGACCGGTTGCGCCGGCGGCTTCAATGGCGCCGAGCAGGCCATGTATACAGCCGACGTGACGCATCCGATTACGGTGGAACGCGAAACGACATCGCTCAATATCGACGTTGCGCGCGGCCAGATTGCCATGTCGCCCAGCGACCGTGCCCAGATCGAGGCTTTCGCGCAGCGCTATCGCGCCAAGGGCCACGGCATGCTGACCATTGCAACGCCGAGTGGTGCGCCCAATTCAGGCGCGGCGGCGAGCATTGTCTCCGACATTCGTACGACGCTGATTGAGGCGGGTATTCCCAAGGAAGCGATCAACTACACGCCCTATCAGGCACCTTCAGCGCAGGTGAACGCGCCCGTGCTGGTGAGCTATGCGCAATATGTGGCCAAGGCACAGCCCTGCGGCGACTGGTCAGACAGCTACAGCCATATGCCGAGCAATACGGCCCCGGCCAATTTTGGCTGTGCGACACAGTCAAATCTCGCCGCCATGGTGGCTGATCCTGCCGACCTTCTGGGCCAGCGTCCGATGGACACGGCCGATGCCGATCGTCGCAGCACCGTGCTTGAAAAATATCGCAAGGGTGAGATGACGGCGACCAAGCGTGAAGACCAGGACTCCGGCGCTGTAAGCAAGGTGGACAAATGAGCAATCTCGCAATGAATGATTTTGAGGTGGAAGCGCCACCCATGCCAAGCGATGAGGGCCCATCGGCTGTGATGAAGCCGGTGCCACGCATCACGATCCATGCCTTTTGCGAGCATCCCGAAACGGGCAGCGCCATTCAGCGCGCGGGCGAGGATCGCCGTCTTTCCAAGGCGCATCTGACCGTGCATATGGGCGGTGTCGCCCTGGCGGTGGAACAGTATCAGACTTCGGCGACGCCCAACCTGATCATGGTCGAGACGCGCGCCATGGGCAGCGAACTCTTTGCCCAGCTCGGCGCACTGGCCGAAGTTTGCGATGCGGGCACGAAAGTGATCGTGATCGGTCATCTCAATGATGTGTCGGTCTATCGCGAGATGATCCGGCAGGGCGTGAATGAATATCTGGTGGCCCCGCTCAACCCCATGCTCATCATAGAAGCCGTGTCGCGTCTTTATGGCGATCCGGATGCCCCGCCAATCGGTCGCTCCATTGCTTTTATGGGCGCCAAGGGCGGTACGGGCTCGAGTACCGTTGCGCATAATATCGGCTGGTGCATTTCGTCGGGCATGAATGAAGACGTGATCATCACCGATCTCGATCTGCCTTTCGGCACCGCCGGTCTCGATTTCAATCAGGACCCTGCCCAGGGTGTGGCCGACGCGCTGACCTCGCCGGAGCGTCTTGATGACGTGCTGCTTGATCGTTTGCTTGTCAAATGCACCGACCGCCTGAGCATTTTCGGGGCGCCTGCGGTTCTCGACCGCGACTTTGAACTCGACCCGGAAGCCTGCGAGAGCGTGCTCGAAATTGTGCGCGCCGGTGTGCCCTGCGTCATTATCGATCTGCCCCATATCTGGGCGCCATGGACGCGCCAGGTGATGGTGGCGGCTGACGAAATCGTGATCACGGCAACGCCTGATCTTGCCAGCCTCCGCAATACGAAAAATCTGGTCGATCTGATCAAACAGGCCCGCCCCAATGATCGCCTGCCGCATCTGGTGATGAACCAGGTGGGTGTGCCCAAGCGGCCTGAAATTCCGGTGAAGGATTTTGCCGAAGCGGTGGGGCTTGACCCCGCGCTGGTGCTGCCTTTCAACCCGGGTCTTTTCGGCACGGCGGCCAATAACGGTCAGATGATCGAAGAGCTCGATGCCAAGAGCAAGGCAGCCGAAGGCTTCCGTTTCCTCTCCCAGCAGATCTGTGGTCGCGAAGCGGTTGTCGAAAAGCCCAAATCGTCTTTCTCGTTTTTCAAGAAGAAGTCCCGCAAGGGTTGACCTGGAGGTAGTGTCCCGTGTTTGGTAGGCGCAACGACGGACAGGCCACGCCCCGCAAGGTTGTGGCAACGACAGCACCGGCAAAGGCCGAGGCGCCGGTCGCGGCCCCCAAGCCTGCCGCGCCGCGTCCTGCTGTGGCAAAACAGGCAGCGCCTGTTGCCGCGCCCAAACCGCGCGCGACAGACCAGCGCTCTGAAAATTACTACCAGATCAAGACGACGATCTTCAACGCGCTGATCGATACCATCGATCTGACCCAGCTGGCTCAGCTCGATGGCGAAAGCGCGCGCGAAGAAATCCGCGATATCGTCAATGAAATTCTCTCGATCAAAAATGTCGTCATGTCGATTTCCGAGCAGGAAGCCCTGCTGCAGGATATCTGCAACGACGTGCTGGGCTATGGCCCGCTGGAACCGCTGCTCGCACGCGACGACATCGCCGACATCATGGTCAATGGCTGCGACCGCACCTTCATCGAAGTCTCGGGCAAGGTGGAGCTGACCAATATCCGCTTCCGCGACAACAGCCAGCTAATGAATATCTGTCAGCGCATCGTGAGCCAGATCGGCCGCCGCGTTGATGAATCAAGCCCCATTTGCGACGCGCGCCTGCCAGACGGCTCGCGTGTGAACGTGATCGTGCCGCCGCTTGCCATTGACGGGCCGGCGCTCACCATTCGTAAGTTCCGCCGCGACAAGCTGACCATGGATGATCTGGTGAAATATGCCTCGATCTCCCAGGAAGGCGCCGAAGTGCTGGGCATTATCGGCAAGGTCCGCTGCAATGTGCTGATTTCCGGTGGTACGGGTTCGGGTAAAACGACGCTACTGAACTGCCTGACAGGTTTTATCGACACCGATGAGCGCGTCATCACCTGCGAAGACGCCGCCGAACTTCAGCTGCAGCAGCCTCATGTGGTGCGCCTTGAAACCCGTCCGCCCAATCTCGAAGGACAGGGACAGGTGACCATGACCGAACTTGTCCGAAACTGCCTGCGTATGCGTCCTGAACGCATCATCGTGGGTGAGGTCCGCGGCCCGGAGGCATTCGATCTTCTCCAGGCCATGAACACAGGCCATGACGGCTCCATGGGCACGCTGCATGCCAACTCGCCGCGTGAAGCCCTCTCGCGTCTGGAAAGCATGATCACCATGGGTGGCTTTGCGCTGCCATCCAAGACAATCCGCGAAATGATCTGCGGCTCGATTGACGTGGTCATTCAGGCTGCCCGTCTGCGCGACGGTTCGCGCCGCATCACCCACATCACCGAGGTGCTGGGGACCGAAGGCGACGTCATCATCACGCAGGACCTCTTCGTCTATGAAATGGATGGCGAGGATGAATCCGGCAAGATCAAGGGCAAGCATGTCTCGACCGGCATTTCACGTCCGGCTTTCTGGGAACGGGCACGCTACTATAATCAGCATCACGCATTGGCGGCGGCGCTTGACCGTGCCCAGGGCTGAGGCGGGGACAAGACGGCATGGACCAGACAACGCTCATGATTTTCGGCATCGCGCTGCTTGCCGCCTTCGGTATAGGCGGCATCGGCTTTGTCTTTGTGGGCGGCACCAAAACCAGTGACAAGCGACTGGCGCGTGTGGCCGGTCCCGCGCGCAGCACCAAGACGATTCCAGGCTCTGAGTCAGACAATAATGAAAAGCGCCGCAAGCAGGTTCAGGAAACGCTGAAGGGGCTTGAAGAAAAGCAGAAGGCCGCCAAGGAAAAGGTGACGCTTGCCCTGCGCATTGAACGCGCGGGCCTGGAAATCGATACGCGGACATTCTACATGCTGAGCGCCATTTCGGGGCTGGTCGTGGTCGCCGCCGTCATGCTTTATGGCTATGGCCTGCTGATCGCTTTCATTGCCGGTTTTGTCGGCGCGCTTGGCGTGCCGCGCTGGGTGCTGAACTTCCTGACCAAGCGCCGTCAGAAGGCTTTTACCGAAGAATTCGCCAATGCGATCGACGTCATCGTGCGCGGTGTCAAATCCGGCCTGCCGATCAATGACTGTCTGCGCATCATTGCCACGGAATCGCCCGAGCCCGTGCGCTCCGAATTTCGCGACATTGTGGAAGGCCAGCGACTGGGCATCACGCTGGAGCAGGGACTGGAACGCATTTACGAGCGCATGCCGCTTGCCGAGGTGAACTTCTTCCAGATCGTGATTTCCATTCAGCAGAAGACGGGCGGCAATCTTGCCGAAGCGCTGGGCAATCTTTCCAAGGTGCTGCGCGACCGCAAGAAGATGCGCGCCAAGATCAAGGCCATGTCGCAGGAAGCCATTGCCTCTGCCGGCATCATCGGCTCGCTGCCACCCGGCGTGATGGGCATGATCGTGCTGATTTCGCCCGGCTATATGGATCCGCTTTTCTCGACCACAATCGGCAACATGATCCTTGTTGCAGGTGTCACCTGGATGATGATCGGGATTCTCGTGATGCGCCAGATGATCAATTTCAAGTTTTAGGAGCGGCCCATGTTCAGCACATTGATGGATATGTTCACGCTTCAGAATGGCGTCATGCTGTTGACGGCTTTTGCCGCCTTCGCAACCATCATCACCATTCTCGGGCCGATGATGAGCGGCGACAAGCTGGGAACGCGCATGAAATATGTGGCGACCGAGCGCGAGGCCCTGCGGGCCAAGGCGCGTGAAAATCTGGCACGCGAACGCACCCGTCTTCGCCAGACCCCACAGGGCTTCATGAAAGAGCTGGTGGACAAATTTTCCAACAGCAATGTGCTCGACAATGAGGAAATCAAGAACAAGCTCCGCCAGGCCGGTTTTCGTGGTCAGGCGCCGATTTATACCTTCGTGTTCTTCCGCTTTGTCATGCCCGTCATCCTGTTTCTGGTGACGGTCTTCTATCTTTATGTGATCAACAGTTTCGGGCTGCAGGGCTTTGCCCGACTGGCAGCCGCTGGTGCCGCCGGTTTTATCGGTTTCTATCTGCCCAATGTCTTTGTGCAGAACGTGATTTCGCGGCGTCAGGATTCAATCCGCAAAGCCTTTCCTGATGCGCTCGATCTGCTGCTGATCTGCGTTGAATCAGGCATGTCGATTGAGGCAGCCTTTCAGAAGGTGGCCTCCGAAATCGGTACGCAGTCGATTGAGCTGGCTGAAGAACTGGGCCTTTGCACCGCCGAGCTTTCCTATCTGCAGGAACGCCGCAAGGCCTATGAAAATCTCGCCATCCGCACAGGCCTGCCCGGCGTGAAGGCTGTTGCGACAACACTCATCCAGGCTGAGCGCTATGGTACGCCGCTGGGTGCGGCCCTGCGCGTCATGTCGCAGGAAAACCGCGACATGCGCATGGCGGCGGCGGAAAAGAAAGCCGCCGGTCTGCCGCCCATGCTGACCGTGCCGATGATTGTCTTCTTCCTGCCGGTTCTCTTCTTTGTGCTGCTGGGGCCGGCCGTGCTGAAGGTCTTCCACTACGTCTGAGAACCTTCACCTTTCCAACACATAAAAAAGGCGCCCCGAACAGGGCGCCTTTTCTTTGTCTGATTTCTGAAAGCCTCAGGGCTGGGCGGTATCAGCCGACGCCGCCTTGGCATCAAGCTGTTCCATCTGCTTGTAGACGGCAGGGGCAGCCAGCATTTCATGCATATAGTCGATATTGTTCTGGGCGACCTGGGCGGGCAGATCGGCATGGACGAGGCGCGTGGCCTCCTCGAAATTGCCTTTGATGCCGAGGATGAGTGCCAGGTTCTGGCGGGCATGGGCATCCGACATCGGATTGGCCACGGCCTGCCGCAGCACGCTTTCCGCCTTGTCGAGATCACCGCTCTGGGCATAGGAAAGGCCGAGATTTGTGAGCACGGTGGGATTGTCCTTCGAGAGCGCCAGCGCCTGCTGATATTTGGCCTGCGCCTCGCTGAAGCGACCGAGCTGATCAAGTCCCACGCCAAGCGCGGAGAGCAGGCTCCAGTCCTTCTGATTGAGTTCGGCGGCATGCTGAAGCATGGCGACACCCTGATCGGTCTTGCCGGCCGATGTCAGCACCTTGCCATATTCGGCGAGCACGTTCTCATCCTCGGGGGCGAGAATGTAAATCTTCTGCATCACGGTGCCGGCCTGCTCAAGCGAGCCGATCTGGCGCAGGGCGCGTGAATAATAAACGCAGGTATCGGGGTCATCCGTGTTGCGTTCATGCAGCGTGCTCCAATAGGTCGCCGCGCTGATGTAATCCTGCTTGTGGGTGGCCTCCTGCGCCATCTTGCGCAGATCGGCGTCGCTGATCGCGGCCTGCTCGGGCAGGGGCGCATCGCTTGCCGCAGCCTCTGTGGTGGCCTTCGGGCTGGCCGACGCCTGTGGTGTCGGCGTGCTGCCTGTGCTCGCACATCCCCCCAGCGCGACAAGCGCGCAGAAAGCGACGGTTGCGAACAGCTTGCGCTGCCCGAAATCTGTTTTGGCCCGCAATGCAATGACCGGACATTTTTCTGTCTCGACCGTGACTGTCATGGCTCTTCGTCCCAATCTCTTGATGGCATATATCGCCCGATGTTGCACATCAGGCGCTCATGGCGGCAGTTTGCGGCAGCAGCCCTCAAGAAATCATTAATTATAAGTTCAATTTGAAATATCGATTCCGGATCACCCCATGAGCGGCCTAGTATGCCGCCATGGAACACGGGAAAAAGATGCTTGTTGCGCTGCGCAAGCGGGCAAAGGCCCTATATGAAGGCGTGGACGGGCTCCTGTCCCATGATGCAGCCCGCCCGGTCATGATCGGGTTGCTGGCTCTTTTTATCATCGGCCTGGGCGCGCTTCTCTATATGCGCCCGCCGCTGGCGCTGGAAGAAGAGCCGCAAAAAGTTGTCTTCTTCCAGATCGGGAGCGGCAGCGTGGGCGGCACGGAATTCGCGGTGGGCGAGCGGCTAGCCGCCGCCATCAGCCGTCCGCCCGATACCCCGCCCTGCGACAGCCAGTCGCCCTGCGGGGTGGCAGGCCTTGTGGCGGTCGTCAAAAGCTCGCTGAGTGAGGCGGCGAGCATTCGCGCCGTCAATGCCGGCCATTTCGAGGCCGCCATTGTGAGCGGCAGCGCGCTTCATATGGCCTGGCGCGGCACGGGCCCTTTCCGCGGTGAAAAGCCCTACAAGAAAATCCGCGCCATTTCGCGTCTCTATCATCAGAGCGTGCATCTGCTTGCCAGCCGGGGTCTTTCGGCGCATCGCATCACCGATCTCAAGGGCAAGCGCGTTGCGATTGGCCCCAAAGGCTCGGTCGGACGACAGGATGCGCTCGCCATTCTCAAGGCCTATGGCCTGGGGCCGGGCAATGTCGAATTGATTGACGCCGAACCGGCCCGGGCAACCGAACTTGTCATTCTCAATCGTATTGACGCGCTCTTCTGGGTCGGCCCCGATCCCATGCCGCAGCTGGTGGATCTGATCGGGCGCGGCGTGCTTGATCCTCTGGCGATTGACGGGCCGGAAGTCGAGACGCTGACCGGCCCCGACAGCCGCTTTGAGGTTGCCCATATTCCGGCAGGCACCTATGGCTTTGCCCCGGCCATCGACACGCTGGCCATCAGCACCATCCTGATCTGTCAGGAAGAAGCCGACCCGAACCTGATCTATGCCATCACGCAGGCGCTTTTCTATCCCGGCAACAAGAGCCTGCTGGAGTCAGGCTTCGGCATTCCCGGTGTGCTGCCGGCCGAACAGATTTACGGCGCGTCCCAGCCGACGGCGGAAATGAGTGCGGCGCTGATCGCCCATATTCCGATCCCGCTTCATGCCGGTGCGGCGCGCTATTATGAGGAACTCTCGGGCGAAAAGCCGGTGGCCTCTAAAGACCCCGCGCCTTGAGCCCGGCTTCGGCGCCCGCTTCCCAGTCGCGCATGGCTGGCAATGTCCGCATCGTCTTCATATAGGCAAGCGCCGTCCCGTCATCGCCCATGGCCGCCAGATCAACGGCATAGGTCGCAAAGCGCGTGACGACAGGGGCATACATGGCATCGGCCACGGTGAAGTGGCCAAAGAGGAAGCCCTGATCATCGCTGCGCAGCTGCCCGAATTGCTGCCGCATCTCGCGCCAGACCGTCACGATGCGCCGGATGTCGGATTTGGTGCCGTCGCTGATCGCCGTGCCCGGATAGATGTTGACGATATCCATGGGCATGTCGATGCGCAGGTCACGAAAGCCCGAATGCATTTCACAGGCAACCGACCGGGCAATGGCACGCGTCAGCATGTCCTGCGGCCAGAGGTTTTTTTCCGGATAAAGCTCGGCAATGGTTTCACAGATTGCCAGCGAGTCGCAGATCACCTTGCCGCGCCATTTGAGGGCGGGCACCAGACCGCTCGGGGAATGGGCGAGAATTTCACTTTTGGTCTGGGGCGAGCGCAACCGCACCGGGATCTCGTTGAATGTGAGCCCGGCCTGTTTCATGAGAAGCCAGGGGCGGAGGCTCCAGCTGGACCAGTTTTTGTCACCGATGACGAGTTCAAATTCCATTGTCGCACCCTAGATCATGAAGCGGGGCCCAAGCGCGTTGCAGCCTTCAAGGTCCCTCTATAAGGTCTCAAGGCTCGAAAATCATTCCCATATTGGGTGTCAGGGGACAAGTCGTGCTCGAATTTTTTGTGACCCGCAAGGATGTGGCGGCAACGCCTGTGTGGCTGGTGCCATCGCGCGATGTGGAGGGCTGGTGCGCCTCCCATGCCGGGGCAGGTGCGGCCTGGGTCGAAACATCCGGCTTCAAGGGCGAGGCGGGCAAGGTGCTGCTGCTGCCCGATGGTTCGGGGGGGCTTTCCGGCGTGCTGCTCGGGTTGGGCGAGGCCGCCGATCCCTTTTTGACCGGTGCCTTGCCCGGAGCTTTGCCTCAAGGTGATTATCGCTTTGCCGGGCAGAGTGCGGCAGACCCCGCCAAGGCGGCGCTCGGCTATGCGCTCGGGACCTATCGCTTCACCCGCTATAGCGGCAAGACACGCGAATGGCCGCGCCTTGTGCTGCCCGACAGTGTCGATGGCGAAGAAGTCAGCCGTCTGGCGCGCGCCGTCTTTCTGGTGCGCGATCTCATCAACACGCCTGCCGCTGACATGACACCGGCCGATATTGAAAAGGCTGTCATGGCCGTCGCGACGCAATATGGCGCGAGCACCCATGTCATCCTTGGTGAGGATTTGCTGACGCGCAACTATCCCATGGTGCATGCCGTGGGGCGGGCATCCGATGTGGCGCCCCGTCTGATCGACATGACATGGGGCCGCGCCGATGCGCCCAAAGTGACGCTGGTGGGCAAGGGCGTTTCCTTCGACACGGGCGGGCTCGACTTGAAGCCGTCAAGCGCCATGCTGCTGATGAAAAAGGATATGGGCGGGGCGGCCGCCACGCTGGCGCTGGCGCAGCTCATCATGGACAAGGGCCTTGATGTGCGCCTGCGCCTGCTGATCCCGGCGGTGGAGAATGCCATTGGCGGCAATGCTTTTCGGCCCGGCGATGTGCTCCAGAGCCGTAAGGGGCTGACTGTCGAGATCGGCAACACGGATGCGGAAGGCCGGCTCATCCTAGCTGATGCGCTGGCCGAAGCCGATAGCGAGGCACCCGATCTGCTGATCGACATGGCGACATTGACGGGCGCGGCGCGTACGGCACTCGGCCCCGAGCTGCCGCCCTATTTTACCGATAATGACGCGCTGGCGAGCGATCTTGAAGCCGCCGCGCGCGCCTGCGCCGATCCGGTCTGGCGCATGCCCTTCTGGTCGCCTTATGATTCATGGCTCGACAGCAAGATTGCCGACGTCAATCACATTTCAGATGGTGCCTTTGCCGGCTGCATTACCGCAGCGCTGTTTCTGCGGCGCTTTGTGGAAAAGGCCAAGGCCTATGCCCATTTCGATATTTACGGCTGGGCCCCCAAGCCCAAGCCGGGACGGCCTGTCGGTGGCGAAGCCTATGCGATCCGAGCGCTCTATCATTTGATCTGCCAGCGTTACGGCTAGGCTTGCGCGGGCCGCTGTCACCGATAAACTGAACAGGATCCAGCAGGGGCAGCGCGGGGAGGCGTGAACCAGGCTGGAAAGTCTTCATTGTTGTCCGCCATGCGGGCAGCGGTGGAGCTGTCGCGGGAGGCGATGGCGTGGGACAGATGATGAATAGCGAACAGGCATTGGCCCTTTGGCATGATGTCCTTCGCGAAACAGTGAAGGGCGAGGGACCCGATCTTTCCTCGCGCCAACTGGCTATCTTGTTGACGATCTATATTGATCCGCCACCCCATACCGTGCGTGGATTGTCGACAGTGCTGGGGGTTTCCAAACCCGCCATCACACGCGCGCTGGACACATTGAGCGGACTCGATCTGCTCCGGCGGCGGCGCGACGAGACCGACCGGCGCAATGTTCTGGTTCAGCCGACCGAGAAAGGCACCTGCTTCATGAATGACTTTGCCACCCTCATCACCAATGTTTCGAGCAAGCTGCCCGTATGAGTCGTGATGGCGGTCCGGACCGCAGGTTGAATCCCTATCGTGAAGACCTGGCCGCCGCCCATCTGCGCGGCGAGGTGAAGGCTGACTGTTTTGTCGAGGGCACGGACCGGCAGGTGATCGTGCCCGTCGCGCCCCTGCTGCGGCGGGCGCAGCCGGACGCCCCGATGGACACCCAGCTTCTCTTTGGCGAGATTTTCCGCGTCTATGAGGAAGAGGGCGGATGGGCCTGGGGGCAATCCGTACTTGATGACTATGTCGGCTATGTGGACGCCAAGCAGCTTGGCTCGCGGCCTTATCGCGCCACGCATCAGGTCGTGGCGCTTCGCAGCTTCATCTATCCCAAGCCTGACCTGAAAACACGCCCCGCCATTCCGCTCGGCATGAATGCCAAATTGCGCGTGACCGGCGCGAGCGGCGAATATAGCGAACTTGAACGCGGCGGCTGGATCTTCACCGCGCATATCGCACCTGTCGGCTCGCATGTGCGCGACTATGTGGCGGTGGCCGAGGAATTTCTAGGTGTGCCCTATCTCTGGGGCGGCCGCGACACGATGGGCATGGATTGTTCGGGCCTTGTGCAGCTGGCACTCGAGCGCGCCGGGATTACATCTTTGCGCGACACGGACATGCAGGAAGCCACGCTCGGCGAAGCGCTGCCCGAACCACTTGATTTCACGACGCTCAAGCGCGGCGATCTGGTGTTCTGGAAGGGGCATGTCGGCATCATGGTGGATGACCAGCGGCTCATCCATGCCAATGGCCATCACATGCGCGTCGCCATTGAGCGGCTTGATATTGCGATGACGCGGATTGCGCGCGCCTCGGGCCATGTGACCTCGATCAAGAGGCTGTAATCGCGTGACGTCGTGCCTATATGCTTGGCACATGCAATTGACGGAATGGCAGAGGCGCTGACACAGGCGTCCGACAAGGGAGATTTTCATGAGTGATACGGGCATGGCCTGGGATTTTCAGGTGAGCAAGGGTGATCTGCACAAGAGCGAGATCGTGCCCTCGGCGACCACGGCAGACACCGAACTCAAGGACGGCGATATTCTGGTGAAGGTGGAGCGCTTTGCCTTCACCTCCAACAACATCACCTATGCGGCCTATGGCGATGCCATGAAATACTGGACCTTCTTTCCCGCCCCTGAGGGCTGGGGTCGCATTCCCGTCTGGGGTTATGCGCAGGTCGTGCAGTCAAAACATCCGGATGTGAATGTGGGCGAAAGGCTCTTTGGCTATTTCCCCATGTCGAGCTATCTGAAAATCGAAGCCTCGCGCGTGAAGCCCGACGCGCTGGTCGATGCCTCGGCCCATCGCGCCGGACTGGCACCTGCCTATAACAAATATACGCGTCTGCCCGCAGCCTCCGCGCTTGATGCGCGCGCCGAAGACAACAATGCCGTGCTCTGGCCGCTGCTGATCACCTCGTTCCTGATTGATGATTTTCTCGACGAGAAAGGCTTTTTCGGCGCCAAACGCGTGATCCTTTCCAGCGCGTCGAGCAAGACATCGCTGGGTCTGGCCTGGGCGCTGGCCAAGCGCAGGGCGCAGGGCATCAAGGTTGTGGGCCTGACCTCTGCAGCAAGCCGCGATTTTGTGAAAAGCACGGGCTGGTATGATGAAGTGCTGAGCTATGACGACATCGAAAAGGCCACACTTGATGATGCCCTTTTTGTCGACATGGCGGGCAGCATCGAGACGCGCTCGCGCATCCATCATCATTTTGGTGACAAGCTGAAATTCAGCCTTGTCGTGGGCGGCACGCATTGGGAAGAAGGTGGTCGTGCGTCTGATCTGCCCGGCCCCCATCCGGAATTCTTCTTTGCGCCGGACCGCATCGTGAAGCGCAACAAGGATTGGGGGCGCGAGGAATTTGATGCCCGCACGCAAGGCGCGCTGAAAGAATTTGTGACCGCTGCCTCGGGCTGGTTCGGCATTGAAGAAAAAAAGGGGCAAGCCGAGATTGCCAAGGCCTATGCCGCCGTGCTCAACGGCAAATGCCCGCCGGACAAGGGCTATATCTTTCTGATGTGAGGGCATGTGATGCCGAAGCTGCCGGAGGGCTTTGCGCCGCATTTCCGCAAAAGCGCTGTCACCGATCCATGGGAGCCGCTCTATTCGCGACAGAATGGTGGCATCCTTGAACTGGGACTGGAACTGCGCGCGGCGCATTGCAACTCGCGCGGCCTGATGCATGGCGGCGTTATCGCGTCATTGGCCGACAATGCTATGGGCCTCAGCTATGTGCTGACCTATGCCGAAAATAACGAGACGCCGAAAGGCGGCGCCGTGACGGTGAGCCTGAATATTGATTATCTGGCCGCGGGCAAGCTCGGCCAATGGGTGCAGGTGACACCGCGTGTGATCCGGGCGGGCAAGAATATGGGATTTGTCGATGCGCTGGTGACAGCCGACGGCACGCCGATTGCGCGGGCCAATGCGACATTCCGCGTACAGGCCTGATCAGGAGGCAACAGTGCCAGCCGGGGCAGCGGCCAGATCAAAGGCGGCGGCCATCAGCGCCCTGGTATAACCGGTTTCAGGCGCGTCAAATATCTTATCGGCGCTGCCTGCTTCCACCACCTTGCCGTCGCGCATGACGATGATGTCGTCGGCGAGCGCGCGCACAACTTTCAGATCATGGCTGATGAAGAGATAGGCAAGGCCATGCCGCGTCTGCAGGTCGCGCAGCAGATCGACAATCTGCGCCTGCACCGACATGTCGAGCGCACTGGTGGGTTCATCCAGCATGACAAAGCGCGGCTTGAGCGCCATGGCCCGCGCAATCGCGATGCGCTGGCGCTGGCCACCGGAAAATTCATGCGGGTAGCGGTCCTGTGTATCAGGGTCAAGGCCAACCTCGGCCAGCGCCTCGCTGACAAGCTGGCGGCGGGCATCGGGCTTGAGGTCGGGCATCTGGATCAGCAGACCTTCCTCGACAATGCTGCCAACCGACATGCGCGGGCTGAGCGAGCCGAAAGGGTCCTGAAAGACGATCTGCATGTGGCGCCGTAAAGGTCGCAATGCCTTGGAGGCTTCGCCCTGAATATTGCGTCCGTCAAAACGGATGCCGCCTTCACTCGAAATGAGACGCAAAAGCGCCAGACCAAGTGTTGTCTTGCCCGAGCCTGATTCACCGACAACGCCCAGCGTGCGCTTTGCATGCAGCTTGAAGGAGACATCATCCACGGCCTTGATATGGCCGATGGTCTTGCGCAGCAGCCCGGCCCGGATCGGAAACCAGACCTTGAGATGGTCGGCTTCCATGATGACCGGCGTGTCTTCATGGCTGGCGGGCGGGCGGCCCTTGGGTTCGGCGGCAAGAAGATGCTGCGTATATTCATGCGCGGGTTGCGTGAATATCTGCTCGGCAGGGCCTTCCTCAACGATCTGACCGTTGGTCATGACGCAGACGCGGTCTGCCATTTTGCGGACAATGCCGAGATCATGGGTGATGAGCAGCAGCGCCATGCCCATCTCGCGTTTGAGTTCCTGCAGCAGGTCCAGAATCTGCGCCTGCACCGTCACATCAAGCGCGGTGGTGGGTTCGTCGGCAATCAGCAGATCAGGCTCATTGGCCAGCGCCATGGCAATCATCACGCGCTGGCGCTGGCCGCCGGAGAGCTGATGGGGATAGGCATTGAGGCGCTCTTCAGCATTGGGAATGCCGACGCGATGCAGCAGTTCCAACACGCGCTTCTGCACGGCGGGGCCGCGCATGCCCTTGTGCAGGGTCAGCACTTCGCCGACTTGTCTTTCAATCGTATGCAGCGGATTGAGCGAGGTCATGGGCTCCTGAAAGACCATGGTGATGCGGTTGCCGCGTATCTTGCGGAGCTCCGTCTCACTTGCGCCGACCAGATTGCGTCCCTCAAAGGTGATGCTGCCTGAGGGATGCAGCGCCTGCGGATAGGGCAGCAATTGCAGGATCGAGAGCGCCGAAACCGATTTGCCCGAGCCTGACTCGCCGACAAGGGCAAGCGTCTCACCGGGCTCGATGTCGAAGGAGATGCTGTCCACCGCGAGCGTTTCCTGCCCGTCGGAGGTGAAGGCGACCGAGAGCTCCTTCACGCTGATCAGGGGACCGCTCATTGCAGCACCTTGCGCGGATCAAAGGCATCGCGCACGGCTTCACCGACAAAAATCAGCAGGCTCAGCATGATCGCGATGGAGAAGAAGCCGGTGAGGCCGAGCCAGGGTGCTTCCAGATTGGCCTTGCCCTGCGAGAGAAGTTCACCCAGCGAGGGGGAACCGGGCGGCAGGCCGAAGCCCAAAAAGTCTAGCGAGGTCAGCGTCGTGATCGATGAATTCAGAATGAAGGGCATGAAGGTGAGCGTGGCAACCATCGCATTGGGCAGCAGATGCTTGAACATGATCTTGGCATTGGAGAGACCGAGCGCGCGCGCTGCCTTCACATATTCAAAATTGCGCCCGCGCAGGAATTCCGCGCGCACCACACCGACAAGCGAGACCCATGAAAACAGCAGCAGGATGCCAAGCAGGATCCAGAAATTGGGCGCGATGACGGCGGCAATGATGATGAGCAGATAGAGCGAGGGCACGCTCGTCCAGATTTCGATGAAACGCTGGAAAAGCAAATCCGTCCAGCCGCCGAAATAGCCCTGCACCGCGCCGGCCGCAATGCCGATGATGGAAGAGAGAATGGTGAGCACGAGGCCGAAAAGCACCGAGATGCGGAAGCCATAAATCAGGCGCGCCACCACATCGCGGCCCTGATCATCCGTGCCGAGCAGGTTCTCGGCAGAGGGCGGGGCGGGTGCCGGCACGGGCAAATCGAGATTGATGGTCTGATAGCTGTAGCGGATGGGCGGCCAGAGCATGATGCCGCCATCCTGTCTGATCAGGTCCTGCACATAAGGGTCGCGATAATCGGCATTGGTTTCAAACTCGCCGCCAAAGGTCGTCTCGGGATAATCGGCAAAGACGGGGAAATAGGCTTCGCCCTGATAGGTAACGAGGAAGGGACGGTCATTGGCGATGAATTCGGCAAAAAGCGAGAGGAAGAATAGCGCCAGAAAAATCCAGAGGCTCCAATAGCCGCGCCGGTTGGCCTTGAAGTTGCGCCAGCGCCGCTGATTGATCGGGCTGATGCGGATCGGCGGGAAGATGGCAAAGAGATTGCGGCGCAGATCAAGCGAGGACATGGCTCAGACCTCCCGCGATTCAAAATCGATGCGCGGGTCCACCCATGTATAGGTGAGGTCGCTGATGAGCGAGATGACGAGCCCCATCAGGCCGAAGATATAGAGCGTGGCAAAGACGATGGGATAATCGCGATTGACGATGGCCTCATAGGAAAGCAGGCCGAGCCCGTCGAGCGAGAAAATCGTTTCGATCAGCAGCGCGCCGGTGAAGAAGGCACCGATAAAGGCGCCGGGAAAACCGGCAATAACGATCAGCATGGCATTGCGGAAGACATGGCCATAAAGCACATCGCGTTCGGCAAGGCCCTTGGCGCGGGCGGTGACGACATATTGCTTGCGGATTTCATCAAGGAAGGAATTTTTCGTCAGCAGCGTCGTTGTGGCAAAGCCGCCAATCACCATAGCCGAAATGGGTAGCACCAGATGCCAAAGATAGTCGAGCACCTTGCCGCCAAGGCTCAAGGTCTCCCAATTGTCGGAGCCGAGCCCGCGCAAGGGGAAGATGCTGAAAAAGGTACCGCCGGCAAAAAGCACAATCAGGAAGACGGCAAAAAGAAAGCCCGGCACGGCATAGCCGATGATGATGACGGCACTGGTCCAGGTATCGAAACGGCTGCCATCCTGCACCGCCTTGCGGATGCCGAGCGGAATGGAAATGAAATAGGTGAGCAGCGTCGTCCAGAGGCCGAGCGAAATGGAGACCGGCATTTTTTCGCCGATAAGCTGCAACACGCTGACATCGCGGAAATAGCTGGTGCCGAAATGGAAGCGGGAATAGTCCCAGACCATTTTGCCGAAGCGCTCATACCAGGGCTTGTCGAAGCCGAACTGCACTTCGAGCGATTTGATGAAGGCGGGGTCGAGCCCCTGCGCGCCGCGATATTTGCTGTTGATGGCCTGATCGGCCCCGCCGCCGGCATTCTGTTGCGAAAAGTCGCCGCCCGTGCCGCCGCCAAAGCGCGCGGTGGCCGAAATCTCGGTACCGGAAAGCTTGGCGATGATCTGCTCGATGGGCCCGCCCGGCGCAAACTGCACAATGACGAAGCTGACAAAGAGAATCCCCAGAATGGTGGGAATCATCAGCAGCAGGCGTCGGACAATATAGGCAGACATGCTTATTCCTTGATGCCGAGACGCTCGGCCTTTGCCGGATCAACCCACCAAGTCGATTCGATGGCACGATCATAGCGCGCCTGCGTCTCAGGAAAGGCATAGATGTCCCAAAATGCAAGGGTGTGGGACGCTTTATACCAATGCGGCACCCAATAATGGCCAGCCCGGAGCACCCGGTCCAGCGCCTTGCAGGCGGTTTCCTGGCTGGGGCGGTCGGCGGCGGCGATGATGGTTTCCACCAGCGCATCGACAACGGGATCGGCAATGCCGGGCAGATTGTTGCTGCCGGAGAGATTGGCATATTTGGAGGTGAGATAGCCGCGCGTCTCAATGCCGGGCGTGAGGCCCATGGAAAAGCGCTGCACGGCGAGATCAAAATCGAAATTTTTGAGTCGGTCCTGATATTGCGCGGAATCAACCGTGCGCAAGCTGGTTTCAATGCCGAGCAGCTTGAGGTTCTGGACGTAATTGCCCGCAATGCGCTCCCAGAGCGCGTCGGTGCCGAGAATTTCGATGGTCAGCGCTTCGCCTGCATTGTTGCGGCGCTGGCCATCCACCACGCGCCAGCCCGCCTCATCAAGAAGCCCGGCTGCCTGGCGCAACAGGCGGCGATCCTTGCCGCTGCCATCGCTGACGGGCGCTGTGTAGGCGGGGCCGAAAACGGACTCAGGAAGCTGATCGCGGAAGGGTTCCAGCAAGGCGAGCTCGGCGGCATCGGGTGTGCCTGATGCCTTCATCGGCGAATTTTCAAAATAGCTTGAAGTGCGCAGATAGAGATCGTGGAACATGTTGCGGTTGGTCCACTCAAAATCAAAGGCCAGACCAATCGCCTCGCGCACCCGGACATCCTTGAATTTGTCGCGCCGCGTATTGATGAACCAGCCCTGCGCGCCTGACGGCGTGGCATCAGGCAGGGTGAGCAGGCGCACCTTGCCTTCCTTGACCGCCGGGAAATCATATTGCGTGGCCCAGACCTTGGAGGTGAATTCCTCGCGCAGCAGATATTGCCGGGCGGCGAAGGCTTCAAAGCCGACGGTCCGGTCACGGAAATATTCAAACTGCAACTGATCGAAATTCCACTGGCCGATATTCACATTGAGATCGCGCGCCCAATAATCGGCGACGCGCTCATAGGTGATCTGCCGACCGGGATCAACCGAGGCCACGCGATAGGGACCGCTGCCGAGCGGCTTGTCGAGCGTGTCGGCGAAGTCATGGCTTGAATAGAAAGCCTTGGAGAAAACGGGCAGGGAACCGGCAATGAAAAGCGGCAGGTCGCGGGTCTGTCTGCCGGTGAGCGTGATCACGAGTGTTTGCGGGTCCGCCGCCTTGAAGCTTTCAACTTCAAGCAGATTGGAGGCGATGAGCGGATGGCCCTTGTCCTTCAGAAGCTGGAAGGAGAAGGCGGCATCCTCGGCTGTCAGCCTGGTGCCGTCATGGAAGCGGGCCGCCTCACGCAGATGGAAGGTGAGTGTGTTGCCGTCCGGGCTGATGTCGATGGTCTCGGCGACCATTCCATAAAGTGCATCAGGCTCGTCATAGGCGCGCCTCATGAGCGTGTCGAAAAGAAGGTCGAGACGCTGCGCTGCATTGCCCTTGAGGATATAGCCATTAAGCGTGTCGAAGCTTTCAAAGCCGGCATTATAGGCAGCCGTCGGTCCGATCTGGGAAAGCGTGCCGCCCTTGGGCGCGGCAGGGTTCACATAATCGAAATGGGCAAAGCCTTTGGGATATTTCAGGTCGCCGAAAAAGGAGAGCCCGTGCTGGCCGGTCACGCTTTGCGCATGGGCGCGTCTGGCGGGTAGCAGCGCGAGGGCAGCCGCCGACCCCATGAGGCGCAGCATGTCACGGCGATGAAAGGCAGATATGTCGTTCACTGTTCACTCGGCTTGGCGGTTTCACCTTGGGGATTGTGCCACCAGATGGAGGGGAAGCCGATAGAATAGTCAGGTGTTTTGGCAGGCCGCGCAATGCCGGACCAATAAGCAACCCGCTCATAGGGCGAGTACCAGTTGGGCACGAGGTAATGATGCCACAGCAGCACGCGATCCAGCGCATGGGTGGCGGCGACAAGTTCCTCGCGGCTCTTGGCAAAGATCACGCGGTCGATCAGCTTTTCGATTACCGGATCGCAAATGCCCATGACATTGCGGCTGCCGTCTTCCTTGGCGGCCGCGCAACCCCAGAAACCGCGCTGCTCATTGCCCGGTGACATGGACTGGCCAAAGCTCGCCACCACCATGTCGAAGTCACGCTTGTCGAGGCGATTCTGATATTGCGCGGTATCGATGGTGCGCAACGTCGCCTGAATGCCGAGACGCTTGAGCGACTGGATATAGGGGGCGACGACGCGCTCAAAGGCGGGATTGTCGAGCATGAATTCGACCGTAAATGGCTCACCCGTTTTCTCACTTGTAAGCACCCCGTCCTTCACGCTCCAGCCGGCCTCTTTGAGCAGGGTAATGGCCTTGCGCAGATTGGCGCGGTTGTTGCCGCTGCCATCCGTTTTCGGTGTCACATAGGCTTGCGTGAAAAGGGCGGGCGGCAACTGGTCCTTGAAGGGCTCGAGAATGGCAAGCTCCAGGCCGGTCGGGACGCCGGTGGCGGCGAGTTCGGAATTGGCAAAATAGCTGTCGGAGCGCACATAGGCGCCATAGAAGATATTCTTGTTCATCCAGCCAAAATCAAACGCCCAGTCAAAGGCCTCGCGCACGCGCGGGTCAGAGAACTTGGCGCGTCGCAGATTGAAGGCAAAGCCCTGCATGCCCTCATTGTTCTTTGTGCTGAGTTCTTCCTTGATGATGCGCCCGTCCTTGACGGCGGGAATGTCATAGGCGGTTGCCCAGTTCTTGGAACTGGTCTCGCGCCAGAAATCGACCTGATGCGCCTTGAAGGCTTCAAAGGCGATGGTCGGGTCCTTGAAATATTCATAGCGCAGCGTCTTGAAATTATTGGCGCCGATATTGACCGGCAGGTCCCTGGCCCAATAATCCTCGACGCGCTCATAGGTGATGCTGCGGCCCGGTGTGAAGGCGGTGATTTTATAGGCGCCATTTCCCAGCGGCACTTCGAGTGTTGTCTTGGTGATGTCGCGCGGCTTGCCCTCGGCATCTTTCCCCGTCCAGTAATGTTTGGGCAGGACGGGCAACTGGCCGACAATCTGCGGCAGCTCGCGGTTGTTCTTTTCCGAGAAGCTGAATTTGACGGTGTGGGGATCCAGCGCTTCGGCTTTCATCACATTGGCATAATAGGCACCATAGAAAGGATGATTGGCTTTGAGCGTTTCAAAGGTCCAGACCACGTCATCCGCCGTGATGGCTTTACCGTCGGCAAAACGCGCTTCCGGACGCAGCTTGTAGGTGACGGAGGAATAGTCATCGGGATAGGAGAGGCTCTCGGCAATCAGGCCATACTCCGAACCGGCTTCATCAAGCGCGCCGGTCATCAGCGTGTCGTAGATGAGACCGAGCCCGGCCGGTGGCTGACCTGTGACGATGAAACCGTTGAAGCTGTCAAAGCTGCCGATGGCCGCCATTACCGCTTCGCCGTCCCTGGGGGCGTCCGGATTCACATAGTCGAATTTCTTGAAATCATCGGCATATTTCAGATTGCCGAAAAGCGATGAGCCGTGACGCAGAATGTCAGCCTGTGCGGTCGCGACAAGCGAGGCTGAAAGGGCAAGGCCGAGAAGAAGGGCAGGTCCGATGCGTTTGCCGATGTGATATACGCGCCCTGCATTCTTCATCTGCATCATTTTCCCCTCACGTGATTTTCTTTGTCTGTGTCGAGTGCTCAATCTTCTCCCGCAATGTGACCACTTTTTGTCGTGCGCGTCGCCCAAAGAAAAACGCGCCCGGCGATTTTCCGGACGCGTCTTAAAATTTTGTAATCTGCGCGAAGATTATTCGGCGGCAGGCGCCGCTTCTGCAGGGGCTGCCTCGGCGGGCGCTGACTCAACAGCGGGCAAAGGCAGGTTGCTGCCCAGCGTGTTGAGATAGGCGATGATGTCGGCGCGTTCCTGCGGCTTCTTCACACCGGCAAAGCTCATGGCTGTGCCCTCGATATATTTCTTCGGATTGGTGATGAAGTGATTGAGCTCGGCAAATGTCCAGTTGCCGCCATGGGCCTTGATGGCTGCTGAATACTGGAAGCCGTCCATCGAGGCGACCTTGCGGCCAACCACATGATAAAGGTCGGGGCCGATCTTGGCGCCGGCACCTTCTTCGAAATTATGGCAGGCACCGCATTTCTTGGCGGCTTTTTCGCCACGGGCCGGATCAGCCGAAGCCAACAGCACGGGCAGCGGTGTCTCGACTTCGGCAGGGGCTGCCTCGGCAGTGGAATCGGCCCCCTCAGCGGTGGCATCGGCCACAACATAGGCATCCTGGCTGGCAGGCTCTGCCTCGTAGAGATATTCCGCGAGATTGGCCACGCCGAGCACGGCCAGCACTGAAAACAGCACGGCCATAAAAATCTTGTTCCGTTCGTTCGAATCCATCGGCTAAAGCTCCGCCCGGTCAGTTTCGTGAGTGAGGGGGTACAATATCTCAATAAGGCGCAGAGCGAATCGCCGCGCCTGTCACATCCCCCAAGGAATTCGCGCGGAGATTAGCCGCTTCCGCCGCTTCGCTGCAAGACGTATAAGTGCGCCCGGAGGCGGGGAGGGCCCTCGAATCCATGGCAGAGAGCGACTTTTATCCGCTCAACGCGGCAACGGACGGCATTTGGAGGCAATCCCGGTTTTGTCAGAAAACAAAACACAGGCCATGAGTTGCGGCGATCCGTCGCATCTGGAAGGCTGTGACGCCGGGCTGAAAGGGAAGAAAGACAGGAAATGACAGCGAAAACCGCGCCCAGCAAGGCCGCTGCCGGCAATCCCGTGATCGTGATTCCGGCCCGCATGGCGTCCAGTCGTCTGCCGGGCAAGCCGCTCGCCGATATTTGCGGGGTCCCCATGATCGTGCAGGTCTGGCGCCGCGCTTCGGAATCAGGTCTTGGCCGGGTGGTGATTGCGGCGGCCGAAATCGAGGTGGCCGAAGCCGTTCGCGCCGCCGGTGGCGAGGCCGTGATGACCGATCCCGATCTGCCCTCGGGCTCTGACCGCGTCTGGGCGGCGCTTCAGGAGATCGACCCGGATGGGACGCATGAGATCATCATCAATGTGCAGGGTGACCTGCCGACGCTTGATCCGGCCCTGATCCGCCTCGCCTATGAAGCGCTGACGCGTCCCGGCGCGGATATTTCCACACTGGCAGCCGAAATCAGCGATGAGACCGAGCGCACCAATCCGAATGTGGTGAAAGCCGTCACGACCTTTAACGCGCAGGGCATGGGCCGCGCCCTCTATTTCACACGCGCCACGGCCCCCTGGGGCGAGGGCCCGCTTTATCATCACATCGGGCTTTATGGCTATCGCCGTTCAGCCCTTGCCCGTTTCGTGCAATTGCCGCCCTCGCCGCTGGAACTGCGCGAAAAACTTGAACAGTTGCGCGCGCTGGAAGCGGGCATGTCGATTGAGGTGGCGCTCGTTGACACTGTTCCGCTCGGTGTCGATACTCCCGCCGACCTTGAAAAGGCCCGTGCCGCGCTTGCGCCGTCCGCGCCTTCCTGAGAAAGACCGACATGGCCAAAGCATCCGCTGCCGCAGCAGACAGTATCATCGCCTTTCAGGGCGAACCCGGCGCCAATTCGCATATTGCCTGTCAGGAAGCCTTTCCCGACATGACGGTGATGCCATGCCCGACCTTTGAGGATGTGTTTGCCGCCATCGCCGAGGGTAAGGCGCGGCTCGCCATGATCCCGATTGAAAATTCTGTCGCCGGGCGCGTGGCCGATATTCATCATCTGATCCCCGGCTCGTCTCTCTATATTGTGGGCGAACATTTTCTGCGCGTGCGCCATCAGCTTCTCGGCCTCAAGGGGGCCAAGCTGAGCGATCTCAAAACAGTGGAGAGCCATGTCATGGCGCTCGGTCAGTGCCGCGACGTGATCCGCGAATTGGGCCTCACGCCGATTGTCGGGGTGGATACGGCAGGCTCTGCCCGCATCATTTCGCAGGCAGGTGATGTCGCGCGTGCGGCCATTGCCTCAAAGCTCGCTGCCGAAATTTACGGGCTGGATGTTCTGAAGGCCGATATTGAAGACGCCGAACACAACACCACGCGCTTCATCATCATGGCCAATGAGCCCAATGATGCCGAGCCTGAAGACGGCCCCGTCATCACGAGCTTCATCTTCCGCGTGCGCAACGTGCCCGCCGCGCTTTACAAGGCCATGGGCGGCTTTGCCACCAATGGCGTCAACATGACCAAGCTTGAAAGCTATCAGCTGGAAGGCTCCTTCAATGCGAGCCAGTTCTATGCCGATATTGAAGGCCATCCCGCCTCGCGCAATGTGCGACTGGCGCTGGAAGAGCTTGAGTTCTTCACTTCCGAGCTCAAGATTCTCGGCGTTTATAAAGCCCATCCCTATCGCGCGAGCCTTGCCAAGCCCGTCAACTGAATGTCCTGATCGCGCGACGGAATTGTGGCCCGGCTGCGTATTGTCTCAGCGGGGTACGCAAAGCGTGATGGAGCCACAAAATGGCAAAAGGAAATCAATTCTCGCGAGGGCGGCAATATCTTTTGGCGGGTGTTCTCGGCCTTGCGTCTCTCGGGTTTATGACGTCAGCCGCTGAGGCGCGCGGCGCTGTTGTTGTTTCGCCGCGACATGCACCGACCGTGGTTTATGTGCACAAGGCGCCGCCGCGCGCCCTTGTGGAAGTGCGCCCGGTGCGACCGGGACCGCACGCGGTCTGGATCGGCGGATATTATCGCTGGGCGGGCCCGCGTTATGTCTGGGTGCCCGGTTACTGGGAACGCCATCCGCGCGGTGTCTGGGTTCCCGGTCACTGGCGCAACACGCCGCATGGCCATGTCTGGGTCGCAGGCTACTGGCGCTAGGCTCAGACCGTTCCTTCAACAAAGGCCTTGATGAGCTGATGCGCGATGGCAAAGGACGGCGGGAACCAGATGGACCCGTCGCCCTTGCCTGTCAGCACGGCGCGGGCATCGTCGCGATTGATCCAGCGGCCTTCGGAGAGCTCCACCCCATCGACCTGATAGTCACCGGTCACAGCAACGGCATGGCAGCCGATCATCAGCGAGGAGGGATAGGGCCAGGGCTGTGTGGAGTGATAGGTGACTTGCGACACGGTTAGCCCGGCTTCTTCCTTGAGCTCGCGCGCAACGGCTTCCTCGATGGATTCACCGGGTTCAATGAAACCGGCGAGCGAGGAAAACATGCCCTTGGGCCAGATTTTCTGGCGTCCGACAAAGCAGCTCTGACCCAGTATGGGCAGCATGATGACAACCGGATCGGTGCGCGGAAAATGCTCGGCCTTGCAGGACGGGCAGCTGCGCTTGTAGCCGGCTTCCGCCATCACGGATGGCTGGCCGCAGACCGAGCAGAAGCCATGGCGCAGATGCCAGTCGATCATGGATTTGGCCTGGGCAAGAATCGCAAGCTCGGTAGGCGACAATTCGCTTGCCATCGCCAGCCCGCGCAGATCGCCGAAGCTGCCGAGGCCCTTGAGGGCGGGTGCGTTTTCAGGGTCCTTGATCGCGCTGATATCGGCGGCAAAAAGCGCCTTGCCGCGCTTGTTGATGCCGAGAAAAATCACCACCGCGTCAGGGGCGGCCAGCTCCGGCAGAATCGCCATCGGCATCCAGCCCACATCCTTGCCCGAATTGGGCGCCGATTCTGGCAGCACGAAGGGCTGGAGTCGCCACATCGGCACAAAAAGGCTCGTGGGATCAGCCCGCTTTTCAGCGAGCCAGTCGGCATCGGTGCGTTTCTCGCTCATGCGATCGAGCGGATTATTGGCAAAAATATTGGGATTTTCAGGAAGGGACATCGCGGAACCGGGCATGTTGTTGATTTTGAGGTGGCGCAGCCTCGCACAGCCCCGTCTTTGGCTCAATGGCGGGATTTTCTGAGGAAATCCGTCTCCTGCCCTTGCATCGGGGGCGCTTGTGCCTGATATAGTCGCCTTGGGAGGTTGGCGGCGGACGAGTCCCTCGCCAACCCGGTCAGGTCCGGAAGGAAGCAGCCGCAACGAGTCAGCCTCGGGTTGTTCGTCCAGCCTCCCACCCATTTCATCTAGAGCGGCGAGCAGGGCGAGAAATGGATGATCATGAGGACAATGCGGCAGACGGGCTCACGCTCGACGAACCGTATCGCCCTGATCCCGCCACCGAGCCCGGCTTCGACCTGCTGGGCGGCGACGCCACCCCACCTGCAACCCGGGCCAAGGCCTCTGGCTATCAGGTTCTCGCACGCAAATACCGCCCCACCATCTTTGACGACCTGCTCGGCCAGGAAGCCATGGTGCGCACGCTTTCCAATGCCTTTGAGAGTGGCCGCATTGCCCATGCCTTCATGCTGACCGGCGTGCGCGGGGTGGGCAAAACCACCACCGCGCGCATTCTGGCCCGGGCGCTGAATTATGAAAAACCCGGCGTCACCGCGCCGACCATTCATATGGACGGGCCGGGCGTGCATTGCGACGCCATCATGGAAAGCCGCCATGTCGATGTGATGGAAATGGACGCCGCCTCGCGCACCGGTATTGACGATATTCGCGAGATCATTGACGGCGTGCGCTATCTGCCCGTCTCGGCCCGCTACAAGGTCTATATCATCGACGAAGTCCACATGCTGTCGAAACAGGCCTTCAACGGCCTGCTGAAAACGCTTGAGGAACCGCCGGCCCATGTGAAATTCATTTTTGCCACGACCGAAATCCGCAAGGTGCCGATCACGGTGCTCTCGCGCTGCCAGCGTTTTGACCTGCGCCGCCTGAGTGTCGAGGAACTCACGCAGCTTCTCGGCGGTGTCGCGGGCAAGGAAAATGTCGAGATCGAAGAGGCGGCGCTGAAACTTCTGGCGCGCGCCGCCGATGGTTCGGCGCGCGACTCGCTCTCGCTGCTGGATCGCGCCATTGCCTATGGTGAAGACGGTGTCCATGAAGCCGATATTCGTGACATGCTGGGGCTGGCAGATCGCGCGCGCATTTTTGATCTTTTTGACTGCCTGATGAAGGGCGACATTGGTGCCGCGCTGGCCGAGTTGCGCGCCCAATATGAAATCGGTGCCGATCCCGCTGTCGTGCTGTCTGATCTGGCCGAGCTCACTCATTGGCTGACCCGCCTGAAGCTTGTCGATAGTGCGGGCGATGATGTGGCGATGTCGGAGACCGAGCGCACACGCGGCCGCGAGATGGCGGCAAAGCTGCCGATCCGCGTATTGTCGCGCACATGGCAGATGCTGCTCAAAGGCATTTCGGAAGTCAGTGCCGCCGCCCGCCCCATTGCGGCGGCCGAAATGGTGCTGGTGCGCATTGCCTATGTCGCTGAAGGCCCCGGCCCCGAAGACCTGATGGAACAGCTTAAAAACGGCGGCGCGGTCTCAACCGGTCCCGCCCCCCGACAGCCGCAGGGCGGCAGTGGCGGTGAACGCGCGCAGCTTCGCAGTGTCTCGGGCGGCGGTCGCGCCGACTATGCGGCCTCTGTTGATGTGCGCGGCGATGCCAGCCTCCGCAGCCAGCCCGCCGCGCCACAGAAGCAGACTGTGGCCTTCGCGCGGTTTGAAGATGTGATCGAGCTCTTTGCCAAACAGCGCGACATCAAGATGAAGGCGACGCTGGAAGCCGGTGTGCGGCTTGTCAGTTTCGAAAAGGGCCGCATCGAGCTGACGCTTCTGGAAGGCACGCCAACCACCATTGTCAGCGAGCTGTCTGAAAAGCTGTCGCGGGCGGCAGGCGAGCGCTGGTTTGTTTCCATCGCGCGGGGCGCGGTCGAGGCGACGCCCACATTGCGCGAGGCGGCAAAATCACGCGAGGAGGCGCTCAAGGAAGAAGCCCGGCAGGACCCGCTCGTCAAGGCGGCGCTGACGGCCTTTCCGGGGGCGGACATCATTGATGTGCGTGTGCCCGGTCTGGCCATTCCCGAGGGCGAGGCGCTGCTGCCGGCCAATCCCGATGAGCTGGAAGATTTCGACGGCAACTTTGATGAACTGGATATCAACGAGTGAAGAACATCACCGACATCATGAAGCAGGCCAAAGCCCTGCAGTCAAAAATGGAAGAGATGCAGGCCTCTCTGGAGACGCTGGAGGTGGAAGGCAGCTCCGGAGCGGGCCTCGTGCGTGTGGTGGTGAACGGCAAGGGCTTCATGCGTCAGCTCCATATTGATCCCAGCCTGATGGTGGAATCGGAACGCGAAATTCTCGAAGACCTTGTGGTCGCCGCCTTCAATGATGCCAAGGCCAAGGCGGAAGCGGCGGCTGCCGAGCAGATGAAGGCGCTCACCGGCGGCATGGGCCTGCCACCCGGTCTCGGGCTCTAACGCATGGCCGCTGTGACCGGCCCTGAAATCGAGCGCCTGATTGCGCTTCTTTCCAAATTGCCCGGGCTTGGCCCCCGTTCCGCACGCCGCGCCGTGCTGCAGCTGATCAAGCGCAAGGAAACGCTGCTTGTACCACTGACGGCTGCCATGGCGGACGCCGTGGAAAAGGCCTGCATCTGCACAATCTGCGGCAATGTCGATACGCAGGACCCCTGCACCATTTGCCGCGATGACCGCCGTGAACCGACCGCGCTGTGCGTGGTGGAAGATGTCGGCGATCTCTGGGCGCTGGAGCGCGCAGGCGCCCATAAGGGACGCTACCATGTGCTGGGTGGCGTGCTCTCCGCGCTTGATGGCGTCGGCCCCAATGATCTCAATATCGGCAAGCTTGTCGAGCGGGCAGGCAATGGCGACATCCAGGAAGTCATTCTGGCAATGAATGCCACAGTCGACGGGCAGGCGACGGCCCATTACATCACCGACCGCCTGAGCGGTCTGGGTTTGTCTGTCTCGCGCCTGGCCCATGGCGTGCCGGTGGGCGGTGAACTGGATTATCTCGATGACGGCACGCTTGCTGCGGCCATGAAATCGCGCCGTCCGTTTTAAAAAAAGGCCGCCACATTTCTGCGACGGCCTTTTCCATGTCAGTCAGGTGCAATTCTCAGTCGCCAGCGGTCAGCCCGCCAGTGGCAAAATAGTTGCGCGTCAGCTCAAAGACGCCCGGCGCCAGAATGACCAGCGCGATGAGGTTGGGAATGGCCATCATGGCGTTGAGTGCGTCAGCCAGCAGCCACATGAAATCAAGGCTCGTCATGGCCCCCACCGGGATCGCCAGCACCCAGATGATGCGATAGGGCATGATGCCTTTGGTGCCGAAGAGATAGGCGACGGCGCGTTCGCCATAATAGCTCCAGCCCAGAAGTGTCGTGAAGGCAAAGAGCGACAGCGCAATCGCGACAATCGTGTTGCCATAGCTGAAGGTAGCGGAAAAGGCCTCACTGGTCAGCTCGGCCCCTGTGGCACCACCATCCCAATGGCCTGAGGTCAGAATGACCATGCCTGTGAGCGTGCACACGATCAGCGTGTCGATGAAGGTGCCGAGCATGCCGATCAGGCCCTGCTGCACCGGATCATTTGTCTTGGCGGCGGCATGCGCGATGGGCGCACTGCCAAGACCGGCTTCATTGGAAAAGACGCCGCGCGCGATACCAAAGCGCATGGCCGCGGCAACCGTTGCGCCCGCAAAGCCGCCTGTTGCGGCCGCGGGCTCGAAGGCATGGCGGAACACGAGGGCAAGCGCGTCGGGGATGGCAGCGGCATTGATGATGAGGATGATAATGGCCGCGCCCATATAGAGCACGATCATGGCCGGCACGAGCGCGCCGGCGACCTCACCAATGCGACGGATGCCGCCGATAAGGACGAGGCCGACCGCCACCATCATGAAGAGGCCTGACCACATCACAGGGACGCCGAAATTTACATCCAGCGCATGCGCAACCGTGTTGGCCTGCACGCCATTGCCGATACCAAAACCGGCAAGCGCCGTGAAGATGGCAAAGGCAGGCGCGAGCACAGCCGCCAGGGCCGGATATGTCTTCCCCACCCCATTCTTGATGTAATACATCGGCCCGCCGACATGATCGCCATTGGCATCAACTTCGCGATAGGCGATGGCACAGACAGCTTCGGCATATTTTGTCGCCATGCCGACAAGGGCAATCAGCCACATGTAGAACAGCGCGCCGGGGCCGCCGAGGAAGATGGCCGTGGCAACACCGGCAATGTTGCCGGTCCCGACGGTAGCGGCAAGCGCGGTCATCAGGGCCTGGAATGACGAGATATCACCTGCGCCCGCAGATGGTTTGCGGATAAGGGCAAAGGCGGCGGGGATTTTGCGCAAGGGGATGAAACGCAGGCCGATCATCAGGAAGACGCCGACCGTGGAGAGCGCCACCAGCATGGGGACGCCCCATAACAGGCCGTCGAGCCAGCCTACAAATGCTTCAACCGTTTCCATACCCCAGTCCCCTTTTGTTTCAGCGATTGCCCCGGACATGTCTGCACATGCCGGGGCAAGCCTAACAAAGGAAAGGAGACACCGCGCCCTCTTTTTGGGGCGAAGAGCGGATAACTATGGCCGTTTCATGCCAGTGATCATGGCGCGGGACAGATTTTCGTGATGGGCAAAGCTTGCCAGCGTCACCCCGGCAATATGGAAGAGCACCAGAAAGAAAGTGAGGTGCCCGAGTACGTCATGAACTTCCACAATGAAGCTTTCTTCGTGCTCTTTGCCATCGTCATGCGCGTCTTCGTCACCCTGTTCAATGTGCATCACGTCCGCTGACATCACGCTTTCGCTCCGAATGTCAGGTTCCTCATGTGTGAAATACATAGTGATCCCGCTTGCCGTTGTCCCGACAAGGCCAATCATCAGCGCAATCACCATGGCCCCGCCAGCGGGGCTGTGCCCCAGATAGCGGCTGGAGCGAAAGCGGATGAGATCAAAGAGATAGCCAAAGACGGCGCGCGGCCCATAGGCGAAATTTTTGAAGCGGGCATGCTCGGGTCCGACGACCCCCCACACGAGACGCGCGGCCACAAGCCCGGCCACCACGAAGCCAGCGCTTGTGTGCAGCCAGAAGGGGTCGCCCTCGGTGAAGAAGGCGATGGAAAAGGCGACCACGAGGGTCCAGTGAAATATCCGGATAAAAATATCCCAGACCTTGATCTGGGCTTGCGGGGTGTCGGTCATTTTGGATCCTGAACTTGAGGCGCGATTAAGAGCGGCGCCGGATGATAATCAGGATCATATACGTGACGAATGTGAAATTCCGTCTGTCACAAAGAAATAATATGACGTGGACTGATGATGCGTTTCATTCGCAGAAAACGCTAAAATTGCGCCGCATTCTCAGTCGCTGTCCTCGTCATCCGGGGTCACAAGCTCCAGCAGGTCCGGTGTGCCCCCTGTCGGCAGCGCCTCGACATCACGCAGCTGCTTGTTCATGGCGCGTGTGCGCGTTCCCAGCGCATCGACACTGTTGGAGGCAGCATTGAGCTGATCCTTGAGGCGCTTGAGGACCTGACCATGCTTGCCGAATTCGGTGCGGACCGCCCCGAGGATTTTCCAGACCTCGCCCGAGCGCTGCTGAATGGCGAGCGAGCGGAAGCCCATCTGGAAGGCGCTGAGCAGCGAGGAAAGCGTGGTGGGGCCGGCAACGGTGACGCGATATTCGCGCTGCAGCTTTTCCAGAAAGCCGGGGCGACGCAGCACTTCGGCAAAAAGGCCTTCGGTGGGCAGGAACAGAATGCCGAAATCGGTGGTATGCGGCGGGTTGATGTATTTTTCCGAAATGGTCTTGGCGGAATTCCTGATGGAATTTTCCAGGGCCTGAGCCGCCGCCTCCACCGCGGCAATGTCGCCTGCTTCCGAGGCCACCACCAGCCGCTCATAATCCTCGCGGGGGAACTTGGAGTCGATGGGCAGGAAGATATCGGTGTCGTCGCCATCGCGTGCGGGAAAGCGGATGGCAAATTCGACGCGCTCTGTACTGCCGGGTTTCATCGTGGCATTGACCACGAATTGCTCGGCGGCGAGATAATCTTCCAGCAACATGCCGAGCTGGATTTCAGCCCAGGTGCCGCGTGTCTTCACATTGGTGAGCACCCGCTTGAGATCGCCAACGCCGGTCGCGAGATTCTGCATCTCGCCCAGACCCTCATGCACATGCTTGAGCTGCTCGCTGACGGTCTTGAAGGATTCACCCAGCCGCTTCTCAAGTGTTGATTGTAGTTTTTCATCGACCGTCTGGCGCATCTCGTCGAGCTTGACGCTGTTTTCCTGCCGCAGCTTGTCGAGCTGGGACTCAAGCGTCAGGCGCAGTTTTTCCTGTCCCTCGCCCTGCTGCTTGGTGAGTTCGACGATGCGGGCGGAAAATTCATTGAGGCGCGCCTGCTGGTCGGCACCCATCTGCCGCATGGTCTGGGTGATGAGATTGCTCGTCTCGGTGAAATTCCTGGTGAGCTCGTTGCGCAGCGCGGTAGCCGCCTCGCTGTGTTTGGTGGTCGAGACGTCCAGCTTTTGCTCCACCAGTTCGCGCAAGGCTTCACGACCCGCCTCGGCGCTCTTGTCCATGGCCTGAACGGCGGCCTGAATGGTCTTGATGCCCTGATCAAGGCGTTCATTCAGCGTCCGGGTCAACTCGCCCGCATTGGTCGACTGGGCCGCTGCCATGGCCGTGATCGCGCCATTCTGGGTCTTGTAGTCGTGATCAAGTGTGCTCAGCCGGGCCGTCAGATCGTCAATCTTGACCTCGAGGGCGGAAAAATCGCCCGATGTCTTGCGCGTGAGCAGGAGGATAATGGCGGCAAGCCCGAGCACGGCCAGGACAGCGCCCATAATGAGGGTCGCAGCAATTTGGGGATTATTGAGATATTCCATGGCCGTCATCCTTTGATTTGGCCCTGAATATAGCCCGATTCCCGCCCTCAAGGGGGCAATCGCATCCCCCGCCATCTTGACCGTTTCCTCTCAGGCGCTTATTTCAAGCTCATGGCCCTACGAAACATCATCACAGCGCCCGATCCGCGCCTCAAGCAGGTCTCGACACCCGTTGAAAAGGTGGACGACGAGCTGCGTGCGCTCATGGATGACATGCTCGAAACCATGTATGCGGCCCCCGGTATCGGTCTGGCCGCCATTCAGGTGGGTGTGCCCAAGCAGGTCATCGTCATGGATCTGTCGGGCGAGGACGACGCACCAGCCCCGCGCTATTTCGTCAATCCCGAAATTCTCAGCACCTCGGAAGATCACGCCATCTATGAAGAGGGCTGCCTCTCGGTGCCTGATTTCTATGAGGATGTGGAACGCCCCGCGCAGTGCCGCGTGCGCTTCCTCGATTATCAGGGCGAAATTCGCGAGATGGACTGCGACGGGCTTCTGGCCACCTGCCTGCAGCATGAAATGGATCATCTCAAAGGGGTGCTCTTCATCGACCATCTCTCGCGCGTCAAACGCGAGATGATGCTGAAGAAGCTGCTCAAGCAGAAAAAATCGCAGCAGGAAAAGGTAACGGCCTGATTGGCCGCCTTGACCCCGCCGGAGAGCAGGCCATGACCAAGCTGCGCCTCGCCTTTATGGGCACGCCTGATTTTTCCCTGCATGTGCTGGATGCGATCCTCAAGGCGGGTCATGACGTAGTCGCGGTCTATTCCCAGCCGCCACGTCGTGCCGGGCGCGGCATGAGCGAGCAGCCATCGCCGGTGCACCGCTTTGCGGCGGAAAAAAACATTCCCGTCTTTACGCCACTCTCGCTCAAGGATGAGGCCGAGCAGCAGAAATTTGCCACCCTTGATCTCGATGTCGCCGTGGTTGTGGCCTATGGGCTGCTGCTGCCCGAGCCTGTGCTGCATGCGCCCCGTTTCGGTTGCCTCAATCTGCATGCCTCGCTCCTGCCGCGCTGGCGCGGGGCAGCCCCCATCCAGCGCGCCATCATGGCAGGTGACAGCGAAACCGGCGTCATGGTGATGCAGATGGAAAAAGGGCTCGACACCGGCCCCGTGCTGCTCGGCGCGACCTTGCCCATCGCGCCCGATGAGACGGCTGCGAGCCTGCATGACCGTCTGGCTGAAACAGGTGCCGCGCTGATGGTCGACGCGCTGGGCCGGCTCGATCAATTGACGCCCATGCCCCAGAGCGAAGAGGGTGTCACTTATGCGCGCAAGATCGAAAAATCCGAGGCCCGCATTGACTGGATGAAAGATGCCACTGACATCGATTGCCATATTCGCGGGCTGACGCCTTTCCCCGGCGCCTTTTTCGAGGTCATGCGCGAGGGCAGCCCCGTGCGTGTGAAAGTGCTGCGTGCAAAGCCCGTCGCAGGCAAGGGCGAGGCAGGCCATGTGATGGCGCTTGGAAGTGAGGATGAAAACGGCATCACCATTGCGTGCGGCACAGGCGCACTCTGCATTTCGGAGCTGCAGCGCGCTGGCGCAAAACCCATGCAGGCAGATGAATTCCTGCGCGGCTTTGCGCTTGAACTGAATGAAAAGATCATCTGATGCCGCGCTACAAACTCACCATTGAATATGACGGCGCGCCCTTTATCGGCTGGCAGAGCCAGACGGGCGGTGGCGCGGTGCAGGATGTGCTTGAGGCAGGCTTCAAGGGCTTTTGCGGGCAGGATATTCGCGTCAATGGCGCGGGGCGCACCGATGCCGGCGTCCATGCGCTGGGGCAGGTTGCCCATGTTGATCTTGAGAAAGCGGTGGCGACCGATACGTTGCGCGATGCTGTCAATGCGCATATGCGCCCGCATCCCGTGGCCATTGTAGAGGCTGAACAGGTCAGCGATGATTTTGAGGCGCGCTTTGGCGCGATCAAGCGGCACTATATGTATCGTATCATCAATCGCCGCGCGCCGCTCACGCTTGACCGTCATCAGGCCTGGCTGGTGCATAAGCCACTGGATGCCGAGGCCATGCACGCCGCCGCGCAAGTGCTGGTCGGGCGTCACGATTTTACGACATTCCGCTCCGTTCAGTGTCAGGCAAAATCCCCGGTCAAGACCATGGATGAAGTCAGCGTCTCGGGCTATGGCGAGGATATCGAGATCATCTGCCGGGCGCGGTCTTTCCTGCATAATCAGGTGCGCTCGATTGTCGGCACATTGAAAATGGTCGGCGAGGGCAAATGGACCGCGCGCGATGTGGACCGTGCCCTGAAAGCAAAAGACCGTGCGGCTTGCGGTCCGGTTGCGCCATCCGATGGCCTCTATCTGCTGCGCGTGGACTACGAATAGAGCGTTCGAAGTTCCTTCAGCATTTTTGGTGTCATCCCGGCCTCGTGCCGGGATCCATGCACCAGACGATGGACCCCGGAACAGGTCCGGGGTGACAGCTGAGGAAAGTCGGGCCGTTCTGGTCTCGTCACCCCGGCAACAGGTCCACAAGCTCGACCTGCTTGGCTGTGATATCCTCACCAAAGAAAATGCCGCCCACGCGGGCAAAGCGTTCCGCGCTGTCGGTTGCCAGAAACCGCACCTTGCCCTTGCCGCGCCGGTTTGTGGTGAGACCTTTCTCGGTCAGTGCCAGTTCGACGGCGCGCGCGGTCGTGGCGGCTGAATCGACAAGCTTCACGCCCGGGCCCACCACCCGCGCAATTACTCTGGCCAGCACGGGAAAATGGGTGCAGCCCAGCACGATGGTGTCGGGCTTTTGGCGTCCCTTGAAAAGTGGTTCGAGATAGCGCCGCGCGGCTGCTTCAGCGACATCACCCTTGATCCAGCCTTCTTCGGCGAGTGTGACAAAGAGCCCGCAAGCCTTCTGCACGACATCGGCCTGTGGTGCGAGCGCATGAATGGCGCGCAGATAGGCCCCGCCGCGCACTGTTGCTTCGGTAGCGAGAACGGCGATATGGCCATTCTTTGAGGCTTTGACGCCTGCTTCCGCACCCGGCCCCACCACGCCGATTACGGGCAGGGGATCAAGCGCCGCCGAGAGCGGTTCCAGCGCCACGGAGGCTGCCGTGTTGCAGGCAATAACGGCCATCTTGATGTCATGCGTCATCAGATTGCGCGTGGCCTGTGTGGCATAGGCTGTCACGGTTTCTGCACTCTTGGTGCCATAGGGCAGGCGGGCCGTATCGCCCAGATAGATCAGGTTTTCATGCGGCAGGCGCGCGCGCAGCGCTTTGAGCACCGTGATGCCGCCAATGCCTGAATCAAAAACACCGATCGGGCGATTATCGAATTTGCGCGCCATGGCGATCACTCAGCTCAGATTGGGAAAAAAGATCAGGCCCGAAATTTCATTGATGGTCAGGCTGATCAGAAAATCGAGAACCACAATGCCGCTGGCGGCAAGTGCTGTGGCGCCCAGCACCTGGCGGGCAATGAGCCAGCGATAATAGCCGACAAGCGCCATGACCGGCAGCGAGAGCAGGACGGCGGTCTGATATTGAAAAGCGCCGAGCATGTAGAGCGCGAGCGGCAGGGCAAACAGCATATGTGTGAGCGCCGCCCCCCAATTATAGGTGATGGCATAGCTCGTGAAAGAACGTCCCAGTTCCATCTGTCGCGACACGGGCACCATGACGAGCAGGAGGATCGCCCAGCAGACCATGGTGTCGCCCAGTTCCACCAGCGCATAAAGCGTGGGCGACACGGCGACGTAATAATCGCGGCTCTCGGGAATTTCGAGCGCCATGTGGAGGACAGCTCCGGCGGAAAAAATGATGAAGGGCATGGCCACAAACATCGCTGCGAAGGACCGGAGGAAACCTTCATAGCTCAGGTCGAAAAAGCCGACGGCAGAGGCATCCCGACGGATGATGCGCCAGACCCCGTTCAGGCTTCGGACAATTTCGACGGCACTGAGCATGTTCAGCCTTCAGGACGCAGGAGGCGTTGCAAAATAGCTGCGCAACAGGGCTTCGTAGATATCGGCCAGCTGGCGCATATCTGCGACCGGTACATTTTCATCTGTCTTATGCATGGTGGCATTTGTCAGGCCGAATTCCATGACGGGTGCATATTTGCAGATGAAACGTGCATCCGACGTGCCCCCGCTCGTTGAGAGCTCCGGCGTCAGTCCGGTGACCTTTTCAACAGCCCGTGAGGCGAGCGCCGAAAAATCGCCGGGTGTCGTCAGAAAGGCATTGCCGGAATTGTAAGTCTTCAATTCATAAGTGCCGCCCTTTTCGGCGACGACCTCATCAAGCATCTGCCGCATCCAGCTATCGAGCGAGGCGCCATCATGCAGATCATTGAAGCGGATATTGACGGTGCCGCGCGCCACGCCCGGAATGACATTGGTTGTCGGATTGCCGACATCAATGGTTGTGATTTCGAGATTGGAGGGCTGGAAATGCGGCGTGCCCTCATCAAGCACATGGTCATTCAGGCGCTTGAGCATTTCCAGAAGCAGCGGCACGGGATTGTCGGCCAGATGCGGATAGGCGACATGGCCCTGCGTGCCGGTCACCGTCAGCCAGCCATTGATGCTGCCGCGCCGACCGATCTTGATCATGTCGCCAAGCTTGTTGACGCTGGTCGGTTCGCCGACAAGGCAATGGTCGATAGTCTCGCCCCGCGCGGCAAGCTTTTCGAGCATGCGCTGCGTACCGTTGATGGCAGGGCCTTCTTCGTCGCCGGTAATGAGCAGGCTGACGGAGCCAGGAATGCTGCCTTCCGCAATGAGCCGCGAGGCAGCCGCCGCAAAACAGGCAATCGCGCCCTTCATGTCGGCAGCGCCGCGACCAAAAAGGCGCCCGGCCTTGATCTCCGCCCCGAAGGGATCAACCGACCAGGCATCCGCATTGCCCACCGGCACAACATCGCTGTGACCGGCAAAGCAGAAATGCGGGGCCGTCGTGCCGATGCGCGCATAGAGATTGTCGATATCGGGCGTGTCGGGCGCGGAAAAGGGCATGCGCTCGCAGACAAAGCCGAGGGGTTTCAGATAGGCCTCAAGCGCATCCAGTGCGCCGGCATCTGCCGGCGTGACGCTCGGGCAGCGGATCAGTGCCTGGGCAATCTCGACAGGATCATAGGGTGCGGCAGCTGGGGATGATGATGTGGCCATGGGTCTCTCGTGTATCGCGACACCCCATGCCCGTCAAATCAGCATGTCAGTCGCGCAGAAGTTCGTTGATTGATGTCTTGGAGCGGGTCTGCGCATCCACCGTTTTCACGATAACAGCACAATAAAGGCTCGGTGTGGGTGTGCCATCAGAATGTGGTTTGCCGGGCAGCGAACCGGGCACGACCACGGCATAGGGCGGCACGGTGCCGATATGCACTTCGCCTGTGGCACGGTCGATGATCTTGGTGGAGGCGCCCAGATAGACACCCATGGAGAGCACCGCGCCTTCGCGCACGACCACGCCTTCAGCGACTTCCGAACGCGCCCCGATAAAGCAGTTGTCCTCGATGATGACGGGGCCGGCCTGAAGCGGCTCCAGCACGCCGCCAATGCCCGCACCGCCCGAAATATGCACGTTCTTGCCGATCTGGGCACAGGAGCCGACGGTGGCCCAGGTATCGACCATGGTGGCGCTATCGACATAGGCCCCCAGATTGACGAAAGAAGGCATCAGCACCACGCCGGGCGCGATATAGGCCGAGCGGCGCACGATGCAGTTGGGCACGGCGCGGAAACCGGCATTTTTGAATTCAGCATCGGCCCAGCCGTCAAATTTGGAGGGGACCTTGTCCCACCAGCCCGTGTCCTTGCCAGGACCGCCGGGAATGAGCGACATGTCATTGAGGCGGAAGGAGAGCAGAACGGCCTTTTTCAGCCACTGATGCACATGCCATTCGCCGTCGAACTTCTCGGCAACGCGCAGTTCGCCCTTGTCCAGACCCATCAAGGCTGCATCCACAGCCTCGCGAATTTCGCCCTTTGTGGCGGAATTGACCTGATCGCGGGCGTCAAACGCCGCTTCAATGACAGTCTTGATCTGGGCCGTGCTCATGGGGGATCTCCTTGGATCAGGCGAGGCGGGGGTCAGGCGGCAGTCGCCTTGCGCGCCCGCAAGATAGCGGCGGGGCGCACCCTGTCAACTCGGCATGAACTGGCAGATCAGTCGGCGGCGATGGCCATTTCAACCGGCCGCATGGCTTCCTCGCGCACGGGGCGGGGTTCGCCAAAGAGGAAGCCCTGACCATATTCCACATTGAAATCGAGCACATTGACGACTTCGCGCTCCACCTCGATGCGGTCGGCAATGAGCTGGATGCCGTTGCGGGCCAGCAGTTCCTTGAGATCGCCGACATGAATGTCACCAGCATCGTCGCTGTCGAGGAGACGGGCGGCGGAAATTTTCATGTGGCGGAAATGGCGGTCATGCAGCTCGCGCGGATTGAGCTTGAGATTGGTCACATGATCCATCGAGAAGCGGAAGCCGATATCGGCGAGCGCCTGCAGGCTTTCCAGTTCGATGGCGCCAGCCCCGTTCACCGTGTCCTGCGAGAATTCAAAGATCAGATTGGGCGCCAGATCCTTGTTGTGCTGCATATAGTCGATGAATTGCGGGAAGAATTCGGAATCAAGCAGCGAGAAGGCGGAGATGTTGCAGAAGACGCCGGCCTGCTTGTTGCGCTGAACGAGCTTGCGCACCACCTGCACACAGCGGAACAGAAGGATGTTGTCAACCGCAGGCATCATGCCGGCGGGTTCGGCCACGCGCATATAGTCATGCGGCAGGATCAGTTCACCGTCTTCGGTGCGCAGGCGTGAGAGCGCTTCGTAATATTTAGTCTTGCGCTGGGGCAGGCCGACAACGGGCTGCAGATAGAGGTCAACGCGGTTTGTTTCGAGGGCATGGCGTACCGCGTCCAGCAATTGCGCATCAGTCATCTCCGCAACCTTGAGGCGCGGCTGGGGCGGTGGCGCCTGCTCGGCAACGGCTGCGGCGATGGAGGCGGCAACAAGGGCAGCCTCATCGCTGTCATGGTCGGCAATTGCTTTGTCACCATCTTCGAGTTCACAGGAGGCGTTGATCATCTCGCCGGTGAAATGGCCCTCATCGGAATCCAGATAGATATGGCTATAGGCATCGGATGTCGGCTCGTCAGAGGTCAGCATGTCGATCTGCGGCCCCGCGTCATAATCATGCGGGTCAATGCTGTCAGCGGCGTGCTCGGCGGGCAGATCAAAATCTTCCGGGTCGCTCACCAGCGAGGCCATGGTGATGCCGCCACGGGCAAAGGCGAGCTGCTTGACGAGCGCTTCAACAACGCGGATTTCGGCAAAAATGCGCCCGATGCGTTCCTCGGTTTCGCGCTCATAGCGGTCTTCAATTTCGACAATGCGATCGGCAGCGACATCCATGTCGCGGGCAAGGGCCAGTGCCACACCGCGCAGATCGTATATTTCCTCGCGGAATTTGCGCCGTTCGACGCTCCGGAAATAGGCCGCATGGGCTTCCGCCCCCAGCATGGCGGCAATCAGGCCGGTCATGACCGCGAGTTTCGGATCAAAACCGGCAAAATGCATGACCCCGAAGCCAATGCCGATGGACGGCACGATGTAGAGGATCATGGCAAGCGCCTGACGGATGATCGGCATGGTCTTCGCCCCGTTTTAAGACCGAAAGGCACCCACAGCCCCCCGGACAAAATTCATTCAATCTTCACCATAGGGGGCAGGGTTTGAGAAAAGATTAACCACGCGACCTGTTTTTCACAGGGCTAAGGGGGGCCGCTTTGCCCGTAGGAAGCGCGGCGCGCCCCTGCTAGGCTGAACCCCGTTCAGGTCGACAAAAAGGGAGGCCCATCATGTCAGCCCATGACTATGAATTTCAGATGATCAATGGCGAAGCGCTGTCGCTGGAGAGCTTTCGCGGCAGCCCGGTGCTGATCGTCAATACGGCCAGCCGCTGCGGTTTTACCCCCCAATATCGTGAATTGCAGGGCCTCTGGGAGCGCTACAAGGCGCGGGGTCTGGTGGTGATCGGGGTGCCGAGCAATGATTTCGGGGCCCAGGAGCCCGGCAGCGAAGCCGAGGTGCTGGCATTCTGTGAGGTGAATTATGGCGTCGATTTTCCGCTGACGGCCAAGCAGGTCGTGATCGGCGGTGAAGCCCATCCTTTTTATCAATGGATCACGGAAGTGGCTGGCGAGGATGCCCGTCCGCGCTGGAACTTCCATAAATATCTGATCGGGCCGGATGGTGAACTCGTCAATGTCTATCCCAGCAAGACGAGCCCGATGGATGCCATGCTGATAGCGGAAATTGAAAACCTGCTGGAAAGCTGAGGCGCTTGCGCCCAACAAAAAAGGCCCGGCAGTGATGCCGGGCCTTTCCGTTTTCGTCCGTCGCGCCTAAGCGGTAAGCGGCGAGAGACGGATTTCAACGCGACGGTTCTGCTCGCGCCCGGCGGCTGTGTTGTTATCCGCAATCGGCTGGCTTTCGCCGGCACCCTGAATGAGGAAGCGGCGGCTGTCGGTGCCCTGCGTGATCAGATAGCTGGCCACGCTCTGCGCACGCCGCTGCGAGAGCTCGAGATTGTACTGCGCCGAGCCTGTCGAGTCGGTGTGACCGGTCACGTCGACCAGCGTTTTGTCGTATTTCTTCAGCACGATGGCGACGGAATTGAGCACATCATAGAAATTCGCACTCACATCCGCCGAGTCGGTGGCAAAGGTGATATTACCGGGCATATTCAGGATGATGTCGTTGCCCACGCGGGTGACGCTGACGCCCGACGAGCGCAGACGCTGTGTGAGTTCAGCTTCCTGACGGTCCATATAATTGCCGGCTGCACCACCAGCCAACGCGCCGATACCGGCACCCAGCAGGATCGCATTGCGGTTGGCGCCACCACGACCGATCAGCGCGCCGCCCAGCGCACCAGCCACCGCACCGATGGCCGCGCCATAGGTTGCCTTGCTGGTTTTCTGTTCACCGGTATAGGGGTCTTGCGTTGTGCAGGCCGCCAGCAGGAAGGCTGAGCAGGTCAGGACGACCATTGTCCGTTTGAAAAGCATTCTGTCTTCTCCAGTACTTGTTGCCGCGGCGCATATTGCGGGCGCGATGTCGATGTCATGGAACATGCGAACGGGCCATGTTCCGATGCCCAGTACCCCCTGAGGCCCGGTTCGCTAGAAAAGCAGCGAAAACCTTGAGCCCACCGTCGCAAACAGGGTAGCAAAGCTTGACCGCCGCGAGAAGCGGCATGAGGCTGCATTATGGAATCCCGCAATAACAGGAACACGACAAGGGAGTAGAAGACGAAATGACACTGTTTGATCTCAAGGGAAAGGTGGCCATTGTCACCGGTTCGACACGCGGCATTGGCGAGGCGATTGTGCATCGATTTGCCGAACATGGCGCAAAAGTGGTGGTTTCCAGCCGTAAAGCGGACTCCTGCGACAAGGTTGCAGGTGAAATCAACGCCAAATATCCGGATGCGGCCATCGCCGTGCCCTGCAACATTTCCGACAAGGCCGACCTGCAGCGCCTGGTCGACTCGACGATGGAAAAATGGGGCAAGGTCGATGTGCTCGTCTGCAACGCCGCTGTAAATCCCTATTTCGGCCCGTCCAAGGATATTCCCGACGACGCTTTCGACAAGATCATGAGCTCCAATGTGAAGAGCAATCACTGGCTTGCCCATATGGTTCTGCCGCAGATGGCCGAGCGCAAGGACGGCTCGATCATCATCATCTCCTCGATTGGCGGTCTTAAAGGCTCGCCTATTCTGGGCGCCTATTGCATTTCCAAGGCGGCCGATTTCCAGCTCGCCCGCAATCTCTCGGTCGAATATGGCGGCCAGAATGTGCGTGTGAACTGCATCGCGCCGGGCCTCATCAAGACCTATTTTGCCAAGGCGCTCTGGGACGATCCCAAGATCCTGGAAAACTCGACCTCCAATGCCCCGCTGCGGCGTATCGGTGAGCCCGATGAGATTGCCGGTGCGGCTGTCTTCCTGGCGAGCCCCGCCGGTGCCTTCATGACCGGTCAGCAGATGGTCATTGATGGCGGCGTGACGATTTCCTGAAAGCCGGATGATGTGGATCCCCGACTGAATCGGGGATGACGGCTTTTGTTTTTGAAAGGCCCAAACAACAACCGTCATCCCGGCCTTGTGCCGGGATCCATCCTTCTTTTGTCGTCATGGCCCGGCTTGTCCGGGCCATCCACGCCTTTCTTGTCGTTGCCAGACAGGGGTTGATGCGGTCGCCTGATGGGTGGAGTGTGGGCCACCTCAGAGGACCAAAGACCGGGATCGAGAACATGGTGCAAGTGACTATCCGCCCCTTTGCCGCCCGCGACCGCGCGGCATGGGACCGGTTGTGGGCAGGCTATCTCACCTTTTACAAAAGCACACTCACACCAGAGGTGAGCGACAACACATGGGCGCGCATACTCGACCCGGCAGGCGAGATTATCGGTCTCATGGCGGTCGATGCTGACGACGCTCCTGTCGGTTTTGCCCATGCGATCCCCCATGCAGGCACCTGGGATCCCCGACCGGTCTGTTATCTGGAAGACCTGTTCGTGGCCCCCGAAGCCCGCGGATCGGGCGCGGGGCGGGCCCTGATCGAGGCGCTGGCCGAAAAAGGCCGGGCCGAGGGCTGGCTGCGCCTTTATTGGCAGACCGCTTCAGACAATGACACCGCTCAGGCGCTCTATAAAAAACTGGCTGAAAAAACAGATTGGGTCAGATTCGACCTCGACCTTTGAACCATGCGTCCCCATGTTGGGGGGAGCAGGAAACAAGGGGAGCGGATCATGAAGAGTGTTGTCATCACAGGCGTCTCGACAGGCATTGGCTGGGGCGCAACGAAAATTCTGACGGGTAAGGGCTTTCACGTCTTCGGCAGTGTCCGCAAGCAGGAAGATGCCGACCGCCTCAAGGGAGAATTCGGCGACAAATTCACGCCGCTCTTTTTCGATGTCACTGACGAAGCCGCGATCCGCAAGGCCGCTGAAGAGGTTCGCGCGGCTCTGATGGGCGAAAAGCTTTTCGGCCTTGTGAACAATGCCGGCATTGCGGTCTCCGGGCCGCTGATCGAAATCGATCCCAATGACTTCCGCAAGCAGATGGATGTCAATCTCATGGGACCGCTTCTGGTGACGCAGGCTTTTGCGCCGCTGCTGGGCGCCGACACCGATCTCAAGGGCAAGCCCGGTCGCATCATCAATATTTCCTCGGTCGGCGGCAAGTTTGCTGCCCCCTTCATTGGGCCCTATGCGGCCTCGAAATTTGCCATTGAAGGCTTTTCCGAGAGCCTGCGCCGCGAGCTTCTGCTGTTTGGAATTGATGTCATCATCATCGGGCCAGGTGCGGTGAAAACCGCCATCTGGGGCAAGGCCGAAGAGGTCGACATCACCCCCTATGGCAACAGCCCCTATCTGCCCGCGTTGACCAAATTCAGGGATTTCTTTCTCGAAAGCGGCAAGAAGGGCATGGCACCTGAAAAACTCGGCCGCTTGATCCTGAAGGCACTGACGACGGAAAAACCCAAGACGCGCTATGCCATCGTGCCCAACTGGCTGATGGACTGGGTCATCCCGCGCCTGATGCCCAAGCGCCGCCTCGACGCCATCTTCGGCAAGCGGATAGGTCTTCTGCCGCCTTCCTGAGGCGGGCTTAATTCCGTCAGGCGGAACGGAGCGAGAGAATTGTCGACAGGGTTCAGTCGAGTCTCAATGATGCGACACGCCTCCCGTTCAAGAGAGGCGGCATCGAACGGAGGACCTCATGGCTGATCTTTTGGCGCTGTCAGAGCGCTTTATCGACAATGATATCTACGAAGGGGCGGGGCTCATCAACCGGCCCACGACCGAGCTTTCCGAGCTTGGCAATGGCATCGCCATGGTCGAAGCCTTCTCCCATGTCGTGGTCTTCAAGACCGGCGACGGGCTGGTGCTATTCGATACGAGCCTTGAGGCCTTTGGCGGCGGCGTGCTGAAGTCGCTGCGCGGCTGGACCGACGAGCCCGTTTCCCATATCTGCTACACCCATGGTCATGCCGATCATGTCGGCGGCACGGGGGCCTTCCTCTGCGAGGCCTGCGAGAAAGAGGCGCGTCGCCCGCGCATCGTCGCGCATGAAAATGTCAGCCCGCGCTTCCGCCGCTACGAGCAGACCAACGGCTATAACTACATCATCAATGCGCGCCAGTTTGCCCCTGCCTCCGAACTCCGGATGGGTGACGGGAGTGCGACACCGGGTGCCCGCCGCTTCGGCCCCGATCCGTGGGTGGAGCCCGACACGACCTTCCGCGACCGTCTGGAAATCAGGTCAGGCGATACCCGCTTTGAACTGCATCACGCCATTGGCGAAACCGACGACCATCTCTGGGCCTGGGTGCCGGAGCACAAGGCGATCTGCTCGGGCGATTTCATCACCTGGGTCTTCCCCAATGCCGGCAACCCGCAAAAAGTGCAGCGCTATCCGCTGGAATGGGCTCGCGCCCTGCGCGAAATGGCGGCCCGCGAGCCCGAGCTGCTGCTGCCTGCCCATGGTCTGCCGATTGCGGGCAAGGCGCGCATTGCCGGCGTGCTCGATGCCATTGCCACCGTGCTCGAAATGCTCGTCGAGCAGACACTCGCCATGATGAATGAGGGTGCGCGTCTTGATGAGATCGTGCATGCCGTCAAGCTGCCGACCGAGCTTATGAACAAGCCTTATCTGCGGCCCGTCTATGACGAGCCGGAATTTGTCATCCACAATATCTGGCGGCTCTATGGCGGCTGGTATGATGGCAATCCGGCCCATTTGAAGCCGGCGCCCGATGCGGTGCTGGCTGCCGAAATGGCACGCCTTGCCGGTGGGGCCGACAAGCTTGCCACCCGCGCCAGCGAAGTCGCGCAGGCAGGCGATCTGCGCCTTGCCTGTCACCTGGCTGAAATGGCGGTGCAGGCGGACCCTGAAAATATCGTGGCCCATGGCGTCCGCGCCGAGGTCTTTGGCGCGCGCCGTCAGGCCGAAGCCTCGCTGATGGCGAAGGGCATTTATGGCTTTGCCGAGCGCCAGTCGCTGCAAATACTTGGTCAGCACAACCAGAATTAAGCTGGCGCGTGCTGAAACGAAAAACCCTCCGCAATGGCTTGCGGAGGGTTTTGCTTTGGCGAGGCCGGAAGGCTCAGGCGATCTTGTCGAGCACGCGGCGGAACTTTTCGAAGATCTCCGCGATCTGTTCTTTCGAGACGATGAGCGGCGGCGAGAAGGCGATGCAGTCGCCGGACACGCGCACCATCATGTTCTCCTGCTCAAAGGCGGTGCGCATGGCATCAAAGCCGCGCTTGCCGGGCAGGCCGTCAACACCGGCCAGATCCACAGCGGCGACAAGGCCGATGGTGCGCACATCAAGGATCAGCGGATGGCCTTTCAGCGACATGGCGGCTTCAGCGATCACCGGCTCGAGCGTGCGGGCGCGTTCAAAAAGACCCTCGTCACGATAGACATCAAGCGTGGCAAGGCCGGCCGCTGCCGCCATGGGATGACCCGAATAGGTGTAGCCATGGAAGAGGTCGATCATGTGATCGGGGCCGGTCTGGAAGGCTTCATAGATATGCTTGCGCACCATGACGCCGCCCATGGGGATCGCCCCGCTGGTGACACCCTTGGCGAAGGTCAGAAGGTCGGGCGTCACGCCGAAGCGCTCGGCGGCGGTGGCATAGCCCAGACGGCCAAAGCCGGTGATGACCTCATCGAAAATCAGCAGGATGCCATGCTTGTCGCAGATTTCGCGCAGCCGCTGCAGGTAACCCTTGGGGGGCGGCAGCACGCCGGTGGAGCCAGCCATGGGCTCGACAATGACGGCAGCGATGGTGGAGGCATCATGCAGTTCCACCAGACGCTGCAACTCATCGGCCAGATGCACGCCCCATTCGGGCTGGCCGATGGTGAAGGCCTGCTCGGCGCGATTATAGGTGTGGGAGAGATGGTCGACACCGGCCAGAAGCGGCCCGAAGAATTTGCGGTTGGCCACCATGCCGCCCACCGAAATGCCGCCAAAGCCGACGCCATGATAGCCGCGTTCGCGACCGATCAGGCGCGTGCGTGAGCCCTCGCCATTGGCGCGATGATAGGCAATCGCCATCTTGAGCGCGGAGTCAGCCGCTTCAGAACCTGAATTGCAGAAGAAAACATGATCGAGATCGCCGGGTGCCAGATCGGCAATGCGGCTCGCCAATTCGAAGGATTTGGGGTGGCCGAACTGGAAGGAGGGTGCAAAATCAAGTTCAGCCGCCTGTGCCTGGATGGCCGAGACGATGTGATCGCGGCAATGGCCGGCATTGGAGCACCACAGGCCCGCCGTGGCATCCAGCACCGCCGTGCCGTCGGGCTTGTAGTAATGCATGTCCTTGGCGCGGGAGACGAGACGCGGCTCACGCTTGAACTGCCGGTTGGGCGTGAAGGGAAGCCACATGGCTTCCAGATCATTGGGAATGGCAACGCCCGCAGTGGCGGTGTGATCGGCGCTCATGATCGCTCCTGAATTGATGGAATTTTGCACGATTGAAAGACCGCGCAACAAATAATGCAAGGCTTTGCTTGGCAGGACACGTGTTGCCTGTTTAGGATGTTAAACGAAACATAAGTTTCACATTTCTGCCCATCTGCCTGCCCTTCCATTATCGCCAACAACATCCTGTTTGAGAACCCAAATGACGTCAGGTGACTTCCGCCGTGCCCATGGTCAGCTTCCGGTGCCAGCCCTGCTGGAGGGCGAGGAGGAAATGCCCAATATCGGGGCCCGTCTGCGCGAGCTGCGCGGCATGCATGGCCTCTCCCAGCGCGAACTGGCCAAACGTGCCGGTGTGACCAATGGCACGATCTCGCTGATTGAGCAGAACCGCATCAGCCCGTCGCTGGGCTCGCTGAAAAAGGTGCTCGATGGTTTCCCGATTTCGATTGCCGATTTTCTGACGCTCGAACTCAAGCCCCGCACCAAGGTCTTCTACCAGTTCAAGGAAATGCGCGAGATCAGTTCGGGCGAGGTTTCCATGCGGCTGGTGGGGCGCGATACGCGCGGCCGCGCCATCCAGATGATGCATGAGCGCTATCGTCCCGGTGCCGATACGGGCGAGGAAATGCTCTCACACACGGGCGAGGAATGCGGCATTGTCGTCTCCGGCGTGCTGGAGGTGACGGTGGGGGGCGAAACCCGCAAGCTTGTCACTGGCGACAGCTATTATTTCGACAGCCGCCTGCCGCACCGTTTCCGCAATCCCGGCACGATTGACTGCGTGCTGATTTCCGCCGGCACGCCGCCGAGTTTTTAAAACCCGCAAAAAGAAGAGACACATGCCTAGCTGGTCCAACATCATGAAGCGCATTGCCGAAGGCGATGCCTCGCTCGCCCCGCCCCATGTCAAAGCGCTGAGGCTCTATGACGGCAGGCTCACCATTCTGGCGCCGGGGCGCATCCGCTATGACTGGCCGGTGAACCCCGATTTCATGAACCCGGTGGCGGTTTTCGGCGGCTATCTGGCAACGCTCGCCGACCAGACCTGCTCCTTTGCCCTGATGACACAGCTTGCCGATGATCAGAACTTCACGACGGTCGACCTGCAGATGCATTTCTTCCGGCCCGTCATGAGCGGCAATCTGGCCTGCGAGGGCCAGGTGCTCAATCTCAGCCGGACACAGGCCTATGTGGAGGCCGTTTTCACCAATGACGAGGGCAAGATGGTGCTGAAAGCCCATGCCACCGAGCGCCTGCTCAAGGCGTGAGGCGGCGGGAGGCGCTGTTACTGGACTGTTAGGGGGCGCACTGGTAAAACCCCGCCCCATGAGTGATTTTCGGAAAATGCGGGCCCAAAGGGTCCCGATAGCGCGAATTAGCCGCCCGGCCTGCCAGTGACGACCCCCTCGGGTCATCGGGCAGGAGCCGGGCCGACTGACTTTCCGCGCAACCCCCGACCATGCAGGACCCGACATGTCCCCTGATAATTCTGCTGACACAGAAACCGAGACCACAGCCGAACCGGCCCGCGACTATCGCGCCACGCTGTTTTTGCCCCAGACGGATTTCCCCATGAAGGCCGGTCTGCCCATGCGCGAGCCCGAATGGCTGGCCCGCTGGGAGAAGATGGACCTCTACAAGCGTCTGCGTGAAGACGCCAAAGGCCGCGAGACCTTCACGCTGCATGATGGCCCGCCCTACGCCAATGGCGACATCCATATCGGTCATGCGCTCAACAAGATCCTCAAGGACATCATCGTCCGCTCTCAGCAGATGATGGGCAAGGATGCCGCCTATGTGCCCGGCTGGGATTGCCACGGTCTGCCGATTGAATGGAAGATCGAGGAAAAATACCGCAAGAAGGGCCTCAACAAGGATGAGGTCGCGCCGCTGGAGTTCCGCAAGGAATGCCGCGACTTCGCGCAAGACTGGGTCAATGTGCAGCGCGAGCAGTTCAAGCGTCTGGGTGTGAATGGCGAGTGGGACAATCCCTACCTCACCATGAGCTATGATGCCGAAGCGGCCATCGTCGCCGAGTTTCAGAAATTCCTCATGAACGGCACGCTCTATCGCGGCTCCAAGCCCGTCATGTGGTCGGTTGTTGAAAAGACCGCGCTTGCTGAGGCGGAAGTCGAATATGCCGACCACCAGTCGCGCACGATCTGGGTGCGGTTTCCGGTCGTCAAAGGCGATGCGGCGCTCAAGGATGTCACCATCATCATCTGGACGACGACGCCCTGGACGATCCCGGCCAACCGCGCCATCTCCTATTCGCCGAAGATTGCTTACGGCATCTATGAAGTGAAAGAGCTGGCGGAGCATTCGCGGGCCATCATTGGCGAGAAAATTATTATCGCCGACAGTCTGGCCGCACAGGTTCAGGCAGACGCCAAGATCGCCGAATGGACTCGGCTAGGTCATGTTGCTTCAGAAGAGCTTGAGAAAGTTGTCTGCGCGCATCCCTTCCGCGGTCAGGGTTATGACTTCGATGTGCCGCTGCTTGCGGGCGACCATGTGACGGAAGAAGCCGGTACGGGCTTCGTCCACACAGCACCCGGTCATGGTCAGGATGACTACATGATCTGGGTACAGAATTTCGGCCAGCACGGCATCCCCGAAACGGTCAATGAGGAAGGCGTCTATTATGACGACGTGCCTTTGTTTGCCGGTAAATTCGTGCTCACCCGTCAGGGCAAGGAAGGCACGGCCAATGCCGCTGTCATTGATGAACTGATCAATGCAGGTGCGCTGCTCGCACAAGGCAAGCTCAAGCACAGCTATCCTCATTCATGGCGCTCCAAGGCGCCGCTGATTTTCCGCAACACGGCGCAATGGTTTGTGTCGATGGAAAAGCCGATTGAGGTTTGCGAGGGCCACTCGCTGCGTGAAACGGCGCTGAGCGAAATCGACAAGGTGCGCTGGGTGCCCGCGCGTGGTCGCAACCGCATCCATGCGATGGTTGAGGGGCGGCCGGACTGGGTGCTCTCGCGCCAGCGCGCCTGGGGCGTGCCGCTGACACTTTTCGTGCGCAAGAGCGACGGCGAATTGCTGCGCGATGCGGCGGTGAATAGCCGCGTTGTTGAGGCCGTGGCACGCGAAGGCGCGGATGCCTGGTTTGAAAAACCCATCAGCTATTTCTTCGAGGGCACCGGCCACAAGGCTGATGATTATGAGAAGGTCACCGACATTCTCGATGTCTGGTTTGACTCAGGCTCCACCCATGCCTTCGTGCTGGAAGCGCGCGGCATGCCGACACCGGCTGACCTTTATCTGGAAGGCTCCGACCAGCATCGCGGCTGGTTCCAGTCCTCGCTTCTGGAAAGCTGCGGCACGCGCGGTCATGCGCCCTATAAGCAAGTGCTGACCCACGGCATGACGCTGACGGACAAGGGCCTGAAAATGTCCAAGTCGCTCGGCAATGCGATCGAACCTGAAAAGATCATCAAGCAGAACGGCGCCGATATTTTGCGCCTCTGGGTGTCGTCGACCGATTATTGGGATGATCATTCCATCGGTGATGAAATCATCAAGTCCAATGTTGAGGCCTATCGCAAGCTGCGCAATACCTTCCGCTATCTGCTGGGCAATCTTCATGGCTTTGAAGATGCCGAGCGCGTGTCCCATGCGGACATGCCGGAACTTGAACGCGTGATCCTGCATCGTCTGGCCGAGCTCGATGAGCTGGTGCGTAAGGCTTATGATGATTACGACTTCAAGCGCATCTTCCATGCGCTGTCGAACTTCATGAATATCGAATTGTCCGCTTTCTATTTCGATATCCGCAAGGACACGCTTTATTGCGATGCGCCCTCAAGCCTGCGTCGCCGCGCCTGCCGCACGGTGCTGGATGAACTTTTCTCCGCCCTCACGGCATGGCTGGCCCCGATCCTCAGCTTCACGGTTGAAGAGGTTTGGCTGTCGCGTTTCCCCGGTGAGGATCAGTCGGTTCATCTGCGTCAGTTCCCGGCCATGCCGGCGGACTGGAAGGATGAGGCCCTTGCCGAGAAATGGCGCAAGCTGCGCGAGCTTCGCCGCGTCGTCACCGGCGCGCTGGAAGTGGAGCGCCGCGAAAAGCGCATCGGTTCCAGCCTTGAGGCAGCACCTGATGTCTATGTGAAGGACCCCGCGCTGAAAGCGATCGCCGAGACGGTTGATCTGGCGGAGCTGGCGATCACCAGTGCCGCGACGCTGAAAGGCGGCGAGGGCCCGCAAGGCGCCTTCCATCTTGATGACGTGCCGGGCATTGCCGTCGTGCCAAAGCTTGCCGAGGGCCGGAAATGCGCCCGCTCATGGAAGATTTCGCCCGATGTCGGCTCGGTGCCCGGTTTCCCCGATCTCAGCCCCCGCGATGCTGAAGCCGTCATGGAATATGATGCCCGCCAAAGCGCGTGAGATCGCAGCGCCAGATCATGGGAGAGACCGGCATGGACCGACTGAAGCTTGAGGTGATCTGGGGACGCTATTCATGGCTCGGCTTTGCCGTCGCCATCGCCGCCCTTGCGGCCGACCGTCTCCACAAGATGTGGATGCTGGATGTCTATGACATCGGCTCACGCGGGAAGGTAGTGGTGACGCCCTTTTTCGATCTGGTCATGGCCTGGAACAAGGGCGTGAGCTACGGCCTTTTTCAGGCCGAAACGGATCTGGGGCGTATCCTGCTCATGCTCTTCGCACTTGCCATAACTGTGGGTCTCAGTCTCTGGCTGGCGCGGATCGCCCATCCCTTGATTGCCATTGCCATTGGCCTTGTCATCGGCGGCGCGCTGGGAAATGTCTATGATCGCTTCGCCTATGGCGCGGTAGCCGACTTTTTTAGTTTTCATGCCTTTGGCTTTTACTGGTATATCTTCAATGTGGCTGACATCTGGATCGTGATGGGCGTTGGGCTCATTGTGCTGGAATCCTTCTTTCCCGCAGCATTCGGCCAGAAAAGCGCCACAAAAAATTAACAGACGCCTATCCTCATCCATCATAAGGATAGGCGCGCGCGACAGGCGCATGCCCCCGTGGCCCGGACTGCTAGGAGAGAAACGCGTGACCCTTAAGAGCCTGAACCGTCAGCTTTTGCAGCTGTCAGCCCTGACCGCTCTCAGCCTCTCGCTCACCGCATGCGGTGGCGACAGCTTCAAAGATGCGCTGGGTTATGGCAAGCAAGCCCCTGACGAATTTGCTGTCGTCACCAAGGCACCCCTTGTCATTCCGCCTGATTTCGGTCTGCGTCCGCCCCAGCCCGGCGCCCCGCGCCCGCAGGAAGTCAACATCCGTCCGGAAGCCGGTGCGCAGGCGGCTTTGCTTGGCAACGCGGCAACGAATACGGAAGCTGTCGCTTCGACACCCGGCCAGCAGGCGCTGCTTGAGCAGACAGGCGCGGCTGATGCCGACCCGTCGATCCGTCAGGTCGTGAATGCGGAAGGCCGCTCGCTCGTACAGAAAGACGACAGCATTGTGAATGACGTGCTTTTCTGGCGCGACGGCAAGGCGCCGGCTGATCCCACGGTGGACGCGACGGCTGAGCAGCAGCGTATTCAGCAGAATGATGCCGAAGGCAAACCGGTTACAGAGGGTGACACGCCGACCGTGACGCCCAAGAAAGAAGGCTGGTTTTCCGGCATTTTCTGATCCGGGCCGCCTATCAGCGATCAAAAAACACGATCTGTCGGGGATTTAATGTTTTCCTGAGCGACAGACGCCATAAATTGAATGATGGGGCCCGACATGTCTGGCCCCATTTTTCATGTGCCGCCCTCCTACGCACGGACTGGAGAGAAATTTGACCTGCCACATCCTGAATGCGCCGCTGGAGAAAACGAACCTCTCTCGGGTTGCACGGCATTTCGCACAGCGGTCAATGGCAATGTTTTTTGCCCTCGCACTGGTTGCCTCATTCCTCTCCATCGGCACGGCATCGGCTGCGACCGATACGGCACAGGAGCCGGCAAGTTTTACCCTGTCCAATGGCATGAAGGTGCTCGTGATCCCGGATCATCGGGCGCCGGTCGTCACGCATATGGTCTGGTACACGGTGGGTGCGGCAGACGAGACGCCCGGCAAAACGGGTCTGGCCCATTTTCTCGAACATCTCATGTTCAAAGGCACCAAGAATATTGCACCCGGCGAGTTTTCCAAGATCGTCGCCCGCAATGGCGGCAAGGACAATGCGTTCACCAGCTATGACTACACAGCCTATTTCCAGTTGATTGCGCGGGACCGTCTGCCACTGGTCATGAAAATGGAAGCCGAGCGCATGACGGGTCTGCAGCTGGCCGACAAGGATGTTTTGCCGGAGCGCGACGTGGTGCTGGAAGAACTCCGTATGCGGATTGAAAACAGTCCCATGGCGCAGCTCAGTTCCGATATGAACAAGGCGCTTTATGGCGATCATCCCTATGGTCGCGATATCATTGGCTATAAATCCGAGGTGGCCGCACTTACGACAGAAGACGCGCTGGATTTTTATCGCCGTTTCTACACGCCCAATAATGCGACACTTATTGTGGCGGGTGACGTGACGGCGGCCGAGCTGAAGCCGCTGGCTGAAAAATATTATGGCGTCATCGCTGATCGCGCCCCGACGCTTGTGCATGATCATCCTGCGGTTGTCTGGCCGAAAGAGCCCGTGCGTGTCACGCGCCATGACGACCGTGTGCAGGAATCAAGCTGGGTACGCAATTATCCGGCGCCCAGCTATGCGCAGGCAGGCCCGCGCGCCGGTGCCGCGCTGGATGTGCTGGCGCAGGTGCTGGCCGGCGGCACGACCAGTCGCCTCTATCAGTCTCTGGTGGTCGATCAGAAGGTCGCCACAGCTTTGCAGTCCTGGTATCAGGGCGCCCGTCGCGACGCCGGCGAATTCGGCATTTACGCCTTGCCGCAGCAGGGCCAACCGCTCGACAAGCTGGAAAGCGCCATTGAAAGCGAAATCGCCAAATTTCTGAAAGCCGGTATCAGCGACGAAGAGGTGGAGCGTGCCAAGACGCTCATCATTGCCGACGCCGTTTATGCGCGTGATGACCAGCAGACCATGGCCTATGCCTATGGCGAGGGCACCCTGACCGGGCTGACACCTGAGATCATCACGGCCTGGCCTGACTATGTCGCCAAGGTCACGGCCAAGGATGTGATGGATGCCGCTCGTCACGTGCTCGACAATCAACATGCCGTCACGGGCGAATTGCTGCCGGGAAAAAAATCATGAACCGGACACAGAAAAATCCGATGAAATCATTCTTTGTATTTTGCGCCATCGCCCTCTCGGTGATGCTCGGTTTTGCGGCCCCCGCCGCCGCCATGAAAATTGAGAAGGTGGTCAGCCCCGGCGGCATCGAAGCCTGGCTCGTCGAAGAAGATCAGGTGCCCGTCATCGTCATGCAGGTGGCATGGCAGGGCGGGTCTGCCTATGACCCCAAGGGCAAGGAGGGACTGGCCAATATGGTGACCGCCCTGCTGGATGAGGGCGCAGGCGAAATGGACTCGCAGACCTTCCAGAAGAAACTTGATGATATCGCTGTCCAGATGTCCTTCTCGGAAGGGCGCGACACGTTTTCCGGTTCGCTCAAGACACTTGCCGACAAGCGCGATGAAGCCTTTGCCCTTTTTGCGGCGGCAATTACCCAGCCCCGGTTTGACAAGGACCCGGTGGAACGCATCCGTGGCCAGATCGCGGTGCGGCTCGCGCGTAATCTGGAAGACCCCGACTGGATCGCTTCAAATGCCTGGAACCATGCCGCCTATGGCGACCATCCCTATGCCCATCCCCGCGACGGCATGCCGGCGTCACTTGCCCGGATCACGCGGCAGGACCTGATGGAATTCACGCAGAATGTCTTTGCCCGCGACGATATGAAGATCGCCGTTGTTGGCCCCATCAAGCCGGAAGAGCTTGGCAAGCTGCTCGACAGCACTTTTGGCGGCCTGCCTGAAGTGGCCGACCTCCCCGAAATACCTGAAGTCACCATGCCGACCAAGGCGCAAACCATCGTCATCAAGCGCGACTTTCCCCAAAGCGTGGCGCTGTTCGGCATGGAAGGCATCAAGCGCGATGATCCCGACTTCATTCCCGCTTTTGTCATGAATTATGTGCTCGGCGGCGGCGGGTTTTCCTCCCGTCTGACAGAGGAAGTGCGCGAGAAGCGAGGCCTGGCCTATTCCGTCGGGACCAATCTCAATCCGCTCGATCATGCCGCCTCGATTGTCGGCTCAGTGGGCACGCAAAATGCGCGCATGGGCCAGTCACTTGCCGTGATCAAGGCAGAGCTTGCCCGCATGGCGAAGGATGGCCTGAGCGAAAAAGAGCTTGCTGATGCCAAGACATTCCTCACCGGATCCTATCCCTTGCGGTTTGCGTCCAATGACGACATTGCCAGTCAGTTGCTGGGCATTCAGATCGAAAATCTGGGCATCGACTATGTAGACAAGCGCAATGGTCTGATTGAAGCCGTGACGCAGGCAGACACCGCCCGTGTGGCCGCACGTCTTCTCAAACCGGACATTATGATTGTGACGGTCGTGGGCCAGCCCGATTTGAGCGTCAAACCCGAAGGCATGGCCCCTGATCCCGCCATGATTCCCCATGAGCCTGCAGGCCACAGCGAAGGTGCCCCGCGCGGTTGATCCGCTATGGTGGTGCCTGCGCCTTTTGGCAGGAGCCGGGTCTTGTTAACGTAATGAACAGACGCCACGATGGTGGCATGGAATCTGTTTTGGGGGACGTTTGTTTTGACGCGTGAAATTTCACTGCCTTATCTGCAATCCATCGACAACTGCTTTGCCGACAAGATTGGCGAACAGGGTCTTTCCAAAGAAGCCTTCGGGGCAGCACTTCTGGAAGCGGACAAAGCCGTGACGTGGCTGCGGGAGGCTGCTGCCAATGATTCCCTTGCCCTGCTTGGCCTTCCCGCGCTTCGCACGGATATCGACGAGATCGGCAAAACAGCCGCCAAACTGCTTGAAAATACGAGTGACCTCTTTGTGCTGGGCACGGGCGGCTCGTCACTTGGTGCACAAACACTCGCCCAGATTTCCGGATGGAACACGCAAGGTCATATCCAGCAGGGTTGCCGCATTCATTTTCTCGACAATCTGGATGCCCGCACCATGGATGCCGCTTTTGCCCGTGTGGACTGGCGGACAACACGCTTTCTGGTGGTGTCCAAATCGGGCGGCACGATTGAAACGACAATGCAGCTTCTCACCGCCATGACGGCAATTGAGGCGGCAGGCGGCGGCAAATATATGGCCGACCATTTTGTCGTACTGACGGAGCCTGCCAAGGACGGCAAGCCCAACGCCTTGCGCGCGCTGGCGGAGAAACAGGGTTTCCTGACGCTTGAGCATGATAACCGTCTTGGCGGGCGTTATACCGTTCTCTCCAATGTCGGTCTGTTGCCGGCCCGTCTGATGGGGCTGGATATTGAGGCCATTCGCGAAGGGGCGGCCGAAGTGCTTGCCCCCATTCTTGCCGGCGACGGGGCGGAAGTGGTGGAACCCGCCATCGGTGCCGCATTGTCCCTGGCCCTGAAGCGCGAGAAGGGCGCTGCCATCACTGTCATGATGGCCTATGCCGACCGGCTGGAGCGGTTTCTCGCCTGGCATGCGCAACTCTGGGCCGAAAGCCTCGGCAAGCAGGGCAATGGCACAACGCCTGCCCGCGCCCTCGGGCCGGTGGATCAGCACAGCCAGCTGCAGCTCTATCTTGACGGCCCGCGCGACAAGATGTTCACCGTCTTCATCACGGATACGGCAGGCAAGGGGCCGCAGGTTTCTCGAAGCTTTGCGGATGATCCGGCCTTCGCATTGCTCGCAGGCCGCCACATTGGTGATCTGGTGGATGCCGAGCAACATGCCACCATCGACACATTCATACGCAATGGCTTGCCGGTGCGGGTTTTCCGCCTGCGCGATGTGACCGAGCGCAGCATGGGGGCCCTGCTCATGCACTTCATGCTCGAAACAATCATCGCAGGGCGTATGCTGGGCATTGATCCCTTTGACCAGCCCGCTGTGGAAGAGGGTAAAATTCTCGCCAGACAATATCTGACGCAAGGCAGACCCTGATATTCTATGACCCGCATTCGCCGTCTCAGTGAAGGAACCATCAACCGCATCGCCGCTGGCGAAGTGGTTGAGCGTCCCGCCAGTGCCGTCAAGGAACTGGTGGAAAATGCGATTGATGCCGGCGCGCGCCATATCGATATCGTAATTGGTGCCGGCGGGCGCGAGCTCATCCGCATCACGGATGATGGCTGCGGCATGAGTGCGGATGAACTGGCGCTCGCTGTCGAGCGCCATGCGACATCCAAGATGCGTCTTGACGAATCCGGCCGCGAGGATATGCACGACATCGCAACGCTCGGTTTCCGCGGTGAGGCGCTGCCTTCCATCGGCGCGGTGGCGAGGCTGTCGATTGTCTCACGTCCTCATGAGGCGGAATCAGCGCATCGCATCCTCGTGGAAGGCGGGCAGGTGGGGGCAGTTGAACCTGCCTCCGGTGTCGCCGGCACGCGCATCGAAGTGCGTGATCTTTTCTACGCGACTCCCGCACGTCTGAAATTCATGAAAAGCGAACGCGCCGAAACCATGGCCGTTGCCGAAACAGTCAAACGTCTGGCCATGGCGCATCCCGAGATTGCCTTTGCGCTGACATCCTCAGACCGCAACATGCTGCGGCTGGACGCCGAACTGCCCGGTGTGGAAGGCCGTCTCTCGCGCCTTTCAGCCATCATGGGGCGTGATTTTGCAGCAAACGCGCTGGCCATCGATGCGATCCGGGAGAATGTGGCGCTCACCGGCTTTGTCGGCCTGCCGACCTATAATCGCGGCACGGCGCAGGCGCAGTTTCTTTTCGTCAATGGTCGTCCGGTGCGCGATAAGCTGCTGGTCGGCGCGGTGCGGGGCGCCTATGCCGATTTTCTGGCACGTGATCGCCACCCCGCTGTGGCGCTCTTTGTTGAAATCGATCCACGCGACGTCGATGTGAATGTGCATCCGGCCAAATCGGAAGTCCGTTTCCGCGATGCGGGTCTTGTGCGCGGCCTGATTGTCGGGGCGCTGCGTCACGCCCTCCATGAGGCAGGCCATCGCGCCTCGACAACGGTGGCAGGGGCCACGCTTGGCGCGTTGCGTCCGGGTATCACGCCGCAAGGCGCACCCGCCTATGCCAGTCAGGCCTATGCGCCGGGATCGTGCTTTGCCGAATCCGCAGGCGAATGGCAGGGCGCCTTTGCCGATATGGCGGCGCGCTCGGGCCGGGTGGAAAACCCCGAGAGCATGGATCACGCGTCGCCCTATATCGCGCCGGATAACATGCCGCTGGGGGTGGCGCGCGGCCAATTGCATGAAACCTATGTCATCGCGCAGACAGCCGATGGCATTGTCATTGTCGATCAGCACGCAGCTCATGAACGCCTCGTCTATGAACGTATGAAGAAGGCGATGGCCGAGCAGGGCGTCGCGCGTCAGATCCTGCTGATTCCGGAAGTCGTGGAACTTGAGGAAGCCGATGCGGAGCGTCTGGCCGCCCGTGCCAGTGAATGGGCCGAGCTTGGTTTCGTGCTGGAAGGGTTTGGCGATGGTGCGGTTGTCGTGCGCGAAGTGCCGGCAATTTTCGGCAAGCTCGATGTAGGCGGGCTTGTGCGTGATCTCGCTGATGAGCTGTCGGAAATGGATCAGGCGCTGTCGTTGAAAGAAAAGCTTGAGGATGTTTGCGGTACCATTGCCTGCCACGGGTCGGTGCGGGCCGGGCGCCGCCTGACGGGCGATGAAATGAATGCGCTGCTGCGCGAGATGGAAGTCACCCCTCATTCGGGGCAGTGCAATCATGGCCGCCCGACATATGTCGAACTGAAGCTCAGCGATATTGAACGCCTATTTGGTCGCCGCTGACATAGCCAGTTGCACGGCCTTGAGAAAGCCCGTCAGGTCTTCTGTGACGTGATGGATATGGTCGCCATCCGAGCCTTCATGTGCGATCAGCAAATGCCGGGCTGTCTCGTCAACTGACGGGAAGGGCGGACGCACCCAGATAGTCCGCATGCCCATTTCATGGGGCACGGCGAGATTGCGCGCCATATCTTCAAACATCGCCGCGCGTCGGGGCGCAATGCCGCTGGCGGCCAGAAAACGCTCATAGGCAACATGGCGCGGCTTGGGCTCATAGCCCGTGCTCACAATGTCGTAAATTCCGTCAAACACATGTGCGATGCCAAGCTGTCCGGCGACATTTTCCGCATGTGCGACCGTGCCATTGGTGAAGATGACCTTGCGCCCCGGCAGGGCCGCAATGGCCTGCCCCAGGGCGTCATCCGGTGGCAGGGCCGAGACATCAATGTCATGGACATAGTCAAGGAATTCGGCGGGGTCCATGCCATGCACGGCCATGAGCCCGGAAAGTGTGGTGCCATGGTCCACATAATATGTTTTTTGCAGCCTGCGGGCCTCCACCTCATCCACATCAAGAAGAGCGGTAATAAAGGCCGTCATGCGCTGGTCCACCTGCGAAAAGAGGTTGCAGACAGGGGGATAGAGCGTGTTGTCGAGGTCGAAAATCCAGTTTTCGACGTGCGAAAGGTCTTCGGCAGCAGATTGGGACATCAGTCTCGCACTCAAATGGGTCACCTCTCTTATCTCGCTCGCTTTGGGCCTCAGGGCAAGCCTCAATCATTAAAGCGCTATTAACGCCGCCACCGCAGAATGTCCCTCTGTGCAGGAGATGTGATGGCGCTGGATTTGCTGAAAAAATGGTGGTCGCGGTCGAAATTGCCCGATGAACTGGGCTATGAGGCGGCGCGCGCGGCGCTGGAGGGGCAGGCGCGCAATATCAGGCGCGAGCTTGCCGCCCGTGAGGATGCTCCGCCGGAAACGCTTTATTATCTTGCAGGCGAGGCGGATGCGGCCACCCGCGCTGCGGTTGCCGCCAATCCGACGACACCGATCCAGGCCAATGAGCTATTGGCAGAGGACCATGCTGATGAGGTTCGCACCGAGCTTGCGCGCAAAATCGCCCGTCTGCTGCCCGATATGCCGGAAGGGGAACGGGGACAGATCCGCCAGCGTGTGATCGCCCTGTTGGAAAAACTCGCGCAGGATAATCTGCCGCGCATTCGGGCCATCGTCGCCGAAGCCATCAAAAGCCGTACCGATATGCCGGTCAAAATGATCAACCGGCTTGCGCGCGATGCCGAACTCGAAGTTTGTGCGCCGATCCTGCAATATTCGCCGCTGCTTTCCGATGATGACATGCTGGAACTGATTGCAACCGTGCGGGTTCAAGGCGCCCTGCAGGCCATCGCCGCCCGCGAAAATTTGCCGGAGGCGGCAAGTGACGCCATCATCGCGACGCTCGACATTTCTGCCGTCGCCAGCCTGCTCGCCAATCCCAAAGCCAGCATCCGTGCCCAATCGCTTGACCGGGTTATTGCGCGGGCCTCAAAGATTGATCAGTGGCATGCGCCGCTTGTGTTGCGCACCGACCTGTCGCGGCGCGCCATGCAGCGCATTGCCACATTTGTCTCCCGCTCTCTGGTGGACCGACTGGCCCGCGTGAACCGGCTGGACGAAACATTTGCCGCAGAATTGAAAGCCATTGCCGAAGCAAGCCTTGCCAATAAGACGGAAGGGGCCGATGAGACGGACGCCGCCGTCGATGCCGTCAACACAGCCTATGCCCGAGGCGAGCTGAATGATGAAGTCGTGATTGAGGCTGCCACGCTGCGCCAACGCTCTGCCGTCATTCGGGCGCTGGGTCTGGGCTCAGGCATCCGGGCAGCCGACATCGCGCATATTCTGAAGGCGGGTAGTGGGCGCGGGATTACGGCGCTCTGCTGGAAAGCAGGCTTTTCAATGCGCACTGCGCTCGCTGTCGAAATGCATATCGCCAATCTACCCAAGCAAAGTCTGATCCTGCCGCGCGACGGCACGGACTTCCCCATGAGCGAGGACGAGATGATCTGGAACCTGCAATATTTCGGGATTGACGTGTAGCGCGCTATTTCAGGTTCATGGTGGACTGGGCTCTGCCCCCGGTCTCAATACGCATGAAGCGCCGTTCATCATAGCCGCGTGCCAGACATTGCGTGCGGTCGCGTATCTCAAAGCGTGTCGGCTTGGTGCAGAACACCGTGTCGCCGGACCAGAGCAGATTATGCTCGCCCTCACGGGTCACAATGCCGGCTTCATCCACACCTTCGGCATAAAGATAATAGGCCGCCGCCGTGAGCTTGCCCTTGATGGCTTTGCGGCAGGTGCCGGGCTCGACGCGAATCCAGCCGCTCGACATATCAAGCGTGGTCTGGTGCGAGGCAACAGCGGCCCAGACCAGATGTTTCGTCTTGTTGCAGAGATCGAGTCCAAGTTTTGCCTGGGCCTTGGTGGCATTTGCCAGCAGGTGATCAATCAGCTCATCGGTGATCTTGCCGGTGGCCTTCAATCCCTTGTTGCGCTGATAGGCCTCGATTGCGCGCACGGTGTTCTTGGCGGCGATGCCGTCGATGCGCGGGAGAAGAAGTCCGTTGTCGCGCAGCAGGCGCTGGGTCACCGCGATGCGGGATTCGTCTTCGTCAAAATCGGTGGATTCTGAAAAGCTGGTCGTCCAGTTCTCGCCCGGTGTTGTTTGCACCGCCATGAATTCATCGGCGTCATAGCCGCGCCGTGCGCAGCTGTCGCGTCCCTCAATCGAGAAATTCCTGGAGACGGTGCAGAAACTTTGATTGCCCGAGAAATATTTGACGCGTCCCTGATGGGCGTCGATGGAATGGGCAAAGACATAATAGGTCTCACCATCAATCTCGCCGACAAGCGCCGCCTGACAGCTTCCGGGCATCAATCGCAGCCAGCCCTTGCTGCGCCATGTATTGTTGTCGCGATAGGCAATGGCACTGTCGAGCACATAGCTGCTCTTGTTGCAGAGATAGTAATCGGCCCGCGCATTGCCCGTGCCCAGCAGCAGGAAGCCGGTGGTCAGCGCAAACAGAGCAAGGAGCGTGAGCGTCAGTCGGAAGGGGAGAGCCGTCTTCATGGATGTCGGGTTCCCCCCTGCCGTCGCAAGATGCTTAGCTGACCGCGTTCTGAATGAGAGTGCCTACGCCATGCTCGGTGAAAAGTTCAAGCAGCGCGGCATGGTGCTGGCGGCCATCAAGAATGACGACAGCTTCAACACCGCCTTCGACGGACTCAATGCAGGTTTCGATCTTCGGTATCATGCCGCCTGAAATCGTACCGTCTTTCATCAGGGCGCGTGCCTCGCCAACGCTAAGCCGTTCGATCAGCTTGCCGTCCTTGTTGAGGACGCCGCGCACATCCGTCAGCAGCAGCAGGCGGGCGGCCCCCATGGCCGCAGCAATGGCGCCGGCGACCGTATCGGCATTGATGTTGTATGTCTCGCCTTTGACCGAAACACCGACAGGCGCGATCACGGGGATAATGTCTGACTTGAGAATGGTTTCAAGAATGCCCGGATTGATCTTTTCGGGCTCGCCGACAAAGCCGAGATCCAGAATCTTTTCGATATTGGATTCCGGGTCGTGGATTTTCTTCTCGATCTTGCGCGCCACGATGAGGTTGCCATCCTTGCCGCACAGGCCGATGGCCTGACCGCCCGCCTGATTGAGCTGGGCAACGATCTGTTTGTTGATGGAGCCGGCCAGCACCATTTCGACAACTTCCACAGTCGCCTTGTCGGTGATACGCAGGCCGCCGGAAAATTCGCTCTTGATGCCGAGGCGGTTCAGCATGGCGCCGATCTGCGGGCCACCACCATGAACCACAATCGGATTGATGCCGGATTGCTTCAGGAGAACGATGTCGCGGGCAAATTCGGCACCCAGTTCTTCGTCACCCATGGCATGGCCGCCATATTTGACGACAACAGTGCGCTTGTCATAACGCTGCATGAAGGGCAGCGCCTCTGAAAGGATTCGGGCCCGGTCTGCATTGCTGTCATGGCTTGAAGGGGCCGGATGGTCTGACATGGAAGAAGCATTCCCCTGAATGAAACGAACCGGCTCCTGACCGGGAACCCTAGACTAGCGGCCCATTTCGCCGCTTCAAGCATTTGTTCGGGATTTTATTGGCGGCCCTTTTGGGTGACATCGGCAAGGGCGGCAATCTCGGCGCGCAGCTCGGCAATCCCGGTGCCTTTTTCGCTTGATGTCGCGATGATATGTGGATGCGCCGCAACATGCTTGCGGATGCCCGCGCTGACGTCATCGATGCATTTTTCCAGCTCGCCCTTGGCCATCTTGTCGGCCTTGGTCAGGACGATCTGGTAGGAGACGGCGGTTGTGTCGAGCATGCTCATCACTTCGTGGTCATTGGCTTTCAGGCCATGGCGCGAATCGATCAGCACCAGCACACGGCGCAGATTGGCGCGCCCGCGGAGATAAGCCATGACGAGGTCGGTCCAGGCATTGACCTTGTCGCGGGATTCGCGCGCATAGCCATAGCCCGGCAGATCGACCAGCATCACGACAGGGTTGCCCGCTGCGCCGAGCGAAAAGAAATTGAGTTCCTTGGTGCGGCCCGGCGTGTTGGAGGTCCGCGCCAGTGTCTTGCGACCCGTCAGCGCATTGATGAGGCTGGACTTGCCGACATTGGAGCGTCCGGCAAAAGCGATTTCGGGCAGGTCCATGGGCGGCAGGCCGTCGAGTGCCACCACGCCACGCACAAAATCACAGGGTTGGGCAAAGAGCCAGCGTCCCGTTTCCAGATCGGGCGTTTCGTCTTCATTGGCCGGGCCCGTCATGCCGTCTCCGATCAGCGCGCTCAGGATGTGGTGTCGCTGCGGTTCAACAAGCGGTTGAACAGCTTGCCAAGACCCAGATTTTCGAAGATTTCAATCTTCACGCCCTGCCGCTTCATGATCACACCCTGCTGCAGAACGGACAGCGTGTTGTTCCAGGCCCAGTAAATGACAAGGCCGGAGGGGAAGCTTGCCAGCATGAAAGTGAAGAGCACCGGCATCCACATGAAGACCTGCTGCTGGATCGGATCGGCAGGCGCAGGGTTCATGCGCTGCTGCACGAACATGGTGAAGCCCATGATCAGCGGCCAGATGCCGATCATCAGCAGATGAGGCGGTGTCCACGGAATGAGACCGAAGAGATTGAAGAGCGTCGTCGGATCAGGTGCCGAGAGATCGTGAATCCAGCCGAAGAAGGGCGCATGACGCATTTCGATTGTCACAAAGAGCACCTTGTAGAGCGAGAAGAAAACCGGAATCTGAATGATCATTGGCAGACAGCCCGCCAGCGGATTGACCTTCTCGCGCTTGTAAAGCTCCATGATTTCCTGCTGCTGCTTCATCTTGTCGTCCTTGAGACGATCGCGCAGCTCTTCCATCTGGGGCTGCAGTTTCTTCATCTTGCTCATCGCTTCATAGGAGCGGTTGGCGAGCGGGAAGAAGAGCAGCTTCACAAGAACAGTCGTCAGCAGAATGGCGATACCGAAATTGCCGACATGGCGCGCAAAGAAATCGAGCACATGGAACATCGGCTTGGTCAGGAAGTAGAACCAGCCCCAGTCGATCAGCAGATCAAACTTGTAGATACCGGCGTCGTGATAGGCATCCACGAGCTTCACAACCTTGGCACCGGCAAAAAGCTTGTTGTCGATGGTGAGGTCGGCGCCCGGCGAAATGGTTGTCGCCTTGTAGCGGAAATCGGTCTGGTAGATTTCACGGGCAGGGTTGGGGTCTTCGCTGAAACGGGCCGTGAAATCGCGGCCCTTTTCCGGGATGAGGACGGCGGCAAAATATTTGTCCGTCAGGCCGAGCCAGCCATCATTGGCGTTGAAGGTTTCGGCAGGCTTGTCGTCCATCTTGGCAAATTTGACTTCCTGCAACCCGTCTTCCGGGAAGACGCCGATCACGCCTTCATGCAGGATGAAGAAGGCTTGGCCTTCCGGTTTGTCGGTACGCGAGACGAGCCCATAGGGGAAAAGCGTCACAGCGCCCGCGCTTTTGTTTTCAACGCGGTCCTTGATCGAGAAGAGGAAATTCTCATCAAGTGAGATCGTGCGATGGAAAACGAGGCCCGCGCCATTGTCCCACATCAGCGTGACGGGGGTTGTGGGCGTGAGTTCGCTTCCGGATTCGACCTGCCACAGCGTGTTGGCATCGGGCAGGGGCATGGTGGTGCCGGGCGCGCCAATGAAGCCGAATTCGGAGAAATAGGGTTTGGCGGTATGGGCAGGCGAGAAGAGGTTGATCTCGGGGCTCTTGGGATCAACCGTTTCACGATAATTATGCAGCATCAGATCATCAATGCGCGCGCCTTTCAGCGAAATCGAGCCGTCAAGCTGACCGGACTTGATGGTGATACGCGGGGTCAGGGCCAGCGCGTCAGCTCGCGGCATGTCGATGGTGCTGATGGTGCCGCCCACATTGCCCGGCATGGCGGCCTTGCCGTCGGGTGTCGGCAGGTTGGTGCCGCCGCTGGCCGTGCTCTGCGCGGGTGCATCGGTCTGGCCGGCCTGCTGGCTGATCGCGTCCTGGCGGGCTTTTTCAGCGGCCATGCGCGGATTGACGACAAGATATTGCCAGCCAAGAAACACGAACACCGACAACAGAATGGCGATGAGAAAATTGCGATTGTCACCCATGTGGCGCGGTATCCCTGGCGGTGGAGCTTTTGGAGGAAGATCGGCCGCGTGCCCCGTGTACGCGGTCAACAGCCTTGCGCAAATCAGCGAGCAGATCAGGCCAGGCCCGATCCAATGTCCCCGCACGGCCGACCAGAACATAGTCGAACCCGGGATTGGCAAGAGACGGAAGAAGTTCGGCAGCTGCCGCACGCAGGCGGCGCTTGGCGCGATTGCGGATCACGGCGGACCCGACTTTTTTTGTTACGGTAAACCCGACACGAACCGAGTCGTCTTCGCCGCGCGCCCTTGCCTGAAGCACAAGGGAAGGAGCAGCCCATTTTTGCCCTTGGGCGGCTGCGAGAAATTCACGGCGTTTGCGAAGTCGATCCATCTGCAAGGTTGTTCCTTGGGCCGGATCCGCGTGCGGTCTGCCCACGTGTTTCCGGCAGAAGCCCTGCCTTCAAAAGCACTTCAGCCTGGCAGCAGGGGAACATCAGGTGACGCAAGGCATCACCTGCAGGTCACAGCCTGATCAGGCAGAAAGCTTCTTGCGGCCTTCGCGACGGCGGGACGCGATAATTTTGCGACCGCTCTTGGTGGCCATGCGCGCACGGAAGCCATGGCGGCGCTTGCGGATAAGTTCGCTCGGTTGATAGGTCCGTTTCACTTCATCGTCTCCGGCGGTCTGGCTCTGGTTCTTGGCGCCGAAATCTCGGCATAACGGCGGGAAACGGCGCTTTATGCCCGCTCACCACTGCCAATTGCAAAGTGCCAATAATATAAGAGCCGCAGGCGCGAGGCCTGACGGCTGTCTGGGCCGGTATATAGGCGATAAGCACGGCCAAAGTCAACGCTGCCGGGCATCCGGTGTCATATCCCGGCTGGCGGCCATGGCCGGATAGACGACGGCCCTGCCCCCTCTCTCACAATTGAGTGAAGGGCGCCATATGCGCTCGCTTTCCTGTCGGGCAGATGGCACACAGGAAAGGCGCAAGTGGGTAATGTGTTCATGATAAGTTCTTTTTCGCGGTCAAGGGACGCAATTTGACAAGGGAACGCGCCATCATGGCGGTTGATCATTCGCCCTGGGGGCATCTTTTGGCGCGATATCGACGCCCGGCCACGGCAGACAGCCCGGCACGCGTTGATTATGCCACCTTTCATGCACATCCGGCCGACCGCGCGCTTCTAAAGTCCTACATCGCGCATTGCGCCGCCCAGAATATCGACAGCCTGGAGACCGCCGCCCAGTTCGCTCTCTGGGTCAATCTCTACAACGCGCTGACCATTCGCCTGGTGCTGGCCCATTATCCCGTCACCTCCATTCGCGAGATTGAGGGGCCGCCCGTCAAAGGTGTGCCCGGGCCATGGGAAATCCCGCTGATCCGCATCGGGGAGCGGGAGTTGAGCCTCAACGACATTGAACATCGCATCCTGCGCGCCCAATTCCGCGATCCGCGCGTTCATTTTGCGCTGAACTGCGCCTCGGGCAGCTGCCCGGTCATCCCGCCTGAACCTTTAACGGCTGAAAAACTCGATGCCATGCTTGATGAGGCCGCCCGCGCCTTCATCAACAGCCCGGACGGGCTCACATTTGAGGATGGCACGCTCACGGCATCACGCATCTTTGATTGGTATCGCAATGATTTCGGGGATAGCGATGCTGCACGCCGCGAAATCCTGAAAACCTATGCCGAACCGGCTTTGGCCAGGGCACTGGACGAAACGGTCAGCATGAGCTTCCGTGATTATGACTGGTCACTCAACGCAGCCGGACAGGATGATAAAGATGACTGACATGCCACCCCCCAAGACGAGCTTTTCCTGGAAGCGCCTCTGGCCCCTCGTCCTGCTGGCGGCAGGTCTGGCGGCCTTCTTCCTTCTGGGGCTTGATCAATATGCCTCGCTGAATGCCCTGCGCGATAACCGGGCAGCCCTGAGCCAGCTTGTCGCCGAAAATGCGTTGCTCGCCGCCCTCATCTATATCGGCATCTATATTCTCATTGCCGCCTTCTCCCTGCCGGCGGGGCTGGTGGCCACGCTCACAGGCGGTTTTCTCTTCGGCACGCTGCTTGGCGGCACCTACACGGTCATCGGCGCGACGATCGGCGCCACGGCTGTTTTTCTGGCGGCCAAGACCGCGCTTGGCGATGTGCTGCGCGCCCGCGCCGGGCCTGCCCTGCGCCGCATTGAGGAAGGCTTCGGGGAAGATGCCTTTTCCTATCTGCTGGTCATGCGCCTTATCCCGATCTTCCCCTTCTTCGTTGTCAATCTCGCGCCCGCATTTCTGGGCGTTTCGGTGTCGACCTTTGTCATCACGACAGGTCTTGGCATCATCCCGGGAACATTTGTCTTTGCCAGCCTCGGCAATGGTCTGGGGGCAGTCTTTGACGCCGGCCGCGAACCCGATCTCGGCCTCCTGTTCGAGCCGCAGATCATCGGCCCCATCATCGCACTCGCCTGTCTGGCCCTGCTGCCGATGATCTATCGTCGCTATAATGCTGCCCGCAAAAAAGCCTGACACTAAAGCCCTTCCCATTTGACCGCCTGAAAAGGACAAGACGCATGAGCAACATCATCAAGGCAGATATCTGTGTCATCGGGGGCGGTTCGGCAGGCCTCTCGGTGGCGGCGGGTGCCTCGCAGATGGGCGCAAAAACCGTGCTTGTCGAGCGCGCGGAGATGGGTGGCGATTGCCTCAATACCGGCTGCGTGCCGTCCAAGGCGCTGCTGGCCGCCGCCAAGCAAGCCTATCGCATGGGGGCTGGCGAGAAATTCGGTGTCAAGGCCGTGAAGCCAAAGATCGACTTTGCAGCTGTCAACGCGCATGTCAAAGGCGTCATTGCAGCCATTGAACCCAATGACTCCGTGGAGCGCTTCGAGGGTCTGGGCGTCACCGTCATCAAGGAACATGCCCGATTCAAAAATGAGCGGACAATTATCGCAGGCGATACCGAAATCATCGCTCGCCGCATTGTCATCGCCACCGGTTCGCGCGCCGCCGTCCCGCCCATACCGGGGCTGGATGCAACGCCCTTCTTCACCAATGAAACCCTTTTCGACAATGTCGAGCTGCCAAAACATCTGATCATCATTGGCGGCGGGCCCATCGGCATGGAGATGGCGCAGGCCCATCGCCGTCTGGGGTCCGATGTCACCGTCATTGAGGGCATGACCGCTCTTGGCAAGGATGATCCCGAACTTGCCGCTGTCGTCATCGATAACCTGACGCGGGAAGGTGTCGCCATCCATGAAAATACAAAAGTGCTCTCCGTCGCCGGTGACCTTGGCAATATCACGGTGACCGTCGAGAAGAACGGCGCGCCTATGGAGATTGCGGGCAGCCACTTGCTGCTGGCAACGGGGCGCACCGCCAATGTCGATCAGCTCGATCTCGAGAAGGCCGGTGTGGCCTATACCAAACGCGGTGTTACGGTGGATGCGCGTCTGCGCTCCTCCAACAAGCGTATCTTCGCGATTGGCGATGTCGCGGGCGGCCTGCAATTCACCCATGTGGCGGGCTATCACGCCGGGATTGCCATTCGCAATATTCTTTTCCGCCTGCCTGCCAAGGCTGACCACAGCTGCGTGCCATGGGTCACCTATACCGATCCGGAACTTGCCCATGTCGGCGAGACCGAGGCCGAAGCCCGCGAACGCCATATGAAGATCAACGTGTTGCGCTGGCATTTCGGCGAAAATGATCGCGCCCAGGCTGAGCGCGAGACGGAAGGCGTCATCAAGCTGGTGACCGATCTGCATGGCCGCATCCTGGGCGTCACGATTGTGGGGCCGCATGCAGGCGAGCTGATCCTGCCCTGGGTGCTGGCCAAATCCCAGGGCCTGAAGGTCAGCGCCATGGCGGGCCTGATTGCGCCCTATCCGACACTCTCGGAGGTCAGCAAGCGCGTGGCCGGCGCCTATTACACGCCCACGCTTTTCAGCCCCCGCACCCGCATGCTGGTCCGTTTCCTGCGCCTCTTTGGCTGAACCTGCCCAATGCGCCCCGTTTCAGCTATATAGGGGCATGGACAGGGAGACGCGACCGGATATGACGGATCGGGCGGAAAACCGGACTGGAATGCGGGCTGTAAAAGGCGCAGGCGGGGGATTGGGGCTCCTCGGTCGCGGCCTCTTTGCGCCGTTGAGCCATTCCCTGTCGCGTCAGCTGCTGGCGCTCACCATCCTTTTTGTCATGCTGGCGGAAGTGTTGGTCTTCGTCCCTTCCATCGCCAATTTCCGTCTGAACTGGCTGGAGGAACATGCCGCCGCCGCCCAGATCGCGTCGCTGGCGCTCGAAGCGACGCCCGATCATATGGTGCGGCCCGAATTGCGTGAGGAACTGCTGCGCAATGCGCAGGTTTATGCCGTGGCCCTGCATCGGGATTCCTCCCGCCGTCTCATGCTCAGTGACGACATGCCGCCAACGGTTGAAGCCTCTTTCGATCTGCGCCACGCGATGGCCATCACACTTGTCATGGATGCCTTCGACACATTGCGGAATGGTGAGGGGCGCATCATCCGTGTCATCAGCATGCCGCGCTTTGAAGGGGGCGATTTTATCGAGATCGTGCTGGATGAAACGCCGCTTCGCGAAGCCATGCTGATCTATGGGCGCAATGTGTTTGTTCTCTCCCTCATCATTTCCATTTTCACCGCAAGCCTCGTCTTTCTCATGCTGCATCTGTTGCTTGTACGGCCCATGCGGGCGATCACGAGCAACATGGTTGCCTTTCGCGAAAATCCGGGTGATGACCGCCGCGTCATTCGCCCCACAGCTCGTGCTGATGAGATCGGCGTTGCTGAACGTGAACTGGCCGGCCTTCAGCATCAGGTCAGGACCACACTCAACCAGCAGGCGCATCTGGCCTCGCTCGGGGCCGCGGTGAGCAAGATCAATCATGACCTGCGCAATATTCTGGCGAGCGCCCAGCTCATTTCCGACAGGCTGGGCGCCGTGGATGATCCGACGGTGCAGCATCTGGCGCCGCGCCTTTTTGCCTCCATTGATCGCGCCATTGAACTCTGCACCGCGACACTGAAATTCGGCCATGCGGACGAAGCCGCCCCCCAGCGGGCGGAAGTTGCGCTGGCGCGTCTGGCAAGGGAAGTGGCCACAGCCTCCGGCCTTGACGAGGATAGCGAGATCGATTTCATCATTGATGTGCCGGATGAATTGCGGGTCAATGCCGATCCGGACCAGATGTTCCGTGTGCTTCTCAATCTCACACGCAATGCCGTTCAGGCCCTGCATGACGGCTGTGAGGGCAAAGGGCGTATTACGCTCCGGGCATGGCGGGCCATGGATCATGTGCATATTGATCTTGCCGACACCGGTCCCGGCCTGCCTGAGAAAGCCCGTAGCAATCTATTCACCGCCTTCACCGGCAGCACGCGCTCGGGCGGCACAGGTCTGGGCCTTGCTATTGCCAGCGAGCTGACGCGTCTGCATGGTGGTCACATAGATCTGCTTTCAAGCAGTCCGGAAGGCACGACTTTCCGCATCTGCATCCCGGATGATGAATCAACGCTCAATGAATGTGACGACGCCGATGCCTCCATCTGACATGCGCTGTTTTCTGGTGGCTGACATCGGCGGCACCAATGCGCGCTTTGCGCTTGCCCATCAGCAGGGCGAGACACTTGCCTTGTCCAGGCCGACCGTTTTTCAGACGGCCGATCATGCGACACTGGATGAGGCACTGGCGCTCTTTCTCGAAGGACAGGGGCAGCCTGCGCTTGATGCCGTGGCTGTCTGTGCGGCAGGTCCGCTTGAAGGGCGGGGCGCTTCATCCCGTATCACATTCACCAATTGCCCCTGGGAAGTGTCGGTGGCGTCGCTGGCGGCGGCCACATCGGTTGCCGCGCCCAGCCTCATGAATGATTTTGCGGCGCTCGCCAGTGCTGTCCCCCATCTAAAGCCGGACGAGCTGCGCCAGATCGGCGGCTCTGAGGCGCCGGAAGCCGAAGGGACAAAGGTTGTGATGGGGGCGGGCACAGGGCTTGGTGTGGCCACGCTCATCTGGTCGGGAAGCGGCTATATCGTCAATCCCGGCGAGGGCGGGCATGTCGATCTGGCGCCCACCACGCCGCGTGAAATGGCAATCCATCAGGCGCTTGCCGCCAAATACGGGCATGTCTCCGTTGAGCGCGTGCTCTCCGGGCCCGGGCTGGTCACGCTTTATGAAACCATGTCCGACATGGCAGGGCAGGCGCCCACTGCGCCGTTGCGGGCTTCCGATATTGCGGAGAAGGCGCTTGCCGGCACCTGCCCACTCTGCATGGAAGCCATCGCACTTTTCACAGGTTGGCTTGGGGCTGTGGCGGGCGATCTTGCGCTCATCATGGGCGCCAGAGGCGGCATCTATATCGGTGGCGGCATCGTGCCGGGCTGGCTCAGGCTGGCAGATCGCACAGGGCAACAGCTTTTTGATGCCGCCCTGTTTCGTTCCCGCTTTGAAGCCAAGGGCGGCTTTGAGGCCTTTCTCGCGCGCATCCCCGTTTATGCGATCATGCGCGATGATACAGCGCTGCTGGGCCTTGCCCAGACGGCAGCCCGCAGCCTTCTCTAATCAGCCCGCATACCGCTTACGACGGTCCCCTCACGCCGGGGATCAGCGCCGCCGCGCAGCGACCCGTCCGCCGTCACCTTGATGCCATGCAAGCCGCTGGTCAGTTTGCTTGGCTTCACCACATGGCCGAGCTGCTCCAGACGCGGCGTCAGGTCCTCAAGTGAGGTGCCCTCCTCGATTTCCAGATCGCCATTGCGGTCGAGGAAACGCGGCAGATTGATGGCCGCCTGCATGTCCATCTTCCAGTCGAGCAGCGCGATCAGGGTTTGCGTTACATAGCCGATGATGCGGCTGCCGCCCGGCGAGCCGACAGCGGCATAGAAATCGCCCTTGTCGTCAAACACGATGACCGGATCCATGGAGGAGCGGGGACGTTTGCCGGCGGCCACGGCATTGGCAACAGGTTTGCCCTCGTCAACCGGCTTGAAGGAAAAATCTGTCAGCTGATTATTGAGCATCATGCCTGCGGCCATCAGATGGCTTCCAAAAGGCGCTTCCACCGATGTCGTCATGGAAACAACATTGCCCATGCCGTCATCAATAGAAAAATGGCTCGTCGAGGGCCGGGCAATCGATGCATTGATCCCGTAATGGGCAGCTTGCTTGTCGGGCAGATCGCCTGCCTTCGCCTTGCCTAGCGTGGCGCTGGCATCAATCATGTCGGCGCGTGATTTCAGATAGGCCGGGTCAAGCATCGCCGCCACGGGCACATCGACCACATCGGGATCGCCGATATATTTGTCGCGGTCGGCATAGGCGAGTTTCTCCGCCTCAGCGATGAAATGCACCGCTTCGAGCGACATCGGTTTGATATCGCCAATGTCGAAGGACTCAAGAATGCCGAGAATCTGAAGGCTGGTCAGGCCGCCCGATGTGGGCGGCGGCATGGTGCAGACCTTATAGGCGCGATAGGGCGCACAAAGCGGTGTGCGATCCTTGGCCTGATAATTGTCGAGATCATCCAGTGTCAGCGTGCCGGGCAGGGCAGGGGCATTCTGCACCGTCTCGACAATGGTCTCTGCCACAGGACCTTTATAAAAGCCGTCTGGTCCCTTCTCGGCAATCAGCCGCAGCGTCGCGGCATATTCGGGGTTGGTGCGCAGGGCGCCTGCGGCCAAGGGCACAAGGCCACCGTCGCCATCGCGGGTGAAAAAATAATCCTGTGAGACAGGGATCATCGCAAGTGCCGGATCGCGCGCAATGCTCTCGGACAGTTTCTTGGAGACGATGAAGCCGTCTTCGGCAAGTTTGATGGCAGGCTTGAAGAGATCGGCCCAAGGCAACTTGCCATGCGCCTGATGCGCCATCCACAGCATCTTGACCACGCCGGGCGCGCCCACGGAGCGACCGCTGACAATGGCGCGGATATAATCCATCGGCTCGCCATCTTCATTGAGGAACATGTCGGGTGTGGCACCGGCAGGCGCGGTCTCGCGGCCGTCATAGGCATCAAGTTTCTTGTCCGCCCCATCCCAGTGCAGCATGAAAGCCCCACCGGCAAGACCTGATGATTCCGGCTCTACCAGCGTCAGCACCGCCTGCACGGCAATGGCGGCATCCACCGCGCTGCCACCGGCTTTCAGAATCTCGCCGCCTGCGTTGCTCGCATAGGGGTTGGCCGTCGCAACCATATAGGGTCGTTCGGCAGGCGGGCGCAGCACCCAGATCGCGATGAGCGCCACGATCAACACCGCTGCCGCACCGGCCCCTGCCAGCAGCAGGCCATTTCTTTTGTTGTTAAAGATCCTGGCCATGCTGGCTCTCCTTCAGGCTGTCGCTGCGCTCATCATGCTTGAAACAGGCTATATGGGAAGGCTCGCGGCCAATTCCATCTGCAGCAAAAGCACATTAGTGTTGATTTGATCACAAACCGCCCCCGGAATTGAACCGAAAGTAAGTTTCATGTCCTTTGGCAGCCTTCGTCCCGGCCCACGTAACCTCATTACCGATGTCGATGGCATCACGGTGGGCAACGCCCATGACGCGGCCGTGCGAAGCGGTGTCAGCGTGATCCTGCCCGAGGCACGCGCCATCGCCGCAACGGATGTGCGCGGGGGCGGGCCCGGCACGCGGGAGACAGACGCGCTCGATCCGACCTGTCTGGTGGATGCGGTGGATGCCGTCGTGCTCTCCGGTGGCTCCTCCTACGGGCTGGATGCGGCATCAGGCACGGCCAATTGGCTGGGTGCGCGCGGGCGTGGCTTTGCCATGGCCGCTTCGCCACTCGTCTCGCCTGTGGTGCCTGCCGCCATCCTCTTCGATCTGATGAATGGCGGCGACAAGGCCTGGGGCGAGATGCCCCCCTATCGTGATCTTGCCCGGTCCGCATGCGAAGCAGCAGGGCCTGATTTTGCGCTTGGCAATATCGGCGCGGGCTATGGCGCGCAGGCCGGTCGGGTAAAGGGCGGGCTGGGCTCGGCCTCCGTCGTCACCGAGAGCGGGCTTCAGGTTGGCGCAATCATTGCGTCCAATCCCTTCGGCTCGGTGTTGATGCCGGAGCGCGCCCATTTCTGGGCGGCACCCTATGAAATGGAAGGCGAATTCGGTGGCAAGGGCTGGCCCCCGGATGTTGCGGGCTTTGCCGCCATGAATCCGCTGGCGGGCACCAAGGCGGAACCGGCCCATGGCAATAGCGGGGCCAATACCACCATCGGTGTTGTGGCCACCAATGCCGAGCTGACACCGGCAGAGGCCCGGCGGATTGCCATCATGGCGCAGGACGGGCTTGCGCGCGCCATCCGGCCGGTTCATTCCGCCGTCGATGGCGATGTGGTCTTTGTTCTGGCGACATCGGGTTACGCGCTTGAGTCGGCAAGCCGACCGCTTTCGCTCTCGCTCATCGGTGCACTCGCAGCGGATTGCGTGGCCCGCGCCGTTGCGCGCGGGGTCTATGAGGCCGAAACACTTGGCCATCTGGCGGGCTACAGGACCATATATGGCGCCTGAGGCCTTTAAGGGACGGATTGGAGAGGAATCTCAATCCCCCCTTGCGCTTGCCAGCCGGACCCCTTATTAGTGTGCGCCTTCGCGGCATTTGGGCCGGGCCGTCGGGCCAGCGCCTTCATATTTGCCGCGATCAGGCACCGGTAGCTCAGCTGGATAGAGCATCAGACTACGAATCTGAGGGTCGGAGGTTCGAATCCTTCTCGGTGCACCAACCATCTTCATATGACCCGGCTTTGATTGGCTAAACTGTCTCTTTTTCCCTTGGGGCTGAAACGCGCCGTGGTTTCACTTCCAGTTTTGGCTTGGGCAGGAGACGGAAGCGCGACTGGCACCAGGCAAAATCAACGCCGACATCCAGCAGCGCATCGGAACGCCCGCACGGGCAGGCAAAGTCCATTACGGTGAAAACACGATAGGTCTCGCCTGCGAGCAAAGGCACCGGCTCACCCGTCACATGGTTCGGGGCAGCATTAACGCAGAGAACAAGATCGCCTGGTCCGATCGCGTCGCTCATGGCATCCATTCCTTGTTTGGGAAAAGTCTAGCCTTCAAGCCGCGCGGAAGAAAGACCGCATGCGGCGCAGCAACCGGTCTAATCAATCCTGGACAAAAATCTTTCTGCCTCATCCATGCATGTCTGTTTCTGTTTGACGGACCATTTTTCCAATGTGCGATAGGGCATCCGCATGCGTGGATTCCGGGCGAGGTGCTGTTCATTGCGTATGAGAAATGCCCAGTAGAGATAGTTGAATGGGCAGGCGTCCTCCCCCGATTTCTCTTTCACCTTGTAGTGGCATTCCGCGCAGAAATTTGACATGCGATTGATATAGGCGCCTGAGGCGGCATATGGCTTGGATGCGAGAATGCCGCCATCGGCGAAAAGAGCCATGCCGATCGTGTTTGGCAGCTCCACCCATTCAAAGGCATCGGCATAAACAGCCAGATACCAGTCGGAGACGTCCCTGGGCGAGATGCCGGCGAGCAAGGCGAAATTGCCGGTTACCATAAGGCGCTGAATGTGATGGGAATAGGCATATGCCCGGGTCTGTTCGACAACCTCGGACATGCACCGCATATCCGTCTTGCCGGTCCAGTAGAGTGATGGAAGAGGGCGGTGGGCGCCGAGAAAATTGCTGTCCGCATAGTCAGGCATTTTATGCCAATAGATGCCGCGCACATATTCCCGCCAGCCCAGAATCTGGCGGATAAAGCCTTCCACAGCGTTGATGGGCGCAGCACTCTCCAGATAGGCTTTTTCGGCCCTGTCGCAGATTTCGGTAGGTGTCAGCAGGCCGATATTGAGATAGGGCGACAGCAGGGAGTGATAAATGAAGGGCGCGCCTGCGCGCATGGCGTCCTGAAAATCGCCAAAATGCGGAAGGATCTCTTCAATGAATTGATCAAGGGCCATCAGCGCATCGCGACGCGTTGTCGCCCAGCCGAAATCCGTGAGATCGCCAAAATTCTCCGGAAACTCGGTCGCGACCATCTCCATGACATCGCAGGTGATGGTGTCCGGTGCAAAGCGCAATCTTTCCGGCAATATCGCGCTTTTGGCTAATGCCTTTCTGTTGTCGGCATCAAAATTCCATTCGCCACCAGCAGGCTTGTCTCCGTCCATGAGAATGCCGGTTTCGCGGCGCATTTCCCGGTAGAAATATTCCATTCTCAGGGATTTTCGACCCTGCAACCATTTCCCGAAACGGGCATGGGTTGCAAAATACCGGTCATCTTCCCGGATTTCGACCGCGATGCCTGCCTCGGTTTCAACACGCCGCAATTCATCCAGGACGCGCCATTCGCCGGGTTCCGTCACAACCAATCTGTCGAATTTGTGGTGCTTTGCGATACGGCCTATTTCCGCGATGAGCGATCCCGTATTTTCCGGGTCAAGATAGTCCGTATAGTGAATGTTTATGCCTTCCTCTTGCAGCATGTCGGCGAAATGCCTCATGGCTGAAAAAATCATCACAATCTTCTGCTTGTGATGCGGAACATAGCTTGCTTCAGTTCGGACCTCCGCCAACAGGACAATGTCGGCAGAGATATCGATATCCTGCAGTGCCGAAATTTCTCGCGTCAGCTGATCGCCGAGCACAAGTCTCAATGTTCCCATGTCAACCAGCCTCATCCGGTCGCTTCAATTCACCTCTGCACCGCGCAGAGCAGCTTTTGGTGTTTTTAGGACCAGCAAGAACGAAACGATTGCTTTCTTCTTGTCTGATACGCACGCAGCCGGACATTGGATCTTGGCTGAGCGGGCAGGGCAATCTGAGCACGCCATGCCCGCCGCATCAATTAACGATGAAAGCGGATGCCATCAACGAACGATATCCCGCCCCCGCCCCCTACCAGGCCCAGCGGATCGAGCCCTTGCCGGCATAGCTTGTGGTGGTGCCGGAGAATTCGCTGTCGAAATCGGCGGCGAGTGCCCAGCCATCACTCAGGGCAAGCTCTGCCCCCGCCGACACCAGCAGTGAATCGGCTGCCGGTTCAGCCCCGTTCACCGTGAAGCTCGTGCCTGCAAGCTGCTGGAAGCTCGCCGTTGCGCGGCGGTCGCGGTTCCAGTCATGCGCCCAGGCGAGTTTTGGCTTCAGCGTCAGCACCTTGTCGGCAAATGCGATGCGCTCATCAAAGCGCGCGCCCAATTCGCTGCGCATCGCCGTAACCTGACGCGCGTCATAGGCCAGTGCGAACTGGCTGGAGCCAGAGATCGCCTGCTCGCGATAGGACGGCATGAAGAAGGTGGTTGATTGCATGCCGGCATAAGGCGTCACGCCGAAGAAGCCCGTTTCAAAGCGGTGCCCGGCTTCCAGACGTGCGCTCAGCGCCTGCGGGTGGAACGAGGCCTGCAACACGTCGATGCCGGACGATGTCACGGTCCGCTCTGTCGTTGCGTCCTGCCATGAATAGCCCAGCGCGGCAGCAAGGTAGCCGGCCTCGAAAGCCTGCCGCCCGTAAAGCGCGGCATTGAATATGTCGGCCTCGCCCGAGCCGAAACCTTCCGCCAGCGAGAAACGCGAACTCGCACCGCCAAGCGCAAAGCCCAGATGGCTATCCGCCGACAGGCGATAATCGGCACCGGCAGCCAGGCCATAGACATGGCTGGTGGTGTCATGCGAACCGGTCGCGTTGTCATCATCCACGCTGGCGGTGCCGCCATAGGCTGCCGCCCATGAGCCCCAGCCCGTCTCGGCCTCTGATGCCTGGCTGAAAGACGCCGCAGCATCGGCGGAGGCCACCTGCACATTGCGCCCGGGCGCCTGGCTGAGCGCCTTGTCGAACACGCTGTTCATGAAGAGGTCGGCACTGTCGAACCCCATCTGCTGCACACCGGCACCGACTTCGCCGTCAGTCTGGCTCAGGCCGTTCGCCGACAGGTCGGTGAACAGAGTCGAGAGGCCGCCATTCGTGTTGAAGTAATCGGTCAGCGCATCGCCGACATTCTGCTGGTTGGTGTTCAGCCCGCCGGGTGGTGTGTAGCTGAGCGTCAGATCGAGATAGACATTATTGGCGTCATAGCCCAGCGCCGCGCTGATATTGCTCGGCAGGCTGCTATTGGCAAGCGTATCGAACGTGCCGCTGAGGCCGCCCACCGCATTGAGGATGGTATATTGCTTGGCCGTATAGCTGCCCGCCTCATAGGTGGCGTTCACGCTGCCCGCAAGCGTCGCTGTGCCGGTGACGTCGGTGCGGTCGGCATCGCTCGGCGAGACCTCGACATTGTAGTTTGAGCCGCTGTTGAAGAGGAGATCGCCGCTCACGGTGACGGTGCCGATGGAATTGCCCGGCGTCAGCGTGCCGCCGGAGCCTATCGTCACGCTGCCCAGCGTACCCGAACCACCCAGCGTGCCGCCCGTGACATTGACCGTGCCGCCAAGCGTCGTGTTTACGTAAAGCGAGCCGCCGCTGATATCGGTGATGCCATTGAAGGCGCTGGCATCGGCGGTCAGCTTGGTGATCCCTGCTATTTGGTTGATTGTTCCGGACCCGTATGACCTTGAAATATCTACGGCGAATTCATAGTCCGTGTCTGTATGGTTGAAGTTGATTGTGCCGGCGCCGAAACCGAATTGAACCATCTCGGCGTCAAGCGTGCCCGCACCCACCGCCGTCTCACCTGCCGCGGCGCCAATGTTCAGCGTGCCATCGCCGCCCAGTTCCTTGCCGACTTCGACAATGCCGGCACTTGATTGCACCACGCCGCCTTCGGCAATCGTCAGCGTGCCGGTCGTGAAATCGCCGACAACAAGTTCGTTCGAACTTGTCAGGCTCGATCCCGCCCCGGTCACCGTCACCGCACCCGTGCCGGTCTCGCCGCCCACATAGCCATATTCAATGGAGGCCTCGCCGCCATCGGCGACAGTGAGCGCTCCGTTGCCGCGATCGCCGACAAGCATCGTCTGGCTTGTCAGGCTCGATCCCGCCCCGGTCACCGTCACCGTGCCGGAGGAACCGGACTGGTAGCCGATGACACTCGACTCAGAATCGACGGAGCCGCCGCTTTCGACATTCAGCGTGGCGGCGCCTTCAAAGCCGATATAGAGAAAGCTGTTGTTGCTCCAGGTCGAGCCTGCAACATTCACCGTGCCGGTGGCAACGGCGTCCTTGCCGACAAAGGCGTTGTCATTGCTGACCGCGGCGCCGTCGGTGATCGTCAGCGTTCCGGTGCCGAAGTCACCGACAAAAAGATCGTGCGAATTCACCCAGCTCGACCCCACACCCGTGACCGTGGCCGCGCCCACATCGCCATTGTCGGTGCCGACCGTGCTGTCTTCCGTCAGGTTGACAGCCACGCCGCCATTTTTGATGACAAAAGCGCCATTTTCCACGCGCTGTGCGCCGCTGAGCACGCCGCCAAGCGTTCCATCGATCTGCAGCGTTCCGCCGGTGATGGTCGTCACGCCGCCATAGCCAACGGAAACGCCTGTAAGCGTGGTTACGCCCGCGAGGTGGTTGATGGCGCCGGCCCCGGAAATCGCCGCCGCGAATTCATAATCCGTGTCCGTATGATTGAAATTGAGTACGCCCGTTCCGTCGCCGAATGTCACCGCGCCTGCGTCAAGCGTGCCCGCTCCCGTTGCCGTGTCGCCCGCCGCCGCGCCGATATTGAGCGTGCCGGTGGAGCCGGACAGAATGCCGAGTGTCACGGTTCCGCTGCCGCTCCCCGCACTCACGGTCCCACCATTGGCGATGGTCAACGCCGCGGTGCCATAATAACCGACGGAAACGTTGTTCGCATTGGTCCATGTGGAACCCGTGCCATCGACAGTCACCGCGCCGGTTGAAGTGGTGGCGTCACCGATAAAGCCATAGGTATTGCTGACCGAGCCGCCATCCGCGATGTTCAACGTGCCATTGCCTTCATAGCCGACAGCGAGAACATCCGAATTTGTGAACCTGGAGCCTGAACCCGTAACTGTCACCTCTCCCGACGATCCGGAATCGTCACCGATATAGCTCGCCACCGTGCTGACTTCGCCGCCATTCGTGACGTTCAGCGCGCCGGTGCCCTCGTTGCCGACAAACAGATCGCTACTGCCCGTATCGAAGCTCGAGCCGTCATCCGACACATTCATCGTGCCGTCGCTGCCCACTCTGTCGCCGATAAAAGAGTCGTTGCCGGCAGTGACCGTCGCCCCGTCCAGAATATTGAGTGTGCCGGTGCCGAAGCGACCGATATCGACGCCGTTCGAGGCTGTCAGGCTTGAGCCGGTGCCGGTCACGCTTGCCGTGCCGATAGCGCCGGAGGCATTACCGATCCACGCATCGCCGCTGCCTACCGTGCCGCCCCCCGCGATGGTCAGCGAGCCGGTGCCTTGATCGCCGACACGAAAGGTCGTCGTCGTCCAGCTTGCACCCGCGCCCTGGACCGATACGGCTCCCGTCGTTCCGGCGCTACTGCCGATAATGCCGCCGGATCCGCCGAGTGTGCCGGTAATGATGAGCGTCCCTCCATTCGCATAGGTGGTGCCGGTAAAGCCGGAGGAATCGCCCGTAAGGGTGGTTACGCCCGAAAGCTGATTGATTATGCCCCCGCCGGAAATATCCGCCCCGAACGCATAAGAGTCTTCGGTGTGGTTGAAATTGAGCGTGCCGCTGCCGCCGCCGAAAACGAGTCTATCTGCATCAAGCTTGCCCGCTGCCGCCGCCGTATCGCCCTCCGCCGCGCCGATATTGAGCGTGCCGGTGGAGCCGGAGTTCTTCGCCACAAATGCATAGCCGCCCGGACCGTTCACTTCGACCGTGCCGTCATCGGCGATGGTCAGCTCACCGGTGCCGAAATTGCCGACATAAAGCTCGTTCGAATTCGTCCATGTGGACCCCGCGCCCGTCACGGTGACCGTGCCGTCTCCACTGGAGGCACTACCGACGATGCCATCTGTATTGCTGACCTCGCCGCCAGCGGAAATGTCGAGTCTGCCGGTGTTGGACGTCCCCACGAACAGACGATCGCCAATATTCCACGGGCTGGCCTGCGTGCCGCCACCAGTGCCAATGACGCTTTCCGTCGCGTTGTCGATGACTTCATCGGCCCATGCCGTGGGCGCGCCGAAGGCCAGCGTCAGGCCGAGCGCCGCGAGCGGCAGAACGGACCGGCAATTGAAAAAAAGATTTGTCAGGCGGGCTTTCTGCCTCGCCGCAGGTGTTCTCTGATACGCCATTGCTGCCCCACTCGCGAGCCGTGATAAACGCGGCCCGTCACCCCCGTTCGATTTTGCACCCGCTCCAGAAAGAGCGGGCGCCCCCTTCCGCCGGATGGCGGAGCTCAAAGTCACGATCAATACTTTATTAATTTTGCACATTAGTGAAAATAACTATTTTCGTTCAATGACAAAAATAATATCTGGTTAACTCGGGTGCCGACTCTGATAGTGTCTTGCGTCACATGACCTCAGGTTCTCCCAAAACACGGCAAAGGGCGCCGCAGAAGCGCGCCGAAGAGACCCGCCAGCGTTTGCTCGCGGCGGCCATCGAGATGTTCACGACCGTCGGCTTCGAGGGCGTGATGGTGGCCACCCTCGAAGAGGTGGCCGAGGTCCAGCGCGGGTTGCTGACCTATCACTTCGGCAGCAAGGAAGCGCTGTGGCAGCAGGCAGTGGATTACACCTTCAACAGTTCAGAGGCTGCCACCCGTAAATTTTTCGTCGAGGAACTTGCAAAACGCGATGGAGACCAGCTGGCTGCGCTCATTGCGGCCTATATCCGCAGCAGTGCGCGCTATCCTGAATTGCTGAACTTCATCATGCGGGAAGCGACGGTGGACTCCGACCGTCGCGACTATATGGCCGAAAAACATGTCAGCCGCTTCGCTGACGCGGTCTCAAATGTGAACGACCGCCCGAAAAGCGTCTTTGACTTTTATGCCATCATCGGGGCGATGAGCTTCGTCTTCGTTTCGCCTGCTGGTGCGCGGCGCATCTGGGAGACGGAGCCCTTCTCCGATGCCTTCGTCGAACAGCATATCGACTCCATCATCACCCTGTTCCGCCATGGCTGGTCGGCGGCTGATGACGAGTGAGTTGAAGCCTTTGCATCACAGGCTCCAGTTGAACTGCGCCGTGAGGGCATTGTCGTGGGAATGGCCGGACAGGAAACCGTCATAGCCAAGGTTCAGTCGCAGAGCCGGTGTGAGGGTGATATCCGTGCCAAGCGTCGTGGTGAGGGCATCGCGCGCAAGCGGAACACCGTCAGCGGTGACCGTCAGCCCCGCGCTATTGAGCGTCAGGCTCTGGTCAGGCCTCGACAGGTGGAAGCCATGCCGCCAGCCAAGGTTGAGGCTTGGTGTTATGTTGAACGACCCAATCAGTATGTCGGCGAGACCCATACGCAGGCCCAGCGTGGTGAAACCGGCAGAGGTATCGGTGTCGGGCCCCGAGAAGATCGTTGCCGACGTGCCGGTCTCCTGAAAACTGCCACTGGAGGCATGCGTCCAATCCAGTCCGATATGGGGTTCGAAGCTCGCGCCGGCGGTGCTGAAGCTGTAGCCCGCGTCGGCAAAGACCTGTCTGGTCTCAAAAGGTCGGCTGCTCTGGTTGGTTGCCGCCTGAGAGGGGGTGTAGCGCGTGATGTCGCGGCTGCCCCAGCCGAATGCCGTGCCGCCACGCAGGGCGAGGGGCCCTTGCGACCAGCTTGCATAGGCAAGCACATGGCCGCTGTCGCTGGTGGCGCGGCCACTGGCGAGGCTTCCAGATGTCGAAGAGGACGTATTGGAACTCGCATAGGCGGTGGCCAGCCCGGCGCGGATACCGTTGCCCAGCGGCACATCGAAACCGGCGATACCGCCCGAGTAGTGATGGGCAAGCTCTGTCGTGTCGTCGAATTTGCTGTAGCCACCGAAGCCCGCGCCCCAGATGTTCGATCCGGTCGATCGCCTATGCAAATGATCGAGAACGGCATTGCGGAGCAGCCGCTCGTCCGAAATGGCCGCCGTCGTCCCGTCTGCATAAATCTGCGCGTCGCTGGGATCGAGATTTTGCGTCAGGGTTAGGAACACATTGTTCGGATCGTAGCTGATATCTGCTGCGAAACCGTAGGGCGCATTCGTCGAGCTTACGTCTGCAAAAGTACCGCTCACTCCGCCAATGGAACTGATGAGCGTGTATTGTGACCCCGCCGTATAGGTGCCGCTCTCAAATGAGGTCGCCAGATTACCGGCAATCGTGGCCGACCCTATCACATTCGTCCTGTCCGCCGCACTCGGCGAGACTTCCACGGCATAGGTCGAACCTGAAGACAATGTCAGGTCGCCAACGACCGTGATCGTGCCGATGGAGTTGCCCGGCGCCAGCGTGCCGCCGCTGCCGATCACGGTCGTTGACATCGCGCCCGTGCCGCCAAGCGTGCCGCCTGAATTGACCGTCAGCAGGCTGGTGTTTCCGAGCGATCCGTTGACAGACAATGTGCCGCCATTCACCGTGGTGGCGCCTGTGTAGGTGCTGTCGCTGGAGAGGATCAGATTACCGGTGCCCTCCTTGGTCAGAGAGCCGCCCGTGTCGGAAACGTAGCCGCCAGTATCCTGGATCGTGCCGGAGAAGGTGGTGTCGAGATTGTTGCCGCCCACCGTGAGGGTCTTGGAACCGAGATAGACGAAACCGTCCCCCTCGATGGAGCCGGCAGTGGTGCCGCTGCTCGAAAGACCGGAAAGGTCGAGATTGCCGGTACCGTTCAGAATGAAGCGCGCGGTGCCACCGCTGGCGGTATCGTAGAAGTTCGTGGAGGCATCGTTGTTGGTGATCGTTGCATTGTCGGCCGTACTGGTGTTGGCAAAGGCCAGGTTGTGATTGTTGATGATGGTAGCGTTGCCGGCCGTGCTGGAATCCGTGAAATCCATGAACTGGCCGCTGGTAATGTTTGCGCTGCCGGCCGAGCTGGAGTCGTGGAATCCCAGGCTCCAGTTGTCGATGATGGTGGCGTTGGCGGCCGTACTGTTATCGTAGAAGTCAATGTTGTAGAGGGTACTGGTGAGGGTGGCGCTGCCAGCCGTGCCGGAGCCGATATACCGCAGAGTGCCGCCGCTTGCCGCGATCTGGCTTGACGCCAGCGATCCGCTGATTGCAAGGTTGCCGCCATTCACCGTCGTGTCGCCGGTATAGGTGTTGGCGCCGGACAGCGTAAGCGTGTACGTGCCTTTCTTGGTGAAGGCGCCATCGCCGGAGATCACGCCGGAAAGCGTGCTGTTGTAGGTTTTGGTATCAAAGGTGCCACCACCGCTGTTCAGTGTGATGTCGCGCGCAGAATCGAAAGCCGCGCCCCATTGCAGCGTGCCGCCGTCGAGCGTGACGTCGCCCGAAGTATCGCCAAGTCCGCCATCGGCGGAGACATTCAGTGTGCCGGCGTTGATAGTGGTGCCGCCGGAATAGGTGTTTACGCCTGACAGCACCAGCGTTCCGCCACCGGTCTTTTCAAGCACGCCCGGCGTGGCGCCGCTGTCTGAGATCACACCGGAGATGGTGTCGGTATTGCCCGTATCGACGAAGAATGTCGGATCGCCCGTCAGGCCGAAATTATTGGCAAGCGTTAAGACGCCGCTGGTGAAGCCGAGCGTCGTTCCCGCCGCCATCGTCACGTCGCCCGTGCCGAGTGCGCTGTCGTTGCCGACGAAAAGCAGGCCAGTGACCTTGGTGCCGCCCGTATAGTTGTTGGCGCCGGAGAGCGTTAGCGTGCCGCTGCCCGACTTGTTCAATACGCCGGGGGTGCCGCCGGTGTCGGAAATGATCCCGGTGAGTGTGCTGCTGGAGCCAGTGCTGACGTTAAAGTAGGTGTCGCCGGTCAGCCCGAAATTGTTGGCGAGGGTGTAATCGCCGGCGAAGAACATGTTTGCTCCGCTCGCCATGGTGACATCACCGGTCCCGAGCGCGCTGTCGTTGCCGATCACGACCGTGCCGCTGTTGATCGCCGTTCCGCCGGTATAGGTGTTGGCGCCAGACAGCGTCAGTATGCTGGCGCTTCCGCCCTTGGTCAGCGAGCCACCGGTGCCGCCGCTGTCGCCGCCGTCCTGGATCACGCCGGAAAAAGTGGCGACCACGCTGTCGCTGGCGAATGTCAGGTTCTTCGAACCGAGAAAGATGTCGCCGCTCCCCCCAAACAAGCCGACGGTGGTGCCGCTGTTCGTAAGGCCGGAGATGTCGAGCGAGCCTGTGCCATACATGTAGAAACGCGCGTTGTCGCCGCTGGCGGTGTCACCGATGTAGGTGGTGCCACCGCTGTTGGTGGTGATGGTGGTGCTCAAGCTGCCGCCGCTAACTGAACTGGTGCCGTAGAAGTCCAGCCTGCCGTTATTCGTGATGGCGAAGCTGTCGACGATGTTGGCGCCATTGTTGATGATGCCGGCATTGTCGAAAGTGAGGTGCTGACCGCTTCCAATCGTGAAGTCATAGGTCCCGCTGTTGAACGTCCAGCCGCCGACGCTGGTCGGGCTCGATGAAAAGGTCACGCTCTGATTGGTGGCCGTATTGTCGAAGGTGGCGGTGTCGCTCGAGCCGGGAGCGGCGCTGGTGTTCCAGTTGGTTCCGGTATTGTAATCGGCCGTCGTGCCATTCCAGGTGGCGTCCGCCGCAGAGGCCCCGTTGCTCGTCAGCGCCAGCGGGAGGGAGAGCATCAGCGCCGCTGTCAATGGCAGTAATGGCCGGTGATTACGAGAAAACTTCGTCTGGCAGGCATTCTGCCGCGCCACAGGTACACTCTGATCTGTCATTGGCTAATTGCGGGCTGCGATAAATGCGACCCGTCACCCCCGTTTCAATTTGCGCCCGATCTCGAAGAACGGGTGGCCCCTACCGCCGGATGGCGGAACTCAAACTTATGATGAACAAAATACTAACTTCGCTCAATGACAAAAATAATATCTGGTTAACTCGGGTGCCGACTCTGCTATAGTCAATCGCAACATGGCCTTGCATTCCCCCAAAATACGTCAGAGAGCGCCGCAGAAACGCGCCGAAGAGACCCGTCGGCTTTTGCTGGAGGCGGCTGTTGAAATGTTTGCGACCGTCGGTTTCGAGGGTGTGACGGTTGCTGCGCTCGAGGAGGAGGCCGGTGTCCAGCGCGGCTTGTTGAGGTATCACTTCGGCGGCAAGGACGCGCTTTGGCTGCAGGCGGTGGATCTGGCCTTTGCCCAGTCGGAGGCCGCCATCCGTGAGCTCTTCGTCGAAGAACTTGCCAAACGCGAAGACGATCGGCTGGCAGCGCTCATTGCGGCCTATATTCGCGGCAGTGCGCGTCATCCGGAAATACTGAACTTCATCATGCGTGAAGCAAAGGTGGAATCCGACCGCCGCGACTATATCGCCGAAAAGCACGTCAGCCGTTTTGCCGACATGATCTCGCAGGTGAGCGGCCGCCCGAAAAGCGTCTATGATTTTTACGCCTTGGCCGGCGCAATGAACTTCGTCTTCATCTCGCCGACAGGCGCGCGGCGCATCTGGGAGACGGAGCCCTTCACCGACGAATTCGTCGAACGGCATATCGAGTCCGTCGTCAACCTGGTCCGCCACGGCTGGGCAACACCGGACGGCAAATAAGCTAAATCCTCGGGTGACGACTGCGCGCGATTAGGCTTGCTGTTTCAATCCCGCGGCGCGAGGCCGTTCACCAGCAGGGCAATAAAATCCTCCGCCACATTTGAGCCTGCCATTTCCGCGACGCCCTGCTGCGCATGGGCAAGTAACGCCGCGCGGCAAGCCGTCAAAAGCTTTCAGACCAGGGGCGCAGGTCCAGCTCATGCGTCCAGGCCGAGCGCTTCTGGTGGTGCAGGGCGAGATAGCTTTCGGCAATATCATCGGGCTTGAGCACACGGTCTTCGGCGAGCCGCTGATCGAGATCGGGAATATTCTCGCGCGAAAAAACCCCGTCAATCGAGCCGTCGCAGATCACATGCGCTACATGAATGCCCTTGGGCCCCAATTCGCGTGCCGCGCTCTGGGCAATCGCGCGCAACCCGGCCTTGGCCGCCGCAAAGGCTGCAAAGCCCTCGCGCCCGCGCACACTTGCCGTTGCGCCGGTGAAGAACAGGCTGCCCCTGCCACGCGGCACCATGGCCTTGGCCGCCTCGCGTCCGGCCAGAAAGCCCGCATAGCAGGCCATCTCCCAGACTTTGGTGAACACGCGCGATGTCGTCTCCTGCAGCGGGAAGCGGACATTGGCGCCGATGTTGAAAATCACCACCTCGAGCGGGCCGATATCGCGTTCGATCTCGGCAAAAAGCGCCACGGTTTCTTCTTCCGAGCGCGCATCCACGCCCTTCGCATGGACGATGCCGCCAACGGCGCGGATGTCCTCAGCCGTCGCTTCCAGTTGATCGAGATGCCGGGCGCGGCGCGTGATCACGGTTTCATGGCCGTCCAGGGCAAAGGCTCTGGCAAGGGCTCCGCCCACGCCGTCGCCCGCGCCAATGACGAGGCACACGCCTTTTGATGTTGGTGCGGTCATCGTCATTTCCCGTCTTTCTTCTGGCGCTCGATCTCTTCCTCGACATCGCGCAGGCGATCCTTGCCAAAATAAAGCTCCGTGCCGCCGACCAGAAAAGTGGGAATGCCAAAGGCGCCATTCGCCACCGCCGTTTCGGTATTGGTTATGAGCTGTGCCTTGACCTCCGGCGTCTGCATCAGGTCAAAAAGCTTCTCGGCGGGCAGGCCTGCATCGCACCAGGCTTGGCCGATGACCTCGGGATCATCCATCTTCAATCCGCGCTCCCACATGTCGGCGCAGACACTGTCGACATAGGCGGGGAGAATTCCCAGCGATTGCGCTGCAATGGCCGCGCGCATGATCTGCAACGTATTGATCGGAAAATGCGGATTGAACCGGAAGCTCTGCAGACCGTGACGCTTGATAAAGCGCTGCATCTCCAGCGAGTCATATTCCGGCTTGTTCTTGATCCCGGCAAAGGCTGTCACGGGGGACTGGTTGCCGGTCGCCTTGAAGATGCCGCCCAGCAGCACCGGCACATAATCGAAGCGGACGCCTGTGCGCGCCTCGATCGCAGGAATGACCTTGTGGCTGAGATAGGCGTTGGGACTGCCGAAATCGAAATAGAATTCTACGCTCACCATGATGACCTCCCTGCGGCATTGCCTGCCACTATTTGTTTTTAAGTTCTAAAATGGAACTTACAGGCATTTCTGTTAATGGCAAGCGCTTTGACGAGGGCGCGGGCGTCGTCTTTTGCCACCGCCTTTATGACGGAGCCTTGTTGCGGCGCTTGCCGTCGGGCAAAACCTCCATCGGCATATGCTGCGCATGGCGTGCGCCGGGTCCGGGCGCAAGGGTCACTTCATGCGGGTCCAGCGTCTCACGACAATGCGAGCACACCATCACCGGATCGAAATCATGGTCACACAGCGTATGGTGACGCAGGATCGGTCGGCCCTTTTTGTCGCTCATATGCAGATCACCCCAATGGGCAATCGACATGATCACGGGATGCAGATCGAGCCCTTTGGGCGTCAGGCGATATTCATAGCGGATCGGATTTGTCTGATAGGCGACCTTGGTCAGCACAAAGGCATCGACGAGTTTGGAAAGTCGGTCAGCCAGGATCGGCCGGCCAATGCCCAGTCGGGCCTGAAAATCGTCAAAGCGACGCACCCGCATGAAGCAGTCACGCAGGATCAGCAGTGTCCAGCGGTCGCCGATCACCGATAATGTCCGGGCAACCGAACAGCTTTGCTCTTCCAGTTCATTCCACTGCATGGCCGTCTCCATTCCGCTCCATCACATGAGGCGGCTTCATTATGCCCGCCTGAATGCTGAAAGGGAACCGACATGCCATTCGAGGCGGGCGGGGCCTTATCGGGCAACGCCCACCAGTGTTGCCAGGGTGGCCATGGCGTCTTTGAAGTCACCGGGCCCGAAGGCGGCTTCGACCTGCCGCTGGGCGGCCTGCCAGAGCGGATAGGCTTTGCTGACGATCTGCTTGCCCGCCGCCGTCAGTTCAATACGCCGCCGGCGCTGGGAGCCTTCATGGCCGCGCGTCACATAACCGGCCGCTTCCAGAGGCTTCAGGTTCCGCGTCAGGCTTGTCCGGTCAATATTCAGCGCAGTGGCAATCTCCGTAATCGACTCCGGCTGCATATAGCCAATGCTGATCAGCAGCGTGAACTGGGTGATGGTCAGGCCGAGCGGTCGCAGCGCATCATCATAATGGCGCGTCATGCTGCGGCTGGCGCTCAGCGTGCGCACAGCGGCGCAGCGGCCCGCCACATCATCAAAAATGGTGTTCAGCTTTGTCATAACGTGAATATGCACGACAAAATCCGAGCGGTCAAAGCCGCCTGCCGAGATGACCTAAATGCAACATTGAATGACAGTCAGAATTGGACGCTATTTCAAAAATGACCCGCATATGATGCGTATACGGTTTATTTTCTCACTCGATCCGGATTTGCTGGAACGGACAGTCGAAAAAGGCCAAGCTGCCCTCAACAAGCCAAAAAATCCGAGGGAAGGCAACAGCATGAAACTCTCACGACGTCATTTGATGCTGGGCGCCGGCGGTCTTGCCGCCATCGGGGCACTTGGCGTGGCAGCTTTTCGCGACAAGCCGCGTCCGCGCGCGCGGTTTGAAAAGCGCAAGACGCGCCAGCCCAATATCCTGCTCATCGTCACGGATCAGGAACGCCATCACGACTATCTTCCCGCCGGGCTCAAGCTGCCGAACCGGGAACGCATTTTTGAGCGCGCCACGCGTTTCAAAATGCATGGCATCTCTGGGCTTTGTTCCATGGCGCGTGCCAATATCTATACAGGCCAGCACTATCAGCATAACGGCGTCTACGAGAACACACCCATCCCCTTTGCCCACGACCTCTATCCCTCGGTGCCCACCATCGGCACCATGATGCAGGATGCGGGCTATGAAACCGCCTATTTCGGCAAATGGCATCTGACCCATCTGCCAACAACCGAAGAAGTCGGCACCGGGAAAATGCGGGCGCTTTTCCAGAGCTACGGTTTCGAGGTCAATGATCAGGCGGGCGAAGTGGAAGGGCCACAGGCGGGCTATCACAAGGACCCGCGCACGGCCCGTGTCGCCGCGTCCTATCTGCATGAGAAGGCAAAGGCAGGCAAGGGCGAGCGGCCCTGGTTTGCCGCCGTCAATCTGCTGAACCCGCATGACATCATGTTCTATCTGGCAACGCAGCGGCAGCTCGACACCTTTGTGTCGCTTCCCATCGGCGGCACCGATCTCGTGCCCCGCCCGGACGATCCGCTTTATGCCGAAAATCTTGATCTGCCCCTGCTCGAAAATTTCGGCGAGACAGGGGATGTCGACAAGCCGCTCGCCCATCAGCTTTTCCGTCAGGTGAATGATCTGGCGCTGGGTGAAATCCCGCTTGATGATGCGGCGGGCTGGAAGGCCTATGAGAATTACTATTTCAACTGCCTGCGCGATGTGGACCGCAATCTCGGCACCGTGCTTGATGCCATGGATGCGACGGATGCCTGGCGTGACACGGTCGTTATTTTCACCGCCGATCACGGCGAATTGTCCGGCGCCCATGGTTTGCGTGCCAAGGGCAATGTGATCTATCGCGAGAATTGCGAAGTGCCGCTCGCCATCTGCCATCCCGACATCGGAACAGAGTCGGAGACAGGCGTTTTGACCAGCCATGTGGACATCGCGCCCGCCATTCTGCGTTTTGCCGGTATTGAGCAGGCAGAGTGGCAGGAACAATTGCCGGGCCTCAGGGGGCATGACCTTTCACAGGCGCTGGGCAACGGCGCGGACCGGGAGCTTGGCGGCATTGGCCGCAAGGGCGTTCTTTATCAATGGGACAGCCGCATCTATGGCTCGCCCGAGGGTGTGCATCTCATCGCCGACGCCTTCAAGGCTGAGGGGCTCTCGCGGGCCATGAAATTCTATGACGCCTTCGTCGTTGAAGGGCTGAAATATCGCCATGGCATGCGCGGCTCTTTTGATGGCCGCTATAAATTCGCCCGCTATTTCCGACCCACAGAGCACAACACGCCGGGCTCGATGGAGGAACTGAAGCGCCTCAATGATCTGGAGCTTTATGACACGCAGGCCGACCCTCTGGAGCGCGTCAATATTGCCAACAACCCGGAAAATGAGGCCTTTGTCTGGCAGATGGCACAGCTCACCAATGCGCTGGTGGCAGGCGAAGTCGGCGAGGATGACGGCCAGATGCTGCCGGGGCCGAGCATGATCTGGAACGCCTGAACGCAACGCCTCTCTGAAGGCGGCTTTCATCATCGTCAGCACGTGCTAAACAGGGGCCATCAGTTAAATTGATGTGCCCCTGATCTGACGGAAAAGATGATGACCGACCTGACAGAAAAACGCCTCCAGACGGTGCGCGACCACATGGCCCTTGAATGCGTGCATGACTGGGACGCCGTGATCGCCACATTCGAGCACCCGCGATACGAGCTTTACGGCTCGGGTCAGGTTTTTGACGGCGAGGCGGATGTGCGCCGCTATTTTGCCGCCTCCCGCGTGCCCTTTCCCGATCAGGCCAATGAGATCATCTCGCTTGCCGCCGGCGACAATGACACCGTCCATGTCGAGTTCTGGCTCACGGGCACCCATCTCGGGCCCCTCACCATCGGCAGCCAGACAATCGAGCCCACTGGCAAGGCGTTCCGCATCCGCATGGCTGCGACATTCGAATTTGCCCCCGGCACCGACAAGATCAGATGCGAGCGCCCCTATTTTGACAGCATGGCCGTCATCAGGGCCCTCGACCTCAAACTCTGACCGGGCAATCGCCAAACAGGAAGGTATCAGCCATGAGCCGCATTTTTGGATCCGTCTGCCAGAACGGCTATGTCGTGCGCGACATTCAGGCCGCCATGAAACACTGGATCGGGGTCATGGGCGTTGGCCCATGGTTCTATATTGAGGATGTGAAAACCGACTGGTTCCGGCATCGCGGCCTTGCGTCGGACGTGAAGATGAGCATTGCGCTTGCCAATTCCGGCGACATGCAGATCGAGCTCATCCAGCAGCGCAATGACGCCCCCTCCATGTACAGGGAATTTCTCGACGCCGGTCACGAGGGCCTGCAGCACATGTCATACTGGACGCAGGACTATCAGGGGCTTTACGACAAGGCCCTCGGGCTCGGCTACACGGTCGGCCATGAAGGCCAGATCGGTGGCGAGAAGGGCCGCTTTGCCTATTTCGACACCCAAGCCCATCCCGGCACCATCATCGAAATTTCCGACATCAGCGGCGCCAAGGGGCCCTTCTTTGCGCATATCCGCAAGCTCGCCGTCGACTGGGACGGCAAGGACCCCATCCGCACATTGCCCTGAGGGCCTCAGGCTTCCTTGCGCGGGAAGAGCACATCCAGCATCACGGCAATCGACGGCAGCACCGTGATGGCCGCGATCATGTTGATCATGAACATGAAGCCCAGCAGCAGGCCCATATCCGCCTGAAATTTCAGCGCGGAAAAGGCCCAGCTTGAAACGCCCACCGCCAGCGTGATCGCGGTGAAGATCGTCGCCATGCCGGTTTCGATCATCGTCACGCGGATGCATTCCGTCATCGGGCGTCCCGAGGCCATGTGATGAATGATGTGGTTATACATGTAGAAGGCGTAATCAACGCCGATCCCCACCGCCAGCACCATCACCGAAAGCGTCGCAACGGTCAGGCCGATCTGCATTTCCGCCATGAACCAGTAGCCCAGAAATGTCGCCAGCGTCAGCGGCAGGCAGCAGGCGATGACGGCGCGCCAGTCGCGATAATTGATCAGCACCAGCGCAATCACCACACCATAGACCCACAGCATCATGGGCAGTTCGGCCTGCGAGATTTCTTCATTTACCGCCGCCTGCACGCCCATATTTCCGGCGGCCAGACGCAAACTCACCTCATCCATCTTGTTATGCGCCCGCCAGTCCTTCACCGCCGCCGTCACCCTGTTGATGGTCGTGGCTTTGCCATCGGCCAGATAGAGATGCAGCGGAAACATCGTGCAGGGCCCGTTGGTCAGTGCGCCCGGGGGCAGCACCGCCTGTTCCTGCACCAGCGACTCGCGCGCCTTGGGAATGGTCTTCCAGCGCAGATTGCCTTCATTGAAAGGCACATTCAGTGTCCGCATCGTGAAGGGCAGGGAGGTCACCTTCGTCACGCCGGGCACATTCATCATGGCCCAGGAAAACCCACCCAGAAATTTGAGCGTCGTATAGTCGATGCAGGCATCTGCCGGCGTCTCGGCCACCACGGTCAGAATATTGAGACCAATGGAAAATTTGGCGGCGATGTCGCGGGAGTCGACATTATAGCGTGACTCCGGCTGCAGTTCCGCCGTGCCGGCCTGCAGCGAGCCGACATGGCGCTTGCCGTTCTGCACCACGCCGATGCCAAAGAGGAAGGTCCCGATCAGCAGCACGATTGTCGCGTTGCGCGGCATCGAGACAAGGCTCAGCACCTCGACAAATTTCAGGCGGGACTCGCGTGATTTCGCGGCCCGCAGGGCAAAGCCTGCATCAAACCGGAGATAGCTCACCAATAGCGGCAGCATGACAAGCGTCGTGATCATTTTCAGCGCCACGCCGATGGAGGCCGCCACGGCAATGTCCTGAATAAGCGGGATCGGAATGAGGTAGAGCGTTGCAAAGCCGACAAGCGCCGTTGTCAGCGCCATGGCGCCGGGCCCGAGCAGGGCCGAGAAGCTTTCGCGCGCTGCCAACTCGCTCGACGCCCCCAGGCTGATCGACGCCGTAATGCGGTTGATCTGCTGCACGCCATGGCTCACGCCAATGGCGAAGACAAGGAAGGGAACGAGAATGCCCAGCGGATCAAGCCCGAAGCCGAGCAGATAGAGCAATCCGAATTGCCAGATGACGGAAGTGAGCGAGGCGAGCAGCACCATGGCGCTCAGCATCACCGAATGGGAATAGAGATAGAGCGCCAATGCCGTCAGCGCAAAGGCGATGGCGAAAAACATCACCGCGCCGCGCGCGCCATCGGCAATATCGCCCACAGCCTTTGCAAAGCCGATAATGCGAACGGTATAATTCTCGCTCTCATATTTGTCGCGAATCTGTGTTTCGAGCTTTTTGGCGAGATCGAAATAATCGAGCTTCTTGCCCGTCGAGGGATCATAATCCTGAAGATCGGCCCAGATCAGCGCGCCGCCAAAATCATTTTCGACAAGCCGCCCCACAAAACCGCCCCGGATGACCTTGCTCTGGATGTCGTCAATATCCTGATCCGTCATGCCGTCAGGCTGCACAAAACTCGGGATCACGTCTTCAGCCGTCGCGCCTTCTTCCGTCACTTCAATATAGCGGACATTAGGCGTCCACAGCGAGGTCACGGTCGGGCGCGAAACACCCGGCAGGAAAAAGATGTCGTCTGACACCTTTTTATAGGTGGCGAAAAAGGGCTGGTTCCAGATGGTGCCATTCTTGGCTTCCAGCACCACCACCACGCTGTTGGCGCCAAAAATGTCCTTCCGATATTGCTGGAAGGTTTCAATATATTCATGCCCCGCGGGCAGCGCCTTGTCGAAACTCGTATCAAGCTTCAGTTGCAGCGCGAAATAGAGGGCAATGCCTGTGATGATGAAAAGCACCAGCAAAATAATGCCGCGCGCCGCAAACAGAAAATCTTCGAGTTTTTTCATCATGGTTTGAATGCCTCCCCGCATTCATTCCCGCTGTTTCCATCACAGACCCATCATTTTCCTCGACAGGGCATCGCCCCTAGAGCCAAAATGATTAGGTAGTGAAGAGATAGGTGTTTCCCCCATAGCGGACTGACCTTGAAGAAACCAGCGACCCTTGATCATTCTCTTTGTAGTGGAATCGCTGCCTGTCGAAAGATCAGTCATCTGATGACTATCTAGGCAAAATCCGTGCACTGCAAGGCGTGTGCGGCGACGACAGCACTGCAGCGGAGAATGCGAAATCCCCCGACGCACGGATGACAGGCATCAGGCCGCGGCCTAGTATCAACCCAATGGCTCCCGACGAGGCGTGAGGAGCCGCATAACAATAAGAGGATAGCATGACCTATAAATTGCTCATTGGCGGCAAACTTGTAGATGGCGACCAGACAATGGATGTACTTAATCCGGCAACGGAGGAAGTGCTTGCCAAATGTCCGCGCGCATCCAAGGCGCAGCTTGATCAGGCCGTGGCCGCCGCCAAATCGGCCTTCCCCGCATGGAGCAAAACCTCCATTGACGAGCGCAAAAAGGTGCTGAACGGCATTGCCGACATCATCGAAAAAAATTCAGACGAGCTCGCCCGCCTGTTGACACAGGAGCAGGGCAAGCCGCTGGCAGACGCGACAGGTGAAATTCTCGGTGCCGCCGCCTTCTTCCGCTATTTCACTTCGCTCGACCTGCCCGTCAGGATCATTGAAGACAGCGATCAAAAGCGCGTTGAGGCACATCGTCGTCCGCTCGGTGTCATCGGTGCCATCATCCCGTGGAACTTCCCCATCGTGCTCATGGCCTTCAAGGTGCCGCCGGCGCTGCTGGCCGGCAACACCATCGTCGTGAAGCCCGCGCCCACCACGTCGCTGACAACACTGCGCTTTGGCGAGCTGATTGCCAACGCCTTGCCCGCCGGTGTCCTCAACATCATCACGGATGCCAACGACCTCGGCGGCGAACTCACCGCCCATCCCGATGTGCGCAAGATTTCCTTCACCGGTTCCACTGCCACAGGCTCCAAGGTCATGGCGGGTGCCGCCGCTCTCCTCAAGCGCATTACGCTCGAACTCGGCGGCAATGACGCCGGCATCGTGCTCGATGATGTGGACCCCAAGAAAGTCGCGCCTGAACTTTTCGAAGGCGCCTTTGAAAATAATGGTCAGGTCTGCATCGCCATGAAGCGGCTCTATGTGCATGAGTCGATCTATGACGAAATCTGCGACGAACTCGTCAAGATCGCCGATGCCGCCATCGTCGGCGACGGCCTCAAGCAGGGCACCCAGCTCGGGCCGCTGCAGAACAAGATGCAGTTCGACAAGGTCAAGGCCATCATCGAGGAAGCCCGCAAGGACGGGAACATCATCGCCGGGGGCACCACGCCGGAAAAGGCGGGCTACTTCATTCGCCCCACCATCGTGCGTGACATCACCGACGGCACGCGTCTTGTCGATGAAGAGCAGTTCGGGCCCGTCCTGCCCGTCATCAAATACAGGGACATGGCCGATGTGATCGCCCGCGCCAATGCCTCGCCCTACGGGCTGGGCGGCTCGGTCTGGTCATCCAATCCCGACCGCGCCTATGAAGTCGCCAATCAGATGGATTCCGGCACCATCTGGGTCAACCAGCATGGCAGCCTCGGGCCCAACATTCCCTTTGGTGGGGCCAAGCAGTCCGGTCTCGGCTCCGAGCTCGGCGAGGAAGGCCTGGCTGAATTTACCCAGCTCAAGGTCATCAACGTCCTGAAATAATCAAGGCATCCCGCGCCGTCAAAAATGACGGGCGGCGCGGGCGCTATACTGATTTGTATAATTCGCACCATCTCGTGGTTATCTGATCTCTGGCATAATCAAGCAAGGTGGCAGGCGCAGGCCTGCCCCTTTTCTTGTTTGGTCTTGCCTGGTTTGGTGCTGGAGATGATGGTTGCGAACGCCCATACTATCGACATGAAGATTTTGCTGATCGAGGATGACGCGGAAACAGCCGACTATATTGTCAATGGGCTGCGCGAGCAGGGGCATGTGGTTGATGCCGCCGCCAACGGGCGGGACGGTTTGTTTCTGGCGACCGCCGCGCGCCATGACATCGTCATCGTGGATCGCATGCTGCCGGGTATTGATGGCCTCTCCATGGTCAAGGCCTTCCGCGCCACAGGCCTGCAGACGCCCGTTCTGTTCCTCACCACAATGGGCGGCATTGATGATCGCGTCGAAGGCCTCAATGCCGGCGGCGACGACTATCTCGTCAAGCCATTTGCCTTCAGCGAACTGCTGGCCCGCGTGCATGCGCTGACGCGGCGCGCGCCCGTTGCCACAACGGAAACAACGCTGAGGGTCGCCGATCTCGAAATTGACCTCCTCAAGCGGTCGGTCACGCGCGGGGGAAAGCGCATCGACGTTCAGCCACAGGAATATCGCCTGCTGGAATATCTCATGCGTCACGAAGGTCAGGTCGTCACCCGCACCATGCTCTTGGAAAATGTCTGGGATTTTCACTTCGATCCGCAGACCAATATTGTGGAAACAAATATCAGCCGCCTGCGCTCCAAGATGGACAAGGGCTTTGCCGCCGAACTCATCCACACCATACGCGGTCAGGGCTATTCGCTGCGTGTTCCGGAATGAGTTTGCAAGTCATTCCGAGCGACTGAGGCCGGAAAATCCCGCTCTCCCGCATATTGGGAATTTGTATAGCAGTGTAATGAGCGTCGTCTCACCCTTTGCTCTATCAATTCAGGCAAGGGGCTCAGGTCATTTGTGACATCTGGCTTCGACATATTCAAAATCCATGAGGCCGGATATTTCGATCCTTCCGCAAACAGAACGGGCCGTCTATCGGGATGATGCCCGATCCATGCGCCTACGGATGAATATCTGGTGGCTTATTCTCGCCGCCGGCCTGTTTCGCCTTTTCTTTGCCGCCTCCATCGGGCTCGGCGTCGATGAAACCTATATGGTCGCCGCCGGGCGCGATCTGCAACTGAGCTATTTCGACCATCCCCCTCTGGCATGGTGGCTTGTCTGGGCTGTCCACCATCTCACGGGCAGCCTTGCGCCGCTTGTCCTGCGCCTGCCATTCATCGCCCTCTTCGCGCTCAGCACCTGGCTGATGCATGAGCTCACGGCCCGGCTTTATGGCGCACGCGCCGGGCTTTGGGCCGCCATCGCTTTCAATCTCTCGCCAGTCTTTGTCGTCAGCACCGGCAGCTGGATATTGCCCGATGGCCCCTTGGTCGCCGCCATGCTGGCCGCCGCGCACTGCCTTGCGATGGGCCTTGTCGAGCCACGACAAAACCGCCCCTGGTTCTGGCTGGCTGCCGGTGCCTTTGGCGGCCTCGCACTGCTTGCCAAATATCATGGCCTCTTCATCTTTGCCGGTGCCTTTCTCTTTGTTCTGACATCGCCCCCCCAGCGCAAATGGCTGGCAACGCCCTGGCCTTATCTCGGCACGGCGCTGGGGCTTGCCATCTTTTCCCCTGTCCTCATCTGGAACGCCGAACATCACTGGGTCTCGTTCCTGTTTCAGGGCGCGCGCTCCGAGGTCGTCGGCCTCTCTGTCACGCGGGTTCTGCGCGCCATCGCCGGTCATGCCCTCTATCTGGCGCCATGGGTCTGGGTGCCGCTTGTCGTGGTTGCATGGCGCGCCCTGCGCCGCGGCCCGGCAGACACCCGATCCTGGCTCCTGCTATGCCTCGCCTGCGGCCCGATCATCCTATTCTCGATTGTGCCGCTCTGGTCTGGCGGCCAGATCCTGCCGCATTGGGCCGCCCCCGGTTACCTCATGCTGTTTCCCCTGCTCGGGGCGGCCATGGCCGAGGCGGAAGCGACGCCGCGTGGCAGGACCCGGCTGACATGGTGGCTTGCAGGCTCTGTCGCCTTTCTCGCTTTGGCCGCGCTCCTTGTGGCAAGCGAGTCGCGCTATGCCTGGCTCACCCAGGCAATCCCGTCACTTGCAAGCAAGGGCGATCCGCTTCGCGAACTGGTTGACTGGCATGATCTCAAATCGGCGCTTGACGCACGCGGCATTAGCGCAGGCAAAGGTGATTTCATTATCGCGCCGCGCTGGCATGAAGCTGCCAAGGCGGCTTACGCCCTCGACGGGGCGCTGCCCGTTCTTTGCCTCTCGCCCGACCCGCGCGAATTTGATGTGCTCAATCATGCCGGAGCTCACGCCGGTCAGATCGCGCTCATCATTGGCGTACATCTGACGCCGGCGGAAATCCGGTCGCTTTATGGCGCCGCCTTCGCACAGATCGAGCCATCGGCCCCCCTCATCATCTCTCATGCGGGACGTCCCGCCATCATCCTCACAACCTATCTTGCGCATGGCTTCAGGCCGACAATGCTTCATCTCGGGTGGAACAAATGACAATTCCCTATCTCTCAGAAGATGCCCTTTCTTTTGCGCCGGAACTCTCCGTCATCATCCCGACACTGAATGAGCGCGACAATCTCGTGCCGCTTCTTGACCTGCTCGACAAGGCGCTCACGGGCCTCGCCTGGGAAGCCATCATCGTGGATGATGATTCACATGACGGCACGCCGGAGCTTGCCCGTCGCCTTGCCGCCAATCGCAGCAATCTGCGCGTCATTCAGCGCATCGGGCGTGGGGGTCTCGCCTCGGCCTGCACCGAAGGCATGATGGCCTCTGTCGCGCCCTGTTTCGTCATTCTCGATGCCGACATGCAGCATGATGCCTTTCTCATCCCGCTCATGCTGGATGTGATGAAGGAGGGCGACACGGATATCGTGGTCGGCAGCCGCCATGTCAGCGGCGGCGATATGGGCGAGTTTGCCGAGCATCGCAAGGCGCTGAGCTCCCTCGGCACACGTCTGGCCCGGATGCTGCTCAAGGTGCCACTGAGCGATCCCATGAGCGGCTTCTTCATGGTCCGGGCAGATTTTTTTCGCGCCGCAGTCCATCGTCTTTCCAATATCGGCTTCAAGATATTGCTCGATCTCGTGGTCTCATCGCCCACGCCGCCGCGCATTGTCGAACTGCCTTATATCTTCGGTGAGCGCGCCCATGGCGAGAGCAAACTCAGCCTGCGTGTCGCCCTCAATTATCTGGAACTGCTCGCCGACAAGACCATTGGCCGCCTCATCCCACTGCGCTTTGTCATTTTCGTCATGGTCGGCATGCTGGGCGTGGTCCTGCATCTCGGTGCGCTCAGCCTTCTTTTCATCCGCCTTGCCATTCCCTTCTATCTCTCGCAGATGACGGCGACCTTCTTTGCCATGACGGTGAATTTCGTCCTCAACAACACGATCACCTATCGCGACCGGCGCCTTACCGGCAGCGCTTTTGTCTGGGGCTTTCTCTCTTTCATAGCGGCTTGCGGCATTGGCGCGGCGGCCAATTTCGCCGTCGCCGACATGCTCTTTTCCCATTCCGTCTATTGGCTGGCCGCCGGTTTTCTGGGCGCCATTGTGGGTTCGGTCTGGAACTATGTCGTCACCTCGACATTCACCTGGCGCAACAAGGCAGCCTGAGAAGGCAGGCAGGTTGCGCCGCCTTCTTGTTTCCCGGATGATTGTCTGCCTCTCCCCGCGCTTAGGGCCACGCATTCCATGCCGCAACCATCAGACATGCAGCCATCGCTTCTGACGCCGAAAAGGCGGATCAGGCGCACGCTTCGCGCTTCAAGCTTCCGTTTCGCGCTGCTTTATGCGGTGCTCTTTGCGCTGTCCTATCTCGTCCTGGGTCAGGTCACCTATTGGATCGCGACCGCCGCGCTTGAAGACCAGACGCGCAGTGCAATCGAGCAGGAAGCTTCGGCCATGCATAATCGCTATCTGGTCGAGGGCCGCGCGGCCCTGATCGGCGATCTCGCAGAAGAGGGCACCGCCGCCAGCGGCTTCAAGCTCTACACGCTCCTGACCGACGCCAAGGGGGCCGTCGTCGAAGGCAATGTCGACATCGCCGCTCCCCAAACAGGCTGGCACAATTATCCGCTGCCGCTGAAGGAAGCCGAAGGCACCGAAGATTATGACGAGCACATGCTGACCGCGCTCGGCCAGCAGCTCGAAGATGGCAGCCTGCTGCTCATTGGCTTTGATCGCTACCCCATTCTGGAATCGCAGGAAGCCATTGTCTCCGCCTTCCTGTGGAGCGGGGGCATCATGCTCCTTCTGGCCGTCAGCGGCGGCGCCTTTCTGGGCATACGCTCTTTGCGCCGCATTGATGAATTCAACAGATCGCTGCACCTCGTCATGCAGGGTCATCTTGAGACGCGGCTCAAGCTGGCAGGCGCCGGCGACGAGATGGATGAACTGGCGCAGGGCGTCAATGCCACGCTCGAGCGCGTCGGCCACCTCATGGAGAGCGTCAAGCAGGTCTCCAGCGGCATCGCCCATGATCTGCGCACACCGCTGAGCCGGTTGCGCCAGCGTCTGGAAACAGCCGCCCATCGGTCCCAGACGCCGGATGAATATAAATCCGCCATCGAAGAAGCCTTGTCGCAGATCGACATTATCCTCTCGACCTTTGTCGCTCTCTTGCGGATCGCCCAGATTGAGGCCGGCGGACGCAAACAGAAATTCGGGACAATCAGCCTGAGCCAGATCTGCTCAACAGTGATCGAAGCCTATGGCGCCTCCATTGAGGAGGAGGGGCGCCATCTCATCGCCAATATCGCGCCCGATATCGAGGTGCAGGGGGACCGCGACCTTCTCTTTCAACTGCTCGCCAATCTGGTGGAAAATGCCCTGCGCCACACACCCGCCGGTTCACCGATCGCGCTCACCTTGTCGCGTGATGCGGACGGCATCAGGCTGATGATGGAGGATAAGGGGCCGGGTATTCCCGCGTCCGAACGAGAGAATGTGCTCACCCGCTTCTATCGTCTGGAAACGAGCCGCACCTCGCCGGGCAGCGGGCTGGGGCTGTCACTGGTCAAGGCGGTTGCCGATCTGCATGAGGCAGGCCTTGTGCTGGAAGATGCCGCGCCGGGTCTGCGTGTCACGCTGCGCTGGCCAGCTTCGCGGTCGCCATAAAAAACCCGGCATGGATTGCTCCAGCCGGGTTTTCTTTGTCGAAAGGTCAGGAACAGGTCCTGCACCTCGCGCCATCAGTCAGATTCAGAGAACCTGAAGATTGGCAGCCGAGGTCTTGCCTTTTTCTGTCACGAGATCGTAGGACAGCTTCTGGCCTTCATTCAGGTTCGAAAGGCCTGCGCGCTCGACGGCGGAGATGTGAACGAACACATCATTGTCGCCATTGTCAGGCTGAATGAAACCGAAACCTTTTTGGCTGTTAAACCATTTAACCGCGCCCTTGTTGGACATGGTGTCTCCTTAATAATAGAGGTGTCAGCCGCGCAATCATCACGCGGATGTATCAATCTTCACTGAGAGTAGGGATAGCCCGGCGCTCGATCTTGAGCGTAGAGAGCATGCCGAACCAAAACGAAATGACAGCTCATAAGTGGGGGCTGGGGCAGAAATAGCAAGGTAAATTGTTGGGCGGCGGAGGAAACGGCTGAACACCGCCATATAATGTCGGACATCCATGCACTCTTTTTGAACAAGTGCCGCCTCATCTGTCCCCATTGACCTGACGCGGCCTGCCGACCAAAGTTGCGCACAAAGCAAAATCAAGAACTCACGTCAGCAGGTTGCCGCTCATGACCCTCACCAAGCTCCTCATCGCCAATCGGGGCGAGATCGCCATTCGCATTGCCCGTGCCGCTGCCGAACTCGGCATCAAAACCCTCGCTGTCCATCCGGCTGATGATGGCGCAAGCCTGCATGTCAAAGCCTGTGATGAGGCCGTGGAACTGCCCGGTGTCGGCGCGGCGGCCTATCTGGATGGTGCGGCGATTTTGAAGGTGGCGCAGGCCCATGGTTGCGACGCGCTCCATCCGGGCTATGGCTTCCTCTCGGAAAATGCCGCCTTCGCGCGGGCTTGCGCGGCGGCCGGTGTCACCTTTGTCGGCCCCTCGCCCGACACGCTTGACCTTTTCGGCGACAAGGTGGCCGCCCGCGCCTTTGCTGCCAAATGCGGCGTCGCTCTCTTGCCCGGCACCAATGGGCCGACCTCACTCGACGACGCCACACGCTTTTTTGAGGGGCTGGGTTCCAACGCCGCCATGATGATCAAGGCCGTGGCGGGCGGCGGTGGCCGTGGCATGCGCCCGGTGCGTGCGGCAGGCGACATAGCAGAGGCCTATGCCCGCTGCCAGTCAGAAGCCAAAGCCGCTTTCGGCAGCGCCGATGTCTATGTCGAGCAATTGATCGAAAAGGCCCGCCACATTGAAATCCAGATCATCGGCGATGGCCGTCATGTCACCCATCTCGGTGAGCGCGAATGTTCGCTTCAGCGGCGCAACCAGAAGCTTGTCGAAATTGCGCCCAGCCCCACGCTCGCGCCTGCCATGCGTGACCAGCTGACAGCTGCCGCCATCCGCATGGCCGAAGAGGCTCATTATAAAAACCTCGGCACATTCGAGTTTCTGGTCGATGCGGCAGGCGAGGGCGATGCCGCCGTCTTTGCCTTCATGGAAGCCAATCCCCGCCTGCAGGTCGAGCATACGGTGACCGAGGAAGTCACCGGCGTTGATCTCGTCCAGACCCAGCTGCATCTGGCCGCCGGAAAATCCCTGGCCGATCTTGCCCTGCTGCAGGCCGAAGCGCCACGCGCGCGGGGTCACGCCATCCAGATCCGCGTCAATATGGAAACCATGGATGCCACCGGCGAGGCCAAACCCGCAGGCGGCACGCTGAGCGTTTTTGAGCCGCCATCAGGTCCCGGCATCCGTGTCGACAGCTTCGGCTATGCCGGCTACCGCACCAGCCCGCATTATGACTCGCTGCTTGCCAAGCTCATCGTGCATTCTTCCTCCCCTGCCTATGGCGATGCGGTCATGCGCGCCCGCCGGGCGCTCAGCGAATTCCGCATCGAGGGCGTGGCGACCAATCTCCCTTTCCATCAGAACCTTCTCGCCACGCCCGCCTTTGCCGGCAATGATCTCTACACCCGCTATGTCGAGGATCATGCCGCCAGTCTCATGCCTTCGGCAGGTGATGCTCATGTCCAGCGTTTCCATACGGGCACAGCCACGTCCGGTGCCGCAACATCCCAGAATATGCAGGCGCCTGAAGGCACCACAGCGCTTGGTGCACCCATGCAGGGCCGCGTTGTCAGCATTGATGTCGCCGAAGGCGATGCCCTCTGGCCGGGCAGGCAGGTCGCCATCATCGAATCCATGAAAATGGAACACATCGTCACCGCGCAACAGGGCGGTCATGTGAAACAGCTCGCGGCACAGCCGGGCGACACGCTCTTTGAAAATGATCCGGTGCTTTTCTTTGAAGCCTCCGATGTCTTGAGCGAAGGGTCTGCCATTGAGGAAGAGATAGATCTCGACGCCATCCGTCCCGATCTTGCCGAAACGATCGAACGCCATGCCATTGGCTTGGATCATCGCCGGCCCGACGCGGTCGCCCGTCGCCGCAAGCGCAACCAGCGCACCGCGCGTGAAAATATCGACGATCTCGTCGATCCCGGCAGCTTCATCGAATATGGCGCCCTGGTGCTCGCCGCCCAGCGCCGCCGCCGTTCCATGGAAGAGTTGATCGCCATGAGCCCCGCCGATGGTCTCATCACCGGCATCGGCGCCATCAACGGCGAAAGTTTTGGCGAGGATAAATCCCGCGCCATGGTCATGGCTTACGACTTCACCGTCTTTGCGGGTACGCAGGGCGGCATGAACCACAAGAAAAAAGACCGCATGCTCAAGATCGCGGATGACTGGAAGCTGCCGGTCGTGCTTTTTGCCGAAGGCGGGGGCGGGCGTCCGGGCGACACCGATGTCGCAGGCGTGGCCGGTCTCGACACGCCCTCCTTCATCAAATTTGCCGCCCTCTCCGGCAAGGTGCCGCTGCTCGGTCTGGTGTCGGGTCGCTGCTTTGCAGGCAATGCCGCCTTGCTCGGCGTCTGCGATGTCATCATCGCCACCAGGGATTCAAATATCGGCATGGGCGGTCCCGCCATGATCGAGGGCGGTGGGCTCGGTGCCTATATGCCTGAAGATATCGGCCCCATCGGCGTGCAGACCAAAAATGGTGTCGTCGATATCGCGGTGGAGGATGAAGGCGAGGCCGTTGCCGCCGCCAAAAAATATCTCGGCTACACGCAAGGCGCGCTGCCGACATGGGATGTCGAAGACCAGCGCGCCCTTCGCCACATGATCCCGGAAAACCGGCTCCGCGCCTATGATGTGCGCCGCGTCATTGAGGGCCTTGCCGATCAGGGCAGCGTGCTCGAGCTGCGCCGCGATTTCGGCATCGGCATTCTCACCGCCTTCATCCGCATCGAAGGGCGGCCCATGGGGCTCATGGCCAATAACCCGATGCATCTGGGCGGCGCCATTGATGCCGATGCGGCGGACAAGGCGGCCCGTTTCATGCAGCTCTGCGAGTCTTACGGCCTGCCGATCCTGTCACTCTGCGATACGCCGGGCTTCATGGTGGGCCCCGAAATTGAGGAACAGGCGCAGGTGCGTCATGTCTCGCGCATGTTTGTGACGGCAGCGAGCCTCACCGTGCCGATCTTCACCGTCGTGTTGCGCAAGGGCTATGGGCTTGGCGCGCAGGCCATGGCGGGTGGCAGCTTTCATGCCCCTTTCTTCATCGTCTCATGGCCCACCGGCGAATTTGGCGGCATGGGGCTCGAAGGGGCCGTGCGTCTGGGCTATCGCCGCGAGATGGAAGCCATTGAGGATGAGAAGGAGCGCGACGCCTTCTTCCGCAAGATGGTCGACCGCTCCTATGAGAACGGCAAGGCCATCAACATGGCCGCCTTCCTCGAAATTGATGAGGTCATCGACCCGTCGGACACGCGCCGCTGGGTGTTGCGCGGGCTCAAATCCATGCCGCCACGCGAGGCGTCGGCCTCGCGCGGCTTCATCGACACATGGTAGGGCTCGGCTAGTCGAGCAGCTTGCGCAGCTCGGCCTTGGCGATTTTTTCCAGCGTTGAGCGTGGCAGGCTGTCGACAATGCGGATTTCACGCGGCTGTTTGAAATTGGCAAGCTGCGCGGCACAGACCTTGGCAATGGACTCGCGCATGGCCTCGGGGCTGGCCGTGCTGCCGGGCATCGGCAGCACGAACACCACCGGTACCTCGTCATACATCGGGTCTTTCTTGGCAACGACCGCCGCCTCCGCAATGCCCGGCACGGTCATCACCACACGCTCGATTTCCGAGGCCGCGACATTTTCCCCGCCCACTTTCAGCATGTCCTTGCTGCGGTCGGCAAAAACCAGATAGCCGTCCGGCATCAGGGTCACGCGGTCGCCGGTGATAAAATAGCCATCCGCGTCATAGGCGGACTCGGTCGCCTCGGCATTATTGTAATATTCGGCAAAAAGCGAAAGCCCGCGCTGCCCCTTGATCAGCAGGTCGCCCGTCTCGCCGGGCTGGGCATCCTTACCGTCGTCATTGACGATGCGGATTTCATATTCGCTGGCGACACGGCCCATCGACATCGGCATGTCCGGGTGAAAGGCGCTGCCCACCGTGCCATGGGTGATGGTTTCGGTCATGCCCCACCAGCCGATGGTCTTGACGCGGAAATGCGCATCCGTCACCGGCTCGCAAACGCCATTGCCCCAGAAGCGGTAGTAATGTTGATCCGGCACCGGCTGCGTCACCAGCGCCCGCAGGCAGAAGGGCACCATCGAGGCCCATGTGCATTTATGTTTCAGCGACACCGGCCAGAAGCGCGAGGCGGAAAAGCGCGGCTGCACCACCATGGTGGCACCGACCCAAAGTGATGTCAGCACCGAATAGGACTGTGCATTGGTGTGGAAGAGCGGCATGGTGATGAGATGCACATCGCTCGGCTGTAGGTCTTCATGGTCGGCGCCGACCTTCGCCCCCCACAGCGCATTGGCATGGGTCCAGAGCACGGCCTTGGGGCGCGATGTCGTGCCCGACGTATATTGAATGCCGAAGGGCGCCATCGGGTCGTGAGGGCGTTCGGGCAGCGTGGCGGGATCGGCGTCAATCGCATCGAAACTCTCTTTGGCCGTCGGCTTGTTCGCGCCGGCATCCTCGCCATTATCCGTTTGCGTCACGGCGATCCAGGCGAGCTTTGGCGCGGCCTCTTTCACCATGGCGGCAAAGCGCGGCTGCGTGATCGCGGCCACCGCGCCGCTGTGGCTGGCAAAATAGGCCATCTCGTCGGGCATGGAGCGCGCATTGGTTGTCACCGCCACGGCCCCAACATAGGCGCAGCCGAACCAGGCAAAAATGGCTTCAGGGCAATTATCCAGATGCACAATCACGCGGTCGCCCGGTGTCACGCCGCGCGCATGCAGCCCTGCAGCCAATCGCCGGATTTTCTCTGCAAAAGCCGCATAGCTCCAGCTCGTCCCGTCACCCTCGAAAGGTTCCCATATCAGCGCGGCATGATCGGCACGCCTTGTCGCCATCAGGTCGATCAGTGTACGGATATCTTGTCCCGCGAAAGGCTGAACGTGACGATTGGTCAATTGCGGCAGTGGCATTTTTTCTCTCACTTCTTCGGGGTGATTTGTCTTCTTAACGCAATCTTCATGCATCGGCGCAACAGAATGAAGTGATAAAACGTCATCTGAAATAAATCGATGTTTTTGTTTGGAAGAATTTGAACTAGAGTCCAGTCAGAAAAAGAAAATTGGACTCGGGTCCAATGCAGACAGCAAAAAACGGGTGGAGACCGCTTCTCAATCTGACATGCCATAGCGAAACAGCTATCACAGCGGCGAGGCAACATGACCGGGCAGGGCACATCTGCGGGTGAGGGTGAAACATTCTCCCGCATGGAACTTGATTTCTCGCTGAACTTTCAGTTTCCCGAGCCGCGTCTCGGCCATGAGATCTGGCTTGATATGTGCCAGGGCCGTCCATGGCCCGACAGGCGCGATATCGATCCGGTCCGTTTTGCGCCTCTGCTCAGCCATCTCAGTCTCATCGATGTCGTCTATGAGGGCGACGTCGCCTCGTCACTGGCGCTCCGCCTCATCGGCGCCAGGCTCGGCGAAATTTATGGTCATTCCAGGGATCGCGATCTGGGCGAGGTGATCGGGCCCTCCCTCATGCAGCGCTGGATGGATGTCGCCCTTCGCATCCTTGAAAAGGGCGCGCCGACCCGCGCCACGGGTATCGTGCTCTTCAAGGACAAGTCCCATACCGGATTTGAACATTTCATCGCGCCACTGACCAATGGCGGCGACCGGATTGAGGTCATGATGGTCGTTGACCACTATTACTCCCGCGTCAAAGCCGCCGATCCAGACTTGTTTTGAGCGGCGCAGCTTGTAGTCTGCCATCAGTAAGGTGCCCCGTTTCAAGAGGGCCGGATTGAGGGAGACGACCATGGCTGGTCCCAACGACGCAACAGATGCCACCCGCAAGGCGCAGGCACATCTCTGCAACCATTTGCCGAAGGAAACCGGTGAGGATTTCGAGGACGCCAGGCGCGGCTTCATCGCCACCATTCCCGACGCCAAGTCGCTCCATGCCATGGGCCATGCCACATGGGACATGAGCACCTTCGACTTCATCAAGGAGGGCAGCCCGGCCCCCGACACGGTCAATCCCAGCCTCTGGCGCCAGGCCCAGATCAATTCGATCCACGGCCTTTTCGAGGTCACCAGGGGCATCTATCAGGTCCGCAATTTTGACTTGTCCAACATCACCTTCATCGAGGGCGATACCGGCTATCTCGTCATCGACCCGCTGATCTCCGAAGAGCCCGCCGCTGCCGCCCTCAAGCTGATGCGCGAACATCGCGGCGACAAGCCCGTCACCGCCGTCATCTACACCCACAGCCATGTCGATCATTATGGCGGCGTGCGTGGCGTGCTCAGCGATGCCGACATCGCCGCGGGCCTCAAGATCATCGCCCCGGAAGGCTTCCTTGAAGAAGCCGTCAGCGAGAATGTGCTGGCAGGCAATGCCATGGGGCGGCGTGCCACCTATATGTATGGCTCGCTCCTGCCGCGCAATGAAAAGGGCCATGTTGATTCTGGCCTCGGCAAAACCGTCTCGCTCGGCACCGTCTCGCTGGTGCCGCCCAATGTCTCCATCACCACCACGGGCGAAAAACTCGTCATTGACGGCATTGAGATCATTTTCCAGGTCACGCCCGGCACCGAGGCACCTGCCGAAATGAATTTCTTTTTCCCCCAGTTCAAGGCCCTCTGCATGGCCGAGAACTGCTCCTGCCAGCTGCATAATCTCTACACGCCGCGCGGCGCGCAGGTGCGCGATGCCAAGGCCTGGAGCTATTACATCAATGAAGCGCTGGAGATGTTTGGTCCGCAGACGGATGTTCTCTTCGCCAGCCATCACTGGCCCAAATGGGGACGCCAGAAGGCGGAAATCTTCCTGCGCAAGCAGCGCGATCTCTATAAATATATTCACGACCAGACGCTGCGCCTTGCCAATCACGGCCTGACACCGCTCGAAATTGCCGAGGAAATTGCGCTGCCCCCCACGCTCGCCGAGGAGTGGTACACGCGCGACTATTACGGCACCCTCAATCACAATGCCAAGGCCGTTTATCAGCGTTATCTCGGCTGGTTTGACGGCAACCCCGCCAATCTGCACAAGCATCCCCCGGTCGAGGTCGGCAAGCGTTATGTTGAACTTGCCGGCGGTTCCGAGCAGCTGATGGCCAAGGCCCGCACCGCCTATGACGCGGGCGACTATCGCTGGGTCGCCGAACTCGTCAATCATCTCGTCTTTGCCGAGCCGACCAATGCCGCCGCGCGCGAGCTGCAGGCCGATGCGCTCGAACAGCTCGGCTATCAGGCCGAGTCTGGTCCCTGGCGCGCCTTCTACCTCACCGCTGCCATGGAACTGCGCAATCCGCGTCCTCCGGCTGATGAGCCCCGTCAGGGCGCGGCAGGCCAGCTCCGCGCGCTCCCTGCCGAAATGCTGCTCGACTCGCTCTCGGTCCGCCTCAACGGGCCCAAGGCAGGCAAGCAGGGCTTCTCCTTCAATCTCGCCTTCAGCGATGTGAATGAACGCTTCCATTTGCTCGTCGAAAATGGCGTCTTCCACCATTTCCCTGATCGCAAGGCCGAGAAGGCCGACGCCGATATTGATCTCACGCGCGGCGATCTCATTGCCCTTGTCGTGGGCGAGGCAACATTGGAGGCGCTTCTCACCTCCGGTGCGGTCAGGCTCACCGGCAGCAGGCAGCTTTTTGCCGACTGGCTTGCTCTTCTCGACCGCTTCGATTTCTGGTTCGAAATCGTTATGCCCTGATTTTGCGTCCCTTCGGGCGACGTCCCACAGACAAAAACAACAACATCAAAGGACCACCGACATGCGCAATGATGTGAACCGCCAGTTCCGGCTGAAAACGCGCCCCACGGGTCGCATCGAAACCGGCAATTTCGATTTCGTGGAAAATCCCATTCCCGAGATCGGCGCCGGTCAGGCGCTTGTCCGCGTGCTCTATCTGAGCCTCGATCCGACGAACCGCATCTGGATGAGCGACATGGATCAATATATGCCGCCCGTCGAAATCGGCGCGGTCATGCGCGGCGGCGGCATCGGCCGCGTCGTAAAGTCCAATTCATCGCGCTACAAGGAAGGTGACCTGGTCTCCGGCCTCACCGGCTGGCAGGACTATTGCGTCGCCGATGAGGGTGAAAACGCCATGGGCGTGCTGCCAGCCGGTCTGCCCATCCCGCTCCCCACCATGCTGGGCGCCTGCGGCATGACGGGGCTGACCGCCTATTTCGGCCTGCTTGAGCTCGGCAAGCCCCAGCCTGGCGAAACCGTGCTTGTCTCTGCCGCAGCAGGCGCCGTCGGCTCCGTTGTCGGCCAGATCGCCAAGATCAAGGGCTGCCGCGCGGTTGGCATTGCAGGCGGGGCGGATAAATGCCGCCATCTCATCGAGGATCTCGGCTTTGATGCCGCCGTGGATTACAAGCGGGCCGACTGGCGCGACCAGCTCATCGAAGCCACCCCCGACGGCGTGGACGTCAATTTCGAGAATGTCGGCGGTGAAATCATGGAAGCCGTCATGATGCGCATGAACCTCTTCAGCCGCATGCCCCTCTGCGGCATGATCTCCGGCTACAACACGGGCGAGCCCATGAGGGGTGATTTCTCGCCCATTCTCATGCGCCGAATCAATGTGCGCGGCTTCATCATTCTCGACTTCATGGAGAAATATGCCGAAGGCACCATCCAGCTCGCGACCTGGGTCGCCGAGGGCCGTCTCAAGCATCGCGAGACGGTGGTGGAGGGTCTGGAAAACGCGCCCGTGGCGGTAAACCGCCTTTTTGACGGCGGCAATCTTGGCAAGCTGGTGGTGAAGGTCGCCGACCCCGTCTGAATCTTAGGCTTTTATTAGCCACGAAAAAACAGCGCTGTGGCAGGAAGATCGCACTCCGTCGGATGTAAAAGCAACAGTCTTTCCTATATACTGCCCGTACTGCAGTGCAGAAATGCGGCGTGTATGGGAAAGGCTTGAGGCAAATGAAGATCACACAGACATCGGTTAAAGGCGCTCTTGCGATCGCTTCCGTGATGCTTCTTTCGCTGTCCGCTCAGGCTCGCGAGCCTGAGGTGCCACAGCCCGGTTCGGTCTATGAATTGACCGATGAGGCGGATTCCCCGCCGGTCAATTATCGTTCAAATGTGGATGAGAAATACGACACCGAAGAACAGCATAATGCCGAAATGTATGCCGAGCAGTTCGAGGCCCGCCGTCGGCAGGAACTGATCGAGGAGCGCCAGCAGCTTGAGCGTCTGGATGATTTTGCCGGTGGCCGTCCCGTCGGCTACAGCACCTCGGTCCGCAACGGTTTCATCCCCTACTAAGCAACAGTCGGGGCAGAGGGGCCGCGCGCCCGCTCGCCGCCCTCAATAATCCCATTTCCAGTTGACGCCGACATCGCTCGTCGCCGCCTGGCCGATTTTCGTGTCGACGCTGATATGCGGGCTGACCTCGATTTCCACTTTCACATTGCTGTCGGCCGCATTGGCGCCCTGCTCGACGCCCACATAAACGCCTTCTCGCAGATATTTGCCCGCTGACACGGTGGCGTCGCCGCTCGCGCCCTTGTCGACGCTCAGCACATCAAGGCCGAGTGAATCCTGCAGCTTGCCGACAAGGCTGCCACCGCCGCCCGCCTTGCCCGACACCACCGCCAGGGTATTGGCAAGCTGGGCGGCCTCGATGGCGCTGAGCTCACCCACCCCCTTGGCAAAGAGCACGCGCGAGATGATCTCGTCGCGCGGCAGCGAGGGCGTCGAGGCAAGCGCAATCTTGGGCGCGTTGGCCGTCCCCGTCACGGCGATGCTGGCTGTCAGGTCACTGCGCTTATGGGTAAAGACGAGATTGAGGATCGGGTTGATCGGCGTCGTCCCGTTAAAGGTGATCGTGCCCTTGGTCAGGCTGAAGGTCTTGCCGCCCAGATCGAAACTGCCGCGCAGGGCCGAAAGCGTGCCCGCAATTTTGGGGTCGGCTGTCTGGCCCGAGACATTGAAGCCACCTGTCCAGAGCGAGGTCAGGCCACGCCCGCTCACGCGTGCCGGCTCGCCAATATCAATCGTCACATCCAGTTCGATCGGCAGGCTGCCTTCCGCCTCGATATCGCGCTCCCGGTCACCGTCACGCCCGCCATTGATCTCTCGCCAGGAAATTTCCGGCACGCTGCCCGGCAATTCATCGGGAATGCGATATTGCGCGAGCTCCGTTGTCAGCGCGCCTTTCACCAGCAGCGGCTTTTCTGCCGTCAGCGGAAAGGCCGCCGCGCTCAGTTCCACATCGCCGCTCAGCGCCATGTCCATGTCACGCTGATGCAGCAGATGGGCATTTTCAAAATGGTTCTTGATCGAAAGGGCAGGGTTTGCATCCCGCGCCAGCGACAGCACGCCCGTTGAGGTCATGCGCCCCTTGCCGCCATCATTGGCGCTCATCTCGAATGTCAGCAATTCGCTCCCCTGTGCCGTCAGCGACAGCTGCAGGTCTTTGAGCAGGGTCCCCAATTCATAATTCTCATAGGAGCCGTTCTTGATCGACCCCTTGCCGTCGATCTCGGGATTGGAAATATCGCCGCTCGCCGTCAGCGAAATATCCGCCACACCTGTCATCTTGTGACCGGGGAAGTCACCCAGCGCCAGCAGCGAGGCCACCGGCCCGCGCCATTTCAGGCTGCCATCCACAGGCCCCTTCGCGGGCAGGGTCGGGAAGGCACCGCCTGCCGCGCGTATCATTGGCACCGAACCCTGCAGCTGGAAGGGAATTTCCGAGGTCCCCTTGGCGCGCGCCTCAAAGCGCAGCCTGTTGCGCGCCCAGTTGCCGTCAAAGCTCGCATCAAAGGGATCGGCCTTGGTCAGATCGGTCTGGGTCAGGCGCACCTGCCGGAAGCTCAGTGCCACCTTGCCGGTGCCCTGTCCGCTGTTCAGCTTGGCCGTGCCGTCAATCAGCCCGTCGGCCTGTTCAAGTGGCAGGATCGGGGCGAGCAGGGCAATCGGAAGCGAGGCAATGTCGAGATCGCCAATGGCACTGTTGCCGATCAGCGTGAAATTACCGTTCAGATGCCCGGCACCAAAGGGGCTCTTGCTGGTGATGCGCAGGTCTTTCATCCGCACGCCATTCTGCACCTCGATCATCACCGGCTCGGTCAGCACAAGCGATGATTTGCCGATGGCAAAATTCAGGCGACGCAGACGCGCCTTGTCGCCCAGCCATGTCGCATTGACATGTAGCAGCACATCTTCGGGCGAGAGCGAAATTTCCCGCCCTTCCACGTCGATGTCGAAATCAATGGCATCGAGCGGACCCGTCACCACGGCATCAAAGCGGGAGAATTGCGTCAGGCCGCTTGTCGCACTTTCCACCCCGAAGCGGGCGGCGAGCTTTTCGGATGTCCCGCCCAGATCTCTCAGCGACGCTGTCAACCTGGCCTTTTCCATCGTCAGGTCTTTGACGGAAGAAACGGCAAGCCGCGGCGCCTCCATGGTGAAGAGGATGTTCTGCTGGGCGTTCTTGTCTTCCAGCGTCAGCACCATGTCGGCGCGCCCGCGCATCTTCACGCCGACAAGCCGGCCAATCGTGGCCATACCTACCTTGTCGCCGGTGATCTTGCCGCTGGCGCGGCCCGCTGCATTCAGCGCCACATCGCCGGTGAGCCGCGCGCCAAAAATATCCGCCTCCAGTTTTGTCAGCTCGGCGCCACCGCCCTGGGCCGGCAGGCGCAGCTGGCCTGTCACATCCACATGGCCGTCGCTGCCATCCAGCGTCAGCGAGACGGGGCCTGTCGCGCCGGGCTCTGCCGTCACCAGCACTGTCATCGTCTCGGCATCAAAGCCCGCCACAGAGCCCTTGCTGATCTCGGCATCCAGCGTCCCGCGCGGCGCATCCAGCGTGCCCGACAGCTGGGCGGTGGCATCGAGTTTTCCGGCAAGCGACATGCCGGGCAGCGAACGTGCCGCATCGCTCATCGCCAGCGTCACTTTCCCGTCCAGCGTCTGGCCATTCTTGATGGACAGATTGCCGCTCATCATCAGCGATCTGTCCGGTGCCTGAAGGTTGAAGGAGGGCAGGGCCATCAGCCCGTCTTTTGAAAACAGCACCGATCCTTCGCCCAGCAGCCCCTGTCCCAGCAGGCCCTGCATCAGCGGATCGTCGCTGCGGACATTTTCAAGCGTCAGTTCCAGATCGCCCGCGCCGCTGCCATCCTTGTTGAGGTCAAAGGGGGTGACATGGATTTCAGCCCGGCCATGCAGCGTCTGTCCGGCAAGGCGCGCCAGCGGCGCGACATCGCTCACCATCATCTGCGCATCGCCACTCGCGGCAAAGCCGTCGAGCAGATCGAGGTCGCCGGTAAACCGGATTTCACTCTCCAGCGAGGTCAGCAGCGCCGGTTCGAGATGCAGCTTGCGCTGGTCGAGATCGCCTGTGCCCTCAATCGACCAGGCCATATCGCCCATGAAGCTCTCTTCGCCCGGCGCAATCAGCGCGCCGATTCCCTTCACGCGCCCCTTGCCGCTGATCGGCTGCATGCCGCCCTTGTCGGGATTGCCAAGCGAGAGCTCGCCGGTGAGCGCCATCTTGCCCGCCTGCAGATCAAGCTCGCTAAGCTGGATGGCATCGTCATCATCGCGACGCAGGCGGCCACTGGCATGCAGCCTGTCGCCACCGCCCAGCGCATCAATCTGCTCGGCCACAAGGCGACCATTGGCATCCGTGGTGAAGCTCAGATCAAGTGCGCCCACGGCCTGCCCATGTATTTCGGCCTTGGCCGTCAGCCCCCTGCCGGCATCAATTGTCATCAGGCTCGTGATCACGCCATCGCGCGCCTCGCCATCGGCATCGAGCGTCACGCTGCCAAGCTCGGGGATGTCTGTCAGCCTTGAGAGCAGCCCCGGCTTGCCGCTCGCGCCATCGCGCAAGCTGAGCTTCAGCAGCCCCTTGTCGAGATCATCATCAAAATTCAGATCAGCTTCCAGATGGCCCGGCGTGTCGCCGCGACGATCCACCAGCAGGCGCAGCATCTTGGCGCTGCCATAATCGGCTTCACCCGTGGCATCCAGCACGACCTCTTCGCCCAACACATCCTTGCCGAGCCTGAAATTTTCAAGCGCCAGCGCATCGACACGCACCGTCACCGGCAGCGAAGGCAGCAGCGGGCCGTCGCTCGGCGTGGTCTCCGTGCTGCCGCCGGGAAGGCGCTCAAGCGCGATGTCGGCACCCTTGAGCGAAATGACATGCATCTCGCCGGCAAGCAGCGCGAAGGGCTGCCATTCCATGTCGAGCGATTTGGCGCTCAGCCACACGCCCTGCGCATCGGCGATCTGGAGATTTTCCAGCGTCAGATGGCGCGGCCAGGTGCCGCCAATGTCATCTGCGGTCAGTCGCGTGTCGCCGCTATTGATCTGTGTCAGCGCAAATTGCAGCAGGCCCTGCCGCACGCTGCCGATCTGCACCAGCGCCACGCCGAGAAAGACCAGCGCCAGCAGCACAGCCGTGACCGCAACAAACCCCTTGAGCGCGCGCCATCCATTGCGCGCCGCAAAGGCAAGAGCCGGTGATCTGTTTTCGTCGCGTGCCATCAGAAAGACTGTCCCAGAGATACATAGAGCTGGAAGGCATCATCAATGCCGTCACGTGGATTGACCGGCACACCCACATCCAGACGCACAGGCCCGATGGGTGTGTAATAGCGAAGGCCGAGGCCCGCGCCCACCTGCAGCGGTGAGGAGAAACTCGGCAGCGATGCCGAATAGCTGTCGCCCGCATCCACAAAGGCAACCACACCAATGGTCTCAGTCGCGCGATAGCGGATTTCGGCATTGGTCTCAAAGACCGAGCGCCCGCCGACCGGATCATTGGATGAATCAAGCGGGCCGACGCTTTGATAGGCATAGCCACGGATCGAGCCGCCGCCACCGGCATAGAAACGCGTGGAGCCCGGCACCTCATCGGTTTCCCGCGCCAGGATCGAGCCCAGCCGTCCGCGCAGCGCCAGCGTCACATCGGGCCGCTCGCCAAAGCTCCAATAGCCGGATGCAATGCCTTCAAGCTTGCCAAAGGCGGAGGCCTTTTCATTGCTGCGCCCAAGATAGGGTGTTGCGGCCAGCGAGGCGCGCATACCGGAGGTCGGATCGAAAAGATCATTGCTGCCGTCATAGCGCGCCACCAGCGGCAGGCCGAACAGCTGATAGTGATTATTGCCGCGTTCATCCGCCGTGCGTGTCAGTTCGAAACTCAGCCCTGCGCTCAGTGCCAGCTTCTTGGTTTCCTGCCGCGACAGGGCCGCGCTCACCTTCACGCGGTTTTCATCATAGGCATCGGATTTCTCGCGCGCGATTTCAAAACCCGCCAGAAGCGTCTGGTTGTCCTGCCGGAAACGCGGCTTCTTGAAATTGGCGCTCAGGCTCTGCTCGGTCTGCGAGATGATGCTGCCAAACAGCAGGTCTTCGCCTTCGCCCCAGAGATTGCGATGTTCCCAGGAGCCCGTCACGCCAAAGCCGGTGTCGGATGCCCAGCGTGTGCCGAGCCGGATGCTGCGGGGTTTGGATTCCTTCAGCGTCACATTCTGCGGCAGTTCATCGCCATTGGTCACATCGCCTGACGACATGGTCACGCTGTCGAAAAGCCCTGCGCCACGCAGCGCGCTCACGGTCTCTTCGCTTTGGGCCTTGCTATAGGCATCGCCTGCCTTGAAGGTGGCAAAGCTGCGCACATAATCATCCTTGGTGCGGCCATCGGGGTTTTGCACCAGCATCGGCCCGAAGACGAGACGCGGCCCCGCCTTGATATGCAGCGTCACATGCGCCAGATCAGCGGCCATATCCACAATCACGTCGCGCTTGATCAGGCTCGTGCCGGGATGGCCGTTATTTTCCAGATAGCGCATCGCGTCATCCGTCAGGTCGATGATGCGCTGGGCTTTTGCAGCCAGTCCCTTTTTCAATCCGAGGGCGGCACCTGTCGCGGGCAGGGTGGCCATGTCCTCGGGCTTGTCTTCATAAACGATGTCGAAGCTATCGATCATGGTTCGCGGTCCCATGCGCACCGTATAGACGACCTCGAACGTCCCGCCCGCGCCTTCGCGAAGCGAGGACGAGATGCGACCCTTGTAATAGGCTTCCGAGCGCAGAACCTTTTCCAGCAGGTCTTCATCTTCGATGGCGCGGCGGCGCAACTGTCCCACCGACAGCGGCGGCGGCACGCCATCCTTGCCCAGCGTAATCGTCTGTTCGAGAAGACTGCGGATATAGTCGGGAATCTTGCGTCCCTCGATCACGGTCTCGAATTTGAGGTCACGTGTGGTGGTCTCGCCCATGGCAGCGGAGTCGGCGCGCGTACGTTCCGGCCCGATAAAAGCGACGAGGCAGGCCAGGGCGAAAATCGCAAGATAGACGCCATGGGGCGCACGCCGAGTCATCGTTTCTAAAGTTCCCTCGTCCTTGCCGGCATGTCGCGAACCGGCGTCCTTGACATTCCAGTTGCTGGAAGCCTCACAATTCGCTTCATCCCGAAACGGCATTTCCGCCGCATGAATGAAGGTGAGGCCATTATGTCTGACATGAACCATGCCGGGGATAATTCAATCGAATATCCCCACGAGCCCATGAAAGACCCTGTTTGTGGCATGAGCGTGGAGCCCGTCAAGTCGCGCCACCACACTGAATATCAAGGCCACCTCTATCATTTTTGCAGCGCCAGGTGCCGGGAAAAATTCATTGCGGAGCCTGAAAAATGGCTAAAACCGGACAATGACGCGACGCAAAGCAGCTGTTGCCATGGGGATCACCATAATCATGGTGCTGCCTCCGGCGCCTCCCCGACAGGCCTTTACACCTGCCCCATGCATCCTGAAATTGTGCAGGAAGGCCCGGGCACCTGTCCGAAATGCGGCATGGCGCTGGAACCCGTGGCGATTTCGCGCGAGGCCCCGGTCAATCACGAACTGATCGACATGACCCGGCGCTTCTGGGTCGCGCTCGCGCTGACCGTGCCCGTTTTCATCCTCGATATGGGTGGCCATTTCTTCAAGGGGCTCATCCCGATCCCCATGAACATATCGATCTGGATCGAATGTTTGCTCGCCACGCCTGTGGTGATCTGGGCAGGCTTTCCCTTCTTCCAGCGCTTCTATGCCTCACTCCGGACGATGAACCTCAACATGTTCACGCTCATCGGCATGGGCACGGGGGCGGCCTATCTCTATTCACTGGTCGCGGTTTTCATGCCAGGCCTCTTCCCGGCCTCCTTTCGTATGGAAGATGGCTCGGTGCCTGTCTATTTCGAGGCCGCCGCCGTCATCACCGTGCTGGTGCTGCTCGGCCAGGTGCTCGAATTGCGCGCCCGCGAAAATACCGGCAATGCGCTTCGCGCCCTGCTGGATCTCGCGCCGGAAACAGCGCGTCGCGTGACCGATGATGGCAGCGATGAGGAAGTGCCGCTCGAAGATGTCGTCCCCGGTGATCGTCTTCGCGTGCGCCCCGGCGCACGTGTCCCGGTCGATGGTGTCATTCTGGAAGGACAGACCTCAATCGATGAATCCATGGTCACGGGCGAATCCGTGCCGGTTGAGAAAATCAAGGATGCCAAAGTCATCGGTGCCACGCTCAACGGCACTGGCAGCTTCATCATGAAGGCTGAAAAGGTCGGCAGCGACACCATGCTCTCGCGCATTGTGCAGTTGGTGGGCGAGGCACAGCGCTCACGCGCGCCGGTGCAGGCGCTGGCCGACAAGGTGGCGGGCTATTTCGTGCCTGCCGTCATGCTCTCGGCCGTCATTGCATTTGCCTGCTGGGTCTTTTTTGGCCCGTCGCCCGTTTTTGCCCATGCGCTGGTCGCCGCCGTCTCGGTGCTGATCATTGCCTGTCCCTGCGCGCTCGGGCTTGCCACGCCCATGTCGATCATGGTCGGCACGGGGCGTGGCGCATCGGCAGGTGTGCTCTTGCGCAATGCCGCTGCGCTGGAAGCCATGGAAAAGATCGACACGCTGGTGCTCGATAAAACCGGCACGCTCACGCAGGGCAAGCCCGTGCTCGACCGGGTCGAAAGCAGCGGTGAGATGGACGAGAATGAATTGCTGACCCTTGCCGCCAGTCTGGAGCGGGCAAGCGAACATCCGCTCGCGGCAGCCATTGTGGCCGGTGCAAAGGATCGTGCGTTGACGCTTGTCGAGGCCGATGATTTCACCTCGGAATCTGGCAAGGGCGTGCGGGCGAAGATTTCCGGCCATGATGTTATTCTCGGCAATCGCGCCATGATGCAGGCCCATGATATTTCGACAGAGTCGCTCAGCGCCCGGGTCGATGATCTCGCGGAGGAAGGTGCGACCGTCATGTTCGTGGCTGTTGATCAGAAGCTCACCGGACTTCTCGCCGTCAAGGACCCCATCAAGCCGACCACGAAAGAAGCCTTGCGCCTGCTGCGTGCGGAAGGCATCGCCATCGTCATGCTCACGGGGGACGCGGAAAAAACCGCCATGGCGGTCGCCCGCCAGCTTGGCATTGACGAGGTGAAGTCCGGTGTCCTGCCCGATCAGAAGAGCGACATCATTCTCAAGCTGCAGACAGAAGGTCATCGCGTTGCCATGGCTGGCGACGGCGTCAATGATGCACCCGCCCTTGCCGCTGCCGATGTCGGCATCGCCATGGGCACGGGAACCGATATCGCGATGGAGAGTGCCTCGGTCACACTCGTCAAAGGTGACCTGATGGGCATCGTACGGGCCCGCCATCTCTCCACGGCCACCATGCGCAACATTCGCCAGAATCTTTTCTTCGCCTTTGTCTATAATGCGCTCGGCGTGCCGCTGGCCGCAGGCCTCCTCTATCCGGTGTTCGGTCTCTTGCTGAGCCCGGTCTTTGCGGCGGCCGCCATGTCGCTTTCTTCCTTTTCGGTTATCGCCAATGCGCTTCGCCTGCAGCGGGTCCGGTTGGGGGTGGCGGCCTGATTGACCGCTCTAATGCGGCCCATTAAGATGAGATCATGTCCCAGTCAGCCCTCCATTCTGCCACATCGCCAGTGATCGACAGCAAAGCCGCCTCTGCAGGACGCGGCGGCGACACGCGTAAACGCCTGATCGACGAGGCCGAGCGGCTGTTCGGTGAGCGCGGCATCAATGGCGTCACCCTGCGCGACATCAACAAGGCGGCAGGCCAGCGCAATGAGTCAGCCCTGCATTATCACTTCGGCTCCAAACAGGAACTGGTGCAGGCGATCATGAAGCATCGCTCCACGATCATTGATGCCCGTCGTGTGCAATTGATCAATGAGGTCATTGCGGCCGACCGACAGCATGACCTCCGCGCGGTTGTCAGCGCCATGCTGATGCCCATGGTTGAGCTCATGGAAAAAGGGGAGGGCGTCAACTTCGTGCGCTTCATGGCGCAGGTGCTCAGCGATCCCGAGTATAACATTCAGGCGCTTGTCCGGCGCAGCGATCTTGAGGGCATTCTCAAATGTTCCGCACTGGTCGAGGACTGCATGGCGAAACTGCCCGCCGCGGTCAAAAAATTCAGGGGACGGTCAATGCTCGAGCAATCGGTCCTGACCTTGGCGGCAATGGCGCGCCGCGAGACGCTCATGGCAACACCGGAGTCGCGGCGGTTCATGGCCAGCAATGTGATTGATGTGCTCTGCGGCTTTCTGCTGGCCCCCGTCTCGGATGAGACCAAGGCTCTGCTTTAGGTTTCAAACATCAGTCTTCGAGAAAGCGTGTCGCAATCGACATGAATTCGTCGAAACGGTCGTGATGGACCCAGTGGCCCGCCCCTTCGATTTCTTCATAGGTCGCATTCTGGAAGTGATCGAGGCGGCCATCCTGTCGCGGGTCCTTTGCCCAGCTTTCGGTGCCGCGCACCAGCAGCGTGGGGCAGGTGATGTTGGCCCAGAGCTTTTCGGTCGGCCGCCCGCTGATGATCGGCGGGAAGATGCGCACGTAATTGTCGAATTTCCAGCTATAGGTGCCGTCCTCATTCTGGTTCATGCCATGCACCGTCAGATGCCGCGCGCGCTCGGGGCTGAGATGCGGATTTTCTTCCTGCATGCGCTTATAGGCATCCTCAATGCTGGCATAGCGGCGCGGCTGGCGCGATGAGAGCGTCCGTAACTGGTCAATCCAGCCACGGATCTGCTGATCGGCAGGTGTCTTCATGCGATCGGCCAGCATGGAAGGCGGCGGCCCCAGACCTTCAATGGCGATCAGTTTGGAAACAGTCTCGGGATAAAGCCCGGCATAAAGCAGCGAGATGGCACCACCCATCGAATGGGACATGATGCGCAGCGGTGCCAGGTTCTTCTGGTGAATGAGCTGCGCGATGTCATAGACATAATCGAAAATGTCGTAGCTGCCGCCCATCATCCACTGGCTGTCACCATGGCCGCGCAGATCGGGGGCGATCACATGATATTTGTCGCACAGCGCTTCGGCGACCCAGTCCCAGTTGCGGCAATGGTCGCGCCCGCCATGCACCAGCAGCAGGGGCGGGGCGTCTTCATTGCCCCAGTCCACATAATGCAACCGCAGCCGCTGTGAAAAATAATTTCCCGAAGAAGGTCCGATCAGTGTGGGCATGTTTTATTCTTTTCACGGAATGAAGAACGGATCAGAGACACCTGGCCTCAGTCATTGGCGATCAGGCCCCCTTTTCGGAGCAGAATATTTTCGTAGCTACCGGGGAAAAGGCGCTGGACGATGTCCATGATGCGCGCATCCGTGCCGATCAGGATGCGGCGCTTGTTCTTGCGGATGCCCTTGAGGATTGTCTGGGCCGCCATGTCGGGTGTGGTGCGGGCAAAGCGGTCAAAGCCGGTGGCCGCTTCCTCTTTGACTGTTTCCTGCACGCTCTGCAGGAAGCGCGCATTGCGCATGATATTGGTCTTGATGCCGCCGGGGTGAACGCAGGACACGTGAATCTCGGTCCCGCGCATTTCATGGGCGAGGGCTTCGGTAAATCCGCGGACGGCGAATTTCGCGGAATTATAGGCCGCCTGCGAAGGCACCGAAAAAAGGCCGAAGACGCTTGAGACATTCACGATATGCCCCGCTCCCTTTGCCTGCATCTGGGGCAGAAAGGCCTTGGTGCCGTGAACAACGCCCCAATAGTCGATATTCATGACCCATTCCAGATCGTCATAGCTGAGCTCGTCCACCTTGGCGATCTGGGCCACGCCGGCATTGTTGATGACGATATCGGCCTTGCCGAATGTCGCCTCGACTTCCTGGGCAAAGGCATGGACCGCGTCGCGCGAGGCGACATCCAGCATGAAGCTGCTGACCTGTCCACCTGCTGACTGGATGCGTGTGGCTGTCTCAGCCAGGCCCGCCCGGTCAAGATCGGCGATGGCAAGTTTCGCCCCGCCTTTGGCGAGCGCCAGCGCCGTTGCTCGTCCGATGCCGCTTGCCGCGCCCGTTACGACGGCTATTTTCCCGTTAATATCTGTCATTTTCTTCTTTCAGAGCCGGTCGCTATGTCGCGTGCGCGGGTTTAGGATGGTGAGAGGAATCATACAGCCTCGCCCAATATAGGCCTATAAGGCCTCAAGCAGGGACTGTCACAACAGCGTCACTGTCATTTGTGTACTCAATGCAGGGCGCGGAAAAAAGCCCCTGAACCTTGAAACCCACCAAGATGGGACCGAATATGAGTTTGATGAACGGCGAGAATATAGGCGGCTGGCAGCGTTTTATGGCAGCTGCGCGCGAGCTGGTCGGCGCCTGGTCGGGTGTCCGCACCTTTCTGGTGACCGCTGGCCTGCTGTTTCTCTTCCTCGGATATGTCGGCGCCATGCATAGCGGCGCAGCCGTTTTCTCCTTCATTTTCCTCTGCCTCGTTGTCCTGCTGCGCGGCGCCGTCACGGGCGAGACCAAGGCCATCTCCGTTCAGAGCCAGCCTGCAGGCAAGGACAAGCCGCGTCTGGGCTCGGGACCGGGCCTGACCATTCTCAATCAGCTGCCCGATCCCCTTTTCGTGCTGGAAGCCTCCGGGCGCGTGCTCTTTCGCAATGGCGCCGCCGAGCCCCTTATCGGCCGGAATGTCATCGGCAAGCATGTCGCAACCGTTTTGCGCAGCGCCCCGCTCATCACCGCCATTGAGGGTGTCATCAAGGGCGGCAAGGCCTGCACCATTGAATATAGTCTGCCGGTGCCGGTGGAGCGTTATTACAATGCCTTCATCGCGCCCATTGAGGCTGAAGCCGTCAAGACCCGCAATCAGGACGGGCCCGACAGCACCCATCTCGTGCTTGTGTTACTGCATGACCTGACGGAGTCGAAGCGCGTGGAATCCATGCGCGTGGATTTCGTGGCCAATGCCAGCCATGAGCTGAAAACCCCGCTGGCATCGCTTTCCGGCTTCATCGACACATTGCGCGGCCATGCCAAGGATGATCCCGAAGCGCGTACCCGCTTCCTCGACATCATGGGCGAACAGGCCGGCCGCATGCGGCGCCTTATCGAGGATTTGCTTTCTCTGTCGCGCATCGAACTGCGTGAACATGTTCGTCCCGACAGCGTGCTCGATATGCAGGGTCTGGTAAATGACGTGATGGACGGCCTCACACCGCTTGCCGAACAGAATAATGTCGAGATGGAAATTTCGGTCGCGCCGGACCTGCCCAAGGTCCGTGGTGACCGTGATGAGTTGTCCCAAGTTGTGCAAAATCTCATCGACAATGCACTGCGCTATGGCCGCACCGGCAAGAAGATCGTGATTTCACTGACACCGGACACAAAATCGGGCCGCTCCATGGTGCGGCTCGCGGTCAGGGATTTCGGCCCGGGCATTTCACGCGAGCATCTGCCGCGCCTGACAGAGCGATTCTATCGGGTCGATGCAGCTGCCAGCCGGGCCAAAGGCGGCACCGGTCTGGGGCTCGCCATCGTGAAACATATTGTCAATCGCCATCAGGGCGCGCTCTCGATGGACAGCGAGATCGGCAAGGGCTCAACTTTCGCCGTTCTGATCCCTGTTGCCGAGGAACGGAACGAGAAAAAAGCCGTGCAGCTTGACCCGGCTGACGCATAATGGCCTGATTATCTGGAAATTGAACGCTGTTCTCATAGTTAAGTGATTGATTTTAATACCATAACCTGCTGTCGCATAAGTGTCATACCTCCGTCGTAAACAGTTTGTACGCCGCTACTAGGTTGCGCTTGCCTGAAGGCACTGACCGCTAGGGTGACGGTAGAAATAGGGTTCTGCCGCGCCCGGCTATCACAGACTGGAGAATGATCGTGAAATTCATAAACCTGACGATGGTTGCAGCTATGACAGCCGCGACTCTTGCCACGGCCGGGGCTGCAAATGCCCGTGACCAGATCCAGATGGTGGGCTCCTCAACGGTGTTCCCATTTTCGACTGCTGTCGCCGAAAAGTTCGGCTCCAGCTCAAAGTTCCCGACACCTGTTGTTGAATCAACCGGCACAGGCGGCGGCTTCAAACTCTTCTGCGCCGGCGTCGGCGAAGACACTCCCGACATTCAGGACGCTTCGCGCGCCGTGAAATCGTCGGAATTTGAAACTTGCGCCAGCAACGGCATCACGATGACTGAAATCAAGATCGGTTTCGACGGCATCGTTATGGCCAATGCGAAAGCCGGTCCGGCTTTCAGCCTGCGCGCCAAGGAAATCTACCTTGCTCTGGCCGCCCAGGTTCCCAACGGCAATGGCGGTTTCATGGCCAACCCGAACAAAAAGTGGAGCGATATCGATCCTTCGCTTCCTGACGTTGCCATCTCCGTCTATGGCCCGCCGCCCACATCCGGTACACGTGATGCGTTCGTCGAGCTCGCCATGGAAGAAGGCGCCAAGGCGATCGACCAGCTTGCCGACCTGAAGAAGGACGACAAGAAGAAGTTCGCAGCCATTGCTGGCGGCATCCGTGAAGACGGCGTTTACATCGAAGCCGGCGAAAACGACAACCTCATCGTTCAGAAGCTGGAAGCCAGCCCTGACTCGGTCGGCATCTTCGGTTACAGCTATCTCGAACAGAATGGCGACAAGATCAAAGGCGCTGCCGTTGATGGTCATAAGCCGACATTCGAAACCATTGCCGATGGTTCCTACGAACTTTCCCGTCCGCTCTTCATCTATGTGAAGCGTGAACATGTCGGCGTCATCCCCGGCATCAAGGAATATCTGGCTGAATACACGTCAGACAAGGCCTGGGGCCCTGAAGGCTATCTCAGCGAAAAGGGTCTGATCCCGCTTCCTGACGACATGCGTGCAGAAATGGCGAAGACTGCCGCCGATCTGCCTGAACTGAAAATGTAATCAAGGGGCGGCGCGTCATCAAAAGCGCGCCGCCTTTTCTTCCCTGCTCAAGTCCCCTGGTGCCACGGATCGAGTTGTCGTATGAGCCACTCCCTGATTTTTGCCGTTCTGATTGTTCTGACTCTCATCGGCTATTATTTTGGTCGCAGCCAGGCGACGGGTATTCTGAGAAGCGGCACGACGGGCAAGCTCCATTCCCTGCCTTTCTATCACGGTGCCTATCTCGCATTCATGGTGCTGCTGCCCGCCATGGGCTTCATCATCACATGGCTCGTGATCTCGCCCATGCTGGCAGATCATTTCATGGCACAATATATCCCCGGCGCTGCAACGATGGACGCTGCGACCCTCGGCCTCAAAATGTCCGACGTGCGCAATATGGCCAATGGTGGCATCACCTCCGGCGCGGTAGATGAGGCAACGCAGATCGCGGCTGATTTCTACAGCCGGTTCAACCAGATATCGCTCTGGCTTCTCTCCGTTTGTTCCATTGCTGTGGCCATTGCCTCATTCCATTTTGGCCGAAAGCTCATTGCGCTGCGCTTCCGTGCGCGTAATCACGTCGAGAAGATCGTCCGCGTGATCATGATTGTTGCCTCGATGATCGCGATCCTGACGACACTCGGCATTGTTCTTTCGCTGATCTTTGAAACCCTGCGCTTCCTGCAGAAGGTGCCGCTCGCCGACTTCCTTTTCGGCTTGAAGTGGAGCCCGCAGACAGCCATGCGTCCGGGGCAGATCGGTTCATCGGGTGCCTTTGGCATGCTGCCTTTGCTCGCGGGCACCTTCCTCATCACGCTGATTGCCATGTCGGTCGCCGTGCCGCTCGGCCTTTATGCGGCGATCTACATGTCGGAATATGCCACACCGCGCATCCGCGGCATCGCCAAGCCCGTGCTTGAGGTACTGGCCGGCATTCCGACAGTGGTCTATGGCTTTTTTGCCGCTCTGACAGTGGCGCCCATGCTGCGCGATCTGGGTGTCGAGCTGGGCTGGGTCATCTCGGCGGAATCGGCTCTGGCGGCCGGTCTGGTCATGGGCGTCATGATCATTCCTTTCGTTTCATCCCTTTCCGATGACGTGATCAACTCCGTGCCCCAGACATTGCGCGACGGTGCCTATGCGCTGGGAGCAACCAAATCCGAAACCATCAAGCAGGTCATCCTGCCCGCTGCCCTGCCGGGCATTGTCGGCTCGGTCCTGCTCGCGATTTCCCGCGCAGTCGGTGAAACGATGATCGTGGTCATGGCGGCCGGTCTGGCGGCCAATCTGACGGCCAACCCCTTTGAGGCCGTCACCACGGTCACGGTGCAGATCGTCACCCTGCTGGTGGGCGACCAGGAATTTGACAGCGCCAAAACACTGGCTGCTTTTGCTCTGGGTCTGGTGCTTTTCGTCATCACGCTAGGTTTGAACGTCATCGCGCTTTACGTTGTACGTCGCTATAGGGAACAATATGACTGATATGACCATGCCCAAAACAGAGGGATTGGCCGTTTCATCGCAGGCCTATCGGAAACGCATCAAGAAGCGCTATGCCGCTGAACGACGTTTCCGCGCCTATGGTATTGCCGCCATTGCGGTCGCTGTCGCCTTTCTTATCGGCCTTCTCGGCACCATCACGGCCAAGGGCGCGCCTGCTTTCCTGCAGACCAACATCACGCTGAATATCTTTTTCGATCCGGAAAAGATTGATACGGAAAATCTCAATGGCGTGAATTTTCAGGCGATGGCCCGGAACGCGCTCTATGACATGTTTCCGGAAGTCACGGAACGTCGCGAGAAGCGCCAGCTCGGCCAGCTCATCTCCGTTGCGGCTGACCAGCAGCTGCGCGAAATGGTCCGTGCCGATCCGTCTCTGATCGGCCAGCGCAAGGATGTCCAGCTTCTGGCTGGCGACGATCTCGATCTCGTGGTCAAAGGCACCTATGACCTGTCGCAGCCCGAGGCCGAGCGCCCCGTGAGCGACGTGCAGGTTGCCTGGATTGATAAACTTCAGGCGCAGGGTCACCTGGCCCGGGGCATTGCCTGGCCGTTTCTGACAACGGGCGATAGCCGCGAACCTGAAATGGCGGGCATCTGGGGCGCGGTTATGGGTTCCCTGCTCACCCTTTCCGTGACACTTGCTGTCAGCTTTCCCATTGGCGTGCTGGCTGCTGTCTATCTTCAGGAATTTGCGACGAAAAACCGTTGGAACGATCTCATCGAGGTCAATATCAACAATCTGGCCGCCGTCCCCTCCATCGTTTTCGGTCTGCTGGGCCTTGCCGTGTTCCTCAATTTCTTCGGCATGCCGCGTTCAGCCCCCCTGGTTGGCGGTCTTGTGCTGGCGCTCATGACATTGCCCACCATCATTATCGCCACCCGCGCGGCGCTTGCCGCCGTGCCGCCCTCGATCCGCGAGGCCGCTCTCGGCGTCGGTGCCTCGGAGCTGCAGGTTGTCACCCATCATGTGGTGCCCCTTGCCATGCCGGGCATTCTCACTGGCACCATTATCGGCCTTGCCCAGGCCCTGGGCGAAACAGCGCCGCTGCTCATGATCGGCATGGTCGCTTTCATCGTCGATGTGCCCGCAAACTTTACGGACCCGGCGACGGTTCTGCCCGTGCAGATCTATCTCTGGGCCGACAGTCCCGAGCGTGCTTTTGAAGCGCGCACCAGCGCTGCCATCATGGTGCTGATCGGTTTCCTTATTCTCATGAATGCCATAGCCGTTGTTCTGCGACGCCGCTTTGAGCGTCGCTGGTAGGAGTGCACCCATGTCGATATCTACTCAGGAAAAACCTGCCGTTGCGAGCCCGAAAACATCATCCAGTGATGTGAAGATCGCGGCGAAAGATGTTTGTGTTTTCTACGGCGAGAAGCAGGCGCTCTTTAACGTCAATCTCGACATTGCCGCCAATCAGGTGATTTCGCTGATCGGTCCCTCGGGCTGCGGCAAGTCCACCTTCCTGCGCTCGATCAACCGCATGAATGACGTGGTGCCGAGCTGCCGTGTCGAAGGATTGATCACGCTTGAGGGTCAGGATATTTACGATCCTGAAATCGACGTCGTGGAATTGCGTGCCCGTGTCGGCATGGTGTTTCAGAAGCCGAACCCCTTTCCAAAATCAATCTATGACAATGTCGCCTATGGCCCCCGTATTCATGGTCAGGCAACGGGCAAGGCCGAACTCGACGAAATCGTCGAGCGCAGCCTGCAGCGTGCCGGTCTCTGGAATGAGGTCAAGGATCGTCTGGAGTCGCCAGGCACAGGCCTTTCCGGTGGTCAGCAGCAGCGCCTCTGCATTGCGCGCGCCATTGCGGTGAGCCCGGAAGTCATTCTCATGGATGAACCCTGCTCGGCGCTTGACCCCATTGCCACGGCACGTGTCGAGGAATTGATTGATGAACTGCGTCAGAATTTCACGATCGTGATCGTGACCCATTCAATGCAGCAGGCAGCGCGTGTGTCCCAGCGTACCGCCTTTTTCCACCTCGGCATTCTTGTCGAGGAAGGGGATACCGATCAGATATTTACGCGACCAAGCGATGAACGCACACAGGACTATATCACTGGCCGATTTGGCTAGGACCGATCCTGACCGCGTCGAGGCCAACAGGAGATAAGAGTGACCGATCACACAGTGAAGTCCTTCCACGAAGAACTGGAAGCCCTCTCGACTTGCATTGCACAGATGGGCGGGCTGACGGAAGCCCAGCTTGCCGGTGCCATGGAATCAGTCGCACGCCGTGACACCGAACTTGCCGAGCGTACGGTACGCGAAGACCGGCGTGTCGACGATCTTGAAGCGGAAATTGAACAGCGCGCGATCCGCCTGATCGCGCTGCGCCAGCCCATGGCGAGCGATCTGCGTGAAGCGATTTCCTCGATCAAGATTTCCATCGATCTGGAGCGCATCGGCGATCTGGCAAAAAACATCGCCAAGCGCGCCATGGTTATCCAGAACGATTTTGATATTCCGGTACGCCTCATCCAGGGCATCAGCCGCATGGGCCGTCTGGCACAGGGCCAGCTCAAGCAGGTGCTGGATGCCTATGCCAATCGTGATGCCACAACGGCCATGGAAGTCTGGCGGGATGATGAGGAAATCGACGAGATGTACAACTCGGTCTTCCGCGAGCTGCTGACCTATATGATGGAAGACCCCCGCACCATTGGCGCCTGTACCCATCTCATGTTCGTGGCCAAAAACATCGAGCGCATCGGCGACCACGCAACAAATGTGGCTGAAACCGTGCGTTATCTGGTCACCGGCGAAACCACCGATGATGAGCGTCCCAAGGGCGATATTACCAGCTCGACCGCTGTCCGGTCTGCCTCTTAAGATATGGGTGTGATATGTCCATGGCTATGCTTCACGAACGTGAACCTTCTTCGGCCCTATTCGAGCGTAGAATGAAACCAACAGTGATGATTGTGGAAGATGAAGAAGCGCTCTCGACGCTGCTTCAGTACAATCTGGACAAGGAAGGCTACAAGGTTGTGACGGCAGCGGATGGTGAAGAAGCCGCGCTGCTCATTCGCGAAGTCACGCCGGATCTGGTCCTGCTGGACTGGATGCTCCCCGGTCTTTCCGGTATCGAGCTCTGCCGCCGCCTGCGTGGCCGCACCGAGACGCGCAATCTGCCGATCATCATGATCACGGCACGCGGCGAGGAAGCAGACCGCATTCGCGGGTTGGACACCGGTGCCGATGACTACGTCACCAAGCCTTTTTCCATGACAGAGCTTCTGGCCCGCATTCGCGCTGTCATGCGTCGCATCCGGCCGGCACTCACTGAGGACCTCGTGACCTTTGGCGACATCGTCATCGACCGCGCCGCCCATCGTGTCCGCCGTGGCGACCGCGAGGTTCATCTTGGGCCCACCGAATATCGCCTGCTTGATCATCTGATCCAGCATCCCGGCCGTGTTTTCAGCCGCGAGCAGCTGCTGGATGCCGTCTGGGGCTCGGATGTCTATGTGGAAGCCCGCACGGTCGACGTGCATGTCGGGCGCTTGCGCAAGGCATTGAACGAAAAAGACGAGCGCGATCCCATTCGCACCGTACGCTCAGCCGGCTACTCGCTTGACGAGCAGTTTCGCAATTAATCAGGCATGCATGTGCCCAATGAAAAAGCCGGTGCAATCTGCACCGGCTTTTTTGTCAGGGTCTGTTGGCGGCGCTCAGCCTGCCAGACGCTCGCGGCGGAGACGCTCGCGTTCGCGGTTGCGGCGTGGCTGGGCAGGCTGATAGGCAAGGCGCGCATGTTCAGGGCAATAGGGAACGCCTGAATCAGCGGAATGACCGCAGAAATGGAACCCCTCCTGGCCTGGATCACCGATCGGCCATTTGCAGGTATGTTCCGTCAGCGTCAGCACAGTGGCGCGCAGGGCGGGTACGAAATCGCGGTTCTTGGTTTCGTTGCGGCTTTCGCGCGTCATCACCGGCATATCGTCGGCTGTCTCGTCAGCGCTTTCCTGATGTGTCAGCGGATCAGGGCGGCTGCGCACCAATGTGCGGGGTGCCTGCTGGCGGGGACGGGCAGGGCGGCTGGGCGTCGCGCGGCCCGAAAGCCCGAGACGATGCACCTTGCCGATCACGGCATTGCGGGTCACACCACCAAGCTGCTTGGCGACCTGACTGGCACTGAGCCCGTCGGCCCAGAGTTTTTTCAGCAATTCAACGCGTTCGTCGGTCCACATATTGATATCCCCCTACGGCGAAATGACTTGCCCAAATCCCTAAAGAAGCTCCCGGCGGACCCGATCCAGCCGCTCTAGAGGGCAGGGGATAGGGGGTAAACCGCCTCACGCAACACCAGATTTCGTAGGCCTTAACAAAAAATATACAAGATGATGCCCTGTGGAGGCAAGGTTTGACGTTAACCAGTGCCTCCTTATCCACAGAAAAGAGTCGGGGTCCCTGTTTGTTCGCCTAAATACGGTCTATCTCTGATCTAGGGGTTGGAATCGGGGCCACCTTGCGCCATTTAAGAGGTCCGGTCCGCCGAATAAGCCTGCCTGCGGGCCGTCTTAACCTTGCAAATGGAAACAAGAGCTCAAAGGAGCCACGGCATGAGCCAGAGCCTCACATCGCCCGCGACCACGCAATCCACTGGCGCCCTTCACGAGGGAGCCTATCCGGCATTCGGGGTGAGGCGCTTTGGCCGCTTCAATACGCTCGGCACCTGGACACTTTATGTGAAGGAAGTCCGCCGTTTCACGAAAATCCTGAGCCAGACCGTTGCCGCGCCGGTCATTACCACGCTTCTCTATCTCTCGATTTTTTCGCTGTCGGTCGGTCGGCTGCGCCCGGATATTCACGGCGTGCCCTTCATCGAATTTCTCTCGGCGGGCCTGATCATGATGACCATGATCCAGAATGCCTTCACCAACACCTCCTCCTCCCTGCTGATTTCGAAGATTCAGGGCAATGTCGTCGATCTGCTGATGCCGCCGCTCTCACCGGGCGAAATCAACACCGGCATCGCCATGGCAGGCGTCACCCGTGGCATCGTTGTCGGTCTCGTCACGGCCATCGGCATGGCGCCCTTTGTCCATATCGGCATGGTGCATCCTTGGGCGATCATCTTTTACGCCCTTGGGGCCTCTTTCATGCTGTCCCTGCTGGGCATGCTTGGTGGCATCTGGGCCGAAAAATTCGACCATCTGCAGGCCATCACCAATTTCATCATTTTGCCCGCGACCTTCCTCTCGGGCACGTTCTACTCAATTACGCAGCTCCCACCCTTCGCGCAGGTCATTTCGCACTGGAATCCGTTCTTCTATCTCATTGATGGTCTGCGCTACGGCATGACCGGTCATGCCGACGGATCGATCCTCACCGGCGTCATGGTTATTCTGGGCTGCAATGTCGTTCTCTGGCTGACCACGCACTATCTCTTCCGTATCGGCTTCCGACTGAAGGCCTGAGGCAGGTCAAAAACGTCATAAGCGACTGACCGCATTGGATTTTGATCGATTGTGACAGGGCTCGCGATTGACATAATCGGCCTGTCTCCGTAATACTTCACGGCTTCTCGGAATGCCGCCGTCACCTTGGCGGCTTTTTCTATTGGGCCCTGCGGAAAAACCGGCAGGGCAGGCTCGGAAGCGTCCCCATCGGGAGATTTATCGTGATAACGCCAGTTCTGCCTACCTATGCGCGGGCCGATCTCGAATTCGAGACCGGCGAGGGACCGTATCTGGTGACAGCCAGCGGCGAACGATATCTCGACTTCGGTGCCGGCGTGGCGGTCAATGTCGTGGGCCATGCCCACCCCGCCCTGATTGCCGCCCTGACCGAGCAGGCCCACAAGGTCTGGCACACCTCCAATCTCTATCGCGTGCCGGGACAGGACAAGCTTGCCCGCCGCCTGATTGACCTGACATTTGCGGACACCGTCTTTTTTGCCAATTCGGGTGCCGAGGCGCTGGAATGCGCCATCAAGATGGCGCGCAAATTCCACGCCGCCGGTGGCCATCCCGAACGCTATGAACTGATCACCATGGAAGGCGCCTTTCATGGCCGCACCTTGGCGACCATCGCCGCAGGCGGGCAGGCCAAATATCTTGAAGGCTTCGGGCCTGCCACGCCTGGTTTTGTGCAGGTGCCCTTTGGCGACCTCAAGGCGCTGAAAGAGGCGATCGGCCCCGCAACGGCCGGCGTCCTGATCGAACCCATTCAGGGCGAAGGTGGCTTGCGCGTCGTCCCGCGCGATATTCTGCGGAACATTCGGGCGATTTGCGACGAGGCCGACATCCTGCTCGTTCTTGATGAAGTGCAGACAGGCGTCGGGCGCACCGGCACCCTTTTTGCCCATGAGCAAGCAGGCATCACGCCAGACATCATGGCTATTGCCAAGGCCATCGGTGGCGGCTTTCCCGTGGGCGCTTGTCTGGCAACGGAAAATGCAGCCCGCGGCATGACGGCGGGCACACATGGCTCCACTTTCGGGGGCAATCCGCTCGCCATGGCGGTGGCCAATGCCGTGATTGATCTCGTCACCGAGGAGAATTTTCTGCCGCATGTGCGCGAGTTGGGCATCAAGCTGAAACAGAAGCTTGCTCGGCTTGTCGATCAGCACCCCACCATCATTGAAGAAGTGCGTGGCGAGGGCCTGATGATCGGCCTTAAATGCCGTGTCCTGAACACTGACCTCGTGGCCGCGCTGCGCAAGGAGCATGTGCTGATGATCGGTGCCGGCGACAATGTCGTTCGCATGCTGCCGCCACTCAATATTGAAGAAAAGCATTTGGATGAAGCGCTGGATGGCCTTGAACGTGCCTGTTGCGCTCTCGAAGAAGCAGCCGCTCAAAAACAGGCTGCAGGAGCGACAACATGACGGCCTATCGCAATTTCCTTGATCTCCATGATGTGGATCCTGCCGATCTGCGCGCTATTCTGACGGACTCAGGGATGCGCAAATCGCGGCGCGGCGAGAAAGGTCAGGCCGAGCCCGATGACGACAAGCCGCTTAAGGGCAAGCTGCTCGCCATGATCTTTGAAAAACCATCCACCCGCACTCGCGTCTCTTTTGATGTGGGCATGCGTCAGTTGGGCGGTGAGACGCTGCTGCTGAGCGCGAGCGACACGCAGCTTGGTCGCGGGGAAACCATTGCCGATACGGCACGCGTTCTCTCGCGCTATGTCGATGCGATCATGATCCGCGCCACGGACCATCGCCATCTCGAAGAGCTCGCGGAATATGGATCCGTGCCGGTCATCAACGGCCTCACGGATAAATCCCATCCCTGCCAGATCATGGCCGACATCCTCACATTCGAGGAAAAGAAGGGCCCGATCAAAGGCAAGAAAGTCGCCTGGTCGGGCGATGGCAACAATGTGGCTGCCTCATGGGTGCATGCCGCCGGTCAGCTCGGTTTTGAACTGCGTATTGCCTGCCCGCCGGAACTTTCCCCGACACAGGAAGTCATGGACTGGGCTTCGTCGAAATCGGCCAAAATCATTGTCACGCGCGATCCCTTCGAAGCCGCAGACGGGGCAGACTGCATCGTCACCGATACGTGGGTCTCCATGGGCGATGAAGAAGCCAAGGCCAAGCAGCGTCACAATCTTCTCGCGCCCTATCAGGTGAATGAGAAGATCATGGCCGCCGCGCATAAAGACGCGATCTTCATGCATTGTCTGCCCGCCCATCGCGGTGAGGAAATGACCGCTGACGTGATCGACGGCCCGGCTTCCGTGGTCTGGGACGAGGCGGAAAATCGGTTGCACACCCAAAAAGGCGTTCTCGCCTGGTGTTTTGCATGAACCAGAATGTTCCGACGGGCATTCCGGTCGTGGAGACCCATACCGATGATCTGGTGCAGCCTTTCCAGATCGAAGGTCTGGGCATTCGCGGGCGTCTTGTCCGTCTCGGGCCGCTCGTTGATCGGGTCCTGAAAAGCCATGATTATCCCGAACCCGTCTCCCGTCTGCTTGGAGAGGCGCTGGCACTGACCGCGATGATCGGCTCGGCCCTGAAATTTCCAAGCGACAAGGGCGGGCGCTTCATCCTGCAGACGCGCAGTGACGGGCCGGTCTCGATGCTGGTGGCTGATTTTGAATTTCCCGGTCAGGTGCGCGGCTATGCGTCGATGGATGCCGAGCGTGTTGCCGACTATATTGCGACGGGCCGCACCTCGCCGGCTGAATTGATGGGTGAGGGCTATCTGGCGCTGACCATCGATCAGGGCGCCGACATGGAGCCCTATCAGGGCATCGTGGCGATTGATCCGGCAGGCCTCAGCCATTCGGCGCATGAATATTTTGCCAGCTCCGAGCAGGTCGCCACCCGCATCCGTGTTGCGGCAGGTCCCTATTATCATCGGGACTCCGGCGGCCCGAGCGAGAAGAACTGGCGCGCCGGTGCGATCATGATCCAGCACATCGCCACCGATGGTGGGATCACAGGCAAGCGCGAAGATCCCGATGACAATCGGCCTATCACCGATGAGGAAGAAAACTGGAACCGCGCCTCCATTCTCCTCGACACCGTTGAGGATCACGAGCTTCTCGATCCCGATCTCGCCCCGACACGTCTTCTCTTCCGCCTTTTCCACGAAGATGGCGTCCGCGCCTTTGGCCAGTCGAGCATAGCTTTTGACTGCCATTGTTCTCATGAGCGCATGACGCGCGTGCTCAGTTCTTTCGGGGCGGCGGAAATTGACGATATGGCCGAGGACGGCAAGATCGAAGTCACCTGCGAATTCTGCAGCGAGGTCTATATTTTCACGCCTGACGAACTGAAAGAGAGTCAGGCGTAGACCTGTCCCTCTCTGATGTCGTCTCAGCCACAATTAAGCCGAAATGGGAGTGTTCAATGATTGTTGTCACAGGAACTGTCGAGGTCGGTGAAGGCTCTCGCGATCAGGCCATGGCACTGGCGGTCGAAGTGGCGCAGGCGACACGACAGGAGCCGGGCTGCATCAGCTACGGCTTCTATGTGGATATCGAAAATCCGCAGTGTTTCCGCATCTATGAGGAATGGGAAAGCGAAGAAGCGCTCACCAGGCATTTCACCATGCCGCATATGGTGCGCTTCGCAGAAGGCATGAGCGACATCGACGTCAGCGCGATGGACATTTCAAAATTCGAGGCGGGTGAACGCTCGCCGATCTGATATCGGAGCGAGCATCTATGACCCGTCTGGCAAAAATGGCATTTTTTCTGGCGGCCCTGTTTCCGGCAGCCTGTGCCTCCAAATCGACAACTTCCGCGCCGCGTGATGTGAGCTTTGTGGCCAGCGCACCGCTGCAGCTTGATGTAGCGAGCATCGCCGTCGACCAGCGCTATCGCAGTTCATCGACACCGCCCAATGTCGAGCAGTTGCATCCCGTGTCGCCTGCCAGCATCGCCGAGCGCTGGGCAACGTCACGTGTGGTCACAACGGGCCAGCGCGGCATTGCAACCCTGACAGTGCTTGACGGCAGCGTCGTGGCCGAAAAGCTTCCGCTTAAAGGTGGCCTCACGGGTTTCTTCGGGGATCAGCAGGACACCAAGCTCAAGGCCCGTCTGAAGGCCCGTCTGACAGTGTCAGTGCCTGGTTTGCGGGTCGGCGACTCCACAACCTATACCGCTGATGTGGACGCCTCGGCGGAGCGCACGATCCTGCAGAGCGCGACGCTCAACGAGCGTGATGCCGCCTATATGGTTTTGATGAATACGCTTGCCCGTCAGTTTGACGAGACACTGAGCGCCGAGGTCAGACGCAGCATGTCGCCTGTTCTGCGATAGGCCATCTGCCGGTCAGCTTCCCGCCGCATAGGCAACCAGCCGCGTCATGAAATTCTCGCAGGCAGCGATCTGGGACAGCTCGACAAATTCATCGGGCTTGTGCGCCTGCGCGATATCACCGGGACCACAGACAACCGTCGGAATATCGGCCATCTGAAAGAGTCCGGCTTCTGTGGCATAGGACACGGCTTCTGCGCTGTTGCACTGGGCAAGTTGCATCACCAGCGTTTCGGCGGGTGAGCCATCAAGCGGCACCAGGCCGGGGGCCGAGGCGCGTGGCGTCGTGACGATTTTGGCCTGCGGATAAACAGCCTGCATGCGCGGCAGCAATTCCGTTTCCGCAAATTCGGTCAGGCGGCGCAGTGGTTCGTCAGCGTCAATGCCGGGCAGGCCACGGCATTCCCACATGAATTCGCAATGGCGCGGCACGATGTTGAGGGCCGTGCCGCCATGAACGGGCCCGACATGCACCGTCGTATAGGGCGGTGCAAAGCGCCCGCTGGGATCGCCGCGCTCGCGCATTTCATCGGCCAGCCGTGCCAGAAAGCCGATCAGCTCGGCGGCATAGATTACGGCATTCACGCCATTATTCGGCGCGCTGGAGTGGTTTTCCAGCCCCGTCACTCGGGTAACAAAGGACTGGATGCTCTTATGCGCATTGACGACCTTCATGTTGGAGGGTTCGCCCACAATCACCACGTCCGGGCGCGGCATGCCGCGGATGATTTCGTCGATCATAGGGCGCACCCCCAGGCAGCCGACTTCTTCGTCATAGGAGAGTGCGAAATGAATCGGAACTTGCGGTCCCTTCGCCAGGAAATCCGGCACCATTGCAAGGCCGATCGCGATGAAACTTTTCATGTCTGATGTGCCGCGCCCATAAAGGCGCCCGTTTCGCTCCACCGTCCGGAAGGGGTCGCTCGACCAGTCCTGATCGGTCACTGGCACGACATCGGTATGGCCGGAAAGGACAACGCCGCCCGGCTTGTCTGTGGGGCCGAGCGTTGCAAAGAGATTGGCTTTTGTGTTGTCGTCATTGCTCACGAGGTGCGAGGCCACGCCATAGCTGCTGAGATAATCTTCCACAAAGGCGACAAGTTCGAGATTGGACTTGTGGCTGGTCGTGTCAAAGGACACGAGCTTGTCGATCATCTCGCGGGATGAGTAGCGCCGGGCAACGGACATGAAAGACCTCGGACAGGGGCGAATGACAGTTGCGCCATTCTAGCCTGTGGAAGGCGCGCTGACTAATGCAGCATCCTTTTGGCATGCGGGCAATCTAGCGAGAAGGCGGGAATATCGACCTCGAAGGTTTCGCCGTGGTCGTTTTCCATCTCGTAATTGCCGAACATGATGCCCGAAGGCGTGCCGAGCGGTGTGCCGCTGGTATATTCAAAGCGCTCGCCGGGCTGCAGAACGGGCTGCTCGCCCACCACGCCCGCGCCGCGCACTTCATGCACACGGCCCGATGAATCGGTGATCTTCCAGTAGCGCGAGCGCAGCTGCACCGTCTCGTCGCCGGCATTCTCGATCACAACATGATAGGCCCAGACATAGTAATCCTGCTCGGGCTCCGACTGGTCCTCAAGATAGGTTGGCTCAACCTGGATTTTGATGGATCGCGTCATGCTGCTGTACATCGCTCTTTCCTTGGCGCGTAAAACCTTGCCCACCTGCATTCAGCACCCTTCTGGTGCCGCCTTTGCGGCGTTCGTGGACATTACGTCAAACTGTCTAATGCTCAATTAACGCTGGAACTCCGGCAAAATAGAGGCATTTCCACGTCAGGTCTGCGGCATGGCTCACCTTTGCGTGAGCCGGGCGCCGCCTAAACGCGAGCCAGCGCTTGGGCGATGTCGGCGACCAGATCCTGCCCGTCTTCCAGACCAACCGAAAGCCGCAGCAAGCCTTCATCAATGCCGAGTTCGGCACGGGCCTCAGGGCTCAGCCGTTGATGTGTGGTTGTTGCCGGATGGGTGATCAGGCTTTTGGCGTCGCCCAGATTGTTGGAAATCTTGATGATCTCCAGCCCATTGGCGAAACGGAAGGCAGCGTCCTTGCCGCCCTTGACCTCAAAGGCGATCATGTTGCCGCCCTGCGACATCTGGCTCATGGCGAGTTCATGCTGGGGATGGCTCTTGAGACCCGGGTAGAAAACCTTGCCGATTTTCTCATGGCCTTCGAGGCTGGCGGCCACAAGCTCGGCATTGCGGCCATGCTCGCGAATGCGCAGATCGAGCGTCTCAAGGCTTTTCAGCATGACCCAGGCATTGAAGGGGCTGATGGAGGGACCGGTCTGGCGCAGGAAATTGGCCAGATGGTCGGTGATGAAGGCCTGATCGGCCAGGATCACGCCGCCAAGGCAGCGTCCCTGGCCGTCAATATGTTTGGTCGCCGAATAGACGACGACATCGGCACCAAGCTTCAGCGGATGCTGGAGCACGGGCGTTGCAAAAACATTGTCGATGACGAGGCGCGCACCTGCGGCATGGGCGATCTCCGCCACCGCCCGGATGTTAATCACTTCGAGCGTCGGGTTGGAGGGCGATTCCAGAAACACGACCTTGGTGTTGGGTTGGATGCCTTTCTTCCACGCGTCAAGATCGCGCCCGTCGATCAGCGTCGATGTGACCCCGAAGCGCGGCAGCAATTCTTCCACGATATAGCGGCAGGAGCCGAAGAGCGCGCGCGATGAAAGCACATGATCCCCCGCCTTGAGCTGGCAGAGCATGGCTGCCGTCACGGCCGCCATGCCGGTGGCTGTGGCGCGCGCATCATCCGCGCCCTCAAGTGCTGCCATGCGTTCTTCCAGCATGCGCACTGTCGGATTGCCGAAGCGGCTATAGACATAGCCCGGCTCTTCATTCTTGAAGCGGCGCTCGGCGGCTTCCATGGAGTCATAGACATAGCCCGACGTCAGAAACAGCGCCTCGCTGGTTTCGCAAAAGGGGGTGCGCGCGGTCCCGCCATGCACAGCCGAGGTGCGCGGATGCCAGTTGCGTTTGGATGTGTCGGATGTCTGTGTCATGGGCTTGCCGTTTCTGAGCCGAAATGCGCAATAAAAAAACCCCGACCAGCAAAAAGATCGGGGGTACGCATACCCGACCTTTTTAGCGATTTGTTTAACGTGGCCGCAAGCCGGTCGGCTCAAATCACCACGGGTGTTGGGGCGCATTTAAGGGGCAATGGGCGCGCGCGTCAAGCGTTGAACCTATCCCCAGAGCCGCAGGGCCAGATGTCCGGCCATGGCGGCAATGGATGTCAGCACTGACCCCCAGGCCATGTCCACCAGCGACATGGTGACAGGCCAGTTCTTAAGCGTTGCCAGATTGGTCACATCATAGGTGCCATAGGCTATGAGGCCCAGAAGCAGGCCGGAAAGCGCTGCCGTACCAAGGCTGCCCGATTGGATTGAGGGCAGGACGGCGAAATAGACAATGCCGCCCACATAGCCGAGATAGAAGAGGGCGGCGATCCCCATATTGGGCTTGGGCCGCAGCAGGGCGCCCATCTCGCGGGCGTAGAAATCCTTGGCAATGCTGCCGAGCCAGAGAAAATCCAGACCGAAAAAAACGACAGCCGTGGCGATATAGGCGATGATATAGGTCATGGGGCCTCCCTCGGCGCTCTGATAGACATAGAATTAGGCTGTAATGCCCCGGCGGCAAGCAAAGCCTTCGGCCAGAGAGGGCTTTCAGTGGCGCCTTGGGGGCACTATAACGGGCCTTTGGCGGGCCGGATCAGGCCTTTTTGAGCCCAGGAAGAATGATGACCAAGGCGGCGGACGATCTTTTCCCACATCATGAAGACATGGAACCGCGCCGTGTGGGCCCGGGCCAGGTCCACACCACGGGTATCCTGCCCTCGCATGCGATTGCCGCCATGATCCGCGAAAAGGAAATCTGGGCAAGCCGCGAGATCGACAAGGACCAGATCCAGCCGGCAAGCCTCGACATGCGGCTGGGCAACACGGCCTACCGCTTGCGGGCAAGCTTTCTGCCCGGCCCCGATCGCGGCGTCATGGAGCGGGTTGAGGAGTTGATGCTCCACAAAATCGACCTGAGCGAAGGGGCCGTGCTGGAGACCGGTTGCGTCTATCTCGTCCCGCTGATTGAAGCGCTGGCGCTTTCGGAGCGTACGAGCGCGGCAGCAAATCCCAAAAGCTCCACCGGGCGTCTGGATGTCTTCACGCGTGTCATCACCGATTTTTCCGCCGAGTTCGATCAGGTCGCGGCGGGCTACAAAGGTCATCTCTATCTTGAAATTTCCCCGCGGACTTTTCCCATTCTCGTGCGTCCCGGCTCGCGCCTCTCGCAAATCCGGTTCCGCCGTGGCAGCGCCACATTCAGCGATGCGGAACTGAAACGTCTGCAGGAAGAGGTACGCCTCGTTGATGGCGATGTTGATATCGACAATGGCATTGCCCTGACGGTCAATCTGCGGCCCGAGCGTGAAGGCGGCCGTGTCGGTTTTCGCGCCAAGCGCCATGCCGGTCTCATCGATGTCGACAAGCGTGACGGCTATGACGTGCTCGATTTCTGGGAACCGATCCACAGCCGCGGCGGCAAGGGACTTATTCTGGACCCGGATGAATTCTATATTCTCGCCTCGCGCGAAGCCGTGCAGGTGCCCGCCTCCCATGCCGCTGAAATGGTGCCCTATAATCCGCTGGTGGGTGAATTCCGTGTCCATTATGCAGGCTTCTTTGATCCCGGCTTTGGTGCCCGCGAGGCAGGGGGTGCCGGCAGCCGCGCGGTGCTGGAAGTGCGCAGCCATGACGTGCCCTTCATTCTGGAACATGGACAGATCATCGGGCGTCTCGTTTATGAGCGCCTGACAGACCGGCCCGCCAGTCTTTATGGCGAAAGCCTCCATTCCAATTATCAGAACCAGCGCCTCAAGCTCTCCAAGCATTTCAGAGCGATCTGAGGATGCAGCGTCAGCAGATCATCGGATGGCTGGCCGCCTTTGCAACGCTCGCCGGTTGCCAGATCATCGGCGCGCTGCTGTCGCGCACGCTCCATCTGCCGGTGCCGGGCACGGTGATCGGCATTCTTTTGATGCTGGCTGTGCTGATCTATTGGGGGCGCGTTCCCGGGCCGTTGCGTGTCGTCGCGGAATATCTGCTGCGCCACCTCAACCTGTTCTACATCCCCGCCGCCATTGGCATCATGGCCCATGTCGCGCTGGTGCGGCAGGACCTGATCCCCATTATCGCTGCCCTTTTCGGCTCCACCTTTCTCTCGCTTGTTGTCGGCGCGCTGGTCTTCCAGTGGATGCAGAAAAAGGACGCCTCGCGTGAGGGCGAGCCATGAGCGATATCGCATGGCAACCGGTCTATTGGGACCGGGTCGGGGAGGGTCTTGTCTGGATCGGTCTGACCCTGCTTGCCTATATGCTGTTCCGCAATTTGCAGCAGCGCCTGAACGGCAATCCGCTGATCAATCCCGTATTGCTCGCGAGCGCCGTCATTATCGGCCTGATGATGCTGAGCGGGCGCGATTACGATCACTACAATGATGGCGGGCAATGGCTCTTGTGGATATTGGGGCCTGCGACCGTCTCGCTGGCCATCCCGCTTTACCTGAACTTCAGGCAGGTGCGATCCGTCGCCCGACCCATGTTTGTAGCCCTGTTGGCGGGCTCGCTCACGGCCGTGCTTTCCGCCGTGCTGATCGGCATGGCGCTCGGCGCAAGCCCTGAAACCATCTCATCCCTTGCACCCAAATCCGTCACCACACCCATCGCCATGGGCATCGCGGACCAGATCGGGGGCATTCCGGCGCTCGCTGCCGTTTTCGTGATTTTCACAGGTGCCATCGGTGCGGTTTTCGGGAGCTGGATTTTTAACGCGCTCGGCATCAAGGACCCGCGCGCGCGCGGCTTTGCCATGGGCATTGCCGCGCATGGCATCGGCACGGCGCGCGCCTTTCAGGTGAGCTGGGAGGCGGGCACATTTTCAGGCGTGGCGATGACGCTCAACGGCATCATCACGGCGCTGTTGCTGCCGGTCATATGGTTGCTGTTCAGCTAGCCCGAACAGCTTGCCCCGCCCAGCACGCAGAATTTTGCGCAATGGCGGTGGTTGAGTTTAATGGGCCCCGAAGCCTCTTTCAGCGTCTGGCCCAGTTCAAATTGTGGATCATCCGGCAGCAGGGTACACGCCACGACAGCAGGCCCTGCCGCGCCCTTGCGTTTGATCACCATGCGGCTCGTCGCACACATCATGTTGTCGGGATTGACGTTGAGAATATCCCAGCAGGCGGTGGTGATTTCAGGCACGTCTGTCGTTTCGTCCATTTCCGGAAAAACGATGAGCATCGACGGGTCATGTGGATCAAGGTCGATCCCTTCCCGCGCAAAAAGGGCAGCATAGCCCGCGCGCTCATCAGTCTCGCTTTCGCCCGGCGCCGTGCGCCCGGCAATGGTGAGGGAGAAGCCTTCCCCGGCCAGCCATTTGAGCCCGGTCAGCGTTTTTTCAAAGGCACCCGCGCCGCGCTCGGCGTCGTGGAGCGTTTCGCTGTAATGGTCGATGCTGATGCGCAGGCGCAGGGCCGTGCCATGGCGGCTTTTGAGGGCCAGGAGACCGTCGCGGATTTTGGGTCGCATCAGCGGCTGCATGGCATTGGTCAGGATCAGCACCTGATGGCCACGCGCCAGTGCAGCCTCCGCCATGGCCAGCATGTCCGGGTTCATGAAGGGTTCGCCACCGGTAAAACCGATCTCTTTCGTGCCCAGTTCCTCACGCTCGATCTCGTCGAGAAAAATCAGGGTGTCAGCCAGCGTGAAATAGCTCAGGCGATCATCCGTCGGGCTGGAATGAATATAGCAATGGGCGCATTCGATGTTGCAGAGTGTGCCGGTATTGATCCAGAGCGTTTCGAGCTGCACCAGTGCCACATGCGCGCGGGTCTCGCCCTTCGCCGTCACATCGGGGTCGCTGAATTTGGCAGGGGGGATCGAAATATTCATGCCGTCAGACTATCAGCCGCCCCCATTTTCACCATTCACATTCTTGCGAGCGGGGGTAGATTGGGCAAAAAAGGGAAACGACATGCAGCGCGAACTTGGTCCGGGTGACCTGCTGGATGCCAGAGGGCATCTGCAGGAAGCAGGCTTTGCGACATCGGAAGTGAAGCGCTATCGGCGCGCCTCGGTGGGGGCCTCATCCCTGCGGATCAAGGAATGGGACTATTACTGTGTGCTGAGCGAAGACCACGGTCTGGCGCTGACAGTCGCTGATAATGGCTATATGGGTCTGCTCTCGGCCACCTGGATGGATTTGGCCACCCCGAAAGAAACAACCGAAAGCATTCTGATCCCTTTCCCGATGGGGCGCATGGGGCTACCCGAAACGGCCGATGCCGATGACATCGTCCAGACCCACCCCAGAATGAACATGGCCTTTCGTCTCGCGCCTGAAGCCCGGCACCTGTCGATGGATTGCCCGGGCTTTGGCAAGGGCAAGGGCCTCAAGGTCGATGTCACGCTCAGCCAGCCGGCGATGGATCGCATGGTGATTGCCACCCCCTTTGCCAAAGCGCCGCGCGCCTTTTATTACAATCAAAAGATCAACTGCATGCCTGCTGAAGGCACGGTTGTTTTCGATGGAAAATCCTTCGTGTTTGATCCGGCAACGGCCTCCGCCGTGCTGGACTGGGGTCGTGGTGTCTGGACCTATGACAACACCTGGTATTGGGGCTCGGCGTCGGGCCATCACGAAGGCAGACCCTTCGGCTTCAATATCGGTTATGGCTTCGGCGACACATCCGCCGCCTCGGAGAACATGCTGTTTTATGACGGCAGGGCCCACAAGCTTGAGGCCGTCACCTTCCACATCCCGCCGGAAGGCTATGATGCGGCGCCCTGGCGGTTCACCAGCAATGATGGCCGCTTTGAAATGAATTTCGCGCCCATCATCGACCGCGCGGCCAATATGAATTTGGACCTTCTGCGGTCCATCCAGCATCAGGTCTTTGGCCGCTTTTCAGGCAGCGTGGTTCTGGATGACGGGCGCAGGCTCGAGATTGCGGATATTCTGGGCTTTGCCGAAGAAGTGCAGAACCGCTGGTAAGGATGCTTGCCGGAGACAGTGCCGCAGGCTAAACATGAGGCGAGGCGGGTGTAGCTCAATGGTAGAGCAGAAGCTTCCCAAGCTTACGACGAGGGTTCGATTCCCTTCACCCGCTCCAACCCCAAATGCCCGACCGTCAGAACGGACATTCGCTCAATGCCTGTCAGCCCTTGCGGCGTTCGTCCGTCGCGCCTTGTTCGCGGCGACGACGGTCCGGGCCGATGAAATTTTCACTTTTGATGATCGGGCGCGGGCGCTTCAGCACGGTTTCCAGTCGCGCGACAAATTGGGCAGCTGAAAAAGGTTTGGAGAGAATTTCGGTCACGCCGGCATCGCGCGCAGCGATAATCTCCTCGCGCGAGCGCTGCGTCGTCAGATAGATCGCAGGCACGCGCTGCAGATCATCAGTTTCCGCCATGCGGATGGCGCGCACGATGGAAAGGCCATCAAGAGGCGGCTCGAGTTCATCAATCACCGAAATATCGACGCTGTGACGCGAGAAGACGCCCAGGGCATCCTCGCCACTGCGTGCCGACCAGATGCGTGTCACCCCAAGCTCATTCAGGATGATGCGCAGCATCGATGCCATATGGGGTGAATCCTCGACAACCAGGACACCCAATTGCCTGTAGGTTTCGAGCGGCAGCGTGGTTGTGAAGGAAATATGAGACAAAGTCAGGTCCTTGATCAGAATCAGACGGCAATTGTTGAGGGGATGGTCGCAGAATTTCTTTAGTGATTGGTTATCGAGCGGGGCTCTTTTGCAATCTGGATGTCGGGCAGTTTCATGCGGCTGAGGCCGTGATCGGTCTTTTCCCAGTGAAAGGGCCGCGTTACGAATTGATACAGCGCCTTGTAGGAGGCCAGCGATATCAGCAGCCAATAGGCGGGCAGGCTGAGGGCGGAGGGAATGAGGCGTACCAGCCCGCGCCGCGACACCGCCACCATGCCCGCGATGATGGTCAGGCTGTAGCCGGAGACCAGCACCACCAGATTGAAGATGACCAGCGGCATATCCGTTTCGCTGCCATGGTTCAGAAAAACATGGTTAACAAGCACGGCATAAAAAAAAGGATGGACGAGATTGGAAAGGCTGAAGCCGCCGATCACCAGCTGAAAGCCGAGGAAGCCCCGCCAGCCAAGCGCACGAAACAGGCTCACCGGATGACGCATATGCACCAGATAGGTCTGTACCCAGCCTTTCACCCAGCGTGAGCGTTGCCGGATCCAGTTGCCGGGTCGGCAATTGGCTTCTTCCTGCGTCGTTGAATTGATGATGCCGCAGCGATAGCCAAGCACTCTCAGGCGTATCCCGAGATCGGCATCCTCCGTCACATTATAGGCATCCCAGCCGCCGCAGGCCCGCAGCGCATCAACACGGAAATGGGTCGACGTGCCGCCGAGCGGTATCGGCAGGCGCAACTGGTCCAGCGCCGGCAGAAGCAGATCGAAAAAGGCGGCATATTCAAGTGCGAATTGTCGGGTCAGCCAGTTCTCGTTCCAGTTGTAATAATTGAGCTGGGCCTGCACGCAGGCAAGCCTCGGGTCGCCGAGATCGAACGCGGCGATGGCTTTGCGCAATTGATCCGGCTCGGGCATATCCTCGGCATCATAAACGACGGCATAGCGGCCGCGTACAAAGGGGAGCGCGTAATTGCAGGCCTTGGGCTTGGTGCGGGGAAGACTGTCGGGTACACGGATGAATTCGATGTGACCGGGCAGGTTCAGCGCCTTGGCATCCGCATAGGTTTGCGGATCACTTTCCTCAAAGACAAGTTTGATGTCGAGCTTGGCGGCGGGATAGTCAAGCCGTTGCAGGGCATGTGCAATGACTGGCAGCACCGCAGATTCCCTGAACAGCGGCACGATGATCGTATAGATCGGCAAGTCGCAATCAGCGACCGGTCGGGATTGGGCAAAGGCGCGCTGTTCCGCACTGGGTGCAGCGGTCAGGCCGATCAGGATGGATAGCAGCCGCAACGCCCCGATGCCGAGAAAGCAGGACCCCAGAATGACGTTCAAAGCTACCAGGCTTGAGTCCGGTGCGAATAACAGGGCAGCGAGGGTGAGCAGTGCGAGGCACCCGATCCATATGTCCTGCGAAGGCGTGGTACGTCGCGAGGCCGAAAATGTCGCATGCGTGCGCTCGAGGCCATGGATCGCCAGCTCGCTGAGTTCCTCACCAAAATGCGCGGCGACAGTTTTCTGGATGTCGCGCGCCGACGCCACATGGATGCGTGCAAGGCGTCCATTGCGCTGGGCAATGATCTTTGCGGCTTCGACAGGATCAGCCGCCACATAGACCACTTCGCCGTTGACGCGCCGCCAGGGCAGACAGTGATGCGCCAGATAGAAGGCGATGTCATTTGCGCGCAGCAGGGCTGCATCGGGCGGCTCGTGGCGCAGATTTATCAGGGGCAGGTCGCGCTGCGTGGCGACAAGCCGCGCAATGTCATGCGGCGTTGCGTGACCTGAAGAAAGAAGGGTGGGGCCCAGTCTGGTGCCCCATTTTTTTTGCAGACCCAGCAAAGGCAGGAGCTCGTGAGGAGCGATCAGTCCGCGCGCAAGGGCAAGTTCGCCCATCAGAAGGTGCTTGCGTCGGCGCTGCCTTGTGTCGCCGGACAAGGGGCGTCGCTTGGCGGGCTGCTGCCGCACATGCCTGTCGCCGTCCCCTCGACCGGACATCCCACGCCTCCATTCTGCACCATCGTGCCAAATGAACTCTGCATTTTTGTTTTATGGTAAAATATGGCGGATAGCAAGAATGACCCATAATCCGGTACCTTGTGCGCCGCCTGCATGGCATGGCCATTGCGTTAAAAGGGGCAGAAGCGGCCTTGAGGCCAATACTATTTCCCCTGGCGGGCGGACTGTTTCATAAAGAAACAGCATTGCGCATGCTAGGAAGCTGCCGCGAATGTCTCGCCGAAAAGAGCTGGGTCCCGATGCGTTACCTGATTTACCTCAATCTACTGGCCATTGTTCTGCTCGCCGGGGCCCTGGGGAAATTTTACACCGGCGCGCCGCTGGACTGGCTTTTGGCACCGCAAGGCCAGCTTGATGCGACCTTAGCCGCGGCAGAGACCACGACAGTGGCGCGCGATGACATTGTGCCGATGCCTGATGAGCTTGTGCCCGCCCCTTCAGATGAGCCACAAGCGCCGCTGGATGAAGCAACGCTGAGCCAGTTGCATCTGCCATTTCCGAACCCGGCACGCCCGGATGAGAAGACAATCGAGGCGCCCAGGGAAAAACTCCTGATCCTGACTGAAGGCGCCTATCCGCCCTTCAACTTCAAGACGGCATCGGGCGATCTCACAGGCTTTGATGTCGATCTGGCCCGGGCACTTTGCCAGCGTCTTGATGCCGAATGCCGCATCGAGGCCGCGCCTTGGGCCGACCTCATTCCGCGCCTCGAAGCAGGAAAGGCCGATGCGGTGGTTGCCTCCCTGCTGCGCCCCTCAAAGGCGCGCGAGAATGTGAAGAACCTCAATGACGTGATCTTCACCGAGCGTTATTACGGCACGCCGGGTCACTTTGCCGCCCGCCGCGACAAGGTGCCAGCGGCGGCCTCACCTGAGGCTCTGCGCGGCAAAAAAGTTGCCGTGCAGGCAGGCTCCGTCCACATGGCCTATCTGAAGACCCATTTCTCCGATATTCAGCGCGTGGAACTCGGGTCCTTAAAGGCGCTGGAAACGGCACTTGCCGCAGGTGAGGCTGATCTTGTCTTTGCCGACCGCAATGCACTCTTGCGCTGGACGATCGCTGGCAAAGGTGCTGCATGCTGCAGGCTTGTCGGGTCTGATTATGCAGACCCCGCCTATTTCGGGCAGGGCGCAGGCATCGCCCTCAAGGCCGAAAACGGGGCGTTGCGCGACCGCATGAATGCGGCGCTGGCGGGCATGGTGGCGGATGGCTCCTATGCCGCCATCAGCAATCGCTATTTCAGCCAGAGCATTTACTAGACGGCTATTTGGCCTCGGCCATTAGCTGGCGCGGCTTGCCGAAGAAGACGAGGCGTCCTTGATGTTCCTTCACATCGCGCCAATGGTCGACATCAAATTCAAAAACGATGAAGCCGCCCGTCGGCATGCCGTCACCATGCGCCATCGCCTCGTCTGTCTCAGCCGGGGCAAGGTCGGCAGCCATGAGCGCCAGTCCCGGATTATGGGCGATGACAAGCAATGTGTCGGCATCATCGGATGCTTCGGCGTGGATCACCTCCAGCAGCACATCCGGCATGGCGTGATAGAGCCTGTCAATAAACTGGACGGGCATGCCGGTGCCGAGAAGTGCCTGCAGCGGCGCAAAAGTTTCGCGCGCGCGCACGGCTGTGGAGCAGAGAACGGCGTCGGGACGCCATTGCGATTGATCAATGAAATGGGCCATGAAATCGGCCGCCTTGCGACCGCGCTCATTCAGGGGCCGCTCGAAATCATTCAAGCCTGCGTCGCGCCAGTCAGATTTTGCATGCCGAAAAAGGCAAAGCCGCTTCATGCCTTTTTCTCCTCCTCGCGCATGTCACGGGTGAAGGGTAGCACAAGGTTCCACAGGAACTCAGCAGGCTGTGGCCCCGGATAATCAGTCAGTCCGATTTTCATGCCGAGATGGCCTTCACGCGGCTGGGCGATGTAAGTGTGAAACAGGCGATCCCAAAGCGACAGGTTAAAGCCGAAATTGCGATGATGCTCTGCCGGTATCACAGAGTGATGAACGCGGTGCATGTCCGGCGTGACGATGATTTTTCTCAAAACACGATCAAGGCCCGGCGCAAGATTGATATTGGCATGATTGAACATCGCCATGGCGTTGAGCAGGATTTCAAACAGGATCACGGCACCGGCAGGCGCGCCAAGCGCGATGATCGCCGCCATCTTGATCGCAACGCTGAGCAGGATCTCGATGGGATGAAAGCGGATGCCGCTGGTGACATCAAGATCGGTGTCGGCATGATGCATCTTGTGAACGCGCCAGAGCAGCGGCACCCGATGAAACAGGACATGCTGGGCATAAATGAGAAAGTCGAGGGCAAGCAGGGTGATGATATAGGCAAACACCAGTGGCATCTCGGTCTGGTTGAGGAGGCCCACGCCAGCCTGTGCCGCCCAGAGCGCCGCGCCTGTCGCCGCCACGGGCACGGCAATTCGCAACAGTGCCGTGTTGAACAGGCTCAGGCCCAGATTGGTGGGCCATCTTTTCTGACGCGGCAAAGCCTGAGCGCGACGGGGTGCCAGAAACTCCCACACCATCATCACGGCCAGCACGGCTGCAAAGGCCATCAGCCTGATGCCGGCTTCCTGCGATATCAAGAACTGGTCCATGGGGTCGCGGTCATCCTGACTTTATGGCATTATGCGAACCTTAGCCGAAATCGGCTTGCGGTTCGCCAATAGAAAGAGCGCGTCGCCTGAGCACCTGTTGGATTTTCTGAAGACGGGATAAAAATGGGCGGAATAAGGGGCATATTCCCTGAGGCGGCGGCCATCGCGATGATGGCGCTGTTTCTTATCGGCGTATCGGCGTCATGTGCCCACGCCGGAGAGGTGCTGCCGAGCCATGAGCTGGGCGATGCGCTTGAAGCAGGCGGAGAAAGCGCCCCTTTCATATATGAATGCGAGGAAGCAGCCGCCCTCAAGCCGCCGCCTTTGACATGCCGTGGCATTGTCAGTGCGGGCCTGCCCGTTCTCGACTTCAAGCTGCAGGGATATCTGAAACCGTCCAGCGATCTGCGCGTCATTGAGTCCATCACAATCACGCAGGAAGACAAGGGCACACCCGTCCAGACCATTGAGCCTGTCGACTCCGTTGCCCCAACAGCGCTGGCGGCAAACGGCTTTGAACTGCTTGACATGAATTTTGACGGCTATGCCGATTTGCGGCTGATCCGGCAGACAACGCCCGGCGCCAATGTATTTTATACCAATTATCTCTGGTCGATGATGGCCGACAGCTTCGTTCCTGATCCGGCCCTTGATGAGCTCAGCTCACCCATCTTTGACATGGAAGCCCAGGAAATTCGCGCGACAAACCGCAGCAGCGCCGCCGATTATGAAACCGACTTCTACACTTATAATGAGGATGTGCTGGTGATGACCCATCGCCAGCATGATCGCTATGGCGCAAATGGCATCTGCCAGCGAACCTATTTTGACCGGATCGGCGAGGAACTGAAAGAGACTGGCACAGGCCCCTGCGAAGACTAGGGCGCGGGCTGTATTTCTCAGATCGTCATGTGGCGCGCGCGCGCGCCGCGCTCAAGGGCGGCAGCCGTCAACTTGTCGATTTCCAGCGTATCGCGCAGCAGCTGCAACAGGCGCAGTTCCTCGGCTGACACATTGAGATCGGCAGCCGCAATTTCGACGGCAAGCACATAGCCCGTTTCGCGCAGATGCAGCGGCAGCGCGTCCTTGACCAGACCCAGAACAGCATCCAGTCCGCCATCCTCATGCAGGATCGCCGCGCATTCTTTTGCCACCGGAATGATGCGCTCGGGATTGAAATCCCTGAAGACTGGCAGGACTTTCACGATGCTGCCGATTTCCATCAATTCATTGTCGTCCATGGCGCTATCAACGGCGCTCATCGTGACCATGATGTAAATGAGGGCATTTTCCGGCGCGATCGTTGACATGGGAGGTCCTGACAGAAAGAGAGTAAGAAGCGGGCGCAGCTTAGGGATTTGGGTGCCGATGGGCAAGGCGCGCGGCTCAGTCCCGCTGGGCTAGAAAGTCCCGCGAGGCGGCGATGGCCTCGGCCAGACCCACGCGTTCCACAGTCAGGCCCGGTGGAAAGGCCGAGGTCAGGCGGGTCGGCAGGCGGGAGTCGAGTGTGACGAAGACGCCCCGGTCAGCTTCCGTTCGGATCAGGCGGCCAAAGGCCTGTTTCAGCCTTAGCCGGGTCAGCATGTCGTCATAGCGCCCGCCGCCGAAAATTTCACGCCGCGCCTTGTGCAGCAGGTCAGGTCGTGGCCAGGGGGTGCGGTCAAACACGATCATGCGCAGCGAGTCGCCGGGCACATCCACCCCGTCGCGCACGGCATCGGTACCCAGCAGGCAGGCATGCCGATCCGCCCGGAAGATATCAACCAATGTGCCGGTGTCGAGCCCATCCATATGCTGGGCATAGAGCGGCAGGCCCTCGGCTTCGAGCGCGCCTGAAATGCGCTCATGCACGGCGCGGAGCCGGCGGATTGCCGTGAAGAGGCCGAGTGCGCCACCACCCGCCGCCATGAAGAGCGCACGATAGGCCGCAGCAATCGCATCCATGTCATTGCGGTTGATGTCATTGACCACAAAAATGCGTGCCTGTTTTTGATAGTCAAAGGGCGACGCCATGAAGGCGCGAATCGCAGGCAGCGGCAGATGCGAGGCGCCGGTGCGGATTTCAGCACTCTGCCAGCTTTCATTTTCCCATTTTTCCCCGTCATCTGCGTCCTGATGCAGGCCGTCGCGCAGCGTGGCGGAGGCAATCAGCACCCCATGGGCTGTTTCCAGCACGGAGGCAGCAAAGGGGATCGTCGGATCGCGCCAGTGGCGATACATACCGGCATCGATTTCGCGACCGGCCAGACGCTCAACGGCAAACCATTCATAGAAATCCTTGTCGCTCGCCTGCCCGATACCGGCCAGCATGGAGCGCCACGCCGGCAGCAACAGCATGGCGCGCCGGTCAAGTCCGCGCGCGGCGGCATCAAGCCGGATACGCATGCTGCTGTCGAGTTCTTCAGCCCCTTCATCGAGGCGAATGCGCATGCGCTCGGCGAGCAGTTTCATCGGCGCAATCAGTTTGCCGATCGCTGTCTCCAGCGCCTTGGCGGCCTCATCCAGCCCCTCGACCGTGGGCAATATGTCAGTCTCGAGCGAATAGGCTGCATCCTCATCGCGCGACCGGGCGTGAACCTGCTGTCGCAGCAGCGCGAGAAACTGTTCAGCAGCCCCCCTTGGCGTGCCGTCATTCATCCGCGCCTGCCAGCCGGGACCGGGCAGCGCCGCCGCCGCGCTCAGCGCCGCATCAAGCGCTTCCTCGGCAACAGCATCACCGGATACGAGATCACCGATGCGGTCATCAAGGCCGCGCCCGCGTCGCCCGCGCTGGCCTTCCGCGCCGCGTATCCAGCGCCGCAATTCGGCTGTTTCAATAATGGAAAGATGGGCCGAAAAGGCGCTGTCCGCCGCATCGAAAATATGATGGCCCTCGTCAAAGACAAAGCGCATGCGGGCTTCGCGCCCGCTGGGTTCTTCATCTTCGGCACCCGCAGAAATGTCAGGGGCGGCTGGTCGAAGCGCGGCAGGGTTGAGCGACATCACCGCCATGTCAACGGCGGCCTGGCGCATCACCAGCGCATGATTGGCGACCACAATGTCGGCACGCTGTGCCTTGCGAATGGCTTTTTCGATAAAGCATTTTTTGTAATAGGGGCAGGCGGCATAGACGCATTCGCCGCGCCGGTCGGTCAGGCTCTGGGCGGCAGGACGCTGGGCAAGCCAGGCCGGGAAGTCGCCCCCCACCATGTCGCCATCGCGGCTCGCCAGTGCCCATCGCGCCACAAGGCCGGTGGAAACGGCACCACCGCCAATGGCCGCGCGGTCAGCGCTCTCGGCGAAATTGAGCAGGCAGAGATAGTTTTCCCGCCCCTTGCGGATAACCGCCTTCTCTATTTTTTCGGCAGGATCGGGATAGAGCCGCGTCAGCTCCTGATCAAGTTGCCGTTGCAGGTTCTTGGTATAGGTTGAAAGCCAGACCGTGCCCTTGTTGCGCTCCGCCCAGAGACTGGCAGGCGCGATATAGCCGATGGTCTTGCCGATGCCGGTGCCTGCTTCAGCGAGCACGATATGGGTTGCGCCGGCGCGCTCGCGCGGGGCAAAGGCGCCCGCTGCAACACGGGTAAATTCGCGCTGTCCCGGGCGTGACTCCGCGCTCTCGCCTGCAAGTTCGATCAGCCGTGTCTCGGCGTCCTCGCCACTCACCGGCAGCGATGAGGCTGGACCACGCGGCGCTTTTTCTTCCCATTCGGGCAGATTGTTCCAGATGTCGAAGCCCGACCCCTTGGCGAGCTGTTCGTCGCTGCGCATCACATCGGCAAGGGCTGCCACCACACCCGGCCCCCATGACCAGCCACCCTGCGCCATGCGCAAGGCGGTGCGGGCGGCCAGATGGCGATGGGGATAGTTGCGCGCACTTAGCGCGCTCAGCATGTAGGCGGCGGCTTCGTGGAACTGCAGTGCGAGATCCTCTGGCGAGGCGGCAGGCGGCATGGAGAGGGCCTTGCAAAGTCCTTCCGGCGTTGGCAGGCAGGCTTGCGCCGGATAGACAAAGGCAAAGAGTTCCAGCAGGTCAAAGACACGTGGTCCCGGCTCCCGCGAAATGCGCAGATTGCCCTGTGCCCCGGCAATGCGCCGGGCGGTAAAGCCCGCATGCACCACCATCACCGCGTCATGCTCCAGCATCCGCAAGGCGGCATCCTGACCCAGTTCGTCAATTTCCCCATCGGACGTGACCGCCAGCGCAGCCGCATTGGACTGGCGCCCGCGCAGCGCAAGCAGGGCCGGGGCATCAGGCAGGACAAGGCCGGTCCCGGATGGGCGGGCCGAATCGGTGGGAAGAGGGTCTGACATGGCTGCGCAGTATAACGAGCGAATGCGCCAGTGGGAGACTGCGATGCCGGGGAAGCGATCTATCCGCCGAGGCTTGGATAGGCCTTGGCCAGCTCGCGCCAGCTGGCCGTTATTTTCTGCTGGATTCGGGGCACATCCTTGAGCGCGGCATCGGCCTCGCCCGCCAGTATCGCGCGGTCAATCTCATGGGCGACCTGCGCAATGCCGGTCATGCCGATGGCGGAAGCGGCTTTTTCGAGCTCGGTAATATAGAGGCCCAGCGCAAGTTCATCGCGCTGGATACGGGCCTTTTCAACCTTGCGGTGCAGGGCAAGCACCAGCTCAAGCCCGCTCACCAGATGATTGGTGATGCTGTCTGAGCCCATCTCGCGTTCCATTTCAAACAGGAAGGCGTGATCAATCAGGGCGCGCGTCTGATCGGGCCGCGCAAGCTGATCTGGTTGCACGGGCAGAAGGAACCAGAAGCGACTGCCCATACCCGGCGTGCTGTCCACGCCGATGCGGCCGCCCATCAACTGCACCAGACGGTCGCAGATGGTGAGGCTCAGACTGCCCTTGCCATTGCCATCATCATAAAAAATGCCGTCAATCTCATCCGGGCTGAGACCGGCGCCAGTGTCGCTCACCGAGAAGCGGAGTTGGGCTGCCGCATCAGGTGCAAAGACCGGGGCGATCTGAAGCACGATGCCCCCCTGTTCGGTCAACTGAATGGCATTTGCGATCAGGGCCACCATGATCTGGCGGACGCGATCGGCATCGCCGATCATCAATTCAGGCGTGTCCGCAGACAGATCCAGTTCGAGCGAGAGCCCCTTGGCATCTGCCTGATGGCGCATGATGCGCACAACACCCCGCACAAGATTGGCCGGATCAAATGGCGCAATCTTCAGATCAAGGGACTGCGCTTCCATATCCGAGAAATCAACCACATCGGCAATCAGGCGGCGAATGAAGTGATGCGTGTCGCGCATGTCACGCAGAATGACCTGTCCCTGCTCCGAGACATTATTCTCCAGTCGCTGCGTCATTTCATCCAGCGCATCAAGCGGCGTTGCGATTTCATCGGTCATCAGCGAAAGGAATTCATCCTTGGATTGGGCCGTCGCCCTTGCGCGCCATTCGGCGTCTTCGGCATCACGCCGCTTCTGTTCATTGGCGACATGCGCCCGCATCATGCTTTCGACGAGATCGGCATTTTCAAACCGCAATTGCATCGCCTCGACATAGGATTCATTGATCTTGCGCGTCCAGCCATAGGCCACCAGCAGAAAAATGCTGCCCATGACGGCGAGCGGGATGCCCAGTGTCGGGGTGGTCGCGATCAGCCAGAAAACCGTGGGCGCGCAGCAGGTGCTCACATAGGTCACGACGGCGAGCGGATAGGTGGCGCGGGTGACGGCTGTGGCCATGGCCAGACAGGCCAGCACCAGCAGATAGATGATCTGATAGTCATATGTGGCCGATGGCAGCCAGAGATAGGCCCCGAGCGACCAGGTCGTGCCGCTGATGAGGGTGACGGCGGCATAGCGTCGGCCCCAGAGCTCGGCCCGCTCGGTCAGGTTCGGATCGGCATGAAATCGGGCGCGCAAGATATCAAAGCTGAACTGGGCAAGGGCCTGCACGGCCAGCACCGGGATCAGGGTCCAGAGCGGGGCAAAAGGCCAGAAAATCAGGCCGATAACGGCGATAATGAAGAACATGGACCACCGGTTGGTGGCGCCCAGGCCATAGAGCAAACGAACCCGTTCGGCCAGAATCCGCTTTTCCAGTTCAGGGCGGCGCTGAAGGCGAAGCTCCCGGGGGGCAGAAGCCTCACTTGCCTCGCTATCTTTGCCAACTCGGTCCAACAACACACTCCACAACAGGTTGCAGCCCTGTCGTCGGCCTGTGCCGCGTTGACTGCATGCAGAGGCCAGCTTAGGGTCCGGCGCTTGATAAAACCTTAAGCGTCAAACGGGTTCAAAAATGACCGCCGACACCACCTCGACACCGATTTCCATCTCGCCGGACGAACTTCTCGAAGCTGCCAGGGTCAGCAAGGCCTGGCCCTTCGAGGAAGCGCGCAAACTGGTGCAGAGACTGGAAAAAGAGGGCGGCCCGGACCGGACGATCCTGTTTGAGACCGGCTATGGGCCCAGCGGCCTGCCGCATATCGGCACCTTCGGCGAAGTCGCCCGCACGAGCATGGTCCGCCATGCCTTCGAGACGCTCATGCCGGGTGTGCCCACCCGTCTCATCTGTTTTTCCGATGACATGGACGGCATGCGCAAGGTGCCGGACAATGTGCCTAATCGGGACATGCTGGCCGAGCACATGTTCAAGCCGCTGACCGTGGTGCCGGACCCCTTTGGCAAGTTTGAGAGCTTCGGCCATCACAACAATGCCATGCTGCGCTCGTTCCTTGATCATTATGGCTTCGACTATGAATTTGTGAGCGCGACCGATTGTTATCGTGGTGGCAAGTTCGATGACGCCATGCGCGGCGTGCTCAGGAATTTTGATGCCATCATGGACATCATGCTGCCATCGCTGCGCGAGGAGCGCGCCCAGACCTATAGCCCGGTGCTCCCCATCAGCCCGCGCACCGGGCAGGTGCTGCTGGTCCCGATTCTGGATCGCGATCCGGACAAGGGCACGGTCACATATGAGGATCCCGAAACCCATGAAACGGTTGAGCAGAACGTGCTCGGCGGCCATGCCAAGCTGCAATGGAAAGCTGATTGGGGCATGCGCTGGGCCGCCCTCGGCATTGATTATGAAATGGCGGGCAAGGATCACATCGACGGCATGAAGCTGTCGGGTCGTATCTGTCGTGTGCTGGGCGGCAAGCCGCCTGAAGGCTTCAACTACGAGCTGTTCCTTGATGAGGAAGGCAAGAAGATTTCAAAGTCGAAAGGCAACGGCCTGACGATTGACGACTGGCTGCGTTATGCAAGTCCCGAGAGCCTGCAGCTTTTCATGTATCAGTCACCGCGCACCGGCAAGCGTCTTTATTTCGATGTCATCCCCAAGAATGTGGATGAATATCTTTCCTTTCTGGCGGCCTATCCGCGCCAGGCCGCCAAGGAACGTCTGGGCAATCCGGTCTGGCATATTCATGCGGGCAATCCGCCGGAGGTTGATCTGCCGATCAGTTTCTCGCTGCTGCTCAATCTCGCCAGCGCCAGCCATTCGGAAGACAAGGATGTGCTCTGGGGCTTCATCAACAGCTACGCGCCGGAAGCCACGCCGGAAAATCAGCCCCGCCTCGATCAGATGGTCGGCTACGCGATCAATTACTTCAATGATTTCGTCAAGCCGGGAAAGACCTATCGCGAACCTTCCGTGAAGGAGCAGGCGGCGCTGGCCGATCTGGCAGATCGCTTCGCTGCAGCACCGGAGCATTCGACGGCGGAAGATCTCCAGAATATTGTGTACGAGATCGGAAAGGGCCATGGTTTCGAGCCGCTGCGCGACTGGTTCAAGGCGCTTTATGAAGTATTGCTGGGTGAAGAGCAGGGGCCGCGCTTCGGCTCCTTTGCAGCACTTTATGGGGTGCGGCAGACCGAAAAGCTGATCCGGCGCGCGCTGGCGGGAGAAGACCTGTCAAAAGCGTAATGCAATTGGTCCGCGCGGACTGATATCCCGTATAGAGTGCGGGCATGACGGTTCCGGTGAACCGCATTGGCTTGGCACTGCCTGACGGGATATTTCACATGACGCTGCGCCGCTTCCCGGTCTTTCAGCTCTGTCTTTGCCTCGCCCTGTTGCTTGTGCCGGCAGGGCTTTATGCAGATACGGCAGGCGATTCCTTTGCGCGCGGTGATTTTCTCAATGCGGCAAAGGAAGCCCGCCTCTTGGGTACAGCCCGGGGCGATGCGCTGGCCGCGCGCGCCACACTTATTGATATCGAATTTCTTGCGCCCGTCTCCAGTCGCGCCTCGTTATTGCCAATCGCTTTGGCAGATGCCCGCCGCGCGGTCGCGCGCGATGACACCGACCCGGAAGCACATCTTTATCTCGCCATTGCGCTCGGCTTCAAGGCGCGCATGGAAGGCCGCATGGCCGCCCATTTCGAGGGTCTTGGCCATGAGGCCTATCAACATATCCAGCGGGCATTGGAACTTGCACCGGGGGATGGCTGGGCACATGCTGTTCTTGGTGGCTGGAATTTGGAAATCTGCATCCGGGGCGGCTTGCTGGGGCGCTCGATTTATCGCGCTTCTGTTTCCAATGGTATCGACGCATTTGAAAAAGCCATCGCGCTTGATCCGAATAATCCCTCCATCATTTTTCAATATGCCGTCCAGTTGATGGCGCTGGATGCGGAGAGCGGAACAGCGCGGGCCCGATCTCTTCTGGCCTCGCTTCACGATGTTTTGCCCGCAGATGCATTTGAGCGGCTGGGCATGGCGCGTGCGCATTTGCTGGAAGGGCTCATTGAAAAAGGTGATCGCGAGGCGCTGAATAGCTTTATCAGCCGCCAGATGGCGCTTGAGAATGACCCGATCTCCCTGCCAAATCCCTGAACCGGGCGACCTCTTTCCTTGTCGCATGTGCTTCACACGGCTAAAGTCCGCCCATCTGCAGGGGGATGCACGTGGCCGGTCAAATCATCTACAAAATCGTCAGCACCCATGAATGGGCGCTGGCCGAAGCAGAGGGCCATTTCATCGGTTCTCCCGTTGATATTGATGATGGCTATATCCATTTTTCGACAGCCGCCCAGGCTGCCGAAACCGCTCGACGCCATTTTGCCGGTCGACGGCATCTCCTGCTTGTTGCCATAGACGGCGGGGCGCTGGGCGATGCCCTGAAATGGGAACCCTCGCGTGGCGGTGATCTTTTCCCCCATCTTTACGGCGTGCTTGATCTCGCCACCGTCACCAATATCTGGCCGCTGCTGCTTGATGAAAATGGCGACCATGTCTTTCCGGATGATCTGTCATGACGGGTTTTGACCTCTTTCCACTGGCCCGCATCGCGCTGGGCCTGATGGAACCCGAGCAGGCACATATGGCGACCCTGAAGGCGCTGCGGCTGGGGCTCGGGCCGCGCCAGAAAAAAGCCGATCCGGCAAGCCTCCATCAGACAATCTGGGGACTGACATTTTCAAATCCGGTCGGCATTGCGGCGGGCTTCGACAAGAATGGCGAAGTGCCAGATGCCATGATGGCAATGGGCTTTGGCTTTGCCGAGGTCGGCACCGTCACCCCGCTGCCCCAGGCGGGCAATCCCAGACCGCGTGTTTTCCGCCTTACCGATCAGGGCGCCGTCATCAACCGGTTGGGCTTCAACAATCAGGGCCATGCCGCGCTGAAGAAGCGGCTGGAAGCCCGTCGGAACAGGGGCGGTATACTTGGTGTCAATATCGGCGCCAACAAGGACAGCGCAGATCGCATCGCCGATTATGAAAAAGGCATTGAGACATTCGAAGGGCTGGCGAGTTACTTCACGGTCAATATTTCCTCGCCCAACACGCCCGGCCTGCGCGCATTGCAAAGCATCGGCGAATTGCAGTCGCTTGTGGGTCGCGTCATGGCCAAGCGCAAAGGCGCAACGCCCATCCTTCTCAAGATAGCGCCTGATCTGACGCCTGAGGAAGTGGCTGACATTGCGCAGGTCGCCATGGAGATGAGGCTCGACGGCATCATCATTTCCAACACCACCATCATGCGGCAGGGCTTTGTCACCGGGCCTTTGGCGAATGAAACAGGCGGCCTTTCGGGGCGGCCACTCTTCAGTCTGTCGACAGCTGTGCTGCGCGACATTTATCGTCTCACCAAGGGCAGCCTGCCCCTGATTGGCGTGGGGGGCATTTCCAGCGGGGCTGATGCTTACGCCAAGATCAGGGCGGGTGCCTCGCTCGTCCAGCTTTACTCGGCATTGACCTATCAGGGCCCGGGTCTCGTCACGCGCATCAAGGGTGAGCTGGAAACCTTGCTGCAAGCAGACGGCTTTGCCCATATCAAAGATGCTGTCGGCATCGATTCAGGCCTCTGAGTGAAGTCAGCCCTGCTCGGTCTCCGGCTGGCGCAGCAGAAAATGGCCATGCGAAGTTGCAATCGGCTTTGAGCGGTCATCCTGCCAGGCCTCGGCGGTGACGGTTGCCACCCGTCGGCCATGTTTCGTGATGCGGGCACGCGCAAATGTATCCACCGGGCGGCCTGAGCGCAGATAGTCGAATGTCAGACCGATGGATTTGGGCAGTGCATCGGTGCCCGTTTCAAATGTCAGCTGCGCAACCGATGTCAGCTCCAGAAAAGCGCCAATCACGCCACCATGCAGCGCAGGCAGCACTGGATTGCCGATCAGCTTTTCGCTGAAGTGAAGCAGCGCTGTAATTTCATTGCCGCGCTGGTCGACGGTCATCCCCAGAAACTGCGCATAGGGGATGCTCTGGATCAGGGCGTTGATATCGGGCACCTCCGCTTTGTCGCTCATTCGATCACCCCCGTGCTCTGCGACATGTCGCTCATCATCGCCTCGGTCATCGGCGTTGCCCGATTGGCCGCCAGCATGAAGGTCGCCACGCAGGTGGCGATCGGATCGGCGGGATCGTCGTGATAGGCCGTCCCGCGTACAAAGGCGACACTGCGCGCCACCTTGTAGCATTGCGTATGCGCCAGCAGGTCAAGCCCGGGTGTGGCCGACTTCATATAGTCGATGCGCAGGTCAAGTGTGGCGATGGACTGACGCTCCGGCAGGGAAAGCTGCACGGCGGCGCCGCAGGCATTGTCCAGTAATGTGGTGAGGACCCCGCCATGAATGACCCCCGTGCGCGGATCGCCGATCAGCTTCTCGGCATAGGGGACGCGCATCCAGCATTCCCCCTTGCCGGCATCGACAAGCTCCATGCCCAGTTCCCGGGCCTGGGGCACATATTGCAGCAGCGCCGACCGCATCATCTCCATGACTTTGGGGGAGATTTTCTTCCCGCTCATTGTTTTTCTTTCTTTCGACGGCGTGACGACAGGCGGCATCAATTTGGCTTCGGCAAGGGCTTGCCGTCAACCAGACGGAGGCCTCAGAATCAAAAATCGGTTGATTCTGCTGTATTTTCTGCTGATGGCATTATCCCACAGCCTTTGCCGACAGAGAATGATAGAATAATGTCACTTTTGAGCCGGGGGGCTGGCACAACAGTCTGGTGTCAGAAATTCGTCTGTTCGGTCCATCAGACCGGTCGGCCCGGCGGGATGGCGAGCAGTAAGCAGGATAGTGAGATGGCCGATACGGATTTGGTGGAGCTGAATGATGTGGAGAAGACATCGGGAAAGCTCGGCAAGAGGGAACAGACGAAGCTTGCCAATCGGGAATCGATCCTGAATGCCGCACGCGAGGTCTTTGCCGAACTCGGCTATGGCGAAACCACGGTGCGCGACATCATCCGCAAAACCGGGCTCGCCTCAGGCACCTTCTACAATTATTTCAAATCGAAGGAAGAAGTCTTCGAAGCGCTGATGGATGAGGGGATGATGCGCATTCGTCCGCGCATCCGCGCCGAGCGCATCCGCTCGCGCACCTTTGATGAATTCATTCGCAACGCCTATCACGCCTATTTCGAATATCTGGCAGCCGACATGGAAACCTTCCATATCATGCGGCGCAATCCCAATGCGCTGCGTGTGCGCATGGATACGCCGGAGATCGTTGCCGGTTTTGAAGAAATTCGCGAATATATCGAAGAGGATATCCGCAACGGTATCCTGCCTGCCGTTGATTCCGAATTCCTCATGGCCGCCGTTGTCGGCATTGCCATGGAGATCGGTGATCGCATGCTGGCGCGCGCCAAACCTGATCCTGAACAGGCCGCGGCTTTTGCCACGACACTGGTGATTCAGGGCTACAAGGCGCTGCAGCCGAAATAAATCCGGGCCTTATTTCCCGACATAACAAGAGGACAGTCATGTCTCTGCAAAAATTTATTCTGCGTCTGATGATGATGCTTCCCGGTCGCTGGCTTGTGAAACTGTCGGGCCGCCCGCCCATCGAAATTGATGGTCGCGTCATGGACCCGCGGGCGCAGTTCATAGCCGCACAGGGTGCCAGGGGCCCCAACGTGAACGATATGACCGTCGAGCAGATGCGCGACCTCAGCAATGCCGGTCTGGCGATGCTGGATGCCGCGCCGCGTCCTGATGTCACCATCACGGATATGAGCATTCCAGGCCCGACGGGCCGCATTCCGGCGCGCCGCTATGCCCCCTCGCAAGCCTCAGGCGCCTTGCCGGGGCTCATTTATTTTCACATGGGTGGCTGCGTCATCGGCAATCTCGAAACCTGCCACAGCTTCTGCACCATGCTGTCGGAAATCGCAGGCTGTGTGGTGCTCTCGGTCGATTACCGCATGGCGCCCGAGCACAAGTTTCCTGCAGCCGTCGATGACGCCATCACCGCTTTCCGCTGGGCCAAGGCCAATGCCGTGACGCTCGGCATGCTGCCCGGCAATATCGCCGTGGGCGGCGACAGCGCAGGTGGCTATCTCTCTGCTGTGGTTTCGCAAACCATGAAGGCGGCGGGCGAACAGGGCCCCTCTGTGCAGCTTCTGATCTATCCCATGACCGATCTGGAAGCGACAGGCGGCTCCATGGAGAGCTGTGCGGAAGTGTATCCGCTGACAAAAGATGTGATGGACTGGTTCATGGGGCACTATCTCAACAGCCCCGAAGAAGGCAAGGACACCCGCGTCTCCGTGATGAAAGCCAGTGACCTGTCCGGCCTGCCGCGCGCCATTGTGGCGACGGCCGGTTTCGACCCGCTGCGCGATCAGGGCGCAGCCTATGCCGACCGTCTGCGCGAGGCGGGCGTGCCGGTCACCTATCATTGCTACGACACGCAGGTTCATGCCTTCACCGCCATGGGGGGCATGATTCCGGCCGCCCGTCAGGCTTGCGAGGAACTGGCAACGGATCTCGCCACCGCCCTGCGGGTCAAAGCCTGACAGGCCGGGCATTTGTTTTGCAAAAATGGATGTGTTATTGAACGCGCGTCCTTAGGGGAGTAGCCGCCTTCCGCCAATATCTGCACGGCAGATCAATTGTGTGAGAGGGGTGGATGTCAACAGACTTGGCACGCGCGAAACGAGCCGCCTGCGCCATGGCATTCACATTCAAATCCGGTTTGCCGGTTTGAACTGACGAGACCTTTGGCTTGACGTGCTGTCTCCGGGCGGCGGCGCGTGCAAGTCATTGGTTGAACGCGCCCCGTGGAATTTTCAAATGGATGCTTTTCTCATTTCCCTCTTCGGCGTGGCCTTTGCCGAAATTGGTGACAAGACACAATTGCTCGCCTTCGTGCTCGCCGTACGCTTTCGCGCGCCCATGGCGGTGATCGCGGGCATTTTCGTCGCAACGATTTTCAATCATCTCATGGCCGGCTATGTCGGCATCATCCTGGCCGAATGGCTCACCGAAACAATGCTGTCATGGATATTGGCGCTCTCCTTTTTTGCCATGGGGATCTGGATGCTCATCCCCGACAAGCTGGATGATGACGAGGCGCCGCATGAAAGCCGCTTCGGGCCTTTCCTTGCCACAACAATTGCTTTCTTTCTCGTTGAAATGGGCGACAAGACCCAGATCGCCACAGCTGCCTTCGCTGCCCGCTTTCAGGATTTGTGGCTTGTTGTGGCGGGCACGACAGCGGGCATGATGCTGGCTGATGTGCCTGCCGTTTTCCTCGGGGAAAAGGCGGCCAGCCGCATTCCCATGCAGCTTGTGCGCGGTGCCGCCGCCGCCATCTTTATGGCACTGGGCGCGGTCGCCCTGCTGCATTCGCTGGGCGCGCTCTAGAACTCGGGTGCGCCCTCCTCTAGGCTGAAGAAAAACAACAAGAGGATGCCACCATGCACGCCATGCGGGTGAATGAACTTTCCGACGACATCAATGTGCTGCGGATGGAAGAGATCACGCTGCCGCCACCCGGCAAGGGCGAGTTGCGCGTACGGCTCAAGGCCTGCGCCGTCAACTTCCCCGACATCCTGATGGTGCAGGGAAAATATCAATACAAGCCGCAATTGCCTTTTTCACCCGGCATGGAAGGCGCTGGCATCGTCACCGATATTGGTGCCGAGGTGACGGGCTTTGCGATTGGTGATGAAGTCGTCACCGGCATGCGCTCCGGCGGCTTTGCCGAGGAAGCCAATGTGCTGGCGATCTCGACACGCGCCAAGCCCAAAGGCCTCGACTTCATCACGGCGGCAGCCTATCCGGCAGCCTATCTCACGGCCTATGTAGGGCTTGTGATCCGCGCCAATCTGCAGCCGGGTGAGACATTGCTCGTTCATGGCAGTTCGGGCGGGGTGGGGCTTGCCGCTGTCGATGTCGGTCGCCTGCTGGGCGCAAAAGTCATTGCCACATCGGCCTCGGATGAAAAACTCAAGACCGTGAAAGAGCGCGGCGCTGATCACGTCATCAATGTCACGACCGGCTTTCGCGAAAAGGTGAAAGAGCTCACCGATGGGCGCGGCGCTGATGTGATTTTTGATCCGGTGGGTGGCGATGTCTTCGATGAGAGCGTGCGCTGCATCGCGTTTAACGGGCGGTTGCTGGTTGTTGGCTTCACCAGTGGCCGCATCCCCACCATCTCGGTCAACATGCCGCTCATCAAGGGCTTTTCGGTGGTCGGCCTGCGGGCGGGCGAATATGGCCGCAACAATCCGGAAGCCGGGCGGCGTAATCTGGAAACGATTGACCAATGGGCCGCCGAGGGGAAAATTTCGCCCTATGTCTGCGCCACATTCCCGCTGGAAAAAGCAGTCGATGCCATGCGCCTGCTGCAGGACAGAAAGGCCATCGGCAAGGTCGTCATCACCTGTGACTAAGGTTCAGTCTTTCTTGCGTTCGACCAGGAGCGACCAGAGACGCACCAGAATGAAAATCGGAATCACCACGACGGCGCCAAGCAGCAGATAGCGGAACGACCAGTCGATCGCGTCAAAGCCCATCTGCCAGATGCGGCCAATGGTATCGAGAAAATCGCGCCACAGGTCAACCGGTTGAATGCCGAAGACGGCAAGCACAATGCCGACGGCAACAGAAGCAATCACCAGCTTGAGTAGGGTCGGTAAAACCGGTCCGCCAAAAAAACTGTTCATCTGCTGCTCCACCTTTTCGCGCATGGGGCCCGTCGGGTCCGTTTCGCCGCATACTACCCAGAAAATGCGCCATTGGGGAGTTTTCCTCAGCCATAGGGCTTCCGGTGTTAACCCTTTATAGTCTCACCATCATGACAGAACAGACTGGCGCAATAAGGCAGGCGGGAGAGGGGAGGGCGGCAGAAACCCTGCCCGCAGCCTTTGCCGCCTGGTTTGCCACGCGCGGCTGGTCGCCTCGCAGCCATCAGCTTGAATTGCTCGCCAAGGCACGCGCCGGGAAGTCCGTTCTGCTGATCGCCCCGACAGGGGCCGGCAAGACCATGGCGGGCTTTCTGCCAAGTCTGATTGATCTCACGGAGAAGCCGCGTCGGGCAGGCCATCTCCACACGCTCTATATTTCGCCGCTCAAGGCGCTGGCCGTTGACGTGAAGCGAAATCTTGAAACGCCCATTGCCGAAATGGGGCTCGACCTGCGTGTTGAAACCCGCACGGGTGACACGCCCGGCAATCGTCGCCTCAGACAACGGCGTGACCCGCCCGACATTCTCATGACCACGCCCGAGCAGCTGGCGCTGCTTCTCTCCTATCCCGATGCGGCCAGCTTCTTCGGCTCGCTTGACTGTGTGGTGCTTGATGAGCTGCATGCGCTCGCCAATTCCAAACGCGGCGACCTGCTGGCGCTCGGTCTTGCGCGGCTTTCGCGCCTCGCCCCGCAGATGCGCCGGGTGGGCCTCTCGGCAACGGTTGCCGAACCCGACATGCTGCGTCGCTATCTCATGCCACAGCTGCCGGGCCGGGAGAGCTTGAGCGAGATTATTATCGCGCCGCCCGGCGCCGTGCCGCAGATCCGCATCATGGCGGCCTCACCCTCGGCAGAAGACCCCGACACGGAAGCGCGCATTCCCTGGTCCGGCCATTCCGCGCGCCATGCGCTGCCTGCTGTCTACGACGCCATCGGCAGGAACCGCATGTCGCTTGTTTTTGTGAACACGCGGTCGCAAGCCGAATATGTCTTTCAGGAATTGTGGCATCTCAACGAGGACAACCTGCCCATCGCCTTGCATCACGGCTCGCTGGCGGTGGAAAGCCGTCGCAAGGTCGAGGCGGCCATGGCGGCGGGCACGCTGCGGGCCGTGGTCTGTACCTCCACCCTTGATCTTGGCATCGACTGGGGCGAGGTCGATCTCGTCATCAATATGGGCGCGCCCAAGGGCGCCAGCCGTTTGTTGCAGCGTATCGGCCGCGCCAATCACCGTCTTGATGAGCCAAGTCGGGCACTGCTTGTGCCGGCCAACCGCTTTGAGGTGCTGGAATGCGAGGCCGCCCGGACAGCCGCCCTTGAAGGCGCGCAGGATGGCATGATCGCGCGCGATGGCGCGCTTGATGTGCTCGCCCAGCATGTTCTGGGGCTGGCCTGCTCCGCGCCCTTTGAGCCGGATGATCTTTATACGGAGGTCATTTCCGCCGCGCCCTATAGTGCGATGACACGCGACACATTTGACCGCGTTGTAAATTTTGTCTCGACAGGCGGCTACGCCCTCAAAACCTATGACCGCTTTGCACGGCTGCGTCCCAACAGGCCGCTGGAAGGCGACAGGCGCCTGCGCGCGGCAAGTCCATCCGTCATTCAGCAATACCGGATGAATGTCGGCACCATTGTTGAAGCACCCATGCTGAAGGTGCGCCTCATTCGTCGCGGCAAACGGCCCATGGGCGGCGGTGGCGGGCGCTATCTGGGCGAGATCGAGGAATATTTCGTCGATCAGTTGACGCCGGGCGACACATTCCTGTTTGCCGGTCGCATGCTCGCTTTTGAAGGGCTTGCCGAAACCGAGGCGCTGGTCTCGATTGGCAAGACCGGTGACCCCATGATCCCGAGCTATATGGGCGGCAAGTTTCCGCTCTCCACCCATCTGGCGGCCCGTGTCCGTCATATGCTGGCGACCCCGTCAGACTGGGGCAGCCTGCCCACACAGGTGGGAGAATGGTTGAAGATGCAGCAATGGCGCTCGCGCCTGCCGCGCGAAGGGGAACTGCTGGTCGAAACCTTTCCCCGCGCCGACAAGTTTTATCTTGTCTGCTACCCCTTTGAAGGGCGTCTGGCGCATCAGACATTGGGCATGCTGCTCACCCGGCGGCTTGATCGGGCAGGGGCCCGCCCGCTTGGCTTTGTGGCCTCGGATTATGCATTGGCGATCTGGTGTCTGCGCGATGTCGGCCTCATGGCCGAGCGCGGGCAATTGCCGATGGATGAGCTTTTTGCACAGGACATGCTGGGCGACGATCTGGAAAACTGGCTCGCTGAATCAAGCCTGCTCAAGCGCACCTTCCGGGATTGCGCCGTGATCTCTGGTCTCATCGAACGACGCTTTCCTGGCAAGGAAAAGACCGGGCGACAGGTCACATTCTCCTCCGACCTCATCTATAATGTCCTGCGCGAGCATGAGCCTGATCATATCCTCCTGCGCGCCACCTATGCCGATGCGACAACGGGTCTGCTCGATATTGGCCGTCTCGGCGATATGCTGAAGCGCATCCGGGGCAAGATCGGGCTTCAGCGGCTTGATCGTGTCTCGCCGCTGGCCGTCCCCGTGCTGCTCGATATCGGCAAGGAATCAGTCAATGGTGAAGCCAATGAAGCCCTGTTGTCTGAAGCTGCCGACAGTCTGATTGAAGATGCCACACGACTTGTTTGAAACCCCCGGCATCGAAGAGACGGCCAAACCTGTCGCCACATTGCGGGTGAATGGGGCGATGGTTGAAGCCCTGCCCGAAGGCGCGCTCTGGTGGCCAGCGGAGCGCATGCTCATCGTCGCCGATTTGCATCTGGAAAAAGGTTCATCCTTTGCCGCCCGCGGCATTGCCCTGCCGCCATATGACACGCGCGCCACGCTTGCCCGCCTTGAAAGCCTGATCGCCCGTCTGGCGCCCGACAGTCTTGTGGCGCTGGGCGACAGTTTCCATGACAGGCTGGCCGGCGAACGTCTGCCCGAGGATGACCGCGCCAAAATTCGCGCGCTCGCCAGCCGCACCGACTGGATATGGATGGAAGGCAATCACGATCCGCTGCCGCCGGAAGGTCTGGGCGGGCGGGCCGTCTCGCATTTGGCCATTGGCCCCTTGCGCCTGCGCCATGAACCGCAGCCTGCACCCGCGCCGGGCGAGATCGCGGGCCATCTCCATCCTTGTGCGGCGGTGCATATTCGGGGGCGTCGTTTGCGGCGTCGCTGTTTTGCAAGCGACGGCCAGCGTCTCATCATGCCGGCCTTCGGCGCCTATGCAGGCGGGCTCAATGTGCTGGATGCCGCCTATGATGACTTGCTGCCGGGTTTGTCATTCCATGCCTGGATGATGGGGGCAAAATCCGTCGTGCCAGTCGCCGCAACGCGTCTTTCTGCGGACTGATCAATGCGCGAGAATGCGCACCAGTGTCAGGGCCAGCGCAATTTCAAAAAGCAGTGTCAGCGTCAGGCGCATATGTTCATACCAGTCGGGCATCAGCCCCTTGCGCGCCACAACGCGATCCCCGATGAAGGCGAGCGCAAAGGCCGCCATCAGAATGAGCATCTGGTTGACCGGCCCGACAAAGAGCACCAGCCAGGCAATAAGCGCGGGCAGCGTTGTGAGAAAGAGCCCGCCGATCTGCTGGTGATCGGGCCCTGAGCGCATGGCGATGCCCCAGCGCGTGCCGCCGAGGAAGGAAAGAATGATGGCGGCGTAGAAGACTTCGGCCTGCAAAAGCTTTGCGCCCGTTTCACCCGGCCAGACAAACACCAGACTGATCGCCAGCACATAAAGCGGGATCAGGCCGCTATAGCCCAGAATTTGGGCGGCGTTGAGTTTCGGGGCAATCTTCATTGAACTCACAAAATTTTTCTGCGGCAGCCCTGCGGCCGCCCGTTTCCTCATCTTCAGGATTTACCCGAGTTTTGCCAGGGATGGAAAGGTGTTGATCAGGAAAACGGCAATCTTTTCAAAGGAGCCGGTCACCATCAGCAGGCCGGTCACGGCAAGCAGCAGGCCGGCGGCAATCTCGACCTTCTTCATGTGACGGCGGAATTTTCCGGCAAAGGCCAGAAAACCGCGAATGGCGAAGGCCGCCACAAGAAAGGGAATGCCGAGGCCGAGTGAATAGGCCGTCAGCAACGTCACGCCACTGGAAAGGCTCTCCTGCGAGGCCGCAATTGTCAGGATGGTTGCCAGAATGGGCCCGATGCAGGGCGTCCAGCCAAAGGCGAAGGCAAGGCCCAGCACATAGGGGCTCAGAAACTGCGACCAGAGCGGGCGTTCTTCAAAACCGGTGCCGCCAATATGAAATCGGGCGTCGCGGTCCAGAAAGGCAATGCGGAAAAGCCCCATATAATGCAGGCCGAAAATGATGATGATGACGCCGGCGATGCGACCCAGAATATCCTTATGCGCCAGAATATAGGGATTGATGGCCGATGCCGTTGCGCCCAGCGACACGAAGACGGTGGTAAAGCCGAGCACGAAGCCGATGGCGCCAAGCAGGATGCGCTGCGTGAGCACGGGGCTGTTGCCAGCGCTGTCTTCTTTTGTCAGTTCTTCCAGCGAGGTGCCCGCGATAAAGCAGAGATAGGCAGGCACAAGCGGCAACACGCAGGGGCTGAGGAAACTCAGCAGGCCACCTGCAGCCGCCGCCGCATAGCTGATTGTCAATTCGGGCATTCAGTCCCTGCTCTTTTGATCGTCGGAGGTGGCAGACCTTAACGGCCCGATCAGCCCCCGCAAAGTGAGAAGCCTGTAACAGATGGTCGCGCCGCCATCACAAGTCAGTTACGGCGCATCACGGCTGAGGCAAGCCAACCGGCAAATCCGGCCGCAAAAACGGCAATCAGGCCGTAAAGCAGCGGGTCGGCATGGGCGACGCGATAGAGAAAGCGTTCAAGACCGCGCTTGTCGATATAGAGCGGCGATGAAATCGCATCAATCACCTCGCCACCGCGCACAAGATAGACTTTTGCCGTGTAGAGCCCCACGGGCACATTGGCCGGAATATCCACCGTGGCGCGGAAAAGCGTCTGGCCGAGAAAGGTCACGCCGCCCGGATCATTGATGAAGAGCCCCTCGCGACGCTTGTTGCGCACCAGCGCCTTCCAGAAGGTCTCTTCGGTTGCCGGTGCCAGAATTTCCTGTTTCCCGTCAATGGAACTGGCCGAGGCCGTGCCGATATCGGCATTTTCAATGCCGATCTTCTGGGCCGACAGCACTTCCGGCGTCAGCGTCACTTCGAGCGGTCGTGTGCTGGCAATTGCATAATAGCCCGGCACCCGCGGAAAGGTGACGGAGTCATGATTGATCCAGATGCCCGCCACCGCTTCCTTGCGGCGCACGCGGACGGCATGGCTGGGCCCCGTCACCACCACGATAATGTCGCGGTCGAGCGCGCGCTCGCCGGGCGTATTGGCTTCCACCGCGCCGAAGAGAAGGATCTGCGTGCCGGTGAAATTGGAGCGGATGGCAATCTGGTGTTCGGAAAGATCGGTCACCAGCTGGTCGGCCTGAAGCGGCGCAAAGCCGACGCCCATCATCATGAGAAGGCAGAGCGGGGCGATATGTCGGATACGGATCATGAGTGCGGCGACACATCGGAAATGGAGAACACATCGGAAGGTGGCGTGAAGAGGTCATAGCCAAGCCGCAACCCGATCAGCAGCAGCAGGGCGGCAAGCAGGGCGCGCAGCTGTTCGGCAGGCAGGCGCTCGGCGGCGCGCACGCCATATTGGGCGCCGATCACGCCACCAATGACGAGCAGCATGCCCAGCACCACATCCACCGCCTGGTTTTCAACCGAATGGAGAATGCCCGTCAGCGCCGTCACGAAGACGATCTGGAAGAAGGAGGTGCCGATGACGACATTGGTGGGCATGCGCAGCAGATAGATCATGGCCGGGATCATGATGAAGCCGCCGCCCACGCCCATGATGGCGGAGAGCATGCCGACGAAATAGCCCACCATGATGGGAGGAATGATGCTGATATAGAGCTTGGAGCGACGGAAACGCATCTTGAAGGGCAGGCCATGCAGCCAGCTGTGATGCCCGGCCCGGCTGCCGCTCGATGCGCCGCCTGCACGCGCCGCGCGAATGGCCTTGACGCTTTCAACCATCATCAGCCCGCCGATCACACTCAGGAAGACGACATAGATGATGGAAATGACAAGATCGATCTGGCCGATCTTGGCCAGTGCCTTGAAGACGACGATGCCCGAGAGCGAGCCCGCAATACCGCCGACCAGCAGCACACCCCCCATTTTGAAATCAATGGATTTGCGCCCGAAATGGGCCAGCGCCCCGGTCACGGAGGAGGCGACAACCTGAATGGATTGGGTGCCCACGGCGATGGCGGGCGGAATGCCGATAAAGATGAGGAGCGGCGTCATCAGAAAGCCGCCGCCAATGCCGAACATGCCCGAGAGAAATCCCACAGTCAGGCCCATCACGAGAATGGACAAGACATTGATGGGCATTTCTGCAATCGGAAGATAGATCTGCATTCAGCCAGCCCCGATTCCACTCTTTTTCGGCCCAGGCACGAGCCGACCCGTTTTCTCTCACCTGTGTCCGGCCTGCTTTATCGGATTGATTTTGGACGCGGAAACAGAAGAGGAGTGGATTGAATTTGGGGTAGCACGTCCCTGAGACGATTCCTAGGGAGTGTTGGCGTGATCCTGCTTATTTCCAGCTTTTGAGGGAGCTGATATCGCCATTGGCAACAGCGCTCTCCTGACGGGGGCGGAAGGTCTCGGCGGCGACCTTGGCCTTGGCCAATGCGCTGGGCTCCATGCGGGTGGCCAGATCATCGCGCTTCTTGGCCGCGCCGCTATCGCCACCCTTGGCAGCAATCGAGAACCACTTATAGGCCTCGACCGGATTGGCGGTCACGCCAAGCCCGCGCTCATTGAGAATGGCGAGATTATACTGGCTGTCACCCAGTCCATATTGGGCAGCCTGTTCAAACCATTTGGCCGCTGTGGCAAAATCCTGCTTGGCGCCGCGTCCCTCGGCATAGATCACGGCCAGATTATGCATGGCCTTCACATTGCCGCCGGCGGCAGCCTTGGCATACCACTCCATCGCCTTGCTGTTGCTCTGCGACACGCCACGGCCTTTTTCATAAAGCGCCGCCAGACGATATTGCGCAACGGCCATGCCCTGATCGGCGGATTTGCGATACCACTCCGCTGCTTTGGTCATATCCGCGCCCACCCCGTCGCCATTGGCGTAGTCGAGGCCGAGCTGATATTCGGCGGCGGGATCACCGCTTGCCGCCTTGCTGGCCAGATCATTGGCCGCAGGCAGAGGCGCCGTTTCAACGGGTTTGGAAGGCTGGGGTGTGAGCTTGGGGCCCGGGGTCAGCGTTGCCGTGCCGGCATCCTTGGCAGTCGGTGCGCTGGTTTCCGGTTTCGGTGCCGCAGGCTTGGAAACAGGTGTGGGCACATCGGTTTTCTCATCTGCCGGTCCGGCTTCCGGCTCGACCATGGGCGACGCCGACGCTTGGTCTTCTGCGTCGGCGTCCTCCGGTGTGGCCTCCGGATAGACTGTGTCGGGTGTTTTTGCCGTCACCTCGGGCGCTGTCATTTCAGGTGTCAGCGGCGTCTCGGCGCGCTCATTCGAGCTGTAGGCAAAATAGCCGCCGATCGCGAGTGCCGCGACAAGCATCAGCGATGCTGCTGCAATCAGCAGCTTGCTCGGACCTTCAGAGGTTTCTGCCTTGAAGGCACCAAAGCGGGAGTCGGCATCCACATAAGGCGGCTGGCCGCCGGGGCCGAAATAGGGGCCGGCGCCATTCTGGCCGTTCTGGGCCGCCATCTGGGCCGCGCGTCGGGCTGCGGCGAGAAAATCATGGGCGCCTTGAACCTGCGCATCCGTGACACTCTCTTCCGGCGAGACATCATCCTCTTCGTCGTCGATGTCGTCAGGTTCGGCAAAGGGCGGTGGCGGTGCGGCCTGTTCCCGTGCCATGGGCGGCGCCACAGGTGGCGGTGCCGGGGCAAGGCGCGGCTCAGGGACCGGTGCGGCGGCAGGGGCAACCGCCTCTGGCGCGCGGAAGTTCTGCCGCATCGACTGATCACCAAAGCCGTTGCCGCCCATCACGGGCGCGCTGTCAAAATTGGGAGCCGGAAAGCCGGTGCCACCCGGCATGAAGCCCATGCCAGGGCCGCCATTATGTCCGGCGCCAATCCCGATCTGCGGCGACAGCATGGGCTGGCTGGCTCTGGCCTTGGCCTGTTTTTCCACACGTGCCATGCGATCCGACATGCGCTGCAGCATCTGCTGAAGCGTCTCCACCGTTTCGCGGCTGTGGATGTCCGTTGTCTGCAGCGACTGGTTGATGCTGGACATAGCCTTTTCCAGCATCTGCGCCGCTTCAATCGAAAGCTTCTCGTTCGTCTCCAGCCGCTTTGACATTTGATCGAGGCGCTGCTCAACGGCTTTGACCACAGCGGGCACGACTTCCGGGCGTGGCTTGTCGAGACTCTCAAGCTTCTTGGAAATGGTCTCGACCGTCTTTTCAAACTGGCCCAGTGACTGGTCAGCACGGCTCTCGGCCTTTTCCAGGCGCTGCGCCATGGCGCTCAGACTCTGCTGCAGATGGTTGATCGTATTTTTCTGGCCATCCGCATCGGCGCGTTCGGCAATGGCTTTGAGGGCTGCTTCAACGGCTTGCGACTGTGTCTTCTCAAGCGTCGATCCGATGCCCGTGAAGCTTTGTTCCATCCGCTCCAGACGCGTCGCCAGGGTATCGAGATTTGTTTCAAGATGGCGGGCCCGCGCCTCGGCTTCCTCGCGCGCATTGGCTTCCTCGGCTTCCACAAACCGGCTTTGCATCTGCCCCAGCGAGGCACGGATTTCGGCAAGCGATTCCTCGTGCCGTTTTTCACTGGCTTCCAGATGGTCCACAACCGCGCTGACCGTGCGCTCAAGGGCGGCAACGGCCTTGTCGTCGGGTTTCTTGCCTGCCGCTGCCGCTGCCAGCCGCTGGCGTTCAGCCGCTTCAAGCTTTTCGGTCAGCTGGGCGAGTTTGCGTTCAATGGGGTCCAAAAGGCTGGCCTCAGCGTCAGCTGCATCGGCCGCGGGCTGCCGCACCGTTTCCAGGCGCTCGGCGATCTGATTGATCGAGGCTTCAAGTTTGCGGGCAAGATCGGCCGCGCGCTTTTCGCTCTGGCTCATCCGCTCGCTCACATCGCGCAGGCTGTCATGCATTGCCGCCGTCTCGGGCCCTGCCGACGTAGCGCCGGGCGAGGGAGCCTGCGAGGTCAGCGAAATCAGGTCGCGGTCATAGGGCCGCGCCGACCCGTTTTGCGGCTCATCCTTCTGCACATCGTCGGTGCCTGAATCCATGATCATCTGATTAAGCCACGCGCCAAGTGTGAGCCCATGGCGCCGCGCAGCCTGCTTGGCTGCTTCCCGCGCTTCTGGCTCGATGCCTTTGACACTCCAGGGAACCCCTGATCTCATCCGAATCACTATGCCCGCTCTTGAATTTTGAGCAGTATAGGGCACCCCATCTTGCGTTACGAACGCCCTCTACCCCTAAATCAGGGGGCTGGCGCACCAATGCGGGTTTATTTCATCCCATTTGGCACTCAAGGGCGGCGTTTCCCGAAAATCGGGTACCAACAGTCCCTATATGGCGCAAAAGGGCATTAAGACCGGGTTAACGGATGGCGCCGCTCAGGGGGCGGCGAAAACCTCTGTCGCCCAGATTTGCTCGCCCTTGCGGGCAATGCCGATCCCGCTGCGACGATAGGTCTTGTCTTCGATATTTTTGCGATGGGGCGGGCTGGCAATCCAGCGCGAGACAAGTGCATCAGCCAGCAGTTCAGGGGACATCACGGCAAAGCTCTGGCCCTGAACCGTAATCACATTCTCACCGACAATGATGTTCTTGCTGTCAGGTGCGAGCGCCAGCACGCGCTCCTTGGGGCCCTGACCATCCGGATTGTAATGGCCGAAGAAACCGCGCAGCGCCATGTCGGTGCTGTGCGTCGCCGCCGCCCTGGACAGGGTGGCATCGTTGACAAGCGGTGGCAGACCCTTCTCGGCGCGGCGGGCACTGATCGCCTTGGTAAGCGCGGCAGCGGCGGGATCATTGAGATTGGCCTGGGCGACCGCCGCCGATGGCAGGCTGGAAATATTGGTACGGCTTGGCGGCGCGCTCGGGGCATTCACGTTGCCGGCACAGGCCGCAAGTGTCAGGGACAACACGAGAAAGAGCGTCAATCGGGTGGTCGCAGACCATGGGTTCGTCATGCCGGGCTTTCCTGTTCTGGGCGCGTGGACGGGCAAGATAGCCCTCTCCCTGCAGGGGCACTAGCACCCCAAATTAGTTTTTTTACGATTCCAGTTGACGCTTACGTCAACGTCAAATAAATTGCGGCCTTCGCTGAAAGCGGCAGAAAACCAACAATAAAAGTCCAGCAACGAAAAATATTGTCGCTGATCGCATCTTAGACGTCCAAAGAGGCGTGCAAATGACGGTCAGCTCCCTGGGAGAGGATATGTCTATGGATCAGAACGTTCAGACGTCATCGACTACGGTCTCAAATGAGGCATCGCGCAGCCCCGCCGAGACCACTTTCTCGATCACGCAGCTTGCCGAGGAATTCGATCTCACAACGCGCGCCATCCGCTTTTACGAGGATAAGGGCCTGCTCTCCCCTGAGCGTCAGGGCCAGACACGCATCTATCACCACCGCGACCGTGCCCGCCTCATTCTCATCGTCCGGGGCCGCAATGTGGGCCTCGCCCTCTCGGAAATCCGCGAGATTCTGGACCTTTATGACCTCGAAGATGGTTGTGAGACCCAGTATCGCGTGGCCGCAGACAAGTTTCGCAAGCGTATCGAGAGTCTGGAAAGCCAGCGCGACGAGATCGACCTGCAGATCAAGGGTCTTCAGGAAGGCGTCGAGCGTATGGAAAAAATGATCGCGCAGGACATGAAAGACGCCAGCGAAAAAGTGAAAAAGTCACGGAAGCAATCTATGTCCTGATGAGGCAGACTACCGCCAAACCACAGCCATAGAGGGATTATCATGCCAACCTATAAAGCCCCCCTGCGTGAATATCGTTTCGTTCTGAACGAAGTTCTCGACATTGCGCAATATAAGGATCTCCCCGGCTTTGCCGACGCGCCGGAAGATCTGGTCAATGCAATTCTCGACGAAGCCGCAAAGCTCGCCGAGGAAGTGCTGGCGCCGCTCAATCAGGTGGGCGACGAGGAAGGCTGCCGTCTTGAAAACGGTGTGGTGACAACGCCGACCGGCTTCAAGGATGCCTACAAGCTTCTCGTCGAAGGCGGCTGGCCATCCCTCGTGGCTGACCCGGCTTATGGTGGCCAGGGACTGCCGGCAACGCTTGGTGTTGTATTCAATGAAATGGTCTCCTCGGCCAATATGGCTTTCGGCATGTATCCCGGCCTGTCCCACGGCGCCTATGCCGCGCTCTCGCAGCATGGCTCGCCCGAGCAGCAGGAAAAATATCTGCCCAAGCTCGTGACGGGCGAGTGGACCGGCACCATGAACCTGACCGAGCCCCATTGCGGCACCGATCTGGGTCTGATGCGGACCAAGGCCGTGCCGGTGGGCGATGGCTCCTTCAAGATCAGCGGTCAGAAGATTTTCATCTCGGCGGGCGATCATGACTTGGCCGAAAACATCATCCATCTCGTGCTGGCCCGCGCCGAAGGGGCGCCTGCTGGTATCAAGGGTGTCTCGCTTTTCCTTGTCCCCAAATTCCTCGTCAATGAGGATGGCTCGCTAGGCGCGCGCAACGGCGTCTCGGTCGGCAGCCTTGAAAAGAAAATGGGCATCCACGGCAATGCGACCTGCGTGCTCAATTATGATGAGGCCATCGGCTGGCTCATCGGCGAAGAGAACAAGGGCATGCGCGCCATGTTCACGATGATGAACGAGGCGCGTCTCGGTGTTGGCCTGCAGGGTCTCTCGCAGTCTGAAGTGGCCTATCAGAATGCGGTGACCTATGCCCGCGAGCGCCTTCAGGGTCGTTCACTGACGGGTCCCAAGGAAGAATCCAAGCCGGCTGATCCCATCATCGTGCATCCCGATGTGCGGCGCATGCTGCTCAATGCCAAGTCCTTCAACGAAGGCGCGCGCGCCTTCCTGATCTGGACCTCGCTGATGGGTGATCTGGCGCATCGTTCCGATGATCCGGCCCTTGCCGAATTCGGCGACGACATGATGGCTTTGCTCACGCCCGTGTTGAAGGGCTACTTCACCGACAAGGGTTTTGCCAATGCGGTTGAAGCCCAGCAGGTCTATGGCGGCCATGGCTATATCGATGAATGGGGCATGGGCCAGTTTGTCCGCGATGCCCGTATCGCCATGATCTATGAAGGCGCCAACGGTATTCAGGCGCTCGATCTGGTCGGCCGAAAGCTCGCCCAGAATGGGGGGCGCGGCATCTTCGCCTTCTTCAAGGCGATTGACGATTTCATTGCCGAACAGAAGGGCAATGACAAGATGACGCCCTTCATCACGCCGCTCTCGGCAGCCCGCAAGGACCTTGAAGCCGCCACCAACTGGCTCATGGAAAACGGCCTGTCCAATCCGGACAATGCCGGTGCGGGCTCAACCGATTACATGCATCTCTTCGGCATTGTCGGCATCGCTTTCATGTGGGCCCGCATGGCCCGGACGGCGCTGGACAAGCTTGAAGCCGGCGCGAGCGAAAAAGACTTCTACGAAACCAAGATCAAGACGGCCCGCTATTACGCTGATCGCGTCGTGCCCGACACCGCCACCCATCTGGCACGCATCCGCACCGGCGCTGAGTCCATGATGGCCTTCAGTGCGGAGAATTTCTGACCACCCTAACCGTCACGCCTAACCGTCACGCCTAACCGTCACGCCTAACCGTCACGTAAGAAACCGGAGAGAAGAATGGAATTGAATGCGGGCTACAAGTCCCCATGGCTGAATGAGGAACTTGAGATTCTTCAGGACGCTGTTCGCAAATTCTATGAGAAAGAAATGACGCCGCACGCCAAGCGCTGGAATGACCAGGGCGCGGTCGACCGCGATGCCTGGAACAAGGCTGGTGAGGCGGGCATTCTTTGTGCATCCATCAGCGAGGAATATGGTGGCGGTGGCGGCAATTTCGCCCATGAAGTTGTGATCACCCAGGAGCAGGCGCGCGCGGGCGTGGCAGGCTTCGGCAATTCCGTTCACTCCGGCATCGTTGCCCATTACATCCAGTCTTACGGCAGCGAAGAGCAGAAGCAGAAATGGCTGCCCAAGATGGCCTCGGGTGAAATGGTCGGCGCCATCGCCATGACGGAACCCGGTACCGGTTCCGATCTGCAGGGCGTCAAGACAACGGCCAGGAAAGTCGGCAACCAGTATGTGATCAACGGGTCCAAGACCTTCATCACCAATGGTCAGCACGCCAACCTCATCTGCGTTGTTGCCAAGACTGATGTGAATGCGGGCGCCAAGGGCACCTCGCTCATCGTCGTTGAAACAGATGAAGTCGAAGGTTTCCGTCGCGGCCGCAATCTCGACAAGCTCGGCCAGCATGCGCAGGACACATCGGAACTCTTCTTTGATGATGTCAAAGTGCCGACCAGCAATCTGCTGGGGGCCGAAGAAGGCAAGGGCTTCATCCAGCTCATGCAGCAATTGCCGCAGGAGCGTCTCATCATTGCGATCCAGGCCGTTGTCGCCATGGAGCGCGCCATTGGTTACACCGCGGAATATGTGAAAGAGCGCAAGGCGTTCGGGCAGCGCATTCTCGATTTCCAGAACACCCAGTTCAAGCTGGCCGAATGCAAGACCGAAGCAACCATCGCGCGCGTTTTCGTCGATGACTGCACGGTCAAGCTGCTCGACGGCAAGCTCGATGCCACCACTGCCGCCATGGCCAAATGGTGGTGTACACAGAAAGAAAACGACATCGTTGATGAATGCCTCCAGTTCTTTGGCGGCTATGGCTACATGATGGAATATCCCATCGCGCAGATGTATCAGGATGCCCGCATCCAGAAGATCTATGGCGGCACCAACGAGATCATGAAGATGCTGATCGCACGCACGCTTTAAGCGCGCGGGAAAAATAATGGCCATGCTGCCACGAGGCGGCATGGCCGCATAAACAAGCCACATTCTCTCAGGAGACACCCATGACCGAAGCTTATATTTTTGATGCTGTGCGCACCCCGCGCGGCAAGGGTAAAAAAGATGGCGCCCTCCATGAAGTGACAGCGCTGGAGCTGGGCACGCAGGTGCTCAAGGCGATTCGCGACCGCAACAATCTCGACACATCGCTTGTTGATGACGTTGTCTTCGGTTGCGTTGATCCCGTCGGCGAGCAGGGCGGCGACATTGCCCGCATTGCCGTGCTCAATGCCGACTATGCCGATACCACGGCAGGTGTGCAGATCAACCGTTTCTGCGCTTCGGGTCTGGAAGCCACCAATATGGCGGTTGCCAAGGTCATGTCAGGCGAAGCCGATATGGCTATCGGTGGCGGCGTCGAATCCATGTCGCGCGTCGGCATGGGGGCCTCGGGTGGTGCCTGGTCTTCCGATCCGGCGATTGCCTTCAAATCCTATTTCACGCCACAGGGCATCGGTGCCGATCTCGTCGCCACGAAATATGGCTTCTCGCGCGATGATGTCGACAGCTACGCCGTTGAATCACAGCGCCGCGCCGCCAATGCCTGGGAGAAGGGCTACTTCAAGAATTCCGTCATCTCCGTCAAGGACATCAACGGACTGACCATTCTCGATCATGATGAGCATATGCGCCCCTCGGCCACCATGCAGTCGCTTGCCGCGCTCACGCCATCCTTCGCCTCGCTTGGTGAATATGCTTTTGATGGTGTCGCCCTCGACCGCTATCCCGAAGTCGAAGAGATCATTCACGTCCATCATGCAGGCAATTCATCGGGCATCGTGGATGGCGCCTCGGCCGTGCTCGTCGGCAATGCCGAAACCGGCAAGGCCATGGGCATGAAGCCGCGCGCCCGCATTCGTGCCATGGCATCCATCGGTTCGGAACCCTGCATCATGTTGACAGGTCCGGCAGATGTGTCGCGCAAGGTGCTGAAAAAGGCCGGCATGAACCCCGACGACATTGATCTCTATGAGCTCAACGAAGCCTTCGCCTCTGTTGTGCTGCGCATGATGCAGTCGCTCGACATTCCCCATGAAAAGATGAACGTCAATGGCGGTGCCATCGCCATGGGTCATCCGCTCGGTGCCACGGGCGGCATGATCCTGGGCACCGTGCTCGATGAACTTGAACGCCGCGATCTCTCCACCGCGCTCATCACGCTCTGCGTGGGCGCCGGCATGGGCACCGCGACAATCATCGAACGCATTTAAGAGGCAGCCCGCTTACGCATCGTAAGGGGCGCCCGGGAGATTTGAACATGACGACATATGAAAACTACACCGTCGATATCGACGCCGATGGCATCGCCCTCATCACATGGGACATGCCGGGCCGCAGCATGAATGTGCTTTCGCAGTCCTCCATGGGCGAGCTTGAAGCCATCATTGAGCGCATCAAGACCGAAGACGCCATCAAGGGTGCGGTCATTACCTCGGGCAAGGCGTCGGGCTTTTGTGCCGGTGCCGACCTCTCCATGATGGCGGGCAATTCCGGTGGCGGTGGCGCGGGCGCCGGGGACAAGGTCAAGGCGCTCTACGAGAACAACCTGCATCTCAACATGATGTTCCGCGAGCTTGAAACCTGCGGCAAGCCGGTAGCCGCCGCCATCAATGGCGTGGCCATGGGCGGCGGTCTGGAAGTGACCCTTGCCTGCCATTACCGCGTCGTGGCCGACAATCCGAAAATCCAGCTTGCGCTGCCGGAGTCCAAGGTCGGCCTGCTGCCCGGCGGCGGTGGCACACAGCGTTTGCCGCGCCTCATCGGGGCGGCCAAGGCGCTGCCACTTCTGCTGCAGGGCACTTCGCTTTCGCCGGAATCGGCGCTTGAGCTGGGCATCGTCCACAAGCTGGCCCCTGCCGACAAAATCGTCGCCGAAGCCAAGGCCTGGGTCAAAACCGGCGAAGCCGTGCAGCCCTGGGACAAGAAGGGCTACAAGGTGCCCGGCGGCAATGCCCATTCAGGTGCCAGCACCGTCTTCACCATGGGTGTGGCCACGCTCCACAAATCGACCCACGGCAATTATCCGGCGCAGAAATACATCATGTCCTGCGTCTATGAAGGTCTCATGGTGCCGATCGAAGCCGGTCTGCGTATCGAGACGCGCTACTTCACCAAGCTGATGATGGACCCCCGCTCCAAGGCGATGATCCGCTCGCTCTTCCTCTCCATGCAGGAACTTCAGAAAGGCGCGCGCCGTCCGGCCAATGTGGCCGACAGCAGCGTCAGGAAGCTCGGCATTCTGGGTGCCGGCATGATGGGCGCGGGCATTGCCTATGTCTCGGCACAGGCGGGCATCGAAGTTGTCCTGCTCGACATGGATCAGGCCCATGCCGAAAAGGGCAAGGCCTATTCCGAGAAGCTGCTCGACAAGGCGCTCTCGCGGGGCAAGACCACCGAAGAGAAGAAGCAGAAGCTGCTTGATCTTATCACGCCCACGACCGATTACGATGCGCTCAAGGGTTGCGACCTCATCATTGAGGCCGTGTTTGAAAGCCGTCAGGTCAAGGCGGACGTGACAAAAAAGGCTGAGCCCATGCTGGCTGAGGGCGGTATCTTCGGCTCCAACACCTCTACGCTGCCCATCACCGGTCTGGCCGAAGCCAGCCGTGACGCGGAAAAATTCATCGGCATTCACTTCTTCTCGCCGGTGGACAAGATGCAGCTGGTCGAAATCATCATGGGCAAGGCCACAAGCGATGAAACGCTCGCCAAGGCCATGGATTATGTGAAACAGATCCGCAAGACACCCATCGTGGTGCAGGACAGCCGTGGCTTCTTCACCTCGCGCTGCTTCGGCACCTATGTGGGCGAAGGTCTGGCCATGCTCGCTGAAGGCATCAAGCCCGCCATCATCGAGAATGTCGGCAAGATGACCGGCATGCCCATGGCCCCGCTCGCGCTCAATGACGAGGTGGCCCTCGACCTCTCCCTCAAGGTGCGTCAGCAGACCAAGAAGGATCTCGGCGACAAATATGTGCCGACCCCTGCCGACCCCATCATCGAGCAGATGGTTGAAAAGCTGGGCCGCGTCGGCAAGAAGGCGGGCAAGGGCTTTTACGACTATCCCGCCGACGGCAAGAAGCGGCTTTGGCCGGGCCTCTCCGATGTGGTGCCCGTCACCAGGGATATTGACGATGTCGATGTGCAGGAGTTGAAAAACCGCTTCCTCTATATCCAGGCGCTGGAGGCAGCCCGCTGCTTTGAGGAGGGCGTCGTCACGGATGTTCGCGACGCCGATGTCGGGGCGATTCTCGGCTGGGGCTACGCACCCTGGACGGGCGGCCCCCTCTCGCTGATCGACATGGTCGGCACGCGCGCCTTTGTGGAGGCCTGCGACAGCCTTGCCCAGAAATATGGCGACCGTTTCAAGCCGACCAAGCTTCTGCGCGACATGGCCGACAAGGGCGAGACCTTTTATGGCCGCTTCGCCCCCCAGAAAGCAGCCGCCTGACGGCTGACCTTCGGAATTGAGACGATGAACCCCCCGTTTTTAGAGCGGGGGGTTTTTCATTATGCGGAGCATATGGCTATAATCGTGCCACTAGTTCTCGAAAGCCCCACATGTTCCTCCTTCTGCGCGTCCTGCTTTTTCTGTTGTTACCGGTCTCGGCTTTCGCGGCTGATGCCGAAGACATGCCCATGGCCGCAACAGTGCCGGTCTGGGAGCCTGGCGATCCGGTCCGGTCGGACGAAGACGCAGCGCTTGCCAGAGCCTATGCGGCGACAAAATCAAATGACCTGCCTGAGGGGGCCGATCTCGCGCCACCCGTGCCGCCCCTGCGTCCGGCGCAGGCCAAAAATGCTGATGATGATCTCATGTGCCTGAATGCGCCCGAGGGCACAATTGCGCCCGTCCCGTCCCCCTTCAATCAGTGGCTGGTGCTCGTCTGCTCCCCCATCGGTCAGGCGCTTGTCCCCATCAAGGGGAGCCGTTGGGTCGTTGACGGGTCGCAAGACCCGGTTTCCATTCTGGCCCAGCCGCCCGGCACCAATACGCCACCGGCCTCGGACGATTTTGATCCCCGATACGGGCTGCGCTTCAACCGGCTCATGGGGACGGAGGCGCAGGACGAGCGCCTCACCCGGGCGCTGGCCATGCTGAAGCTCGCCTCGGGTAACCAGCCCCTGCCCAGGATCGATGATGTCTGGCAGCTGGACGCCATCAGCAATATTGTCGACACGCGCTACAATATTTTCTTCTATCTTCAGGACAAGACGCCGCGCCGCATCATTGCCTGCCTCGACCAGTGCAAGCAGGCTTTGCTGTTGAAGGTGGTGCCCAGCGAACCCCTGAACAACGCCACCTCCGGTCTGCGCGAATAGATCATTTCCCCTCGCGGCCTGTGACATGCGGGTCACGTCATAAAATCTAAATATTACCTTTGTCTTCCCTACACACAGACGGGCAATAACACCTCCATCTCATGCGCGGACCGCGCGTGATCTTCTGGGGGTATTCATGCGACATCATATTTCGGGCACAGGCCGTGCCCTGCATCACAGTCTTGTTTTCACCACGGCCATTCTGATGGCGAGCGTCAGCGTGCAGGCGGTTCTCGCCGCCGACATCGCCGCCACCACCAATGGCGCGGCGGTGCCCGGCGATGGCGATACCATCCAGTCCGGCGTCACGGTCAGCAATGAAACCAACACCGGCGCTGAAACCATCACGATCACGGGTGGCAACAACTTCACCAATAATGGCACCGTCACCTCCGTTGCCGGTTCGACCGAGAATGCAATTGGCGCGAGCAGCGCCGATGGCATTGTCCTGACGAATAATGCCTCGGGCCTCATTGAGGCACTGGGCGGCGGCAATGCCATCCGTCTCGACAATGACATCACGCTTATCAATGCGGGGACGATTTTCTCGTCAGGTGACGAAACGGTCCGTCTCGACGATGATGCGGATGTGACAAACACCGGCACGATCCAGAACGACCTCTCGCCCGCCTCTGGCGACAATGCCATTTCGCTGCGCGTCGGCACTGGTGTCGTGAACAACGGCACGGCACTCGATTATGAAAATGCCAAGATCATTTCCAACGGCAATGCCACCAATCTGAGCGGCCAGGATCAGGACTCCAATGTCTATGCCCTGCGCGCAGGTGACCGCGGCACCATCACCGTCAACAATTACGGCCTCATCCAGGCCAATGGCGATGCGGCCAGCGTTGAGGAGGGGGCCAATGAGGGCGAAGTCGGCGCTGTCCGTCTGGAAGGCGATGACAGCATTCTCAACAACTATGGCACCATCGAAACCACTGGTGCCATTGTTGTCGGCGCGGACACAAATGCCGATGCCAGCGATGATGGTTATGAAATCGGCGACATGTATGGTGTGCGCGTCGATGGTCTGAACGCCACAGTGCATAACTATGCTGGTGGCACCATCACCGGCGGCAAGCACGGTATCACCATTGATGACGCAACAAGCGGCGTCACCGTCATCAACGATCTGGGCGCCACCATCACCGGTCTCAATGGCTCCGGCGTCGGTTCGGATACCGATGGCTCGGTCACCAATTACGGCACCATCATCGGCACCTTCAACGACGCCTATGATTTCGGCGATGGCGACGGCGTGGATATCGATCTCGTTGGCAGCGTCTACAACTACGGCACCATTGCCGGCCAGGGCTCCAAGGGCACCAAGCCGGGCGAGCTCAACCCCAGCAACAGCGAAGGCATCGCCTTTGGTGGCGGCACCATCGTCAATGGTGACCTCAGCCATCTCACCGCGTCCATCACAGGTGCCGATAACGGCATTCTCATCGACGACAGCAATGGCGGCGATGCACTGGGCAGCACGGACATCACCAATTTTGGTAGCATTGAAGGCACGGATGGCTTCGGCGTTCGCATGATCAATACGGCCGGGACCTATAACCTGACCTTTGACAATTATGGCAGCATCACGGGCGGCAATGGCTATGCTGTGCAGATGGGCGGCGGCGACGATGCCTTCACGCAATATTTCGGCACCATCACAGGTATCGTCGATGGCGAAGCAGGCAGCGATGCACTGAACTTCGATACAGCCAGCACCGTGACGTACGACAGCGACAACTTCGTCAATTTCGAAGTGACCTCGGTTCTGTCGGGCTTCCTCACGCTGACGAATGATTTTTCATCCACCACAAGCTTTGATGTCGCCAGCGGTGCGTCCTTCGCGTCGTCGGGCACCATCACCACAGCCGCCTTCACCAATGCCGGTGATCTCTTCCCCGGCGGTGACGGCACGGTCGGCACGCTCACCATTGATGGTGATTTTGCCAACGCTGCCACCGGCAGTCTCAACATTGAAATGGGTGAAGAGGGTGTTGACCAGCTTGCAGTGACCGGCGCGGCCACGCTTGACGGTGCCAGCACACTCAACCTCTACAAGCTCTCAACTTTCCGCACCGACCTGAGCTATGAACTCATCACCAGCACCAGCCTGACGGGTACCTTCGGCACGGTGAATGATTATCTTGATCTGGTCTATGTCACACCGGACTTTGATTATCAGTCGGATAATCTGACCCTCTCCTTCACCCGTACCGGCGTTGACTATGCCGATAACGCCAATGCGTTCGGCGCGCCGCTTGCCACGGCCCTCGACAATCTGATCGCCAGTGGCACACCCAGCTCGGATGTAGCTGCCCTTATCGGCCAGATCGACTCGCTCTCGGCGTCTGAGAGTGCCGCGCTCTTTGATGCCCTCATGCCCGACACGACGGGGGCCCAGACAGGCATCACGACCGATATGCTCGGCCTTTTCTTCTCCGGCGTGCAGGGTCGCCTCGGCGCGCTCAACACCGCCGAGCGCGCTGGCGGCAGCATTCAGCTGGCAGCCAATGGCGCGGCAGGCGATCTGACAGCCTCGCTCTATGGCCCGGCCTTTTATGGTTCGGGTGCCGATTATGGTTTCTGGATGCGTGCCTTCGGTCAGGCGGGCAAAACGGATGCCCGCAGCGGCCTCAATGACGGCTACGACTATCAGGGCGGCGGCCTTCAGGCCGGTTACGATTTCCGTCTGGATGAAAGCACCATCCTCGGCCTCTCAGCCGGTTATGCGCATGCCGACATCAATCCCGATCGCGTCACGACCGACGGCAATGTCGACAGCTATCTCGTGGGGCTCTATGCCGGCAAAACATTCGGCGCCTTCGACCTTTCCGGTCAGCTGGGGGCGGCCTTCAACCGTCACGAGACATCGCGCTACGTCAATCTCTTCGGCACGGTCTATGAAGCCCAGGGCGACTATGACGGCCTGACGTTGTCGGGCTCCGCCGAGCTTGGCTACACCATCGCGGCAGGCAGCTGGACGCTTCGTCCCGTCGCCGGTCTCGACCTCTTCCACATCCATACCGAAGGCTATACCGAGACAGGCGCGCCCGGCGCCAATCTCACCCAGTCGAGCTATGATGATGTCGTGCTGCGGTCGAGCCTTGGTCTGGGCCTTGCCACACAGTTCGACGCAGGCTTCCTCGGTCAGGTCATTCCCTCGGCTGATATTCGCTGGGGCCATGACATCGACCAGGCAGATGACACCGCCACATGGTCCTTTGCCGGCTCGCCGGGCTCTGCCTTCCAGGTGGCGTCCAACCAGCAGGATCGCGATGCGCTGCTGCTCGGCCTTGGTCTTCAGGCTTTCGCCACCGATGATCTGAGCCTTGGCCTCACTGCCTCGGGCGACTTCCGCGAAAACGCCACATCCGGCGGCCTGTCGCTCAATCTGCGTTACAGCTGGTAAGCCTCGGTCCTTTCACGCATGGCCAGACGCCGCTCCCGCAAGGGGGCGGCGTTTGCATGTGCAGAAACGGACAGCGTCTCATTGCCCCTGAATAGCCAAGCTGCGCTAAGCTCCCTGCAACCAAAATATGACTGCAATGGTCGACAGCATCAGGGAAGAAGCCAACATGTCACGCGGATACAGCCTTTATGGCGCAGAAGTCAGCTATTTTTCCGGCAAGGTACGGGCCTATCTGCGTTTCAAACGCATCCCCTTTGTGGAATATCTGGGGGACAGGAAGGCCTATATGGAGGTGATCCTGCCGCGTGTCGGCTGGCCCGTCATCCCGGTGGTCATCACGCCGGAAGATGAATGCCTGCAGGATTCATCCGACATTATCGACGAGCTGGAGCGCCGCTTTCCCGCCGCCCCGATCACACCCGCCACGCCGCGTCAGAAGCTTGCCTCGCTGCTGCTCGAAACCTATGGCGATGAATGGCTGAAACTGCCCGCCATGCATTATCGCTGGACCAAGAACCGCGATTATGCGATTGCCGCTTTCGGCGCGCTCAGCCTGCCCGCTGCCAGCCGGGAAGAGCAGGTGGCGCTGGGCGAACAGATCGCCAAACCCTTTGCCGGGGCCCTGCCAAATCTCGGAGTCACGCAGGCGACGGGCGCGGCCATCGAGAAATCCTATGAAGGCCTGCTCGCCGAACTCGACGCGCATTTTGCCAAATATGAATTTCTTTTCGGCACCCGTCCCTCCATCGGTGATTTCGGCCTGATCGGTCCGCTCTATGCCCATCAATATCTCGACCCGGCCTCCGGCGAGATTATGAAAGAGAAGGCGCCCCATGTTGTGCGCTGGGTCAAGGACATGATGAAGCCGCCTCACCCGCTGGGCGGCGAGTTTCTGCCCCATGACGAGGTGCCCGCCACGCTCATGCCGGTGCTGGAACGCTTTGCGCGCGAAATGATTCCCGAACTTGTCTCCACTGCCCATGCCCTGCAAAAATGGGTTGCGGAAAACCCCGAAGGGCAGGGCGAAAACCGCGAAATCCCGCGCGGCTTGGGCCAGCATGACTTCACGCTGGAAGGCGTCACCGAAAAGCGCGTGATTTATCCCTTCGAATTGTGGATGCTGCAGCGACCGCTGGATTGCCTTGCCGCACTCGAAAGCGAGTCGAAAAAGGCCGCCGAGGCCCTACTTCACGATATAGGTGCGGATACCATTGCCAGTTTCCCGGCATTCCCGCGTCTCACCCGTCGCAACTTCAAGCTTGCGCTTGCCTGAACCGGGAAAATGCTGACTTCGAAAGCCATTGTCATGACGACTGCCAATCCAAGTATCCACATGCATGAGGACGAACAGCCTGCCCGTCGCAGCCTGCCGCATGACACGGGCATTCTCTCCTATCTGGAATGGCCGCATGAGGCGGACAAGCCGCCCCTGCATTTCGCTCATGCCAATGGCTTCAATGCGCTCACCTATCGGCGCCTGCTCAGTCCGCTCAGTGGTCGTTTCCGCATTCGCGCCTGGGATGCGCGTGGCCATGGCCAGACACATCTGCCGGCAGATCCCGCCAGTCACAGCAGCTGGCATGTCTATCGCGACGACCTCATTCATATGGTTGAGCGCTTTGCCGATGAGGCCGGTGGCCCGGTTCTTCTGGCCGGTCACTCCATGGGGGCCACCACAAGCCTGATGGTAGCGGCCGAAAGGCCCGATCTCGTGCGCGGATTATGTCTGATCGATCCTGTGCTCATTCCGCGTGCTCTGAACAGCCTCACCAGCCTCGTGACCAAACTGGGGCTCAAGGTTCCACCGGTCTTGCTGGCCAATGCCGCCGAGCGTCGCCGGGCGGTCTTTCCCGACCGCGCCGCCATGCTTGCCTCCTACCGGGGCCGTGGCGCCTTCCGCACATGGCCCGACGACGTGATCACCGACTATATTGAGGGCGGCACCATGGATATGCCCGATGGGCAGGTCACGCTCACCTGTGCGCCTGTCTGGGAGGCGGCAAACTTCCGCGCGCAGGATCATGATGTCTGGGCAGCGATCCAGAAACTCGACCGTCCCCTCACGCTCATTTATGCCGGGGCAAAACATTCCACATGCCGCGCCCCTGGCCCGCAGCGATTGGCCGAAAGCGATCCCGATGCCACCATTCTGCGCATCGGGCAGGCAAGTCACTTCATCCCGATGGAATTTCCCGAAGCCATACGACGTGAATTGCTGGCTCTTGATGCGCGCCTGACCGACGCATGACGGCACCGCTCAGGTCCCCCTTCACCTTGGAGGAAGATGATCCTCAGCGCATTGCGCGTGAAGCGCAGCTGCGGGCGATGAGCGAAACCGACATGCTGGCGCTATACCACGCCACGCAAAAGCATGCTGCCGCCGCCCGCAAAGCCCATGACATGAAGCGGCTTCTGCCCATGGTGCGCGGCATGAAAACCATTCAGCGCCTCGCCGCCGAGCGCGGTCTGGTCATTCGCCGCGCGAAGCTGTCGTCCTAGCGGCGGAAGATCAGACGCCGAGCCCCGGTATCACCAGCCTTTCAAGGCCGATGCGCATCTGCTCGGGAATGGGAACGGCCTTGCGCGCCGTGAGGTCGAGGGAAATCGCCACGGCCTCGGAGGTGGAAACACAGGCCCCCGTCTCATAGTCAAAAAGCCAATGCGCCCAGACATAGGTTTTTTCCGAGACAGCCTTCAGCCCGCTGCGCAGTGTCAGCACATCGCCGAGCTGCGGGAAGGCGCGATAGATGAAACGATATTCAAGCGCCGCCCCGCCAATATTGCCGCCTGCGATGCTGGAGGAGCGGTCTTCGCCGCGCGTCTGCGCCAGCAGATTGGGAATGGAATCCGAGACGATGCCCATATAGAAGCGCGTCGTCATGAAATTCTGCCCGTCGCACATGGCTTCGAGCACTTCGCCTGTAAAGGTTGAAACCATGCCCATCTTGTCGGCATCGGCAAGCTTGGGCGCGGCGCGCGGTGCATCCATGGTCAGGCCGCGCGGCGCGCCATGCGCGGGCAATTCGATCATCAGGCCATGGGCTGCCGTTTTTGTCTTGGCGGGCAGCGGCAAGACGCTGCGCTTTTCCTCATCCATCAATTCGACATCGGCGGTTACGGTCGCGGCAATCTCGCCGGACACAGTGTTCACCATCTCGCTATAGACACGCAGGCTGTAGTCGCGAACCTCGACAACGCCGCTGCGCCAGAAATAGGGTGCGCCCGGGCGCTGCTCGCGCAGGAAGCGCACATGATGGTCGCGGGCAAAAAGGCGCGCCCCGTCGCTCGCCACAAAGCGCTTGCCCAGACCGATCTTGGCGGCAAGGGCCGAAAGGCCCTGCGTTGCCTTGTCCACATAGAACTGCACATTCATGTGACCCATCTGGTCACATTCCCAGGTCTGCACGCTGCTGCGGGCCACTTCGATCATTTCACTCATGATTCTTCCGGTCGCTTGTCGTGAATAAAAGCCCCGGCCCGGCGTGATTCCGGGTCGGGGCGCAAGACTAGGCGTTGCATGCAGGCTTGTCAGGCTTGAATTCGCCCCGAAGCCTTTCTCAGACGGCGGCGGTATAGGGCGGGGCGGGATCATATTCCATGCCGCGCTGGGTCAGGCGAGCCTGGTTTTCGCCATGCATCTGGCCCAAGAGCCACAGCGCCATGTCGATGCCGGCCGAAACACCAGCCGCTGTCACCACATTGCCGTCGCGGACATAACGGATATTCTCCAGCACCTCGCTGGCTTCCTTGCGTTCGCGCAGGGTCTGGGTGAAACCCCAATGTGTCGTCACACGCTTGCCCTTCGCCGGACCAGCCGCCGTCAGCAACAGCGCGCCTGTGCAGACGCTCGTCACCCATTCACAATTTTGAGCAACCTTCGTCACCCAGGCCATCAGCTTGGCATTGTTCACTTCCTTGCGCGTACCCTGCCCGCCGGGGATCAGCAACACATCCAGCGCGGGCGCATCGGCAAGGCTGCAATGCGCGCTCACCACCATGCCCTTGGCGCAGGTCACCGGCTTGCCGTCCTCTGAAATCAGCACCACCTTGTCGCGGCCTTCCTTGCCGTTCCAGCCATTGACTTCATTGGACATGGTGAAGACTTCATAGGGGCCGACAAAATCAAGCTCCTCTGCGTCATTAAAAATCAGAATGCCGATGGTGCGGTTCTTAATGTTCGACATGGTTGCCTTCTTTCTGGGTCGGGGGATGAGGGGGTTGGGCGCTGTCGCGTTGCGCCGTGCTGAAGCGTTCGCGATAGCGGTTCGGCGTGATGCCGAGATGGCGCAGGAAGGAGCGGCGCATGCGCTCGCTGGCGCCAAAGCCGGCCTCGCGTGAAATCCGCTCAAGCGATCTTTCCTGCACGGCCAGCATCTGGCAGGCCGCATCAAGGCGCGACCGTTCGACAAACTGGGCAGGCGTCACGCCGGTTTCCTCGGCAAAGCGGCGGGCAAAATTGCGCGCGCTCATGCCTGCGGTGTCGGCAAGCTGCGGCACCGTCAATGGGGCGGCAGGGTTCTCCGCAATGAAGCGGCAGACGCGCGCGATGCGCTCATCCTCCACGCCCTGCGCGGCAAGCTGGGAGGAGAATTGCGATTGCCCGCCCGGTCGCATCAGAAACATCACCATGCGTCGGGCAATGCCGAGCGCTGCCTGGCGGCCCAGATCTTCCTCGATCAGCGCGAGCGCCATATCCATGCCGGTGGTGATCCCGGCCGACGACCAGAATTTGCCATCCCGCACATAGATCGCATCGCCATCGACATCGACGGCAGGAAAGGTCTTCCGGAACCAGTCAATCGCCGTCCAGTGGGTCGCGGCCCGCCGCCCATCCAGCAGGCCCGCAGCCGCCAGCAGAAGTGAGCCTGAGCAGACAGAGGCAACGCGCCGTGCCGGTATCGCTGCCCGCTTGATGAACGTGAGGAGCGCGTCATTGGTGAGCTGGGCGTCCACCCCGTCGCCGCCGGAGATCAGCAGCATGTCGAGACCGGCAAGTTCCGCATCGCTGATATCGCGCAGGCTCCGCGTGGCGATAAGGCTGAGCCCCGATGTCGTCGTCAGTGGACCGGCCACTTCAGCAATCAGTTCCACCTGATAGGCCGGGCGGCGGTCGGGCAGGCGGGCCCGTGCGAGAATTTCCATCGGCCCGGTGATGTCCACAATCTGGGCCTGCGGAAAGCCGACCATCAGCACCCGCCGCGGGGTGGCTGACGGTTTGGCGCTCGGTGTCGTTGTTTTGGCTGTCTGTGTCATGCCGCCACATTAGGGCGCGGTGCTCTTGGCTGAAATGACAAAAAACAGGCAAATTCTGCCAAGCGGGGATTTAACCCCCGGCTTGGTGCTCAGAGACGCCGGAAGCCGCAGACAAAAGCGGCCACATCCTGCCGTTTTTCCGTCCGGAGCGATGTCTCCTCCATGGCCGCAATCTCAAACCCGTGGGTCGCTGCCAGCCGCTCCAGATAGGCGCGCGCATGGCGGAAGCGCCGTGTCGGGCCCACCTCGAAATCGCTTCCTGCGTCTTCATCCTGCTTTTCGGCACTGAAGAAGAACCAGCCACCCGGCTTCAGCGCCTGGGCAAGCAGCGTGAAAAGAGGCGCGAGATCGCCCAGATAAATGATCGTGTCGCAGGCAATCGCCATGTCGAGATCATGGGCATGCACGGCCAGCGCACTCAGCAGATCGCCCACGGTCACGCTTTCGTAATAACCGCTGGCTTCGGCAGCGGCCACCATGCGCGGCGAAAGGTCGACGCCGTCCAGATGGGCGCAATAGGGCCGAAAGGCGGCCCCTGAAAGCCCCGTGCCGCATCCCAGATCAATCGCCCGGAAGGTGGCCGGCGCCGGGCCCAGCAGGCATGCGGCAAGCCCGGCCAGAATCGCCGGCCCGCGATAGGCAAGCGCCCCGGTCATATGCGTGTCGTAGCGCGGCGCATAGCCGTCAAAGAGATGGCGCACATAGGCATTGGAGGCGCGGCTGGGCGGCGCGGCCAGATTGATCTCGGCCAGCCGCAGTGCCGCGCCACGTGGATCACGCGCATCGCTATTGATGGCCTGCTGATAGGCGCGCGCCGCCTTGCCTGTTTCATCCAGCAGGGCCCAGGCTTCGCCGAGCCGGAAATGCGCATCATAGGAGCCTTGATCAAGACGCAGTGCCCGCTCCAGCGTGGCAATGGCGGCGGGCAGGGCATCGCCTGCGATCTGGGCTTCGCCCAGCGCCACCAGACCCTCCGTTGACTGACCATCCATATAGGCCGCATCGGAAAGCGTCGCGATGGCGGTATCGATCTGACCTGCAGCCGTCAGCGCGCGGCCAAGCAGGATCATCATGCGCGTGCTGGCCCGTCCTTCATCACGAAGCGGCGCGAGAAGGGCAATGGCGCGGCCTGCCTCGCCCAAATCCATCAGCGCCCGGGCGAGTTCCACCGCCAGCCAGCCGGGCATGATCGGGCTTGTCAGGCTGTCAATATAGGCAAGCGTTGGCGCGCGCTCGCCGCGCGCAATCAGCGCATCAAGCTGCGTCAGCGGATCACCATCATCAGGCATCCCGTCGGGCGAGGACATGTCGGTTTGTGCTCACAAGAAGGCCGGGCGGAGAAAAGTCCCGGCCCGGCGCGCGTCACTATATCGAATGCCGTCCGGCCTGCAAGGTGGGGACGGTCTAGGCTTTGGGCAGGGTTTTGTAGACAGCCGTGGCCGTGGCGATGAAGCGCTCGCCGGTCTTGATCTCCGCCGACATGAACATCACGCTACGCGTGGCACGCGTCACCACGGCTGATCCGCTCAGGGCGACATCGCCGTCAGCCTGATTGACGAAGTCGCAATTGATCGAGAGCGGACGTACTTTGGCGTCAGGTGCCTGAGACAGGGCCAGTCCTTCAAAGAGCTTTGTGAAAAGGCCCATAACCGTGCTGTCGCTCACAGGCTGGTCGCCCTGGGTGAGGTCAGCCACATCGGCAGTGATTTCAAAACGCGCGCTCATGAAGAATTCCAAACCGGTCACAATTGGTGAGGCACTGTCTAGCGGCTGGAAGGCAGGCTGACAAGGAAACCGGTGCCGGGTGCTGATGGAAAAGTAAGGCCCGGCCCGCTCATCCTGCCGGGGGGGACAGGAAAACGGACCGGGCCGATCCCGCAGAACCGTCGCGGGCAGGGGGGATGCCCCGGTTCTGCCGAGATGAAGGGGCTAGACGCCAGACATGTTCGGCAGATCAACCTCAATCCAGCGGGCGGGCACGCCATGGCTCTCGAGCGACTGCGAAACGCTGAGAACACGGTCATTAAGCTTCGCCCGCTGGCTGAGGTCCTTGGTCATTTCTGCCTTGGGGGCAGGGGCGACCTTCACATGATCAAGGCCGCGAATGGTGATTTCGTCCGCCACGGCGGCAAGCGCCATTTCAGCTTCCGGCGTGGGTGAAGTCTCCGACGCCGTGAAATAGACGGGGAACTGCACCAATGTTGCCTCGCCCGTCACGGGGGAAGCATGCTGGCTGTCCAGCGCGCTCACGATGACGGCGCGTTCCTCAATCGGAAAAGCCTGGCTTTGCGTGGTGCGACCGTCTGCTGCCAGAGCGGCGCCAACGGCTGTCACCAGGCCTGCCATAATCAAGAGCATAAGACGTTTCATTGTTGACCCCTTTCAGGCGCCCGTCAGTTTTGGGCATCTCTGCTGTTCATCTATGGAGAAATATTGTTCGCGAATGTGACCGCTTCGGGGGTCGATGGCGGCGTGAAGCGGGAGTTTTCGGGGCCATTTTGTGGCAGAGGCGATAAAAACGCTGCGAAATCCTGTTCTTTGTGGCGGTAAGCCTTGAGTTTTTCGATTCCAAAAGCCCGACGGCCCGTCTATGGTCCCCGGCAATGAAACGGGCGCCTTATAGGGAGGCGAACGGCACTTATTGCGTGACGTGACGCAGCGGGTGCCTCCGGGCCCGGACTTCAAAATGCGTCAATAAACGGGAGAACGACCCCCATGAGAGAAGTAGTCATCGTATCCACCGCCCGCACAGGCCTGGCCAAATCCGGTCGCGGCGGTTTCAACAACACACATGGCGCCGCCCTTGGTGGCCACGCCATCAAGCACGCCGTTGCCCGTGCCGGCATCGATCCGGCTGAAGTCGAAGACGTCATCATGGGTTGCGGCAATCCCGAAGGCGCCACCGGCATGAATAATGGCCGTCTCTCCGCCATGTGGGCCGGCCTGCCGGTCACCACATCGGGCGTCACGGTCAACCGTTTCTGCTCTTCAGGCCTGCAGACCATCGCCATGGCCGCCGGCCGCATCCTCAATGAAGGCGTGCCGGTCATGGTCGGCGCCGGCGTTGAGTCGATCTCGCTCGTGCAGATGCAGGGTGCCAACTACAACAACATCACCGAAGAAGAACTCATGCGCACCAAGCCTGAGCTCTGGATGTCGATGATCGAAACCGCCGAAATCGTTGCTGATCGTTACAACGTGTCGCGCGACTATCAGGACGAATATGCCCTTCGCAGCCAGCAGCGCATTGCCGCGGCCCAGGCCAATGGCATTTTCGACGACGAAATCGTTCCCATGAAGACCAAGATGAAGAAGGTCAACAAGGAAACCGGTGAAGAATCCATCGTCGATTACGTTGTCGACAAGGACGAATGCAACCGTCCCGAAACCACACTGGAAAGCCTCCAGGGTCTCAAGCCTGTTCTCAAGAACGGCATGAAGATCAAGGAAGGCAAATATATTACGGCCGGTAACGCCAGCCAGCTTTCCGATGGTGCGGCGGCTGTCGTGCTGATGGAACGCAAGGATGCCGAAAAGCGCGGCATGGACATTCTCGGCACCTTCCGTGGTTTCACGGTTGCCGGTTGCGAGCCCGACGAAATGGGCATCGGTCCCGTCTTCGCCGTGCCGCGTCTGCTCGAACGTCATGGCCTCAAGGTTGACGATATCGATCTTTGGGAGCTCAACGAAGCTTTCGCCAGCCAGTGCCTTTATTCGCGTGACCGTCTCGGCATCGACCCTGAAAAGTACAACGTCAATGGCGGCTCCATCGCCATCGGCCATCCCTTCGGCATGACAGGTGCCCGTTGCACAGGTCACATCCTGCTCGAAGGCAAGCGCCGCAAGGCCGCTGGCCAGAACGTCAAATACGGCGTTGTCACCATGTGCATCGGTGGCGGCATGGGTGCAGCCGGTCTCTTCGAATTCGCCTGAGCGCATTCGTCGGAAAGAAAACCTCATCCTGAGGAGCCGCCACGCGGCGTCTCGAAGGATGGTCAGACATCAAGGCCCGCGAGTGATCGCGGGCCTTTTTGT